>NZ_JBVIAH010000002.1:438633-639037 GCF_055574035.1 Streptomyces sp. NPDC030021
GTGGTCGAGGCTCCGGCCGCCGTGGCCGAGGCTCCCGCCGCCGTGGCCGAGGAGGAGGCCCCGGCCGCCCCCGCTCCGCGTGCCCGTCGCCGTGCCACCCGCGCCGTCGCGGCTCCGGCCGCCGAGGCCGCTGCCGAGGCCCCCGCCGCCGAGCCCGCGCCCGTCGTGGAGGAGGCCCCCAAGGCCGCCCGCGCCGTGACCGTCGCCGACGCCGTGGACTCGCCCAAGCGCGGCGGCCGCCGCCGCGCCACCCGCTCCGCCGCTCCGGCCGCCGCCCCGCAGCCCGTCGCCGAGAGCGCCGAGCCCGCCGCCCCGGCCCGCGCCCGCCGCGCCGCGCGTCCCGCCGTCGCCGTCTTCCAGGCCCCGGTCTTCGCCGAGCCGATGTTCCAGACCCCCGAGACCGCTGCCATGGCCGCCGCGGCCGCTCGCGCCGCCGCCCCGGCCGAAGAGGTCGAGGAGGAAGAGGAGACCGAGTTCGAGGCCGAGGTCACCGCGGCCCCCGTCGCGCAGCCCGCCGGCCGCCGCCGTCGCCGTGGGCGCGGCGCCGCCGAGTCCGCTCCGGTCGCCGAGTCCGCCCCGGTCTCCCTTCCCGAGGTGCTCGCGGAGGAGGAGCCGGAGGCCGAGGCCGCCGAGCTCGACGAGGAGTCCGGCGAGTTCGAAGAGGGCGACGAGTCGGGCGAGCGCCCGTCGCGCCGCCGCCGTCGCGGTGGCCGTCGCCGCCGTCGCGGTGAGGCCGCCGACCTCGACGAGTCCGCCGAGGACGAAGCCGAGGCCGCCGAGCAGGACACCGCCGAGCGGGACGCCGAGGAGGAAGAGGACGAGGAGGCCGACGAGGCCCTGGGCTCCAGCTCCAGCCGTCGTCGCCGCCGTCGCCGTCGCCGCAGTGGCGAGGGCCCTGCCGAGGCAGCCGAAGCGGGCGACGAGGACGGAGTGCGTACCGTCGTCAAGGTCCGCGAGCCGCGCCCCGCGCGCGAGAAGGCCGAGTCCTCCAACGAGGTCCAGTCCATCAAGGGCTCGACCCGCCTGGAGGCGAAGAAGCAGCGCCGCCGCGAAGGCCGCGAGCAGGGCCGCCGCCGCGTGCCGATCATCACCGAGGCCGAGTTCCTGGCCCGCCGTGAGGCCGTCGAGCGCGTCATGGTCGTCCGCCAGGCCGGCGAGCGCACCCAGATCGGCGTCCTTGAGGACAACGTGCTCGTCGAGCACTACGTCAACAAGGAAGAGGCCACCTCGTACGTCGGCAACGTCTACCTGGGCAAGGTCCAGAACGTGCTGCCGTCGATGGAGGCCGCCTTCATCGACATCGGCAAGGGCCGCAACGCCGTCCTGTACGCCGGTGAGGTCAACTTCGAGGCGCTCGGCATGGCCAACGGCCCGCGCCGCATCGAGTCCGCCCTCAAGTCCGGCCAGTCGGTCCTGGTGCAGGTCACCAAGGACCCGATCGGCCACAAGGGCGCCCGCCTGACCAGCCAGGTCTCGCTGCCCGGCCGCTACCTGGTCTACGTGCCCGAGGGCTCGATGACCGGCATCAGCCGCAAGCTGCCCGACACCGAGCGCGCGCGTCTGAAGACCATCCTCAAGAAGATCGTCCCCGAGGACGCGGGCGTCATCGTGCGCACCGCCGCCGAGGGAGCGAGCGAGGACGAGCTGCGCCGCGACGTCGAGCGTCTGCAGGCCCAGTGGGAGGACATCCAGAAGAAGTCGAAGCAGATCTCGACCTCTTCGCCGAGCCTGCTGTACGGCGAGCCGGACATGACCGTCCGTGTCGTGCGCGACATCTTCAACGAGGACTTCTCGAAGGTCATCGTCAGCGGCGACGGCGCCTGGGAGACCATCCACGGCTACGTGAACCACGTGGCTCCGGACCTGGCCGACCGGCTGTCCCGCTGGACCTCCGAGGTCGACGTCTTCGCGACGTACCGGATCGACGAGCAGCTCGCCAAGGCGCTCGACCGCAAGGTGTGGCTGCCTTCGGGCGGCTCGCTTGTGATCGACAAGACCGAGGCGATGATCGTCATCGACGTCAACACCGGCAAGTTCACCGGTCAGGGCGGCAACCTCGAAGAGACCGTCACCAGGAACAACCTGGAGGCGGCCGAGGAGATCGTGCGCCAGCTGCGGCTGCGCGACCTGGGCGGCATCGTCGTCATCGACTTCATCGACATGGTCCTGGAGTCCAACCGCGACCTGGTCCTGCGGCGCATGCTGGAGTGCCTGGGCCGCGACCGTACGAAGCACCAGGTGGCCGAGGTCACCTCGCTGGGCCTGGTCCAGATGACCCGCAAGCGGGTGGGCCAGGGTCTGCTGGAGTCCTTCTCCGAGACCTGCGTCCACTGCAACGGCCGCGGTGTCATCGTCCACATGGAGACCCCGACCGTGATCGGCGGCGGTGGCAACGGCAAGCGCTCCAAGCGCCGCGGTGGCCGCACCGAGTTCGACCAGCACGACCACGAGGTCGAGACGGTCGACACGGAGGGCTTTGAGTCCGAGGCGGAGGTGGCTGCCGAGGCCGCCGCGCCGCGCGCCCTGCCCGAGCCGGAGTTCGTCGCGGACGAGGAGCTCTACAGCAGCCCGGCCGAGGCCGAGGCCGCCGCGGGCATCAGCAGCCGCCGCAACCGGCGCCGTGCCACCCGTAAGGCCACCGCTCCGGCGGGCGCCCCGCGCGGTGCGGCCGCTCCGGTCGAGGCCCCGGCCCCCGTGGCCGTGGACGAGCCGGTGACCGAGCCGGCCGAGACGGTGCTGGAGCCGGCTCCGGAGTTCGTCGCCGAGACCGCTCCGGTCGTCGAGACCGCCGAGGTCGTGGAGGCAGCCGCGGAGGCCGCGCCGAAGGGCCGGACCCGTCGCCGCGCGACCCGTAAGGCCACCGCCCCGGCGGGTGCCCCGGCCCCCGCGGCCGAGGTGGCCCCGGAGCCGGAGCCGGTCGTCGTGCCGGAGCCCGAGCCCGTCGTCGAGCCCGAGCCCGAGGTCGCCGTCGTCGCCGAGGTCGAGGAGGCCCCCGTCGTGGAGGCCGCTCCGGCCCGTCCGCGTCGCCGTGCCACCCGTAAGGCCACCGCACCCGCCGGTTCCCCGGCAGGCTCGGCAGCGGCCGCCGTGGTGGTCGTCGAGGCCGCCCCGGTGACCGAGACCGCAGCGCCGGCCGAGGAAGCCGCACCGGTGGTCGAGGAGGCCGCACCGGCCAAGAAGGCCGCCAAGAAGGCTCCGGCCAAGAAGGCGACCGCGGCGAAGAAGGCCCCGGCCAAGAAGGCGGCGGCCGCCAAGAAGACCGTGGCCAAGAAGGCGGCCACGACCAAGAAGACCGCGGTGAAGCGGGCGACGAAGAAGACCGCGGCGGCGGAGCAGCAGACGCTCCCGTCCGTCTCGGCTCCGACCGAAGCCTGATCCACCGCTGAGTGACACCGCGTCCGTGGGCCCCGCCGAGTGGCGGGGCCCACGGACGTAGGGGCCCGGTTTGACCCTCCGGAACCGGCCCCGTAACCTAGACCGTCGGCGTGTCTTAGAGAACGCCGCGCTCCTGAGCACCTTCCTCACGTTCCGTACGCGCAAGCGTCGTGCGAGAGAGGCCGCTCGTCCAATCCGGATCCGTGCGGTTCCGCCTTCTTGGCGGGGCTTGCCTGAGCGGCTGGCTTCAGGAGCATCCGTCCCGAGTGAGAGAGAGATCCGCGTGTACGCCATCGTGCGCAGCGGTGGTCGCCAGCACAAGGTTGCTGTCGGCGACATCGTTGAGGTTGACAAGATTTCCACTGCCAAGGTTGGCGACACGGTCGAGCTCTCGACCCTGCTCGTTGTCGACGGCGAAGCCGTGACCAGCGACCCGTGGGTCCTGGCCGGCATCAAGGTCACGGCCGAGGTTGTGGACCACCACAAGGGCGCCAAGATCGACATCCTGCGCTACAAGAACAAGACCGGCTACCGCCGTCGCCAGGGTCACCGCCAGCAGTACACGGCGATCAAGGTCACCGGTATCCCCGCGGCTGCGAAGTAAGAGGGACTGAGACATGGCACACAAGAAGGGCGCATCGTCCACCCGGAACGGGCGCGACTCCAATGCCCAGCGGCTCGGCGTGAAGCGCTTCGGCGGTCAGGTCGTTTCCGCTGGTGAGATCCTCGTCCGCCAGCGCGGCACCCACTTCCACCCGGGCTCGGGTGTCGGTCGTGGTGGCGACGACACGCTGTTCGCGCTGCTGGCCGGTTCGGTCCAGTTCGGCACGCACCGTGGCCGCAAGGTCGTCAACATCGTTCCGGCCGCCTGATCCAGCTTCGGCTGATCGAGCGTTCGTAACTTCCCGAGGGCGGATCTCAGCTCTTTCCGGCGCAAGCCGGGAAGAGAGGTCCGCCCTCGGCGCGTTGTCATACAGACCACGTTTTAATGGGCAGCAAGGCCTGCCCGGGACATTCCCGTATGTATCTGGAGGAACACCCATGACCACCTTCGTGGACCGCGTCGAGCTGCACGTCGCCGCGGGTAACGGGGGCCACGGCTGCGCCTCCGTTCACCGGGAGAAGTTCAAGCCGCTCGGCGGCCCCGACGGCGGAAACGGCGGCCGTGGCGGCGACGTCATCCTGGTGGTGGAGCAGGCGATCACCACCCTGCTGGACTACCACCACAGCCCCCACCGCAAGGCCACCAACGGCCAGCCCGGCGCGGGCGACAACCGCTCCGGCAAGGACGGTACGGACCTGATCCTGCCCGTCCCGGACGGCACCGTCGTCCTCGACAAGGAGGGCAACGTCCTCGCCGACCTCGTCGGCCAGGGCACCACCTACGTCGCCGCCGAGGGCGGCCGCGGGGGCCTCGGCAACGCCGCGCTCTCCTCCGCCCGCCGCAAGGCGCCCGGCTTCGCGCTCCTCGGCGTCCCCGGCACCACCGGCGAGATCGTCCTGGAGCTCAAGACCGTCGCCGACGTGGCGCTGGTCGGCTTCCCGAGCGCCGGCAAGTCCTCGCTGATCTCGGTGCTGTCCGCCGCCAAGCCGAAGATCGCGGACTACCCCTTCACCACCCTCGTCCCGAACCTGGGCGTCGTCACGGCCGGCTCGACCGTCTACACGATCGCCGACGTCCCGGGCCTGATCCCGGGCGCTAGCCAGGGCAAGGGCCTCGGCCTGGAGTTCCTGCGTCACGTCGAGCGCTGCTCGGTGCTGGTGCACGTGCTGGACACCGCCACGCTGGAGTCCGACCGCGACCCGCTCGCCGACCTCGACGCCATCGAGAACGAGCTCAAGCTCTACGGCGGCGGCCTGGAGAAGCGCCCGCGCCTCGTCGTCCTGAACAAGGTCGACATCCCGGACGGCCAGGAGCTCGCCGAGATGGTCCGCCCCGACCTGGAAGCGCGCGGCTACAAGGTCTTCGAGGTCTCCGCGGTAGCCCGTACGGGCCTCAAGGAGCTGTCCTACTTCCTCGCCGAGGTCATCGCCAAGGCCCGCGCCCGCAAGCCGAAGGAGGAGGCGACCCGCATCGTCATCCGCCCGAAGGCCGTGGACGACTCCGGCTTCACCATCACCTACGACGAGGTCGAGGACGTCTACAACGTCCGCGGCGAGAAGCCCGAGCGCTGGGTCCGCCAGACCGACTTCAACAACGACGAGGCCGTGGGCTACCTCGCCGACCGCCTCAACCGCCTCGGTGTCGAGGAGGCGCTGAAGAAGGCGGGCGCCCGCGCCGGTGACGGCGTCGCGATCGGCTCCGACGAGAACTCGGTCGTCTTCGACTGGGAGCCGACCATGATGGCCGGCGCCGAGATGCTGGGCCGCCGCGGCGAGGACCACCGTCTGGACGCCCCGCGTCCGGCCACCACCCGCCGCAAGGACAAGGAAGCCAAGCGCGGGGACTCGGCGCAGCAGGAGTACGACGAATTCAAGCCGTTCTGACCCCCTCCCGAGGGACATGTGCCCGGAAGGCTTGAAGGCGCCTTTATGTCGGTCGCCTAGGATCTTCCGGGTGAACAGCAGCAACCTCCCCACGGTTTCCGTCGTGGTCATCGCGTACAACGACGCCGGGCTCGTGGGCGAGGCCGTTTCCTCGGCCCTCGCCCAGGGCCCGGTGGTCGCCGAGGTCATCGCGGTGAACGACGCCTCGTCCGACGGCACCGCGCGGGTGCTGGACGACCTGGCGGCCGTCCACCCCCGCCTCAAGGTCGTGCATCGGACGGAGAACAGCGGGGGGTGCGGTACCCCGCGCAACGACGGGATCACGGCAGCTTCCGGCCGGTACGTCCTCTTCCTCGACAGCGACGACGTGCTGCCGCCGGGGGCCGCCGACGCCCTGGTGCGCACCGCCGAGGAGCACCGCGCCCCGGTCACCGTGGGCGCGGCGGTACGGCGCGAGCTGCCCCAGCACCACGACATTCCGTGGATGCCCGGCCTGCACACACCGGGCGAGGTGATCGAGCGGCCGGTGGACCGGCCCGAGCTCGTCCGCGACACCCTCTGCGTCAACAAGCTGTACGAGCGCGCCTTCCTCCAGGAAAACGGCCTGCGCTTCCCCGACGGCCGGTTCATCTACGAGGACTTCGTCTTCACCGCCCGCGTGCTCGCCGCGGGCCCCCGCATCGCCGTCACCGGCGACCTCGTCTACGTCTGGCACGTGCGCCGCAGCGCCGCCCAGGTGTCGATCTCCCTGGACCGCAAGGACGTCGGGAACTGGCGCTCCCGCATCGAGGCCCACCGCACGGCCGCCGGGATCCTCGCCGAGGCCTCCCCGGTGCTGGGCAGCGCCTGCCGGGTGAAGTTCCTGGAGTACGACCTGCGCATGTACCTGCGCGAGCTCGGCCGGGACCCCGAGTACCAGGCCGCCTGGTGGACCCTGACCCGCGAGTACATCGACACCTTCCCCGAGGCCGACATCGAGTCCGCGGCGGCCCACGCCCGCTGGATCGTCTCCGTGCTGCGGGCCACCGCGACCCCGCCCGCGGATGTCGAGCGGCTCACCCGGCTGGCCGCCGAACCGCCGCGGCTGCTGCCCCCGTACGCGACCGGTCCCACCGGGGTTCCGGTGTGGAGCGAGGAGCTCCCGGTCGAGCTGGCGGGTCTGCCCGTGCTGCCGGTCGGCGAGCTGCCCGTCACCGTCGACGCCGAACCGGCCGGCCGCGCCGCCGTCCGGATCCACCTGCACGACCTGTACGGGCGCCTCGCCGAGGCCGGGCCCGTCACCGCGCAGCTGAGTTTCCTGCCCCGTGCGGGCGGCGAGGCGGTCCTCGCGCAGCCGGTCGAGCTGCAGCCCGACCGCAGCGGCGGCTGGACCGCCGTACTGCCGTTCCGCCTCGCCGACCTGGCCGTCACGGGCCGCCGCCAGGGGCTGCGCAGGATGCAGGCGTGGAACGTCGGGGTGGGCGTGCGGTGTGCCGACGGGAGCTCGGTGTTCACCTCCTTGCGCCCCCGGGGCCGACTGCTTCGCCGTCGGGCGCTGCCCAGCAGCCGGTACGGTGTTCTGCTGGCGCAGCCCTACCGGACGGGGGCCGGCGCCCTCGCCCTGCGCCTCGCGCCCGGCGCCGAGGGCGCGCTGTACCTCGTACGCAACCGCCTCCACCGGGCCCGGGCGGGCCGTGGGGCGGGCTGAGGCCCCGTAGCCGGGCCGCGCCCGGAGACCTGCACAACGCCGCGCTCTTCATCCCGAAGTCGGACAGGACCAAGGAGACACACATGACGTTTCTGATCACCGGTGGCGCCGGATACATCGGCGCGCACGTCGTCCGCGCGATGCGGCTCGCGGGGGAGGAGGTCGTCGTCTTCGACGACCTCTCCACGGGTGACGAGGACCGCGTACCGGAAGGCGTCCCGCTGGTGGTCGGCTCCGTCCTCGACCGGCTGGTCGTGGAGGAGGTCATCCGCAAGCACAAGATCACCGGCGTGGTGCACCTGGCGGGCAAGAAGCAGGTCGGCGAGTCCGTCGAGAAGCCGATGTACTACTACCACGAGAACGTGCAGGGCCTGTCGGTCCTGCTCCAGGCCGTGGCCGACGCGGGCATCCGCAACTTCCTCTTCTCCTCCTCCGCCTCCGTCTACGGCATGCCCGACGTGGACCTGGTCACCGAGGACACCCCGTGCAAGCCGCTGAGCCCCTACGGCGAGACCAAGCTGGCCGGAGAGTGGCTGGTGCGCGCCGCGGGCCGGGCGCACGGCATCTCCACCGCCTGCCTGCGCTACTTCAACGTGGCGGGCGCCGCGACCCCCGAGCTGGCCGACACCGGCGTCTTCAACCTGGTCCCGATGGTCTTCGAGCGCTACGACGCCGGCCAGGGCGCCAAGATCTTCGGTGACGACTACCCGACCCCGGACGGCACCTGCATCCGCGACTACATCCACGTCGAGGACCTCGCGGAGGCCCACGTGGCGGCCGCCCGCAAGCTCGCCGAGTGGGCCGCGGCCGGCGACTACAAGGACCTCACCGTCAACATCGGGCGCGGCGAGGGCGTCTCCGTCGCCGAGATGGTCGAGCTCCTGAACAAGAACACCGGGCACGACATCGCCCCCGTGATCAGCCCGCGCCGCCCCGGCGACCCGGCGAAGGTCGTGGCCTCGGCTGACAAGATCACCGGGGAGCTGGGCTGGAAGGCCCGGCACGACGTCCGTGAGATGGTCACCTCCGCCTGGGCGGGCTGGGAGGCCAACAAGGTGGCCCGCAAGGACGCCCACCGGGACGTCCACAAGGCCTGACCGGCCGGAGACGAACCGCATGTGCCGTAAATGAAGCAGCCCGCCCCGGGAGTGTCCGGGGCGGGCTGCTTCACATGGGTGCCGTGGAGGGTGCGGTCAGCGCTCCAGGAAGGAGAACAGCTTTTCCCACCGGTCGGTGATCTCGGGGCTGGAGTAGCGCTGCACCGCGTGGAAGGCGTTGTCCCCGAGCCGGTCGCGCAGCTCACGGTCGGACATCAGCTCGCGCAGGTGCCCGGCCAGCTCCATCGTGTTGCCCAGCCGGGCCAGCAGCCCGTCCTCGCCGTGCTCGACGATCTCCCGTACGCCCGGCGCGCAGTCGAAGGCGGCCGGCGGCACGCCCGCCGCCATCGCCTCCAGCAGCGTGATCGGGAAGCCCTCGGCCCGTGAGGCCTGGGCGAAGACCGAAGCTCCGCGCAGGGCGCCCAGCACGTCGTCGGTGCTTCCCATCCACTCCACGGAGTCGTCCAGGCCCAGCGAGGTGCAGTGCGCCTTCAGCGTTGCCTCCTCCGCGCCCGCCCCGTAGATCCGCAGGGTCCAGTCGGGGTGGTGCGGGGCGACGTCCGCCCAGGTGTCGAGCAGCAGGTCGACGCCCTTCTCGAAGGCGAGGCGGCCGACGCACGCCACGACCTTCTCCGTGCGCGGCGCGGGGGAGTCGGGCATGAAGGGCAGCGGGTTCGGCATGCTCCCCACGTTCTCCATGCCCGCCCGGATCCACAGGTCCGCGTCCTCGGCGGTCAGCACCAGCAGCCGGTCGACCTGCGGGTAGAAGCGGCGGACCCGCTCCCCGCGGGTGGACTTCTGGCTGGCCTCGAACGACTCGTGGCTCATCCCGATGACGGTGAGCCCCTTGGTGTCGGCGAGCGCCACCCACTCCATCGCCCAGACCTGGGTGACGATGACGACACCGCCCGGACGGGCTGCCCGCAGCAGTTCGCTCAGCTGCTCGGCCTTGACCCGCATCTGCGCACGCCGGGCCGCCTGGCGGCGCCGCTCGGGCGCGTTCAGCCGGCCCTTGATCCCGCGCAGTCGGCGGGCCGACGGCGGGTGCGCGTCGTAGAGGGTGGTCATCTCGTACGGCAGGCCCTGCGGCAGCTTCTGCCGGATGTCGTCGGCGACCGGGGCGATGCCCACGATGTGCACCCGGTGGCCGCGGTCGGTGAACTGCCGGGCCATCTGGTGCGACCAGGTGGTCACGCCGCCGATCTCGTCCACGTTGTTGGAGACGATGAAGATGTCACGGCCGCCCGGGGTGGCGGTCTGCTGGCTCACTTGCCGCTCCTGGTGAAGAACTTCTCTACGATCTGGCGGGCCGCGTCCCCGCGGTCGTACTCGCCGAACTCGGCGAGGAACCGCTGCCGCGCCTGGGCGTACTTCACGTCCGCCTCCTCGAAGGCGGCGAGCGCCTGCAGCAGTTCGTCCGCCGTGGCCACCACCGGGCCCGGGGCCTTCTCCTTCAGGTCGAAGTACGTGCCGCGGATGTCCGTCGCGTACTTCTCGTAGTCGTACGCGAAGAACAGCATCGGCCGGTCCAGGACCGCGTAGTCGAACATCACGGACGAGTAGTCGGTGATCAGACCGTCGGCGAGGGCCAGCAGCGGGGTGATGTCGTGGTGCCGGGACACGTCGACGACGCGGCCCGCGACGGACGGCGGCAGCGAGACGCTGTTGAGGTAGTGGGTCCGCACCAGCAGCGTGAAGCGGTCGCCGAGCCGGTCCGCGAACTCCTCCACGTCGAAGGGGAAGGTGAAGCCCTCCACCGCGCCGTCCGCGCCCGCCCGGAAGGTCGGCGCGTACAGCAGCACCTTCTTGTCCGGGTCGATGCCGAGCTCGCCCGCGAGCGGCCCGCGTACCCGCTCACCGCTGTGCGACTCGGTCCGGTGCGCCTCGACGAGGGCGTCGTTGCGCGGGTAGCCCGTGCGCAGCAGCACCTCGTCACGCAGCCGGAAGCCCTTGGCGAGGGTGCGGGTGTCGTGCTCGGAGCGGATCAGGAAGTGGTCGAAGCGGTCGACGGCCGCCTGGAAACGGGCCTGGCCGGCCCGGCCCTGCGCCTTGGTCCGGGGCTCGTGGAAGCCCATCCGCTTGAGCGCCGAGCCGTGCCAGGTCTGGATGTACGTGGTCCCCGGGCGCTTGGCCAGCGCCAGCGGGAAGCCCTGGTTGTCGACCCAGTACTCGGCCTGGGCGAGTGCGCGCAGGTACGGCCAGCTCCAGCGCCTGACCAGGGTGGCCTCCTTGGGGAAGCCGGTGGGCTTGGCGCCCGCGTACGACCAGATCGCCTCGAACGGCGCGCCCTGGCGGACCAGCTCCTCGTAGATCGCCTTCGGGCTGTCGCTGTACTGCTTGCCCATGTGGCTCTCGAAGACGACCGTGCCCTTCTTGATCGGCAGCTTCGAGAAGACCTCGTGGTAGATCTTCACCTTCTGCTCGCCGGAGCCGATGTTGCGGCGGGCCCGCAGTGCCTTGCGCAGGCCCCGCTTGACCACGCCGGCCGCCTTGCCCTGTATGGCGTTGTTGATCAGCGACTGGGTGCGGACGGCGGCGGCGCCCTCGGCGCTCAGCACGTAGCTGAGGTTGCCCTTCTTGGTCATCTCCGGCCCGAAGCGGTCGGAGACCAGCCGGGTCAGGCGCGGGCGCACGCGCAGCCGGGCCGCCGACTCCAGGTCGACCCCGCCGATCGCGACACGGGTGGTGATCCGTTCGCCGCCCGCGGTCAGCTTGAGTCGGACGTCCCAGACGGCGTCGATGATGCCGAGCGGGCGGACCGTGCTCGCGACGTCGGCGGTGCCGGTCCACTCGATCGTGTCACCGGCGTGGCGGACGGTTTCCACCGGGAAGCTGAAGGAGCGCACGCCGATCTGCCGGCGGGCCCGGAATTCGAGCGTGGCCTTCAGCTCCGCGTCGGCCGGGATGCGGCCCAGCGGGTTCACGACGGAGCCGGACATGGTGACCGTGCCGCGGCCGTCGTCCTCGTAGGAGGTGAGCCGGTTGCCCAGGGTGAGGGAGGTGAGCGGCGTGGTGTGGAAGGCCTGCTCGGTGACGTCCAGTATCCGGCGGGCCTCGGCGCCGTCGGGACCGTCGATGTGCTGCGCACACCAGTAGACGCGGCCGTCACGCTCGGCGAGCGGGGAGGTGAGCCGGCCCTTGTTGGTCATGGCGTCGGCGGCTGGGAGCAGGTTGTCCCAGTCCTCCTTGCCCAGCAGGTAGGCGCAGATCGCCTGGAGGTACGTGACGTTCTCGTACGCGGCCGGGTCGATCCCCGCGAGGTAGCCGTTGGCGAGGCGGGCGAACTCCTGGCGGTACTCGTCGCTCAGCAGCGGCAGGTCGCGCAGGTGCAGCACGAGGTCGTGCTTGAGGAACTTGGCGTCCTTCGCGGACTTGATGTCCGTGTGGCCCTTTTCGGCCAGCAGGCGGTCGACGCGGCGGTGGATCTCCATCCGGTGGACGAAGTTCGCGATCTCGTGGCGCCGGTTGCTGATCGACAGGGCCGCGGCCTTCTCGACCACGTTCCAGAAGTAGACGTGGTTCGGGATCAGCGTGATGCGGCGGGCGGCCACGTAGGCCTGCGCGGAGAACAGCAGGTCCTCGTAGTGGATGCCGACCGGGAACTCCAGGCCCTGCTCCAGCAGGAACGCGCGCCGGTAGCACTTGTTCGTGGAGAGGGTGTCGTAGACCAGCAGGTCGGGGTACTCGGTGATCGATTCCAGGGTGCGGGTGCGCGAGTAGATCCAGGGGTACCACTCGGTGGTCTTGCCCCACCGGTTGTCGAGGTGCACGCGTACGCACATGCCCGCGACCAGGTCGGAGCCGGTCCGCTCGGCGGCGTCGAGCATGTTCCGGCAGGCGTTGCGCTCCAGCACGTCGTCGCTGTCGAGGAACATCACGTACGTTCCGGTGGCCTGCTGGATGCCGTGGTTGCGCGGCGCACCGCAGCCGCCGCTGTTCTCCGGCAGCTGGAACGCGCGCACCCTTCCCGGATGCGAGGATTCCAGTTCCTGGGCGACCGCGTACGAGCGGTCCTTGCTGCAGTCGTCGACGATCACGACTTCGACGCTGTGCAGGGTCTGGTCCAGAACCGACCGGACTGCTGTCGGCAGACGCTCTGCGTCGTTGTAGACGATGACGACCACGGAGACGTCGGGCACGTGCACCTCGATCCCTTCGTTTCGTTACGTTCAGCTGATTCCGCTTATCTCGTCCACGCTACCGTGTGCCGCCCTCGACTCCCGCAGCCCGACTCTCGTCCGACCCTCGCCGTGCATACTTCTAAGGAAGAGGTGAGAGGCGGGTCCGGCCGCCGACAATCACCCGTTCGGATCCAGCAGGAAGTGTTCATGACGAAGCTGTCCGTAGTTGTCCCCTGCTTCAACGAAGAAGCCGTCATCGACAGCTTCGATGTGGAGATCCGAAGGGTTCTGGACGCCCTCCCCGTCGAGTACGAGGTCTGCTACGTCGACGACGGAAGCCGCGACGGCACCCTCGACAAGCTCCGGAAGATCGCAGCCGAACACGGCGAGCAGACCCGCTATGTCTCCTTCAGCCGGAACTTCGGCAAGGAGGCCGGCATGCTCGCCGGCCTGCGCGAGGCCACGGGCGACGCCGTAGTGATCATGGATGCGGACCTCCAGCACCCGCCGGAGCTCATCGCGACCATGCTGGAGCACTACCGGCAGGGACACGACCAGATCATCGCCCGCCGCACGCGCGAGGGCGACAAGAAGCTCCGCTCCGCCCTCAGCAGCCTCTACTACCGGGGCGTCAACCGCTGGGTCGACGTGGAGCTCACCGACGGCGTCGGCGACTTCCGCATGCTCTCGCGCCCGGCCGTGGACGCATTGCTGTCGCTGCCGGAGTACAACCGCTTCTCCAAGGGACTGTTCTCCTGGATCGGCTTCGACACCGTCCACTTCGACTACCGCAACGCGCAGCGCGAGGCCGGCGAGACGAAGTGGAAGTTCGGCGCCCTGCTGAACTACGGCATGGACGGCCTGATCTCCTTCAACAACAAGCCACTGCGGATCGGAATCTGGTTCGGCGTGTCGCTGGTCGCCCTGACCGGTCTGTACGCCCTGTGGATCACGATCATGGCGATCACCAACGGCGTCGAGTCCCCGGGGTACGTCACCCTCGTGGCCATCATCACCGGCCTCGGCGGCGTACAGTTGATCATGCTGGGCCTGATCGGCGAGTACATCGGCCGCATCTACTACGAGGCCAAGCGCAGGCCGCACTTCCTGGTGAAGGAATCGCACGGAGCAGAGCCGCTCCCGCGGACCGATGACCGGCCGGCGGCCCCGGTCGCAGAGCCTACGATCGTGGAGCGCAGCGCCCGATGAGCCGCAAGGACCAGCTCGGCCAGGTGTTCCGATTCGCCCTCGTGGGCGGGGTCAACACCGGCACCTTCTTCGTCATCTACCTGCTCCTGCACCCGTGGATGCCGTACTTCGCCGCCTACTCGCTCGCCTTCGTCCTGGCGATGGTCGGCTCGTTCTTCATGAACACCTACTTCACCTACCGGACCCGGCCGACCTGGAAGAAGTTCTTCCTCTTCCCGCTGACGAACATCACCAACTTCGTCATCCAGTCGGTCGGCCTGTACGCGCTGGTGACCTGGGCCGGGATGGACACCCGGATCGCCCCGCTGGTCGCGGCGGTCGTGGCCATCCCGTTCACCTTCCTGCTCTCCCGCAAGATCCTCGTCCCCGGTGCCGCCCGCGCCGAGGAGGCCGCTCCCGTGGAGGCGGGGTCCTCGTCCAGGGTCTGAAACCCCCGAGCAGCCCCGCGCGCCCACCCCGTAGATTGAGACGGCAGGCATCTCGGCAACAGGCATTTCGGCAAGGGGCAAGGGGACAGACGTGTCAGCGGCTAGGCAAGGTGTCGTGGACGCCCGCAGGATCGTGGTCAAGGTCGGCTCCTCCTCCCTGACCACCGCGGCCGGCGGACTCGACGCCGACCGGGTGGACGCGCTCGTCGACGTCCTCGCCAAGGCCCGCAGCGGAGGCGAGAAGGAGATCGTCCTCGTCTCCAGCGGAGCCATCGCCGCCGGACTCTCCCCGCTGGGCCTGCGCCGCAGGCCCAAGGACCTGGCCCGGCAGCAGGCCGCCGCGAGCGTCGGCCAGGGCCTGCTCGTCGCCCGCTACACCGCCTCCTTCGCCCGGTACGGCGTCCGCGTCGGCCAGGTGCTCCTCACCACCGACGACACCAGCCGCCGCGCCCACTACCGCAACGCCTACCGCACCCTCGACCAGCTGCTCGCCATGGGCGCCCTCCCCGTCGTCAACGAGAACGACACCGTCGCCACGGACGAGATCCGCTTCGGCGACAACGACCGGCTGGCGGCCCTCGTCGCCCACCTCGTCCGCGCCGACCTCCTCGTCCTCCTCTCGGACGTGGACGGCCTCTACGACGGCGACCCGTCCCAGCCCGGCACCACGCGCATCGAAGAGGTCCGCGGGCCCGAGGACATTGCGCACGTCTCCATCGGCAGCGCCGGCAAGGCGGGCGTGGGCACCGGCGGCATGGTCACCAAGGTCGAGGCGGCCCGGATCGCGGCCGCCGCCGGGATCCCCGTGGTGCTGACCTCCGCGAGCCAGGCCGCCGACGCCCTCGCCGGACGGGGGACCGGCACGCTGTTCCACGCCACCGGGCGCCGCTCGGCGGACCGGCTGCTCTGGCTCCAGCACGCGTCGACCCCCCAGGGGCACCTGGTCCTGGACGACGGCGCCGTCCGCGCGGTCACCGAACGCGGCAGCTCGCTGCTGCCCGCCGGGATCGCGGCGGTCGAGGGCGACTTCGTCGCCGGGGACCCGGTGGAACTGCGCGCCGCGGACGGCCGCGCCGTGGCCCGGGGCCTGGTCAACTTCGACGCCAAGGAGCTCCCGCAGCTCCTAGGCCGGTCCACTCGCGAGCTCGCGCGGGAACTCGGACCCGCGTACGAGCGGGAGGTCGTCCACCGGGACGATCTGGTCCTGCTGGAGAGCTGAGGTTCGGTAAAAGCGGAGCGCGGCGGCCCGTGGACTGGTCAACTGTGAGGGGCGGGCGGACCCGCGTGGCGGAGACAGGAGGCGGCTGGTGAGACGAGCGCTGACCAGCGTCGGCACGGGGGACGGTGACGGCGGCGGTGGCGGGGAGGAGCAGGATCACGCATCGCGCCTGTGGCACGTGACCCTGAGCGTCTCCGGCAAGCCGGCCCCGCTGTCCGAGGTCCGGCGCGGGCTGGAGCAACTGGCCCACGACCATCCCTTCCTGCTGACCAGCCGGTACGCCGACGACCACGCGGAGATCCGCTACTGGGAAGAGGCCCGGGACCTCCACGACGCGGCGGCCGTCGCCCTGCGCCTGTGGGGCGAGCACCGCTCCTCGGCGAAGCTCCCGCCCTGGGAGATCGTCGGCCTGGAGGTCATCGACCGCGCCACCTACCACCAGCGCGTGGCGGAGGGCTACGGCCCGCCCCCGGCCCACCCGGTGGGCGTCCACCCGTACTAGCCCCGGCCCCGCCAGGGACATCCAGCCCCTCCGGGACCATCCAGCCCGTCCGGGACCACCCACCCCCTCCGGCGTTTGAGGAGCGGGGTCCGGGGCGGAGCCCCGGGTCTTCCAGCCCGTCCGGCGCTTGAGGGCCGGGGTCCGGGCGGAGCCCGGCTGGGGGTCCCCCCGGACGGAGTCTGGGGGACGGCGAAAGGGCGGGGCGGGGAGACGGCTCCGCGCAGCGGCCCCGCACCCACCCCGCGACCCGGCCGGAGGCCGTCTCGTGGGGTGGAACCCCAGCGGCGGGGTACCGGCAGGGGATTACCCTGGGCGGCATGACCTCGCTCGATGCCGCCACCGCGACCGCCACCGCCACCTCGCCCGTCCTCGCCACCGCGCAGCGGTCCCGCACCGCCGCCGCGGCCATCGCCCCACTCCCGCGGTCCGCCAAGGACACCGCCCTGCTGGCGATCGCGGACGCGCTGGAGGCCCGTACGGCCGAGATCATCGCCGCCAACGCCGTGGACACGGACAAGGCCCGCGCCGCCGGCACCAGCGAGACCGTCATCGACCGCCTCACCCTCACCGCCGAGCGCGTCGCCGCCATCGCCTCCGACGTCCGCGACGTCGCCGCCCTCCCGGACCCCGTCGGCGAGGTCGTCCGCGGCAACACCCTTCCCAACGGCATCGACCTCCGGCAGATCCGCGTCCCGCTCGGCGTCGTCGGCATCATCTACGAGGCCCGCCCCAACGTCACCGTCGACGCCGCCGCCCTCTGTCTCAAGTCCGGCAACGCGGTCCTCCTGCGCGGCAGTTCCTCCGCCTACTCCTCCAACACCGCACTCGTCGCCATCCTGCGGGACGCCGTCGAGAGCGCCGGCCTGCCCGCCGACGCGATCCAGCTCGTCCCCGGCGAGTCCCGCGACTCCGTCCGCGAGCTGATGCGCGCCCGCGGCCTCGTCGACGTGCTCATCCCGCGGGGCGGCGCCTCCCTCATCAAGACCGTGGTCGAGGAATCCACCGTCCCGGTCATCGAGACCGGTACCGGCAACTGCCACGTCTACGTCGACGCCCAGGCCGACCTGGACATGGCGGTGGCCATCCTCATCAACTCCAAGGCCCAGCGCCCCTCCGTCTGCAACTCCGCCGAGACCCTCCTCGTCCACCGCGACATCGCCGACGCCTTCCTGCCGCGTGCCCTCGACGCGCTCGCCGACGCCGGCGTCACCGTGCACGGCGACGCCCGGGTCCTCGCCGCCGCCGAGGGCGGCAAGGTCACCGCCCTGCCCGCCACGGACGAGGACTGGGCCGCCGAGTACCTGTCCTACGACATCGCCGCCGGAGTCGTGGACTCCCTCGACGACGCCGTCACCCACATCCGCCGCTGGACCTCCGGCCACACCGAGGCGATCGTCACCACCTCGCAGGCCGCCGCGCGCCGCTTCACCCAGCTGGTCGACTCGACCACGGTCGCCGTGAATGCATCCACTCGGTTCACGGACGGTGGCCAGTTCGGCTTCGGCGCGGAGATCGGCATCTCCACCCAGAAGCTGCACGCCAGGGGCCCGATGGGGCTTCCCGAACTGACCTCCACCAAGTACATCGTCACCGGCGACGGTCACGTTCGGTAGTTATGCCCTGAGCGCGGCGTGGCCGGATTTCGGCGTACACCCTGCCCAAGGAGGCCCCCCAGGTCTAGGCTGGTCCTGTGCCGGACGACGTGGGGGGCAAGCCGTTCCCGGACGACGGGGAGCCCGACGACGACCGCGGAGGCGCGGAGTACGACTTCGCCTCCGTGGTGTTCGACGAGGACTTCGTCCGGAACGCCGAGATCCGTGAACCGAGCGCCGCCGAGCGCCAGCGGGCGGCCGACCGAGCACGCGCGGAGGCCGAAGCCGCCCGTGCCGTGGCCGGCGGCTGGACGGGCGACGACGACTACGACAGCTACGGATACGGCCACCCCGACGGGTACGACGACGACCACGGCTGGGACCACGACGGCGGCCACGGATACCCCTACGGCCCGTACGGGGCCTACGGCGGCAGCCTGCGTCCCTACCGCGGCCGCGCACCGTGGCTGCGCCCCGTCGCCTGGGTGCTCGCCTTCGTGATGGGCCTCGGCATGGTCGCGCTCGCCTTCAGCGCCGTGTACCGCAGCGCCTCGGGTGAGGCGGACCCCGCTCCGGCGCCCGCCAGTACCCCCAGGGGCGAAGTCACCGGCGTCGGCGCGTTTACGTACCCCTCCGTTCGCCAACCCTGAAGGTACGACCCCACTCGCATACGCCGGAGCTGGGGGCTTCTCTGAAGCGGGGACAGCGGGGAGAAGCGATGGCCGTGCCAGGAGATCCACCCAACAGCACCCCCGAGGGCATGGGCGGGGGCGACGACGACTTCCGCTCGGACGACTTCCGCTCGGACGACTTCCGGTCGGACGACTTCCGGTCGGACGAGTACCGGTCGGACGAGTACCGGTCGGTGGTGTTCGACGAGGACTTCGTCCGCGCTGCCCGGCTTCAGGAGTACTCCGCGCAGGAACGCATGGGCGAACACGCCCGCGCGGTGCGCAGCCGATCCATCTGGTCCGGCGGCGGCTCCGCGTCCCGGACCAGCACCCCCGGCCGGGGCGCACGGCAGGGCATGCTGCTCGTGCTGCTCATCGCCACGGCCTTCGCCGTCGCCGTCTACATGGGGCTGCGCAACCCCTACGTGCCCCCGTCCGGGGGACCGGCCCAGGCGCTCGGCAGCACCGTGATCCCGCTCGCGCCGACCGCGCACGTGCCCGGCGGGCGCCCCGCCGAGCTGTTTGCGAAGAGCCCCGCCGCCGACTACCGGGTCGGAGCGGCCGGCATCACCCTGCCCGCCGTGCGCCGCACGCACCACTTCACCGACGCCCAGGTCGTCGCCGCGCTGTCCATCGCCAAGGACTACCTGGTGCAGTCCTCGATGGACCCCGACATCCTCGCCGGAGCGGCCTCCCGCCCGGTGCGCGTCCTGCTCGACCCCGACCAGCTGGCGCAGTTCGACCGCAGCATGACCTCGCCCTCCGGTGACGGCCGCCACGCGGCCACCGGCTGGCTGGTCCGCTTCGACCAGGCCACCGCCGTCGTGGCCGACTCCCGGGTCCGGGTGAGCGGCACGCTCGCCTTCGAGGAGGTGGCCCCCGACATGCTGGAGGTCACCACCGACCACACCTTCGTCTACGCCGTACGGCCCGCCACCGGATCCCCCGCCGCGGCCGACGGCGCCTCGCTCTTCACCGTCCGGCGCGAGCTGCGGCTGCGCTTCGACCGGGAGGACCTGACGACCCGGCGGCTGGAGCTGGCCTCGGCCTATGTGATGGCCGGGCCGCAGGACTGCTCCGCCGACCCGGCCGGGGCCTTCCGCCCGCTCCTGGCCGGAGCCGGCCCGACCACGGTGGGCCCGGCCGCCAGCGACCCGTACGCCAGCGGCCAGCCGCGGCGCACGGCCGGGCTGTGCGGGGTCCTGGCCTCGCCAACGACCCCGGCCGTCACCTCGCCCGCGACACCGCCCCCGCCGGCCGCTCCCGTCAGCCCTGCTCCGTAGCCCCGCCCTTGTCCTGCGGCGCAGTGCCGGCTCCGGCGCCCGTGAACTTGTCGCGGAGCTTGCCGCCCAGGTCGCCCGCGCCGCCGGCGATGTCGCCCACCAGCTTCATCAGCGGGTCCTTGCTGGTGCGCACCGAGTCGGCGTAGTGCGCGGCGGACTGCCGGAAGGAGTCGGTCACCGAGGTGTCCTTGTCCTCGTCCCGCCGCGGGTAGTGGCCGTCCATGATCCGCTGGTGGTCGCGGCTCTCCGCCCACTTCTTCAGCTCGGCCGCCCGCACCGTGGTGAAGGGGTGCGTCCGGGGCAGCAGATTCAGGATCTTCAGCACGGAGTCGCGCAGATCGCCGCTCGACTCGTACTCCTCGGCCTGGGCCAGGAAGGCGTCCACGTTCATCTCGTGGAGGTGGTTGCCGCCCGCGATCTTCATCAGCCCCCGCATCGAGGCCTGCACGTCCTGTCCCACCAGCAGCCCGGCCCGGTCGGCCGAGAGCTCCGACTTGCGGAACCACTCCCGCAGCGCGGTCACGATCGTCATGATCGCCACATTGCCCAGCGGGATCCACGCGATCTTCAGGGCCAGGTTGGTCAGGAACAGCAGGATCGTGCGGTAGACGGCGTGCCCCGACAGCGCGTGGCCCACCTCGTGGCCCACCACCGCACGCATCTCCTCCTCGTCGAGCAGCTCGACGAGGCCCGTGGTCACCACGATGATCGGCTCGTCCAGCCCGATGCACATGGCGTTGGGGTTCGGGTCCTGCTGCACGTACATCTGCGGGACCTTCTCCAGGTCCAGGATGTAGCAGGCGTCGCGCAGCATCGCGTGCAGGTGCGGGAACTGCGCCTCGCCCACCCGCACCGACTCCGACAGGAACAGCAGCCTCAGGCTCCGCTCCGGAAGCAGCCCGCTCAGGGCCTTGAACACCGTGTCGAAGCCGCTCAGCTTGCGCAGTGCCACCAGTGCGGAGCGGTCCGCCGGATGCTCGTACGCCCGCGACGAGATGCCGGGGAACCGCCTTCGGTCCCGCGCCGGTGCTTTCTCGAACCCTGTTTCCGTCATAGCGCCCTCCCCTGGATGAAACTGCTCGACCCTGCGTCTATCCTCTCCAACGCCTGAGTCGGCGTGAGCGTGCCCCAGGCCCCCGCATACGATGTGAGCGAAGTCTCCGCCCGCTCCCCGACTCGATAGGTATCTGCCTGATGAGCCTCTCCACCACCGCCCACAACCTGGTCGTCCTCGCCTCGGAGGGGGCCGAGCAGCACGGCGGCAACCACGACAGCCTGAACCCGTACCTGACCGGCGGCGGTGCCTTCCTGATCCTGATCCTGATGCTCTGGGTCACCACGCGCCTGAACCGCGACCGCTGAACCCGCCGAGAACGCCGCGTCCCCCGGGCCAGTAGGCTCTGCGCTCATGGGAGAGCAGGAGATGCCTACCGGTCCGGTCAAGCGCCGGCTCGGAGTGATGGGCGGGACATTCGACCCGATCCATCACGGACACCTGGTGGCCGCCAGCGAGGTGGCCGCCCTTTTCCACCTCGACGAGGTGATGTTCGTGCCGACCGGCGAGCCGTGGCAGAAGTCGCAGCGGGCCGTGTCGCCGGCCGAGGACCGCTACCTGATGACGGTCATCGCCACGGCCTCGAACCCGCAGTTCTCGGTGAGCCGCATCGACATCGACCGCGGCGGGCCGACGTACACCATCGACACCCTGCGCGACCTGAAGGCGCAGAACGACGATGCCGACCTGTTCTTCATCACCGGTGCCGACGCGCTCGCACAGATCCTGACCTGGCGCAACGCCGAAGAGCTCTTCTCGCTCTCCCACTTCATCGGAGTCACCCGGCCGGGCCACGTGCTCACCGACGACGGGCTCCCGAAAGGTGGCGTCTCCCTGGTGGAGGTGCCCGCGCTCGCGATCTCGTCCACCGACTGCCGTGCGAGGGTGGCTCAGGGGGACCCTGTCTGGTACCTGGTGCCGGACGGTGTCGTGCGTTACATCGACAAGCGTGAGCTGTACCGGGGAGCCTGAGCTTCCGGAGAGAGGGGCCCCGCGGTGAACGACCGACAGGATCCGTACGACCCGTATGCCGCCCAGGAGCAGCAGCTCGTCGGCTACGACGCGTACGGGCGGCCGGTGTACGGCCAGGTGCCCGCGCAGCCCGCCCAGCCCGCTCCGGCCGCCCCGCAGCAGTACGGGCAGCAGTACGAGCAGCAGCAGTACGGCTACGACTACCAGGGCTACGGCCAGCAGCAGCCGCAACAGCAACAGCAACAGCAGCAGTACTACCCGCAGCAGCCGGCCGCCCAGGAGTACGGGCAGCAGGAGTACACCCAGGCGCCCGCCTACGGGTACGACACGCAGCAGACCCAGCAGTGGATCCCGCAGCAGACCGCCCCGGAGCCCCAGGCCCCCGCCGAACGGCCGGCCGCCCAGGTCCCCGAGCCGCGCCGGCCGGACGCCGATGAGGGCGGTGCGCGGGGCGACGAGCGCGAGCGCGACGGCGAGCCCCAGGCGGACCGGGACTACCGCACCGAGATGTTCGCCTTCATCGACCAGCCGGACGAGGACTCCGAGGACGTCATCGACTGGCTCAAATTCACCGAGAGCCGCACCGAACGCCGCGAGGAGGCCCGCCGCCGCGGCCGCAACCGGGTGGTGGCGCTGATCGTCGTCCTCGCCCTGTTCGTCGTCGGCGGACTCGGCTACCTCTGGTATGCGGGCAAGCTGCCCTTCCTCGACGGCCCCGGCGAGAAGAAGACGGGCGCGACCGCCGACGCCGGAGCGCAGAAGCGGGACATCATCGTCGTCCACCTGCACAACACCAAGAAGGGTGGCACCTCCTCGGCGCTGCTCGTCGACAACGTCACCGCCAAGAAGGGCGCCACCGTCCTGCTGCCGAACACCCTGGCCGTCACCGGCCAGGACGGGACGCCGACGGGGCTCGGCAAGTCGGTCGAGGACGGCGGTCTCGGCACCCGCGAGGCCCTCGACTCCGTGCTGGGCACCCGCATCGGCGGCACCTGGCGCCTGGACACCCCCTTCCTGGAGAACCTGGTCGAGCTGGTCGGCGGCATCGAGGTCGACACCGACACCGCGGTCCCGGCCGACGACGCGGCCAAGACCCCGGCCGTGGCCCAGGGCCAGAAGCAGAGCCTGAGCGGGCCGATGGCCGTGGCGTACGCCACGTTCCGCGGGCAGGGCGAACCGGAGGCCAAGCAGCTGGATCGCGTGGGCAAGGTGCTCCAGGCGGTGCTGCGCAAGGTTCCGAGCGACCCGAAGGCGGCGGCCGTGACCGTCGAGAGCATCGGCCAGATCCTCGATCCCGCCCTGAACGCGCAGACCCTCGGGGCCCTGCTATCCCGGCTCGGCGCGCACGCCAAGGTGGGCGCGTACCGCACGGACGTCCTCGCGGTGAAGGCGGACGGCACGCTCACGGACGACGCGAACAAGTCGGTCGTCAAGGAGGTGCTGGGCGGCTCCGGCGCCGCGGCGCAGCCCGGTGCGGCCCCGCGCGTCGGCCTCAAGGACGCTACCGGCGACGAGAAGATGCAGGTCGCGGCGAAGGCGACGCTGATGAACGGCGGCTACGCCTTCGTCGACGGCGGCAAGGCCGACAAGACGGCGGCCACCTCGCAGATCACCTACCAGGACGACGCGCAGCGGGACCGCGCGATCGAGGTCGCCAAGACGCTGGGACTGCCCGAGACGGCGGTGAAGAAGGCCGAGAACGCGGTGAACGCGGAGATCGTGGTGATCCTGGGCAAGGACTACAAGGCGTCCTGACCAGGCTCCGGAGCGGCCCCGGAGGAGGCTTCCGCCCGCGCGCGACGCTGCGCGCGGGCGGTGTCGGCGGTACATGAGACCCTTGTAAGGATCTGCCCGCCAACCCGAAAGCATGGCCAGTGACCGCCACGGACCGCTCCATCGAGCTCATCACCGCCGCCGCCCAGGCCGCGGCCGACCGGCTCGCGCACGACATCATCGCGTACGACGTCAGCGACGTGCTGTCGATCACCGACGCCTTCCTGCTCGCCTCGGCGCCCAACGACCGCCAGGTCAAGTCGATCGTCGACGAGATCGAGGAGCGCCTGCTCAAGGAGCTCGGCGCCAAGCCGGTGCGCCGCGAGGGCGACCGCGACGCCCGCTGGATCCTGCTCGACTACGTCGACATCGTCGTCCACGTCCAGCACAGCGAGGAGCGTGTCTTCTACGCGCTGGAGCGCCTGTGGAAGGACTGCCCCGAGATCGAGCTTCCCGAAGACGCCAAGCTCACCATCGGCAAGGCCGAGGAGCACGCCAAGCTGCGCGAGGCGGCGGGCGACGACGAACTGGACGGTGATCTGTTCTGAGCGCGACCACCTCGGGCAAGTCCGGCAGGAAGATCGTCCTCTGGCGGCACGGCCAGACCTCGTGGAACCTGGAGCGCCGCTTCCAGGGCTCCACTGACATCGAGCTGACCGAGGCGGGTGTGGCGCAGGCGCGCCGCTCCGCGCGGTTGCTCGCCTCGCTGAAGCCGGATGCCATCGTGGCCTCCGACCTGCAGCGCGCCTCCGCCACGGCTGCCGAGCTGGCGGCCCTCACGGGGCTGGCGGTGTCGCACGACGCGGCACTGCGCGAGACGTACGCCGGCGAGTGGCAGGGCCTCACGCACGACGAGATCCTCGAGAAGTACGGCGAGCAGTATTCGGCGTGGAAGCGCGGCGAACCGGTCCGCCGCGGCGGCGGTGAGCTGGAGACCGAGGTCGCCGACCGCGCAGCGCCGGTGGTGCTGGAACACGCCGGCCGGCTGCCGCAGTCCGGCACCCTCGTCGTGGTCAGCCACGGCGGCACCATCCGTACGACGATCGGGCGCCTGCTGGGCCTGGACTCGTACAACTGGGAGGGCCTCGGCGGGCTCTCCAACTGCTGCTGGTCCGTCCTCGGCGAGGGCGCGCGCGGCTGGCGTCTGCTGGAGCACAACGCCGGCACGCTGCCGGAACCGGTGCTCGGCGACGACGACTAGAGCGGCCTTCCGTCGCTCCCCGGCGGGGCGGCCATCCGGATTTCACTTTCCGGCTGGTCACAGGCTAGAGTTCTTCTTGTTCGCAGCGCAGAACACCGGAGACGGGGGAGCGCAGCGGAGAGCGGGGCTATAGCTCAGTTGGTAGAGCGCCTGCATGGCATGCAGGAGGTCAGGAGTTCAATTCTCCTTAGCTCCACAATCAGGATCCCGTCCCCAATAGGGGGCGGGATCCTTGCTTTTGTACCCTTTGCGTTTGCTGACCTGGCCCGCACCGGCATGGCAGAATCGTGACCGCCGGAGGGGGAGACGACGGCCCGACGCGGGAGGGAGTCGCTGACGGATGGGTGCACACCGGCGCCGGTGCGACTGGTGCAACAACGGCACGCCGATCGTGCGGGACATGGACCCGGTCAACCCCGACTACCAGTACTGGTGCGAGGAATGCGCTCGGGCGCTGATCATAAAAGGCGACCCGATCGAGACGTACCGTGAGCTGGAAGGGGAGCCGATCTACGGGCGGCTGCTCGACGAGCACTGCACGCTCAAGCGGTTCTATCAGTTCGCGAGGGCGTGACAAGTTGGCTCAAATCGGACATGGCCTCTGGTCGGTGGAAACCGATTTTTGGACCAGGGCCATGACCGTGTAATGTTTGGGACGTCGCCAAGGGGAACCGGCAAGGGAAACCGAAGCGGCAAGCACAACAAGGGGCTATAGCTCAGTTGGTAGAGCGCCTGCATGGCATGCAGGAGGTCAGGAGTTCAATTCTCCTTAGCTCCACAGTGAAGAAGCGGGCCACCCGGATCGGGTGGCCCGCTTCTCGTTGTGTCCCCGTGTCCCCGTGTCCCCGTGCCCTGTGTGTCGCGTGTCGCGTGTCGTGTCGACGGGTGGAACGGCCGAGCGTCGGAAGGGGCCGCTGCGGTACCCTGACGCCATGCGTGCCGTACGCCTTCTGCTTACCGAGCCGCGCTGATCAGTGCCGACCCTTCGAGATGGTCGGACCCGGCGCGGCGTCCCCTCCTGTGCGAGGGGTTTTTTCGTTTGGGCAGGCAGAGACGGCAGAGACGATCGATGGAGCTTCAGAAATCATGAGCGAGACGAACACCCCGGCCCCCGAGGCGGCCGAGGCGCACCGCTACACGGCTGCCATGGCCGCCGACATCGAGGCACGCTGGCAGGACGTCTGGGACGCGCAGGGCACGTACGAGGCCCCGAACCCGACCGGTGACCTGGCCGGGGACCCCGCGGTGGTCGCACGGCCCAAGAAGTTCATCATGGACATGTTCCCGTACCCCTCCGGTGCGGGCCTGCACGTCGGACACCCGCTCGGGTACATCGCCACCGACGTCTTCGCCCGCCACCAGCGGATGACCGGCCACAACGTCCTGCACACCCTGGGCTTCGACGCGTTCGGCCTGCCGGCCGAGCAGTACGCCGTGCAGACCGGCACGCACCCGCGCGTCTCGACCGAGGCCAACATCGAGAACATGAAGGTCCAGCTGCGCCGGCTGGGCCTGGGCCACGACAAGCGCCGGTCGTTCGCCACGATCGACCCGGACTACTACAAGTGGACCCAGTGGATCTTCCTGCAGATCTACAACTCCTGGTACGACGCCGACGCGAAGAAGGCCCGGCCGATCACCGAGCTGGTCGCCGCCTTCGAGGACGGCTCCCGTGAGGTCCCCGGCGGCCGTGCCTGGGCCGCTCTGACCGCGGCCGAGCGGGCCGACGTGCTGAACGAGTACCGGCTGGCGTACTCCTCGGACGCGCCGGTGAACTGGTGCCCCGGGCTGGGCACGGTGCTGGCCAACGAGGAGGTCACCGCCGACGGCCGGTCCGAGCGCGGCAACTTCCCCGTCTTCAAGTCCCGGCTGAGCCAGTGGAACATGCGGATCACCGCCTACGCGGACCGGCTGATCGACGACCTGGACGCGCTGGACTGGCCCGAAGCCATCAAGCTGCAGCAGCGGAACTGGATCGGCCGCAGCGAGGGCGCGCGCGTCGACTTCGCGCTGGGCGACGAGGCCATCACCGTCTTCACCACCCGTCCGGACACCCTGTTCGGCGCCACCTACATGGTGCTGGCGCCCGAGCACCCGCTGGTGGAGAAGTTCATCCCGGCCGCCTGGCCCGAGGGCACGCACGAGGTGTGGACCGGCGGGCACGCCACGCCGGCCGAGGCCGTCAGCGCCTACCGCAAGCAGGCCGCCTCGAAGTCGGACGTCGAGCGGCAGGCCGAGGCCAAGGACAAGACCGGTGTCTTCACCGGTGAGTACGCGATCAACCCGGTCAGCGGTGACAAGGTCCCGGTCTTCATCGCCGACTACGTGCTGATGGGCTACGGCACCGGCGCGATCATGGCCGTCCCGGCGCACGACAGCCGCGACTTCGAGTTCGCGCGCGCCTTCGAGCTGCCGATGCGCTGCGTCGTGGAGCCGTCGGACGGGCGCGGCACCGACCCGGCAGAGTGGGACGACGCCTTCGTCTCCTACGACGCGAAGCTGGTCAACTCGACGGGCGAGGGCATCGCCCTGGACGGCCTGGGCGTCGTCGAGGCGAAGGCCGCGATCACCGACTGGCTGGCCGAGCGCGGCATCGGCGAGGGGACGGTCAACTTCCGGCTGCGCGACTGGCTGTTCAGCCGTCAGCGCTACTGGGGCGAGCCCTTCCCGATCGTCTACGACGAGGACGGCGTCGCGCACCCGCTGCCCGAGTCGATGCTGCCCCTGGAGCTGCCGGAGGTCGAGGACTACTCCCCGCGCACCTTCGAGCCGGACGACGCCACCTCCAAGCCGGAGACCCCGCTGTCGCGCAACGGCGAGTGGGTGAACGTGGAGCTGGACCTGGGCGACGGCCGGGGCGTGCGCTCCTTCCGCCGCGAGACCAACACCATGCCCAACTGGGCCGGTTCCTGCTGGTACGAGCTGCGCTACCTGGACCCGAACAACTCCTCGGCCCTGGTGGACCCGGAGATCGAGCAGTACTGGATGGGCCCGCGCGAGGGCGCACCGCACGGTGGTGTGGACCTGTACGTGGGCGGCGCCGAGCACGCGGTGCTGCACCTGCTGTACGCCCGCTTCTGGTCGAAGGTGCTGTTCGACCTGGGTCACGTCTCCTCGGCGGAGCCGTTCCACAAGCTCTTCAACCAGGGCATGATCCAGGCGTACGCGTACACCGACGCGCGCGGTGTCTACGTGCCCGCGGCCGAGGTCGAGGAGCGCGACGGCGGCTACTTCTACCAGGACCAGCCGGTCAAGCGTGAGCACGGCAAGATGGGCAAGTCCCTGAAGAACGCCGTCACGCCGGACGAGATCTGCGAGGAGTACGGTGCGGACACGCTGCGCCTGTACGAGATGGCGATGGGTCCGCTGGACGTCTCCCGTCCGTGGGACACCCGGGCCGTGGTGGGCCAGTACCGGCTGCTGCAGCGCCTGTGGCGCAACATCGTGGACGAGGAGACGGGCGCGGTGACGGTCGTCGACGCCGAGCCCGCCGAGGACACCCTGCGCGCGCTGCACAAGGCGATCGACGGGGCCGGCTCGGACCTGACCGGGCTGCGCTTCAACACCGCCATCGCGAAGATCACCGAGCTGAACAACGCGCTGACGAAGGCCGGCCGCCCGCTGGAGCGCTCGGTCGCCGAGGCCCTGGTGCTGCTGGTCGCCCCGCTGGCCCCGCACATCGCGGAGGAGCTGTGGCACCGCCTGGGTCACAGCGAGTCGGTGGTCCACCAGGACTTCCCGGTCGCGGACCCGGCGTACGTCGTGGACGAGAGCGTGACGTGCGTGGTGCAGGTCAAGGGCAAGGTCAAGGCACGCCTGGAGGTGCCGCCGACGATCTCCGAGGCGGAGCTGGAGCAGCTGGCCGTGACCGATGAGGGTGTCGTGGCGGCGCTGGGCGGCGCGGAGATCCGCAAGGTGATCGTGCGCGCGCCGAAGCTGGTGAACATCGTCATCTGAGGGCGCACCCCCGCATAGGGGGGATCCCGTACGGGCAGGTTGGGGGTTCGATTGGAACCCCTGGCCTGCCCGTGGCGTTTACCGTGGAGGGGACGGAAAAGAGCCGTCGTGTACTGGGGAAGGGATGCTCATGGAGGCCGCGTTGATCATCTTCGCGCTGATGGTGCTTTTCACCTTCCTGGGGTTGGGTGTGTACGCGACCGTCAAGGTGGTGCAGGCGACCAAGCGCGGTGTGGACCGGACCATCACGCAGGCGCGGCGGACCGTGGAGGACACCACGCTGCGCGCCAAGAGCTTCGGCCAGGTCGGGGTCACGGGGGCGCTGGCGCAGCTGCGGCTGGACCTGCGGACCTCGATGCGGGCCACGGAGCAGGCGCTGCAGGACGGCGTCCGGGTGGACGCCTCGCTGCACGAGTCGATCGCGCTGTTCGAGCGGCTGAGCGCGCACGGGCGCGAGCTCGACGACGAGCTGAAGCGGCTGGAGCAGGACCCGGACCGCGGGCGGATCGCGGAGCGCCTGCCGGACCTGCGGGAGCGGACGGCCAAGATCAAGCAGGCCGCGGACTCGCTGCGCTGGGCCGCGCGGGACCGGGCCCAGCGGTTCGCGCAGGACGACCTGTCCACGCTGTCGGCGCAGATCGAGGTCGAGTCCGACGCGCTGCGGGACTGGCAGCGGGAGCCGGTGGACGACCTCGCGGCGGCGGCCGCGGCGTGGGACGCGGCGCAGGCGAACGGGGCCGCGGCGGGTCCGGCACAGGCTCCGGGGAACGCTCCGGGGCAGCCTGCGGCGGCGGCGAGCCCGGCGTGGGGCGCGGATCAGCCGCAGGCCCTGAACCCGGCCGCCCCGGCACCGCAGTACCCCTGGCAGAAGGCGCGTCGACCGGAAAGCACCACCTGAAGGCGGGGCGCGCGGGTCTCGTAGAGGCTCGTACCGGGCTCGTACCGTAGGCTCTCGCCGCCCCGGGGACCCCGGCCGACGGTCGCGTCGTGGGGCCAGGCTGCCGTCATGCCCCCACTGGCGGTAATCTCCGGCTCATGTCCCGCCATGTCGCCATCGTCACCGATTCCACGGCCTACCTGCCCCGACCGGCCATGGCGCGGCACGGAATCACCGCCGTCCCGCTCACCGTGGTGCTCGGTGGTGAGGCACTTGAGGAAGGCACCGAGATCTCGGCGCGCAGCCTGGCCCTGGCCCTGCAGAAGCGCCGCTCGGTCACCACCTCGCGCCCCAGCCCGGAGGAGTTCGCCCGGGCCTACCGGGCGGCTGCGGACGCCGGGGCGACCGGCATCGTCAGCCTGCACCTGTCCGCCGAGCTGTCCGGCACCTACGACGCCGCCGCGCTCGCCGCCAAGACCGCACCCGTACCGGTGCGTGTCGTGGACACCGGCATGATCGCGATGGCCCTGGGCTTCTGTGCGCTCGCCGCCGCCGAGGTGGCCGAGGCGGGCGGGTCCGTGGACGAGGCCGTGGCGGCCGCCGAGAAGCGTGCGGCGGACATGGCCGCGTACTTCTACGTCGACACCCTCGACTACCTCCGCCGCGGCGGCCGGATCGGGGCCGCGCAGGCCCTCCTCGGCTCCGCCCTGGCGGTGAAGCCCCTGCTGACGCTGGACGGAGGGCGGATCGAGATGCTGGAGAAGGTCCGTACGTCGTCCAAGGCCATCGCCCGCCTGGAAGAGCTGGCCGTCGAGCGCGCCGGGTCCGCCGCCGTCGACGTGGCGGTGCACCACCTGGCGGCTCCGGAGCGGGCGGAGAAGCTCGCCGAGCGGCTCCGCGAGCGCATCCCCGGACTGGTCGAGCTGCACGTCAGCGAGGTCGGTGCGGTGATCGGGGCGCACACCGGCCCGGGGCTGCTGGCGGCGGTCGTCTCGCCCCGCTGATCACCGGAACGGGTGGCGCGGTTATCCACAACGGGCCTTTTTTCCACCGGAATTGAGTGATCCGAACCGGGGGCGGGCTCGGCCTCTACGGTCGTGGCATGACTCTTCGAACGCGTGCTTCGTATCCGTCGGGCGCCACCAGTGGCCCGGGCCGCCCCCGTCTCTCCGACGGCCGGCTCTCCGAGAACCGGCTCTCCGACAGCCGTCTCCGGCATCGCCGTACGGCGCGTCGTGGCCGGCGGGTTCCTCATCCGGAGCCGGGCGCGGTGCGCCGGCGGGCCGAGGCCTTGCTGGGCGGCAGCAGCCCGCCGCATGCCCCGGCCCCGCCGCCCCGGGCACTCCAGGCGCCGCCCGCGGCCCCGGACGGGGCCGATGCCCAGGCACCGTCCGGCGGGGCCTCCGGGCTGCCCTCAGGGGCTGCGCGGAGGCTGGCCGTGCGGGAGCGGCTGCCGCTGTGGCTGCAGGACCGCTGCGAGGTGCGGCCGCGTGCGGTGGCTGCCGTCGGGGTGGTGCTGCTCGCCGCCGTCGGTTTCGCCGGGCAGCAGTACTGGTCGGCGCGGCCGCGGGCGGTGACCGTGCCCGCGGTGGTCGCCCCGGGGGCCGTGCCGGGGGCCGTCCCGGCGGCGGCCACGGCACCGGCGGCTCCGGCCTCGGGAGCGGGGGCCGGCGGGGCCGGTGCGGCCGCGCGGATCGTCGTCGACGTCAGCGGCAAGGTCCGGGACCCCGGGGTGCGGCGGCTGCCCGCGGGTTCGCGGGTGGAGGACGCGTTGGCCGCCGCCGGGGGAGTGCGTCCCGGCACCGACACGACCGGGCTGAACCGGGCCCGGGTGCTGGTGGACGGCGAGCAGGTGGTCGTCGGCGCCCCGGCGCAGCCGCCACCGGCCGCCGGGCCGGGCGGCGGTGCCGGCTCCGGGCCTGGTCCTGGCCCGCTGAGTCTGGGTTCGGCCACGGTCGCCCAGCTCGACGGGCTGCCGGGGGTCGGGCCGGTACTGGCGCAGCACATCGTCGACTTCCGTACCGCCCGCGGCGGCTTCCGCTCCGTGGAGGAGCTCCGCCAGGTCGACGGCATCGGTGAGCGGCGCTTCGCCGACCTGCGCACGCTGGTGCGGCCGTGAACCGCCCGGAGGGTCCGGGCCCGCCGGACCTCCGCCTCGCGGTGCCCGCCGGGGCCGCCTGGGCGGCGGCCGCCCTCGCCCTGGACATGCCCGTCCACCGGACCGCCCTCGGGGTGGCCCTGGGGATGGTCTGCGCGGGCCTGTTGATGCTGGGCGCGTGCCGGCGTCCGGGGCCGCGGTGGCGGCTCGCCCCGGCCGCGGCGGCGGCCCTGCTGTGCGCGTCGGCCGGGGCCGGGGTGGCGGGGCTCCAGCGGGCCGAGGCGCGGGCCGGGCCGGTGGCCGGGCTGGCACAGGAGCACGCCCGCGTCCTCGCGGAGCTCACCGTCGGCTCCGACCCGAGGGCCGCCCGGAGCGCGAGCGGGCCGCCGGTGGTGGTGCTGGACGCGGTGGTGACCCGGGTGACCGGGCCCGACGGGACGAGTACCCGGGTCGAGACCCCGGTGCGGGTGCTGGCCGGGCATCCGGGATGGGCCCGGCTGCAGCCTTCCACCCGGGTGGTGGCCGTCGCCCGGCTGGCTCCGGCGCAGGGCGGGGAGCGGGCCGTGGCGCTGCTCCGGCCGGCCGGTGACACCCCGCCCGGGGTGACCGGCGGCCCGGACACCGTCCAGCGGCTCGCGGGGCGGCTGCGAGCCGGGCTGCGCGAAGCCACCGAGGGGCTCGCACCGGATGCCAGGGCCCTGCTGCCGGGGCTGGTCGTCGGGGACACGTCCAGGGTTGCGTCCGACCTGCACGAGGCCTTCCGAGCCACCGACCTGCTGCACCTGCTGGCCGTCTCCGGGTCCAATCTGACCGTGGTGCTGTTCCTGCTCATCGGGCCCCCGGCCCGCGCGCAGCAGGCCGAACGGCGCGGGCTGGCACCCCGGCTCGGCCTCTCGCTGCGAGTGACCGCCCTGTGCGGGGCGGCCCTGACGCTCGCCTTCGTGGTGGTGTGCCGGCCGGAGCCGAGCGTGCTGCGGGCCGCTGCCTGCGGGGCGGTCACCCTGCTGGCCATCACCACCGGACGGCGCAGGTCGTTGATCCCGGCCCTGGGCGCCGCGGTGCTGCTGCTGGTGCTCTACGACCCGTGGCTGGCGCGCAGCCACGGCTTCCTGCTCTCCGTACTGGCCACCGGGGCGCTGCTCACCCTCGCTCCCCGGTGGAGCGACGCCCTGCGGCGCCGCGGGGCGGGACCGCGGCTCTCCGAGGCGCTGGGGGCCGCAGCGGCCGCGCAGGCGGTGTGCGCGCCCGTGGTGGTCGTGCTCGCCGCCCGGGTCAGCCTGGTGGCGGTGCCGTGCAACCTGCTGGCCGAGCTGGCGGCCGGTCCCGCGACGGTCCTCGGCTTCGCCGCGCTCGCGGTGGCTCCGGTGTGGATGCCCGCCGCGGAGCTGCTCGCCCGGTGCGCGGCGGTGCCGGCGGGGTGGATCGCGGGGGTGGCCCGGGCCGGGGCCCGGTTCCCGGGCGCGGAGGTGCCGTGGCCGGGCGGTCTCACCGGGGGCGTGCTGCTGGCCGCCGCCACCCTGGCCGTCGTCGTGGTCGCCGGTGCCCGGTTCCGCGGGCGCGGGTGGCTCTGCTCCGCCCTGGCGGTGCTGCTGCTCCTGGCCGTACTGCGGCCGCCGCAGCTCGCCCGTACGCTCTCCGGCTGGCCGCCGCCCGACTGGAGCTACGTCCAGTGCGCCGTGGGGCAGGGGGACGCCGCCGTGCTCTCCGTCGGCCCGGGGGAGGCCCTGGTGGTGGACGCCGGCCCGGAACCCGGACCGGTGGACGACTGCCTGCGCGCCCTGGACGTGCACCGCGTGCCGCTGCTCCTGCTGACGCATTTTCACGCCGACCATGTGGGAGGCCTGTCGGGGGTGCTGCGGGGCCGATCCGTGGCTGTGATCCAGGCCACCACGCTCGAAGACCCGCCGGGGCAGGCCGAGTTCGTACGGCGGACCGCGGCTGCCGCCGGTGTGCCGATCGTGAAGGCGGTGCAGGGGGAGCGGCGCCGGGCCGGGGCGTTCGAGTGGCAGGTGCTCTGGCCGCCGCCGGCCGGACCTCCGCCCGAGGGGCCCAACGACGCGAGCGTCGCCCTGCTGGTGCGCGGCGCGGGGCTGACCCTGCTCCTGCTCGGCGACCTCGAACCTCCCGCGCAGCAGGCCCTCCTGAGGGCCCATCCGGGCCTCGGCCCGGTGGACGTCCTCAAGGTCGCCCATCACGGTTCCGCGCACCAGGACCCGGAGCTGTACGCCCGGATCCGGCCACGGCTCGCGCTCGTTCCCGTCGGCGTGGGCAACCGCTACGGACACCCCGCGCCGAGTACGCTCGCCCGGCTGCGGGAGCTGGGGGCGACCGTGCTGCGTACCGACACCGACGGCTCGATCGCCGTCACCGGAAGCGGAGTTCGGCTACGTTCATTTCCGGCCAGGTGGCGGCGGAACCGGCGCGGTCATACCGGGCGCGACCACTCTGTTTGCCCACAACCCGACAGCATGATCGAATGCCTCTTCGCCAGAACGGTCCAAGTCCACACAGCACGGGGGTGCATCAGCCATGTTCAGTCGCCGACGGGGGATGGAGACGGCCGGAAGTTCCAGCCCGTCCACATCCGCGACACTGACGCTCCCGCCGACGGCGCGTCTGCTCAGCTGCCGGGTTCTCGACACGGTCCACCGACCGGTCCGGCAGGCCACGTTCGAGGTGACCGACCCGATCGGCCGCCGCATCGTCAGCGGCGAGACCGACCCGTTCGGCGGCTTCGCCGTGGCCGTACCGGAGGGGGAGTACCGGCTCTCCGTGACCGCGGAGGGGTACGCGCCCTTCCACGGGGTGACGATCGTGGGGGACCCGGGGCAGCCCGGCACCGCGGAGATCATCCTGGACACGGTGGAGCCGCCGCTGCTGCCGCAGCCCGGCCACTGGGAGCTCGACCCGACGCACTCGTCCATCGGCTTCACGGCCCGCCACATCGGCCTGGCCCGGATCCGCGGCCGGTTCACCACGTTCGCCGGGGCGGTGCGGATAGCCGAGCGCATGGAGGACTCCTCCATGCACGTGATCATCGATGCGGCGAGCATCGACACCGGGGTGCGGCTGCGCGACGACCACCTGAGGTCGGGGGACTTCCTGGACGCGGTCCGCCATCCCACGGTGGAGTTCTACAGCGAGCGTTTCATCCACCGCAGCGGCAGCAGCTGGGCCGTCGCCGGGGCGCTGACCCTCCACGGGGTGAGCCGGTCCGTGACCCTGGACACCCAGTACCTGGGTCTGGGCACGGGCCTGGAGGGCGAGCTCCGGGCGGCCTGCCAGGCCACCACCGAGCTGCACCGCGAGGACTTCACCCTGAACTGGCAGTCGATGCTGGCGCACGGGATCGCGGCCATCGGTTCGAGCGTGGAAGTGACGCTGGACGTCCAGGCCGTGCGCAAGGCCTGACGCGCGGTCCCCTAAGGGGCTTCCAGCCAGCCCTCGTACTCGGCGGCGAGGCCGTCCAGCGAGGTGGTGTCGAGCCGTTCCTGCGGATCCTCGACGATCACCAGCCACTGGGCGTCCTCGGCGTCGTCCTCGCCGGCCAGCGCGTCGCGGAACAACTGCGGCTCCTCCGGGAGGCCGAAGCGGTCGGCAGCCTCCTGGGCCACCTCCTCGGCGGCGTCGCGGTCGGGCAGGACGAGTACATGTCGCACATTCACGCGACCATTCTCGGGCACGCGGGGCGGGGGGCTGTCAGTGCGGCGTGGGATGCTGGAGCCGATGGCCACCAGGAAGAACTCCACCGACGATCCCCTTGCCCCGCTCACCCTCGCGGTGGGGCAGGAGGAGCTGCTGCTCGACCGTGCCGTGCGCGAGGTGGTGACGGCCGCCCGCGCCGCCGACGCCGACACGGACGTCCGCGACCTCGCCTCCGAGCAGCTGCAGCCCGGCACGCTCGCCGAGCTGACGAGCCCCTCGCTCTTCTCCGAGCGCAAGGTGCTGGTCGTGCGCAACGCGCAGGACCTGTCCGCGGACTCGGTCAAGGAGGTCAAGGCCTACCTCGCCGCGCCCTACGAGGAGATCATCCTGGTCCTCCTCCACGCGGGCGGGGTCAAGGGCAAGGGCCTGCTGGACGCCGCGCGCAAGGCGGGCGCGCGGGAGATCGCCTGCCCGAAGATGACGAAGGCCGCGGACCGGCTGTCCTTCGTGCGGGGCGAATTCCGCACGCTCGGCCGGTCGGCGACCCCGGAGGCCTGCCAGAGCCTGGTGGACGCGATCGGCAGCGACCTGCGGGAGCTGGCGAGCGCCGCCGCGCAGCTGTGCGCCGACGTCGAGGGCACCATCGACGAGGCCGTCGTAGCCCGCTACTACACGGGCCGGGCCGAGGCATCCAGCTTCACGGTCGCCGACCGGGCGGTCGAGGGGCGTGCGGCCGAGGCCCTGGAGGCCCTGCGCTGGTCCCTGTCCACCGGGGTGGCGCCGGTCCTGATCACCAGTGCCCTGGCCCAGGCGGTCCGCGCGATCGGCAAGCTCGCCTCCGCCCCGCGCGGAGCCCGCCCCGGCGACCTCGCCCGGGACCTGGGTATGCCCCCGTGGAAGATCGACCGGGTCCGCCAGCAGATGCGCGGCTGGTCGGCGGACGGGGTCTCGGACGCCCTGCGCGCCGTGGCTGCAGCAGATGCCGGGGTCAAGGGCGGCGGCGACGACCCCGAGTACGCCCTGGAGAAGGCCGTCGTCGCGGTGGCCCGCGCGGCCCGCCCCCAGCGCCGGTAGCGACGTCGTACATGGGCGGCGATGCCGACTACTGGGCGCGGTATTTCGCGAGGCTGCTGGCCGTCCTCGCCGCCGACGCCCCGGATCAGCTGGCCTGGGCCGGTGAGCACGGGGTGAAGAGCGGTCCTGTCGCCGAGGACGTCGGCTTCGTCCTGCACCTGGCCGAGGGGATGGCGGAGCGGGGGACCCTCGAACCGGAGGCCCTGCGGGACCTCCGGGCCATCGGCCGGATCCTCGGCGAGGCGGACGTCCTCGGCCGCGCAGGCCTGTGGGCCGACTCGCTGACGGCCGAGCCGGCCTGGAGCGAGGTGCGCGCCCTGGCCCGCCGGATCCTCGTCGCCCGCGACGGCGACTGGCGCCGGCCGCTGCCGCACCGCGTGCTGCCGCAGGACATCTACGACTGAGCCCGCCCGGTGCAGCCCTCGCCGGAGCAGCACGAAGGCCCCGGCCACCGCCCTGGGGAAGGGTGGAGGCCGGGGCCTTCGGTTACTTCTGGTTGCGCCGCACCCGCGTGGCGAACGCTTCGTGTGCGGAGCGGGGTGCCGGTCAGGAGCGGGAGAGAGGGCCCACTGGGTCCCTTCCGGCGTTCACATCAGGGAGCTCAGCCCTGCAGGGAGGCAACCTTGGTGGCCAGCGCCGACTTCTTGTTGGCGGCGGCGTTCTTGTGGATGACACCCTTCGAGACAGCCTTGTCGAGCGCACGCGCGGCAGCGCGAGAAGCCACGGTGGCCTTCTCGACGTCACCGGCGACGACGGCCTCGCGGGCCTTGCGGATCGCGGTCTTGAGCGAGGACTTGACGGCCTTGTTGCGCAGGCGCGCCTTCTCGTTCGTCTTGTTCCGCTTGATCTGGGACTTGATGTTCGCCACGAAAGAGCCTTTTCAGGTTCAGAGTTTGATCTTCGGATTGTGTCTTGACAGCTGAGAGGGCATACAAGACACAGCTGCCCAGGCTACCAGGCGCGCTACGGGCGGCCCAAACCGAGCGCACTGCCCCGTCCATGGGACCATGGGAGTCTGCGTATAGATCCGACATCGCGCCGCCGACAGCGACGGGAGCCGGACTTTCGCTCCGACCGACGCTCCGCAAATGCTTCCGACTGCGACCGAGAACCAGGACACTGCGTGCCCGCGATCCCCAGCCACGTGCCCGAGCCGAGCCGTACCGACTCGGCGCTGATCCGCAACTTCTGCATCATCGCGCACATCGACCACGGCAAGTCGACCCTTGCCGACCGGATGCTCCAGATCACCGGTGTGGTCGACCAGCGGCAGATGCGCGCCCAGTACCTCGACCGCATGGACATCGAGCGTGAGCGCGGCATCACGATCAAGTCGCAGGCGGTCCGACTGCCCTGGGCGCCCACCACGGGCGAGGGTCAGGGCAACACCCACATCCTCAACATGATCGACACCCCCGGGCACGTCGACTTCACCTACGAGGTCTCGCGCTCCCTCGCCGCGTGCGAGGGCACCGTCCTCCTGGTGGACGCCGCCCAGGGCATCGAGGCGCAGACCCTCGCCAACCTGTACCTGGCGATGGAGAACGACCTCGCGATCGTCCCGGTCCTGAACAAGATCGACCTGCCGGCCGCCCAGCCGGAGAAGTTCGCCGAGGAGCTCGCGAACCTCATCGGCTGCCAGCCCGAGGACGTGCTGCGCGTCTCGGCGAAGACCGGTCTCGGTGTCGAGGCGCTGCTCGACAAGGTCGTCGCCACGGTCCCGGCCCCGGTCGGCGTCAAGGACGCCCCGGCCCGCGCCATGATCTTCGACTCCGTCTACGACTCGTACCGTGGCGTCGTCACGTACGTCCGTGTGGTCGACGGGCAGCTGAGCAAGCGCGAGCGCATCCGGATGATGTCCACCGGTGCCACCCACGAGCTGCTGGAGATCGGTGTCTCCTCCCCGGAGATGACCCCGTCCGACGGCATCGGCGTCGGCGAGGTGGGCTACATCATCACCGGCGTGAAGGACGTCCGTCAGTCCAAGGTCGGTGACACCATCACCAGCCTGCACAACGGCGCCACCGAGGCCCTCGGCGGCTACAAGGACCCGCGGCCGATGGTCTTCTCGGGCCTCTACCCGCTCGACGGCTCGGACTACCCGGACCTGCGCGAGGCCCTGGACAAGCTGCAGCTCAACGACGCCGCGCTCGTCTACGAGCCGGAGACCTCGGCGGCGCTGGGCTTCGGCTTCCGCGTCGGCTTCCTCGGCCTGCTCCACCTGGACGTGGTCCGTGAGCGCCTGGAGCGCGAGTTCGGCCTCGACCTGATCGCCACCGCGCCCAACGTGGTCTACCGGGTGGTCATGGAGGACGGCAAGGAAGTCACCGTCACCAACCCGAGCGAGTTCCCCGAGGGCAAGATCTCGGACGTGTTCGAGCCGGTCGTCCGGGCCACCGTGCTCGCGCCCACCGAGTTCATCGGCGCGATCATGGAGCTGTGCCAGCAGCGCCGCGGCACCCTCCTCGGCATGGACTACCTCTCCGAGGACCGGGTCGAGATCCGCTACACCCTCCCGCTCGCGGAGATCGTCTTCGACTTCTTCGACCAGCTGAAGTCCAAGACGCGCGGCTACGCCTCCCTGGACTACGAACCCACGGGCGAGCAGTCCGGCAGCCTGGTCAAGGTCGACATCCTGCTGCACGGCGACAAGGTCGACGCCTTCTCCGCCGTCACGCACAAGGACGCTGCCTACGCCTACGGCGTGCGCCTCGTCGCCAAGCTGCGCGAGCTCATCCCGCGGCAGGCCTTCGAGGTGCCGATCCAGGCCGCGATCGGCTCCCGCGTCATCGCCCGCGAGACCATCCGCGCCATCCGCAAGGACGTTCTCGCCAAGTGCTACGGCGGTGACATCTCCCGTAAGCGGAAGCTGCTGGAGAAGCAGAAGGAAGGCAAGAAGCGGATGAAGATGGTCGGCTCCGTGGAGGTCCCGCAGGAGGCCTTCATCGCCGTCCTCTCCAGTGACGAGTCCGGCGGCAAGAAGAAGTAGCTGCCCCGCCGTCACCCGACGCAAACAGGCCCCCGCACTCAGGTGCGGGGGCCTGTTTCGTTATGAAGCGGCTGCTTGCGGGCCCTTACGCACGCGCCGGTCGCGCTCTAGTCTGATCACTGCTCGATGGTTACTCGCCAGTTTAAAAAGTCAACGGCTGCATACCCGCCAGTCCCCAGCGCCCCCCAGCGCCCCACGCCCACGCACTACCGCGTGGATCGGTCCGGAGGATGTCGTGAGCGACACACAGACCTATCTCGAGAACCGCCCGCCCACCGTGGCGGTGCTCTTCCTTGAGCGCGTCGCAGCGACGCCCGACGACGAGGCCTACCGGTACCCGGTGCCGGCGGCCGGCGGCCAGGGCGGCGCCGACGACTGGAAATCACTCAGCTGGGGGCAGGCGGCCGAGCGGGTGTTCGCCATCGCCGCCGGGCTGATCGCTCTCGGCGTCCAGACGGAGGAGCGCGTCGCGCTCGCCTCCAACACCCGGGTCGAGTGGATCCTCTCCGACCTCGGCGTGATGTGCGCCGGCGGTGCGGTCACCACCATCTACCCCAGCACCAATGCGGACGAGTCGGCGTTCATCCTCTCGGACTCCGAGAGCCGGGTGCTCATCGCCGAGGACGCGAAGCAGCTGGCGAAGGCGCGCGAGCGCCGCGCCGACCTGCCGAACCTCGCCCACGTCGTGGTCCTGGACGCCGAGGACGCGGTCGCCGCCGAAGGAGACCCCGAGGGCTGGGTGCTCTCGCTCGCCGAGCTGGAGGCGCGCGGCAAGGAGTACCTCGCCAAGCACCCCGAGGCGGTCAAGGAGCGGGTGGGGGCCATCACCTCCGACCAGCTCGCCACCCTCATCTACACCTCCGGCACCACCGGCCGCCCCAAGGGCGTCCGGCTGCTGCACGACAACTGGTCGTACCTGGCCAAGGCCATGGTCGCCACCGGGCTGATCGGCAAGGAGGACGTCCAGTACCTCTGGCTGCCGCTGGCCCACGTCTTCGGCAAGGTGCTGACCTCCGGGCAGATCGAGGCCGGGCACGTGACCGCCGTCGACGGCCGGATCGACAAGATCATCGAGAACCTGCCGATCGTGCAGCCGACGTACATGGCCGCCGTTCCGCGCATCTTCGAGAAGGTCTACAACGGCGTGGCGGCCAAGGCCCGCGCCGCCGGCGGAGCCAAGTACAAGATCTTCAAGTGGTCGGCCGGCGTCGCCCGCGAGTACGCGAAGGTCACGCAGGACAACTTCCGCCGCACCGGCCAGGCGACCGCCCCCTTCGGCCTCACCACCAAGCACAAGATCGCCGACGCGCTCGTCTACTCCAAGCTCCGCGAGGCCTTCGGCGGGAAGCTGCGCGCCGCCGTCTCCGGCGCGTCCGCCCTGGCCCCCGAGATCGGCTTCTTCTTCTCCGGCGCGGGCGTCCACATTCTGGAGGGCTACGGCCTGACCGAGTCCAGCGCGGCCTCCTTCGTCAACCCGGGCGAGGCCTACCGCACCGGCACGGTCGGCAAGCCGCTCCCCGGCACCGAGGTCCGCATCGCAGACGACGGCGAGGTCCTGCTGCGCGGCCCCGGCATCATGCAGGGCTACCACCGGCAGCCGGACAAGACCGCCGAGGTCCTGGAGTCCGACGGCTGGCTGCACACGGGCGACATCGGCGAGCTGTCGGCCGACGGCTACCTGCGCATCACCGACCGCAAGAAGGACCTGATCAAGACCTCGGGCGGCAAGTACGTCGCCCCGGCGGAGATCGAGGGCCAGTTCAAGGCGATCTGCCCGTACGTGTCGACGATCGTCGTGCACGGCGCCGACCGTAACTTCTGCTCGGCGCTGATCGCCCTCGACGAGCCGTCGATCCTGACCTGGGCGGCGGAGAACGGGCTGGAGGGCAAGACGTACGGAGAGGTCCTGGCGGCGCCGGAGACCAACCGCCTGATCGAGACGTACGTACAGACCCTGAACGAGGGCCTGCAGCGCTGGCAGACGGTCAAGAAGTTCCGGCTGCTGCCGCGCGACCTCGACGTCGAGCACGGCGACCTCACGCCCAGCCTGAAGCTGAAGCGGCCGGTGGTCGAGCGTGAGTTCAAGCACCTGATCGAGGAGATGTACGAGGGGTCCCGCGAGGCGTAGCGCCTGCCGCGGGCTTGGCAGGGCGGGGCGGCGGACCGCCCCGCCGGGCCCCGTTCCCCGGGGCTCCGCCCCGGATCCCGCGCCTCAAACGCCGGCGGGGCCGGACGTGACGACGGCGGGGCCGGACGTGACGCCGCCGGGGCTGGACGTGCGTGGGGCCGGGCGGTGTGGTGGGTGCGGGATGATGGGGGTATGCCTTCCGCACTCCCCGACGGTGAACCCATGCCCGAAGACGGCGCGCTGCCGTCGCATGCCCTGGCGGGCGCGGGGGAGCGGCCGCTCGGTTTCTACCTGCACGTCCCCTACTGCGCCACGCGCTGCGGCTACTGCGACTTCAACACCTACACGGCCACCGAGCTGCGGGGCACCGGCGGTGTGCTCGCCTCCCGGGAGAACTACGCCGACACCCTGATCGACGAGGTCAGGCTGGCGCGGAAGGTGCTCGGGGACGACCCGCGCGAAGTCCGGACCGTCTTCGTCGGCGGCGGCACGCCCACGCTGCTGCCCGCCGCCGACCTCGTACGCATGCTCGCGGCGATCCGGGACGAATTCGGCCTGGCCGAGGACGCCGAGATCACCACGGAGGCCAATCCGGAGTCGGTGGACCCCAAGTACCTGGCCGAGCTGCGCGCCGGGGGCTTCAACCGGGTCTCCTTCGGCATGCAGAGCGCCAAGCAGCACGTCCTGAAGGTGCTCGACCGCACCCACACGCCGGGGCGCCCCGAGGCATGCGTCGCGGAGGCGCGGGCGGCGGGCTTCGAGCACGTCAACCTCGACCTGATCTACGGCACGCCCGGGGAGTCGGACGAGGACTGGCGGGCGACCCTCTCGGCGGCGCTGGGCGCCGGGCCGGACCACATCAGCGCCTATGCGCTGATCGTCGAGGAGGGCACGCAGCTGGCGCGGCGGATCCGCCGCGGCGAGGTCCCGATGACGGACGACGACGTCCACGCCGACCGGTACCTGATCGCGGACTCGGTCATGGCCGAGGCCGGGTACTCCTGGTACGAGGTCTCCAACTGGGCCACCTCGGAGGCCGGCCGCTGCCTGCACAACGAGCTGTACTGGCGCGGCGCCGACTGGTGGGGCGCGGGACCGGGCGCGCACTCGCACGTGGGCGGGGTCCGGTGGTGGAACGTGAAGCACCCGGGCGCGTACGCCGCGGCGCTGGCGGAGGGCCGTTCCCCGGGCGCGGGACGGGAGCTCCTGGCGGAGGAGGACCGGCGGGTGGAGCGGATCCTGCTGGAGCTCCGGCTGGTGGACGGGGTCCCGCTGACCCTGCTGGCCCCGGCCGGGCTGGCGGCGTCCCGCAAGGCCCTCGCGGACGGCCTGCTGGACCCTGGCCCGTACGAGGCGGGGCGGGCCGTCCTGACCCTGCGGGGGCGGCTGCTGGCCGACGCGGTGGTGCGGGACCTGGTGGACTGACCGGCCTGCGGCGCCGTTGCCGGGTGCGCTGCCCCCGGACCCCCGCGCCTCAAGCGCCAGCGGGGCTGAAGGATCGCCTCAAGCGCCGGCGGGGCTGAAGGATCGCCTCAAGCGCCGGCGGGGCTGGGAGGGTGCCGACGGGGCTGAAAGAGGAGCCGGCGGGGTCGGTCAGGCCGTGACGTGGTCGATGAGGTGTTCCACCGAGCCCAGGAGGGTGGGTTCCAGGTCGCGGTACGAGGTGACCCGGGACAGGATGTGCTGCCAGGCGGCGCCCGTGTTCTCCGGCCAGCCCAGGGCCCGGCAGACGCCCGTCTTCCAGTCCTGGCCGGGCGGGATCACCGGCCACGCGGGGATGCCCAGCGCGGACGGCTTCACCGCCTGCCAGACGTCCACGTACGGGTGGCCCACGATCAGGACGTCCGGCGAGGTCACCGACGCCGCGATACGGGACTCCTTCGAACCCGGGACGAGGTGGTCGACCAGGACGCCGAGGCGGGCGTCCGGGGCCGGGGCGAAGTCGGCGACGACGGCCGGGAGGTCGTCGATGCCCTCCAGGTACTCCACCACCACGCCCTCGATCCGCAGGTCGTCACCCCAGACCCGCTCCACCAGCTCCGCGTCGTGCCGGCCCTCGACGTAGATCCGGCCGGCCCGCGCCACCCGCGCCCGCGCCCCGGGCACGGCCAGCGAGCCCGAGGCCGTCAGGAGCGGCCCGGAGGGCCTGCGTGCGGGGCGGACCAGGGTGACCACGGCGCCGTCCAGCAGGAACCCGCGCGGCTCCATCGGGAACACCCGCCGCTTGCCGAAGCGGTCCTCCAGGGTCACCGTGCCCGCCTCGCAGGCCACCACCGCGCCGCAGAAGTCCGTACCGGCCACCTCGACCACGAGGTCCGCGTCCGCCGCCACCTCCGGCACGGCCTTGGGTCGCTTCCACTGCGGGGTCAGGTCGGGGGAGTACTCGCGCATCCGGCCGACAGTAGGAGAGCCGCGCGCGTCACGCCTGCGACACGCCGAAACGGGCCGCCAGTGTGGCGCGTTGGGCACGGACGAAGTCCGCCCCGACCACCGCTCCGTGACCCGGCACGTACAGTGCGTCGTCACCGCCCAGCGACAGCAGCCGGTCCAGGGCCGCGGGCCACTGCCCCGGCCTGGCGTCCGGCCCCACCGAGGGCTCGCCCGACTCCTCGACCAGGTCCCCGCAGAAGACCACCTCGCGCTCGCCCGGCACGAAGACGGCCAGGTCGTGCCCGGTGTGCCCGGGCCCCACGTTGGCCAGCAGCACCTGCACGCCGCCCAGTTCCAGCGTCCACTCGCCCGACACCGCGTGCCCGGGCGGCACCAGCAGGTCCACCGCCTCCGCCGCCTCCGCCGCCGCGAGCCCGTGCCGTACCGCGTCCCCGCGCAGCTCCTCGCGTCCCGTCGACAGCAGTGCGGCCAGCCCGACCGCCCCGAAGACCTCGGCCTCGGCGAAGGCCGCCCCGCCGAGGACGTGATCGAAATGACCGTGCGTGAATGCGATATGGGTCACGCGCCGGCCCGTCAGCCGCTCCGCCTCGGCCCGTACCTGCGCGCCCTCGCGTACACACGAACCGGGGTCGATGAGAAGGACCGAATCCTCGCCCACCACCAGCCCCACGGTGCAGTCCCACACCGGCAGCCGCCGCCGGCCGGCCCGTCCCGTCAGCCGTTCCCAGCCGGACTCTTCCCAACGCACGTCCATGCGGCGACGCTACCCTGGCGGGCCTCCCTTGCCAGGGGCTTACCGCCCGGCCGTACACTGAGCGGGGGCTCTCTGGCACTCGAACGATCAGAGTGCCAACGAACACGGCAGAACACGGCAGAACACGGCAACGGACCACAGCTGGAGGTGTGCGCGATGCTCAGCGAACGCAGACTCGAAGTGCTGCGCGCCATCGTCCAGGACTACGTCGGGACGGAGGAGCCGGTCGGCTCCAAGGCGCTCACGGAGCGGCACCGGCTCGGCGTCTCGCCCGCCACCGTGCGCAACGACATGGCCGTGCTGGAGGAGGAGGGCTACATCGCCCAGCCCCACACCAGCGCCGGCCGGATCCCCACCGACAAGGGCTACCGGCTCTTCGTCGACAAGCTGGCGGGGGTCAAACCGCTGTCGTCGCCCGAGCGCCGGGCCATCCAGAACTTCCTCGACGGCGCCGTCGACCTCGACGACGTGGTCGGCCGCACGGTGCGGCTGCTCGCGCAGCTCACCCGGCAGGTCGCCGTCGTCCAGTACCCGAGCCTGACCCGGTCGACCGTCCGGCACGTGGAGCTGCTCTCGCTCGCTCCCGCGCGCCTGATGCTCGTACTGATCACGGACACCGGGCGGGTCGAGCAGCGGCTCATCGACTGCCCGAGCCCCTTCGGGGAGACCTCGCTGGCGGACCTGCGGGCCCGGCTGAACAGCCGGGTCGTCGGGCGCCGCTTCACCGATGTGCCCCCGCTCGTCCAGGACCTCCCCGAATCCTTCGAGGCCGAGGACCGCGGCACGGTCTCCACCGTGCTCGCGACCCTCCTCGAAACCCTGGTCGAGGAAGCAGAAGAGCGGCTGATGATCGGCGGTACCGCCAATCTCACCCGCTTCGGACACGATTTTCCCCTGACGATCAGGCCGGTGCTCGAAGCGCTGGAGGAGCAGGTCGTGCTCCTCAAGCTGCTGGGCGAGGCCAACGAGTCGGGAATGGCCGTACGGATCGGGCATGAGAACGCCTACGAGGGACTGAACTCCACGTCGGTCGTCTCGGTCGGTTACGGTTCGGGCGGCGAAGCAGTCGCCAAACTCGGCGTGGTCGGACCGACCCGCATGGACTACCCCGGAACGATGGGAGCGGTACGCGCAGTGGCACGTTACGTCGGACAGATCCTGGCGGAGTCGTAAGTGGCCACGGACTACTACGCCGTTCTCGGCGTGCGCCGCGACGCATCGCAGGACGAGATCAAGAAGGCCTTCCGGCGCCTCGCGCGTGAACTCCACCCGGATGTGAATCCGGACCCGAAGACGCAGGAGCGCTTCAAGGAGATCAACGCGGCCTACGAGGTGCTCTCGGACCCGCAGAAGAAGCAGGTCTACGACCTCGGCGGCGACCCGCTGTCCTCCTCGGGCGGTGGCGGCGGGGCGGGCGGCTTCGGAGCGGGTGGCTTCGGCAACTTCTCCGACATCATGGACGCCTTCTTCGGCCAGGCCTCGCAGCGAGGCCCGCGCTCGCGGACCCGGCGCGGCCAGGACGCGATGATCCGTCTCGACCTGGAGCTGGACGAGGCGGCCTTCGGGACCACCAAGGACATCCAGGTCGACACGGCCGTGGTCTGCAACACCTGCTCCGGTGAGGGCGCCGCTCCCGGCACCTCGGCGCAGACATGTGACATGTGCCGCGGCCGCGGCGAGGTCTCGCAGGTCACCCGGTCCTTCCTGGGCCAGGTCATGACCTCGCGCCCCTGCCCGCAGTGCCAGGGCTTCGGCACCGTGGTCCCGACCCCGTGCCACGAGTGCGCGGGCGACGGCCGGGTCCGCTCCCGCCGCAGCCTCACGGTCAAGATCCCGGCGGGTGTCGAGAACGGCACCCGGATCCAGCTCGCGGGCGAGGGTGAGGTCGGCCCCGGCGGCGGCCCCGCCGGCGACCTGTACGTGGAGATCCACGAGCTGGCGCACCCGACCTTCCAGCGGCGCGGGGACGACCTGCACTGCACGGTCACCATCCCGATGACGGCGGCCGCGCTGGGCACCAAGTGCCCGCTGGAGACGCTGGACGGGCTGGAGGAGATCGACATCCGGCCCGGCACCGGGTCCGGCCAGGCGATCCCGCTGCACGGGCGCGGTGTCACCCACCTGCGCGGTGGCGGACGCGGCGACCTGATCGTGCACGTCGAGGTCACCACCCCGGGCAAGCTGGACGCCCAGCAGGAGGACCTGCTCCGCCAGCTGGCGAAGCTGCGCGGCGAGGAGCGGCCGATGGGTCAGTTCGCGCCGGGTCAGCAGGGTCTGTTCAGCCGACTGAAGGACGCTTTCAACGGTCGCTGACCGACCGCGATCCACCGTCACGAGCCCGGCCTGGGGATTCCCCGGCCGGGCTCGTCACATGGGCCCGGCGGCGGCCGGAGGCCGGTCGGGAAGCGGACTATGCCAGGCGAATGCCATGATTCGGCCCCATGCGCGGGACGTGGCACGATGCAGTCCATGTCCTCGGCACCGAACGGTCTCTCCCCGTACCCGATCGTGCAGGCTCCCATGGCGGGCGGCGCATCCTGTCCCGTGCTCGCCGCCGCCGTGTGCGAGGCGGGCGGGCTGGGCTTCCTGGCCGGCGGCTACAAGACCGCCGACGGGATGTACCAGGAGATCAAGCAGGTGCGCGCGCTGACCCGGCGCCGTTTCGGTGTCAACCTCTTCATGCCGCAGACCGGTTACGTCGATCCGGCCGCCGTGGAGGCCTACCGCGGGCAGCTGGCCGGTGAGGCGAGCTGGTACGAGATCTCGCTCGCCGAGGAGGACATCATCGGCACCAGCGACGACGGCTACGACGCCAAGCTCGCCATCCTCCTCGAAGACCCGGTCCCGGTGGTCTCGTTCACCTTCGGCTGTCCCGCCTTCGCGGCCCTCGCGGCCCTGCGCAAGGCCGGTACGTACACCGTCGTCACGGTGACCTCCGCCGAGGAGGCCCGCAGCGCCCAGCACGCGGGTGCGGACGCGGTCTGCGTCCAGGGCGCCGAGGCCGGCGGCCACCAGGGCACCCACCGGGACGACCCGCAGATCGACGGCACGGCGACCGTGGGCCTCCTCGCGCTGGTGGCGCAGGTACGGGAGGCCGTGGCGCTCCCGATCATCGCGGCGGGCGGGATCATGCGGGGCTCGCAGATCGCGGCCCTGCTGGCGGCGGGCGCGGAGTCGGCACAGCTCGGGACGGCCTTCCTGGCCTGCCCGGAATCGGGGGCGGACCCGGTCCACAAGAAGGCGCTGACGGACCCGCTGTTCGTCCGCACCGAGCTGACCCGGGCCTTCTCCGGGCGGCCGGCACGGGGTCTGGTCAACCGCTTCATGCGCGAGCACGGGCCGTACGCCCCGGCCGCGTACCCGCAGGTCCACCACCTGACCTCGGGGCTGCGCAAGGCCGCCGCCGCGGCCGGGGACCCGCAGGGCATGGCCCTGTGGGCGGGCCAGGGGCACCGGATGGCGCGACCGCTGCCGGCGGGGGAGCTGGTGGAGGTGCTGGCGGCCGAACTGGCCCAGGCACAGAGCACGTTGAAGGCAATGCAGATGAGGAGTGCGTCATGACCGCCCCGGTGTTCGTGGTGGAAGAGGTCCCCGCGGGGCCGGAGTTCGTCCTGGACGGCCCGGAGGGCCGGCACGCGGTGTCCGTGAAACGCCTGAACCCGGGCGAGGACGTGATCCTCACGGACGGGCGCGGCCACTGGGCGGAGGGCGTGGTCAAGGCCGCCGAGGGCAAGGACCGGCTGGTCGTCATGGACCTGCACACCGTCGCGGAGGAGCCGGAGCCGGAGGTCCGGATCACTGTGGTCCAGGCCCTGCCCAAGGGGGACCGGGGCGAGCTGGCCGTCGAGACGATGACCGAGACCGGCGTGGACGCGATCGTGCCCTGGCAGGCCTCGCGCTGCATCACGCAGTGGCGCGGCGACCGCGGGGCCAAGTCCCTGGCCAAGTGGCGGGCCACGGCCCGGGAGGCGGGCAAGCAGTCCCGCCGGGTGCGCTTCCCGGAGGTGGCCGAGGCCATGTCCACCAAGCAGGTGGCGGCGCTGCTGGCCGGCGCCGACCTGGCGATGGTGCTCCACGAGGACCGCGACACCCCGTCCGGGGCGCTGGCCACGGCCGAGCTCCCGAAGGCCGGTTCCGTCGTGCTGGTGGTCGGCCCGGAGGGCGGCGTCTCCCCGGAGGAGCTGGCCGTCTTCGCCGCCGCGGGTGCGCACCCCTACCGCCTGGGCCGGTCCGTCCTGCGGACCTCCACGGCCGGGACGGCGGCCACGGCCGTGCTGCTGGCCCGTACGGGCCGCTGGTCCTGACACGACCGGGGCTCGCGGCAGGCGTCCGGCTGGATACGATGCCCGGACCGATCACCGTCACGGGAGGCTCAGCAATGGCCGGGGAACCGCAGGCCGACTGCCTGTTCTGCAAGATCGTCGCGGGGCAGATCCCCGCGACCGTGGTACGGGAGACCGAGACCACGGTCGCCTTCCGGGACATCAACCCGCAGGCGCCCACGCACGTGCTCGTCATCCCCAAGGTGCACTACGCCGACGCGGCCTCCCTCGTGGAGGCCGAGCCGGCCGTCGCCGCCGACATACTGCGCGAGGCCGGCCAGGTCGCCCTCGACGAGAAGATCGTCGAACACGGCTACCGGGTCGTGTTCAACACCGGCTCCGGCGCCGGGCAGACCGTCTTCCACGCCCACGCGCACGTCCTCGGCGGCCGCGGCCTCCAGTGGCCCCCCGGATAGCACGTGTCCGTACGAGAGTTCGTGGTGCTGGGCACGGCCAGCCAGGTGCCCACCCGCCACCGCAACCACAACGGCTACCTGCTGCGCTGGGACGGCGAGGGCATCCTCTTCGACCCGGGCGAGGGCACCCAGCGCCAGATGCTGCGCGCCGGGGTGGCCGCGCACGACATCAACCGGATCTGCGTCACCCACTTCCACGGTGACCACAGCCTCGGCCTCGCCGGGGTGATCCAGCGGATCAACCTCGACCAGGTCCCGCACCCCGTCACCGCGCACTACCCGGCCTCGGGGCAGAAGTTCTTCGACCGGCTGCGCTACGCCACGGCCTACCGGGAGACCGTCGCACTCCGCGAGGAGCCGGTGGCCGGGGACGGCACGCTGGCCCAGGGGTCCTCGTACGTCCTGGAGGCCCGGCTGCTGTCGCACCCGGTCGAGTCCTTCGGCTACCGGATCACCGAACCCGACGGGCGCCGCATGGTGCCCGAGCTGCTCGCACGGCACGGGATCAAGGGCCCGGACGTGGGCCGGATCCAGCGTGAGGGGCGGCTCGGGGCGGTCACCCTGGACGAGGTCAGCGAACCCAGGCCCGGGCAGCGGTTCGCCTTCGTCATGGACACCCGGCTCTGCCCCGGCGTGGACGCGCTGGCCGAGGGCTGCGACATGCTGGTGATCGAGTCGACCTTCCTCGACGAGGACGAACGGCTGGCGACCGACCACGGGCACCTGACCGCCGGCCAGGCGGCGCGGGTGGCGCGGGACGCGGGCGTACGGCACCTCGTGCTGACGCACTTCTCGCAGCGCTACACCGACCCGGCCGAGTTCGAGCGCCAGGCCCGCGCGGCCGGCTTCGAGGGCGAGCTCACGGTGGCCGCGGACCTGATGCGGGTGCCCCTGCCCAAGCGGGGCTGACGGCGGACACGGCCCGGGCCCTGCCCGGGCCGTCGTCGCCGAGCGGTCCGAGTGGTCCGAGTGACGAAGGGCCTTCCGAGGGTGATCTGCGCCACACTGGGTTTTGGTTCCGCCCGGGATGGGCAGGGCTGGCAGCTTTCCACTGGAAAACGTCATGCAGAAACGGGCCTTCGAGAAACAACGGGGAGATCGCCGTGACCGGTCGGGACTACGAAATCCGCGCAGCAGCAGTGGACCCGCTCGGTCCGCTGCGTGACCCCCAGGAACCCGGCTGTGACGTCTTCCTGACCGGAACGGTCTTCCTCGACATCATCTTCACCGGCCTCGACTCGGCCCCGGTGCGCGGTACGGAATCCTGGGCGCGCGGCATGGGCTCCAGCCCCGGCGGCGTCGCCAACATGGCGACCGCCCTGGCCCGGCTCGGCCTGCGCACCTCGCTGGCGGCCGCCTTCGGGGACGACCACTACGGCGAGTACTGCTGGGACGCCCTCGAACAGGGCGAGGGCATCGACCTGTCCATGTCGCACACCATCCCCGGCTGGCACAGCCCCGTCACCGTCTCGATGGCCTACGAGGGCGAGCGCACGATGGTCTCGCACGGCCACGAGGCTCCTCCGCCGGCGGGCCCCGGGCCCTTCCCGCAGTGCCCGCCCCGGGCCCGCGCGGCCGTGGCCGCGCTGGGACCCGGCCGCGGCGAGGAGTGGATCGGCGAAGCCGCCCGGCGCGGCTCGCGGATCTTCGCGGACGTGGGATGGGACGAGAGCGGCCGCTGGGACCTGGGAGCCCTGGCCGACCTGGAGCACTGCGAGGCCTTCCTGCCGAACGCGGGCGAGGCGATGCGCTACACCCGGACCGACTGTCCCAGAGCCGCGGCCCGGGCGCTGGCCGAGAAGGTGCCGATCGCCGTGGTGACGATGGGCGCGGAGGGCTCGTACGCGGTGGACGGGCGCACCGGCGAGACCGCGCACGTCCCCGGGATCACGGTGGAGGAGCTGGACCCGACGGGCGCGGGCGACGTCTACGTCGCGGGCTTCGTGACCGGCACCCTGGCGGGCTGGCCGCTCGCGGACCGGCTGGCCTTCGCCGGCCTGACGGCGGCCCTGTCGGTCCAGGAGTTCGGCGGCTCCCTGTCCGCCCCGGGCTGGCCGGAGGTGGCCCACTGGTGGCAGGCGGCCCCGCAGGAGCTGCGCGGCCGGTACGGCTTCCTCGACGACCTGATCCCGTCGGGCGGGGCCCCGGCGGCCCGGCGCAGGGCCGTACCGACGATCGGCTTCCGGCACACCGCGTAGCAGCGCGGGCGGGAGCGCGGGCAGCAGCGCGGGCGGGCGGGCGCGCGGGCGGTAAAACCCCTCGGGGAAGCAGCGGCGGAGACGTACGCTTGGTACTCCGGAGGTCGTCGATTCGGCGCGGCCCCTCAGCGGGAGGTATGCGCAGGCCACAGTGCCGGCCCATGACTCAGACACCGACAGCCCACATCCCTGCGCCGGGGCAGGCGCGAGCCCACTTCACCGTTCCGGCCACGCACCCGATGGTGACCGTGCTCGGCTCGGGTGACGCCCTGTTGCGCGTGATCGAGAAGGCCTTCCCGAAGGCCGACATCCATGTTCGAGGCAATCAGGTCAGCGCGATCGGCGAAGCGGCGGAAGTCGCCCTGATCCAGCGACTTTTCGACGAGATGATGCTGGTGCTCCGCACCGGGCAGCCGATGACGGAGGACGCAGTGGAACGCTCGATCGCCATGCTCAGGGCGAGCGGCAACGGCAACGGCAACGAGCCCGCCGAGACACCGGCCGAGGTGCTCACCCAGAACATCCTCTCCAGCCGCGGCCGCACCATCCGCCCCAAGACCCTGAACCAGAAGCGGTACGTCGACGCGATCGACAAGAACACGATCGTCTTCGGCATCGGCCCCGCCGGTACCGGCAAGACCTACCTCGCCATGGCCAAGGCCGTCCAGGCACTCCAGTCCAAGCAGGTCAGCCGGATCATCCTGACCCGGCCCGCCGTCGAGGCGGGGGAGCGGCTCGGCTTCCTGCCGGGCACCCTGTTCGACAAGATCGACCCGTACCTGCGCCCGCTCTACGACGCGCTGCACGACATGCTCGACCCCGACTCGATCCCGCGGCTGATGGCGGCGGGCACGATCGAGGTGGCACCCCTGGCGTACATGAGGGGGCGCGCGATGCCCGTCTTCACGAAGGTTCTGACGCCGGACGGCTGGCGCCCCATCGGGGACCTCCAGGTGGGTGACCTAGTCGTCGGATCGAACGGCGAGCCGACCCCGGTCCTCGGTGTGTACCCGCAGGGTGAGAAGGACATCTACCGTCTCACGGCCCAGGACGGGTCCTGGACCCTGTGCTGCGGCGAGCACCTGTGGACTGTCAGGACGCGCGACGACAAGCGCCGCGACAAGCCGTGGCGGGTCCTGGAGACCAAGGACATGATCGGCAACCTCCGTGCGGCCCATGCCCGCCGCTACGAGCTGCCGATGCTCACCGCTCCGGTCGCCTTCCCGGAGCGCGAGGTCCCGATGGACCCGTACGCGCTGGGTCTGCTGCTCGGCGACGGGTGCCTCACCGGCTCCACCACGCCGTCCTTCGCCACAGAGGACGAGGAGCTCGTCCACGCCCTGGAATCAGCGCTTCCTGGAGTCGCCGCACGACACAAGGGCGGGCCCGACTACGTCCTGAACAGGGTGAAGTCGCCCGGTGACGTGGTCACTCTGGAGAACCCCGTCACCCGGGTGATGCGCGAGCTCGATCTGCTCGGCAGCCGTTCGCACTCCAAGTTCGTGCCGGACGACTACCTGTTCAACACAGCAGGGGTCCGCCTCGCGGTACTCCAAGGCCTGCTCGACTCCGACGGAGGCCCGGTCACCCAGCGGGACCGTACCTGCCGGATCCAGTACTCCACTGCCTCGATCGTCCTGCGGGACGACGTGATCGCTCTCGTCCAGTCGCTCGGAGGTGTTGCGTACACCCGACGGCGCAGGGCGGAGGACCGGGTGCAAGGCACTGCCATCGCCGCCCACCGGCATGACGCGCACGTCGTCGACATCCGGCTCCCCGAGGACATCGAGCCCTTCCGCCTCGCTCGCAAGCGGGACGCTTACCACGCGGCCGGCGGAGGCGGGCGCCCGATGCGCTTCATCGACTCCATCGAGCCCGCGGGCCGCGAGGAGGCGGTGTGCATCCAGGTGGCAGCCGAGGACTCGCTGTACGTGACGCAGGACTACCTGCTGACGCACAACACCCTCAATGACGCGTTCGTCGTCCTCGACGAGGCGCAGAACACGACCGCCGAGCAGATGAAGATGTTTCTGACCCGGCTCGGGTTCGACTCGAAGATCGTCGTCACCGGCGACGTCACGCAGATCGACCTGCCGGGTGGCGCCAAGAGTGGTCTGCGTCAGGTCCAGGAGATCCTCGAAGGGCTCCCGGACATCCACTTCTCGCGGCTCACGTCCGAGGATGTCGTCCGGCACAAGCTGGTCGGCCGTATCGTCGACGCGTACGAGAAGTACGACGAGAGTCAGCAGGCCCAGGACGGTCGTAACGGCCGGAACGGCCAACACGGGAAGTAGAACTCAGCGCACCATGTCGATCGACGTCAACAACGAGTCCGGAACCGAGGTCGACGAGCATGCGATCCTCGACATCGCCCGCTACGCGCTCACCCGGATGCGGATCCACCCGCTCTCCGAACTGTCCGTCATCGTCATCGACGAGGACGCCATGGAGCAGCTCCACATCCAGTGGATGGATCTGCCCGGTCCGACCGACGTCATGTCCTTCCCGATGGACGAGCTCCGTCCGCCGGCCAAGGACGACGAGGAGCCCCCGCAGGGGCTCCTCGGCGACATCGTGCTCTGCCCCGAGGTCGCCAAGCGGCAGGGCGAGGAAGCCCCGACGGAGCACTCCATGGACGAGGAGCTCCAGCTCCTGACCGTCCACGGAGTGCTCCACCTGCTCGGCTACGACCACGAGGAGCCGGACGAGAAGGCAGAGATGTTCGGCCTCCAGGCGGCCATCGTCGACGGCTGGCGCGGTGAGCGCGGCATGACCGGTCCGTCCCCGGCTCCGACCGTCTCGTGAACGCCCCCCAGCTGATCACCGGGGCGGTGCTGCTGGTGGTGGTGGCCTGGTTCGCGGCCTGCGCCGAGTCCGGCATCGCCCGCATCTCCAGCTTCCGGGCCGAGCAGGCCGTACGGGAGGGCCGGCGCGGCAGCGAGAAGCTCGCCCAGGTCACCGGCGACCCCACCCGCTACCTCAATGTGGCCCTGCTCGTCCGGGTCACCTGCGAGATGGCCGCCGGGGTGCTCGTCACCTACGTCTGCCTCGACGAGTTCGGCGAGAACTGGACCGCGCTGCTCGTGGCCATCGCCGTCATGGTGCTCGTCTCCTTCGTCGCCGTGGGCGTCTCCCCGCGCACGATCGGCCGCCAGCACCCGCTGAACACGGCCACCGCGGCCGCGTACGTCCTCGTACCGCTGGCCCGGATCATGGGGCCGATCCCGCAGCTGCTGATCCTCATCGGCAACGCGCTCACGCCCGGGAAGGGCTTCCGCAAGGGGCCCTTCGCCTCCGAGGCCGAGCTGCGCGCGATGGTGGACCTCGCGGAGAAGGAATCGCTGATCGAGGACGACGAGCGCCGGATGGTGCACCAGGTCTTCGAGCTCGGCGACACGCTGGTGCGCGAGGTGATGGTGCCGCGCACCGACCTCGTCTGCATCGAGCGGTACAAGACGGTCCGTCAGGCGACCACGCTCGCGCTGCGCTCCGGTTTCTCCCGCATCCCGGTGACCGGGGAGAACGAGGACGACATAGTCGGGATCGTCTACCTGAAGGACCTGGTCCGCAAGACGCACATCAGCCGGGAGGCCGAGGCCGACCTGGTCTCGACCGCCATGCGGCCGGCCGTCTTCGTGCCGGACACCAAGAACGCGGGCGATCTGCTGCGCGAGATGCAGCTGGTGCGCAACCACGTGGCCGTCGTCATCGACGAGTACGGCGGCACGGCCGGCATCGTCACCATCGAGGACATCCTCGAAGAGATCGTCGGCGAGATCACGGACGAGTACGACCGGGAACTCCCGCCGGTCGAGGACCTCGGCGAGGACCGCTACCGGGTCACCGCGCGGCTGGACATCACCGACCTCGGTGAACTGTTCAAGGTCGAGGCCTTCGACGACGAGGACGTGGAGACGGTCGGCGGACTGCTGGCGAAGGCGCTGGGACGGGTGCCGATCGCGGGCGCCTCCTCGGTGGTGGAACTGCCGGACGGGCGTCCGCTGCGGCTGACCGCCGAATCCCCGGCCGGCCGGCGGAACAAGATCGTGACGGTCCTGGTGGAGCCGGTGGCCGCAGCGGAGGCCGCGGGGGAGGAGGGGGAATGACCCCGGAGCAACTGCGCGCGTTCTGCCTGGGTTTCAACGCGGCGGTGGAGGAGTTCCCCTTCACGCCGGAGACCTCGGTGTTCAAGGTGCTGGGCAAGGTGTTCGCGCTGTCGGCGCTGGACGCGGAACCGCTCAAGGTCAACCTGAAGTGCGACCCGGAGCTGGCGGTGCGGCTGCGCGAGGAGCACGAGGCGATCGTGCCGGGCTACCACATGAACAAGCGGCACTGGAACACGGTGACGGTGGGTGGGCCGGACGGCCTGCCGGAGCGGCTGGTGCGGGAGCTGGTGGAGGACTCGTACGACCTGGTGGTCGCGGGTCTGCCGAGGGCGGAGCGGCTGCGGCTGGACCGGCCGTGACGGTGCGCTCGCCTTGGCGGCGGGGTGGTCGTGCGGGGGCGCAGGGCGGCTCCCTATGCTTTCGACCATGACCGACAGCACCGGGATCGACCCCGAGGACAGCAAGATCATCACGCTGGCGCGCAGCGCCCGGGCCCGCAACGCGGTGCCCGAGGGGGCGGCGGTGCGGGACGAGACGGGCCGCACGTACGTCGCCGGGACGGTGGCTCTCGACTCCCTGAAGCTGAGCGCGCTGCAGACCGCGGTCGCGATGGCGGTGGCGAGCGGTGCGCGGTCGCTGGAGGCGGCGGCCGTCGTCAGCACGGCCGACGCCCCGGCCGAGGCCGACCGCGCGGCCGTCCGTGACCTCGGCGGCCCGGACACTCCGGTCCTCCTGGCGGCCCCGGACGGCACCCTGAAGTCCACGACCCCGGCCGGCGTCTAGTGCTGTGACCGGCAAGGTTCACCGGGTTGCGACGCCCGGCACGGCACCTCATCCCCCAGACTCCGTCCGGGGGGACCCCCAGGTTGTCGGACCGCGCAAGTACGTCCAGTACGAGCCGCGGCCCTCCGTCTTGCGATGCTTCCCCTAGGCCCTGCGGGCCTGGGGAGACCCCATGCACCGGACACCGCAACCCGGCAAACCTTTCCGGCCACAGCACTAGCCTCCCGGCGGGACCAGACACTTCCAGCCCCGGCCGGGGCGCCACCTCGGCCATTTCAGCCTCGTCGGCGTTTGAGCAGGGGGCACCTCCCAGCGGTAGCGGGGGGAGGGGCCGGGCGGAGCCCGGTGCCCGGCGGAGCCGGGTTTCCTGGGGCTCGGCCCCAGACCCCGCGCCTCAAACGCCGGCGAGGCTGCAAGTGGCGAGGCTGAAGGGGCCTGCGGGGTCAAGGGTGGAGGGGCCGCCGGGGGCTACGGTGGCGGAGGGTCATCGCCATCAGCGCGGCCATCGCGCACAGCGCGCCCGAGGCGTACCAGACCGTGTCGTACGAGCCCGTGAGGTCGCGGGTCAGGCCGCCCAGGAAGGCCACCGCCGCCGCGCCGATCTGGTGCGAGGCCAGGACCCAGCCGAAGACGATCGCGCCGTCGTCGCCGTAGTGCTCGCGGCACAGGGCGATCGTCGGCGGGACGGTCGCGACCCAGTCCAGGCCGTAGAAGACGATGAAGAAGAGCAGCGGCGGCCGCACCGTCGGCGCCAGCAGCATCGGCAGGAAGAGCAGCGAGACCCCGCGCAGGGCGTAGTAGACGGCCAGCAGCCGCCGCGAGTCGAAACGGTCCGTGAACCAGCCCGAGGCCACCGTGCCGATCACGTCGAACACGCCGACCACCGCCAGCAGCCCCGCGGCCGCCGTCACCGGCATGCCGTGGTCGTGGGCGGCGGGCACGAAGTGGGTCTTGACCAGGCCGTTGGTCGAGGCCCCGCAGATCGCGAAGGTGCCCGCCAGCAGCCAGAACGGGCCGGTCCGGGCCGCGTTGAGGAGCACCCGCAGGGCGCGCCGGGCCGCGCCCGGGACCGGGGCGGGCTTCGGCGCGTATGTGCCGCCGTACGGCGCGAGCCCCACGTCCGCCGGGTGGTCGCGCAGCAGCAGCCACACGAAGGGGGCGACGGCCAGGGCCGACAGGGAGACCGTCACCGTCGCCGGGCGCCAGCCGTGCTGGTCGACCAGCCAGGCCAGCAGCGGCAGGAAGACCAGCTGGCCGGAGGCCCCGGCCGCGGTCAGGATGCCGGTGACCAGGCCGCGCCGGGCGGTGAACCAGCGGCCCGTCACCGTCGCCGCGAAGGCCAGGGCCATGGAGCCGCTGCCCAGCCCCACGAGGACGCCCCAGAACAGCACGAGCTGCCAGGGCGTGGTCATCCACACCGTGGCCAGCGAGCCCGAGGCGATGACGAGCAGGGCCAGGGCCACGACCCGGCGGATGCCGAAGCGGTCCATCAGGGCCGCGGCGAAGGGGGCGGTGAGCCCGTACAGCGCGAGGTTGACGGAGACGGCGAGGCCGATGGTCCCGCGCGACCAGTCGAACTCCGCGTGCAGCGGCTCGATGAGCAGTCCGGGCAGGGAGGCGAAGCCGGCCGCGCCGATGATCGTCACGAAGGCGACGACGGCGACGAACCAGGCGCGGTGGACGCGGGCGGGCCGGTGCGGGGAGCGGCGGTCCACGGGAGCGGAGGCGGGGGCTGTCTGGGGCACGCCGACAGCTTCCGGCCATCTGGGGACCGTACGAAAGTGGCTTGACTGTCATGCTTCGCTACGATCGGGCCATGGAGTCGGAGAAGAAGGCACACCGGGTCGTCGTCCTCGCCCTCACCGGGCTGCTGCCCTTCGAGCTCGGTATCCCGCACCGGATCTTCGGGCGGGCCAAGAACCCGGCCGGGCGGCCGCTGTACGAGATCCTCACGTGCGGGCTCGCCCCGGGGCCGGTGCGCACGGACGCCGACTTCGCGATCCACGTCGAGCACGGCCCGGAGCTGCTGGCCACCGCCGACACGGTGGTGGTGCCGGCCTCGTACGAGCTGGGCCCGGTGCACGAGGAGGGCCGGCTGACCGGCGAGCTCGCGGCGGCCCTCGCCCACATCCGGCCCGGCACCCGGCTCGTCTCCATCTGCACGGGCGGCTACGTACTCGCCGCGGCCGGCTACCTGGACGGGCGCCCCGCCACCACCCACTGGGCCTCCGCCGAACACTTCCAGCGGCTCTTCCCGGCCGTCCGGGTCGACCCGGACGTCCTCTACACCGACGACGGGGACGTGCTGACCTCGGCCGGAGTCGCCGCCGGTGTCGACCTGTGCCTGCACATCGTGCGCCGCGACCACGGCGCGGCCGTCGCCAACGAGGTGGCCCGGCGGACCGTCGTACCGCCCCACCGGGAGGGCGGGCAGGCGCAGTTCATCGCGCGCCCGATGCCGGAGCCGCAGCTCGCCACCACCACGGCGGCCCGCGCGTGGGTGCTGGACCGGCTGCACGAACCGCTCCGGCTGACCGACCTGGCCCGGCAGGAGGCCATGTCGGTACGGACGTTCACGCGCCGGTTCCGCGAGGAGTCGGGGGTCAGCCCCGGCCAGTGGATCGTCGGCCGGCGGGTGGAGCGGGCCCGGCAGCTGCTGGAGCAGACGGAGCTGCCGATGGAGCAGGTGGCGCGGGACAGCGGCTTCGGTACGGCCCAGTCGCTGCGCAAGCACGTACAGGCGGCGCTGGGGGTGAGCCCGACGGCCTACCGGCGCACGTTCCGTGCGGCAGGTGAGACGGGCAACCTGCCATCTCCTGATGGGCCATCAGTTATTGCCGGACCCGCGCATTGACTTCTCCCGCCCCCCGCTCGTGAATGGCCCCCTGCGCCGGGCTCGGGCGCGCGGGAACTTACGGGGGCGGGCAGTGCGAACAGGGGCGCGGAAGCGGAGATGGCCGGCGGCCGTGGGCATGGCCGTGCTGGCGGCCACGACCGGGGGCGCGCTGAGCGCACCCGCCGCGGCCGAGGGGGAGACACCCCCGGGCCAGGTGGACTTCCCGACCCACTGCCCGGCACCCCAGGAGGCCGGACTCCCGCCCGCGGACGGGCCGACCACCGCGCGGATCACCGTCGACAACCCGGCCCCGCAGGTCGGCGACACCGTCACCGTGACCTACCAGGTGGTCCGGACCCCCGCCCTCAACCCGGTCGGCGGCGAACTCCCCGCCGACGTGCTGACCCCGGCCGGCCGGATCCTGCTGGCGGGCGCCCAGAGCGGCGAGGTCACCGTGGTCGGGGCCAAGCGCAACGACCCCGTCCCGGCGGGCGCGGCCCTCCCCGCCGTCACGATGACCGGCACGTTCACGGTCACCGCGCCCGGCGAGACCACGCTCGCCCCGGGCGGCTACACCCTGCACACCAGCCACCTGCTGGACCTCGACACCACCTGCACCGCTGATGCCGCGTCCGCCGCCCCCGTCTCCGCCCGCCTGACCGCGACCGAGCTGCCGACGGCGAACCTGCGCAGCGTCTTCCTCGGCGCGGCCCAGGGCCGGCCGGGCGCCAAGGTCAAGGTCACCGCCGCGGGCTTCCCGCCGGGCGCGGCCGTCACGGTGGCCGGCCGGGCCGGCGCCGCCGAGACCGCCGACCGGGTGAGCGCCACCGCCGACGAACTGGGCACGGCCCTGGTCGAGCTGCCGGTCACGGACAAGGCCACCACCGCGGTGATCGCCTACGAGGGCGGCGCCTGGTCGGCGCGCCAGGGCTCGGGCCCGGCCGCGTACACGGTCATCGACGCGGCTCCGCCGCCGTCCTCCGCCACCCGGAAGGTCACGGCCACGGCCACCGTCGAGCCGGGGGTCCTGGGCATGACCCAGACCGGCGAGGACATCACCTTGGGCGCCGTCCCGTACGGCGACGGCGGCGCCGCCCCCGGCCGGATCGGGACGGTGACCGTCACCGACGCCCGCGGCGGCCCGGCCGGCTGGTCCCTGATCGGCAAGGTCACCGACTTCACCGGTCCCGGCGGAATCCGCATCCCGGGTGCCTCCCTGTCCTGGACCCCGAGGTGCGTGGCGGCCGCGGGCAGCCGCAGCACCTGTACGCCGGGCAGCGCGGGCGCGGTCGGCCCGGAGGGGGCCCTCCTGGCCTCCACCCCCGACGCCCCGCTGGTCGGCGGCACCTTCACGATCGACGCCACGGTCACCCTGCGGGTGCCGCCGTACACCCCGCCGGGTGCGTACACGGCGGTCCTGACGCTGACCCTGTCGTGACCGGGCGCCTGCGGCTGCGGCTGCCGCTGCGCGGGGCTCTCCCCGCCCCGCCCTTTCTCCGTTTCCCGGGGCTCCGCCCCGGACCCCGCGCCTCAATCTCCCCCAGCTACCGCTGGGCGGTGCCCCCTGGCGGGGCTGTTCTTGCCGCCGTCCTGCTCGCCCTCGTCCCCGCCGCGCCGGCCGAGTCCGCGGACAACGGGCAGTGGTCCGTGCTGCCCGTCGCGAACACCGTCGGGCAACGGCCCTGCTTCTACCTCGCCGCCGCGCCCGGCCAGTCCGTCGCCGACGCCGTCACCCTCACCAACCGCACCGACCGGCCCCGCACCTTCCGGCTGTACGCCGCCGACGCCTACAACACCGCCCGCGACGGCGGCTTCGCCCTGCGCGGACCCGACGAGCCGCGGCTGGCCACCGCCGCGTGGGCGAAGCTCGACCGGGAGCGGGTCACCGTGGCGGCCCGCTCGTCGGTCTCCGTCCGCTTCACCCTCACCGTCCCCGACCGGGCGGAACCGGGGGACCACCCCGGCGCCGTCGTGGCCCTGGAGGAACGGCCGGCCGCCGGGGCCGACACCGGCCGGGGGATCGGCGTACAGCAGGCCGTCGCCGCCCGGCTGTACCTGCGGGTGACCGGCCCCACCGCCCCCGCGCTCACCGTCCGGGGGGTCACCGTGAACCGGCGCGGCTCCGGCGCGGACATCTCGTACACGCTCCACAACATCGGCAATGTCACCCTCCGCCCGCGGGCCACCCTCACCGCCACCGGCGTCCTCGGCCGCCCGCTCCTCGCCCGCGAGCTCGGCGGGCGGCCCGCCGAACTGCTGCCGGGTCAGGAAGTACGGCTCGGCGCCCGTTGGGAGGGCGCGCCCAGAGCGGAATGGGCCGAGGTCACGGTGCACGCCCGGGCCGACGGAACCACAGCTCAGGGCCGTGCGGACCTCGCCGAGTACCCCTCGCTCACGGCCGTACCGGCCCTTGCCGCCGTGATCTGGTCGGCGCTGGGAGCCGCATCGGGGAGAATGGCCCGTATGAGCGATCGTTCCCCCGAGTCCACCGCCCCGCACCGTGCGGGGTTCGCCTGTTTCGTCGGCCGCCCCAATGCGGGGAAGTCGACCCTCACCAACGCACTCGTGGGCACCAAGGTCGCGATCACCTCCAACCGGCCGCAGACCACCCGCCACACCGTTCGCGGCATCGTGCACCGCCCCGACGCCCAGCTCGTCCTCGTGGACACGCCCGGCCTGCACAAGCCGCGCACCCTGCTCGGCGAGCGCCTCAACGACGTCGTACGGACCACCTGGGCCGAGGTCGATGTCATCGGCTTCTGCCTGCCGGCCGACCAGAAGCTCGGCCCCGGCGACAAGTTCATCGCCAAGGAGCTGGCGGGGATCAAGAAGACCCCCAAGATCGCCATCATCACCAAGACCGACCTGGTCGAGTCCAAGCAGCTGGCCGAGCAGCTCCTCGCCGTGCACCAGCTCGGCGCCGAGCTCGGCTTCGAGTGGGCCGAGATCGTCCCCGTCTCGGCCGTCGGCGACACCCAGGTCCAGCTGCTGGCCGACCTGATCGCGCCGCTGCTGCCGGAGAGCCCGCCGCTGTACCCCGAGGGCGACCTCACCGACGAGCCCGAGATGGTCATGGTCGCGGAGCTGATCCGCGAGGCCGCGCTGGAGGGCGTACGGGACGAGCTCCCGCACTCCATCGCCGTGGTCGTCGAGGAGATGATCCCGCGCGAGAACCGTCCGGCGGACCGCCCGCTGCTCGACATCCACGCCAACGTCTACATCGAGCGGCCGAGCCAGAAGGGCATCATCATCGGCCCGAAGGGCTCCCGCCTGAAGGAGGTCGGGATGAAGTCGCGCAAGCACATCGAGGCGCTGCTCGGCACCCCGGTCTTCCTCGACCTGCACGTGAAGGTCGCCAAGGACTGGCAGCGGGACCCCAAGCAGCTGCGCAAGCTCGGCTTCTGAGGCGCGAACCGCGCACCGAGCGACGACACGACGACGAACGGACGCCGGCCCCCGTGCGGGGGCCGGCGTCCGTTCGTCGTTCGGTCCGGCTACGCGGGCCGGCGCACTCGGACCACGTTGTCCGTGCGGGTCCCGGGCGTTCCGTCGGGCTGGTTCTGGACCCGCTCGGTCTCCTCGGCCCGCAGCACCTCCCAGCCCGCCGTGACGGGCTCCAGCTGCGCGAGGACCTCCTCGGGCGTGGGGAAGTGCGACTCCTCCCGCTCCTCCTGCCACGGCGCCCAGCCCGCGTGGCCGACCACCAGCAGGGTGCCGCCGGGGGCCACGGCCGCGGCGGCCGTGCGCAGGACCGCGTCACGGGGGAAGTCCCCGTAGTTGTGCAGGAAGCACGCGGCGACGAGATCGAACTCCCCCTGCGGGAAGGACTCCGTCAGATCGTGCCGTGCGAAGGAGACGCGGTCTGTGACCCCGGCCTCCGCCGCGTGCTCGGCCGCCCGGCCGAGGGCGACCCCGGAGATGTCGGTCCCGGTGACCGTCCACCCGCGGCGGGCCAGCCATACGGCGTCGGCGCCCTCCCCGCACCCCAGGTCCAGGGCCCGGCCCGGGGCGAGGGCGGACACCTCGTGCACCAGCATGGCGTTGGCCTCGCCGCTCCAGATGCGGTGGTTCTCCCCGTACCGGCCGTCCCAGAACTCCTCGCCCGCCGCCGTCCCGGACTCGGGGTGGTGGTGGGTGTGCGTGTGGGTGTGCGCGTGCTCGGTCATGGCTTCCTCTTCCAGTACGGGTGCCGGTAGGGCCGATGCTCCGCCCGCCCGAGGACCTACGGCAAACTTTGTTGCCGACCCGGCAAAGAGGAATGCGGCCCGCTGCCCGAGCGGGCGCGTCACACCCGCGGCTCTGCGATCAGGGCCGTGGCCACCCGGCGGAAGCCGATGCGGGCGTAGACGCGGGCCACGTCCTCGTCGCCCGCCGACAGGAAGACGGTGCGGGCCCCGCGGGCCCGTGCCTCTGCGACCAGGGCGGCCGTGACCCCGAGGGCCAGGCCCTGGCGGCGGGCCGACGGCAGGGTACCCACGCCCACCACCTCCACGACGTCCCCGACCGGGTTGTACTGGCCCGCGCAGAGCACCACGCCGTCCCGTACGGCCGCGGCCAGGACCGTGCTGCCAGCCGCCAGCTTCCCGGACACCCGGGACCGGCCCGCCTCGGCCGCCGGATCCGTCAGCGCCGCCGCCAGTTCGGCGGGGCCCGCCTCGCCGACCGCCGTTCCCGGGGCCGCGAAGGCCAGCGCCGGGACCGTCACCGCGGCGGCGAGCAGCGGGTCGTCGGCGTCGAACAGACGGACTTCCGGGTGCGGGGGAAGGGCTTCGGCCGAGGGGTCCAGGACCATCAGCGGGTGCGCGTGGACATGGAGTCCCGCCGCCTCCACCGCGGCGCGTAGCGAGGGGCTGGTTTCGGCCACCCACTCGAAGGCCTCGGGAACCTTCAGCTCCCGCTGGCGCTCCCAGACCCGTTCCACGTCGGCCCGGGTCGCTCCGGAGCCGCCGAGCGCGGGCCGCGCGTAGTACGGCCAGCCCGCGCCCTCCTGGACGAACAGGGTCAGCGGGCCGAAGTCCTCGGCGCGGGCCCCGCCCACCCGCGGCACCGTGTCGTAGTACAGCTCCAGCTCGGACAGCGTCGAATCGATCATGTGGTCGGTCATCCGGCCATCCAAACAAAGCGGCGCCGCGCGGTCACCTCCTTTCCGGACCCGCTCAGGCGCCCTCCTTCAGCACGCGCGAGATCAGCGCCCGCTGGGCGTCCGACAGGTTGGGCTCCGCGCAGGCCACCGTCCGCCCGTCCACCGTGATCCGGTACGCGAAGCCGTCCCGTACCCGGTCCGCCGGGTCGCCCGGCGGACCGGGCCGCAGCGCGAGCTGGGCCAGGGCCTTCCACTCGTTCTCGTCCGGCCGGCCCGCGGTGTCCACCTCGGCCCGGCGCTCGATGCCCGCGAAGCCGCCCGTCCGTATCACCTGAATGCGCATGGGAGCCCTCTACCCCGCGAGCGGGACACCCACCGCGGACCACGCCTTCTGGAGCGCCTGGTGCTCCGCGCCGCCGTCCCCGTACCGGGTCACGGCCGCCGCGGTCGAGAGCCGGGCGAAGTCCGCGAAGTCCGCCCTGGGGGTGAGGTCGCCGCCGGTCAGGGTGTCGTACCAGATCTGCCCGGCCCGCTCCCAGGCCTTGCCGCCCAGCTCGGTCGCCACGATGTAGAAGGCGTGGTTGGGGATGCCGGAGTTGATGTGGACGCCGCCGTTGTCGCTGTGGGTGTTCACGTAACCGTCCATCGTGGCCGGCTGCGGGTCCTTGCCGAGCTCGTCGTCGTCGTACGCGGTGCCCGGGGCCTTCATCGAGCGCAGCGCGACCCCGGTGACGTTCGGGCCGAGCAGCCCGGCCCCGATCAGCCAGTCGGCCTCCTCGGCCGTCTGCTCCAGCGAGTACTGCTTGATCAGCGAGCCGAAGACGTCCGACATCGACTCGTTCAGGGCGCCCGACTGGCCGCGGTAGGTCAGGTTCGCCGTGTACTGGGTGACCCCGTGGGTCAGCTCGTGGCCGATGACGTCCACCGACACGGTGAAGTCGAGGAAGAGGTCCCCGTCGCCGTCGCCGAAGACCATCTGCTGGCCGTCCCAGAAGGCGTTGTTGTAGTCCTCGCCGTAGTGGACGGTCGCGTCCAGAGGGAGTCCGGAGTCGTCGATCGAGCGCCGGCCGAAGCCCTTCAGGAAGAGTTCGTACGTCGCCCCGAGTCCCGCGTAGGCGCGGTTGACGGTGGCGTCCTTGCTCAGCGGGTCGCCCTCCCCCCGGACCTTCGTCCCGGGCAGCCGGGTGCGGTGCTGGGCGTCGTAGATCGTCCGCTCCGGGTCGTCGGAGGCAGGCGCGGCGAGGGTGGGGACGATTCCCCGGACGGCGGTGACCCTGCGCCGGGTGCGCAGCAGGGAGTCTCGCTCCAGGGTGCGCTGGGCGAGGTCGGCGCGGCGGGAGTCCTCGGACAGGGCGGCCTTGTCGAGGAGGTGCGGCGGTACGACCGTGCAGAAGACGGGGTGATGGTGGCGCGCGTGGGAGGCATTCATGCCCGGCAATGTGGCAGTGGGTCATGGCGGTGTCACTACCTGCGACCATGATTCATTCACTTGTCTGAAAGTGGTGGCGCTGGATTGACGGAACAGCCGGACCCGGCCGGAGCAAAGGAGGCTTGGCTCACATTTGGTGCAAATCGGACCCTCGGGTCTTGCATACTGAAACAGGTCCTCGCGTCACGGCGCGGCTCGGCTAGGCTCGGCCCATCATGCGTTTCGGGCTGCTTCTCCTTAGCTGCCGCGGCGAGGGTCTGTAGTCGTAGGCCGACCCCCTCCCCGCGGAGTTTGGTGTTGCGGTTTTCACTACCGCCGTCGGCCGTCCCAGCGAACTACACGCGGACACGCGAGGAGCCCAACGCCATGAGCCAGCAGCCTTTTGTCGGTCGCCCCACGCCCATCACGAACGCGACCCACACCCAGAAGACCTCCGGGATGCCGATCCACAAGTACGGCTCGTACGAGCAGGTGGACATCCCCGACCGCACCTGGCCGGACGCCCGCGTCACCAAGGCCCCCCGCTGGCTCTCCACCGACCTGCGCGACGGCAACCAGTCGCTGATCGACCCGATGACCCCCGCCCGCAAGCGCGAGATGTTCGACCTGCTGGTGCGCATGGGCTACAAGGAGATCGAGGTCGGCTTCCCCTCCTCCGGCGAGACCGACTTCGCCTTCGTGCGCTCCATCATCGAAGAGGGCGCGGTCCCGGACGACGTCACCATCTCCGTACTGACCCAGGCCCGCGAGGACCTGATCGAGCGGACCGTGGAGTCCCTGGTCGGCGCCAAGCGCGCCACCGTCCACCTGTACAACGCGACCGCCCCGACCTTCCGCCGGGTCGTCTTCCGCGGCTCCAAGGAACAGATCAAGCAGATCGCCGTCGACGGCACCCGCCTGGTCATGGAGTACGCCGACAAGCTGCTGGGTCCCGAGACCACCTTCGGCTACCAGTACAGCCCGGAGATCTTCACCGACACCGAGCTGGACTTCGCCCTGGAGGTCTGCGAGGCCGTCTGTGACGTCTGGCAGCCGGCCGAGGGCCGCGAGATCATCCTGAACCTGCCCGCCACCGTGGAGCGCTCGACGCCGTCCACGCACGCGGACCGCTTCGAGTGGATGGCCCGCAACCTGACCCGCCGCGAGCACATCTGCATCTCCGTGCACCCGCACAACGACCGCGGCACCGCCGTCGCCGCCGCCGAGCTGGCCCTGATGGCCGGCGCCGACCGCATCGAGGGCTGCCTGTTCGGGCAGGGCGAGCGCACCGGCAACGTCGACCTGATCACCCTGGGCATGAACCTGTTCTCCCAGGGCATCGACCCGCAGATCGACTTCTCGCAGATCGACGAGATCCGTCGCACCAGCGAGTACTGCAACCAGATGGAGGTCCACCCGCGCCACCCCTACGCGGGCGACCTGGTCTACACCGCCTTCTCCGGCTCCCACCAGGACGCCATCAAGAAGGGCTTCGACGCGATGGAGGCCGACGCGGCCGCCCAGGGGCCTGGCGTCACCGTCGACGACATCGAGTGGGCCGTTCCGTACCTGCCGATCGACCCGAAGGACGTCGGCCGCTCCTACGAGGCGGTCATCCGGGTCAACTCGCAGTCCGGCAAGGGCGGCATCGCGTACGTCCTGAAGAACGACCACAAGCTGGACCTGCCGCGCCGCATGCAGATCGAGTTCTCCCGGATCATCCAGGCCAAGACCGACTCCGAGGGCGGAGAGGTCACGCCGAAGGCGATCTGGTCGGTCTTCGAGGACGAGTACCTGCCCAACCCCGAGAACCCGTGGGGCCGCATCCAGCTGCGCTCCGGTTCGACGGCCACCGACAAGGACGGCACGGACACGCTGACCGTCGAGGCGGTCGTGGACGGTGTGGAGACGGTCCTGGACGGCACCGGCAACGGCCCGATCTCGGCCTTCTTCGACGCACTGGCCGGCATCGGGATCGACGCCCGCCTGCTGGACTACACCGAGCACACCATGAGCGAGGGCGCCTCCGCCGTGGCCGCCTCGTACATCGAGTGCGCGATCGACGGCCGTGTCCTGTGGGGCATCGGCATCGACGCGAACACCACCCGCGCCTCCCTGAAGGCGGTCATCTCCGCCGTCAACCGCGCGGGCCGCTGATCCCTCGTACGTGAACCCCGCCCCCTCCTCATTCCGGAGGGGGCGGGGTTCCGTCGTTCCCACGTCGGCCCGGCGGCCGGTCGGCCGGCCCGTCGGCCGCGCCGCCGGGCGGGCTCAGCGGGCCAGGTAGCCGCCGTCCACTGGCAGGATCACGCCCGTCACGAACGAGGCCGCGTCCGAGGCCAGGAAGGCGATGACACGGGCCACCTCCTCGGGCTCCCCGAGCCGGCCCATCGGGTGCGCCCCCGTGATCTCCGACAGGTACTCCGGCCCGCCCGGCTCGTCCTGCAGCGCGATCACCCGCTCCGTACGGATGGTTCCCGGTGCCACCGCGTTGACCCGGATCCCGTGCGCGGCCCACTCCACCGCGAGGTGCTTGGTCAGCCCCGACGCCACGAACTTCGCGGGTCCGTACGCGGCCTGGCGGGCCTGCCCGGCCACTCCCGAGATCGAGGACACGCAGACCAGAGCCCCGCCGGGGCGCTGCTGCGCGGTCATCGCCTCGATGGCGTACTTGCAGGTCAGGAACATTCCGCGGCCGTCGACCGCCATGACGCGGTCCCAGTCCTCGGGACTGGTCTCCCGTACGTCGGAGAGGGGGAGCAGCCCGGCGTTCGCCACGGCGACGTCCAGGCGCCCGTAGGCCCCGACGGCGGCCGCGACCATCGCGCGATTGGCCTCCGGATCGGCGACGTCACCGGCGACCGCGGTGATCGCGTACCCTTCGTCGGCCAGTTCCGTACGCAGGGCCTCGACCCCGGGGCCGTTGATGTCGGCCGCGGTCACCCGGGCCCCGGAGCGGGCCAGCAGCACGGCGCTGGCCCGGCCGATCCCGCTCGCGGCACCGGTGACCAGACAGGACTTCTCGTTCATGCGGCGAACCCTAGGGGGTGGGCGGGGGGACGCCGGGGACGCAGACCGGCCAAGTCCGGGGCCCGGGACATGTTGTCTTGTCACACGACTGACGCATCCTCACCGATGTGGCTAACATCACGCCCACCCGGCGATGTTGCCGGAAGGTTACGGAGGTGCGACGTGCTGCCAGTTCGGGGTGGGGACGGCCGGAAGCTGACGGTCTGGGGCACCCGTACCACCTGGAGCACCGTGGGGGACGGGGAGTTCTTCTGCCCCGCCTGCGGTGGGGACCGCAATTACCGCAGGAGGACCGGACGGCGCCGGTTCACCGTCCTCGGGGTGCCGCTGCTGCCCCGCGGGCAGGCCGGGCCCGTCATCGAGTGCCAGGGCTGCCGCGCGCGCTTCGCCACCGACGTCCTGGACCACCTCACCACGACCCGCTTCACGGCCCTCCTGCGCGACGCCGTGCACACCGTGGCGCTGGCCGTGCTCACCGCGGGCGGAACGGCCTCGCGCAGCGCGCTGGAGGCCGCGGTGGGCGCCGTACGGGCCGCGGGCTTCCGGGACTGCACCGAGGAGCAGCTGGAGTCCCTCGTGGAGGCGCTGTCCACGGACGAGGGCCGGCTGGGCCTGTACGACGTTCCGGAGTGCTGCGGGGCCGCGCTGTCGATAGAGCTCCACGAGGCCCTGGAACCGCTGGCCCCGCACCTGGCCGGCCCGGGCCGTGAATCGATCCTGCTCCAGGGGGCCCGCATCGCACTCGCGGACGGCCCGTACACCCCGGCCGAGCGCGAGGTGCTCGCGACGGTCGGCGCGGCGCTGCGGATCGACACGGACGAGGTGACCCGACTGCTGTCGGCGGTACGCGCTCCCTGACGGGGTGTTCCACGGATCCGGCGCCGATCCGAAAACGGATCCGACCCCGAGCGGCCCTGTGCGATTTCATCGCGCAGGGCCGCTCGTGTCCGATCCGTGGACTCCGGACGGGCCCGTTCCGTCCGAAACGGCCTTCCGCGACGTAACGATCCGGCCTCGCAGGGCCCATTTCGGGACGTGTGAACGCCGCATGAAGAGGGCGGGCGCGCGTTCCGAGCCCGATGTGTCCACCAGTCGGACGGCCGGAGCAATGCCTTCGAGTTTGCCCCTCCTCAGGGCTGCGAACTCCATATCCGCACGTCATGGGGCAGGTGCTGCACGGGTGCGCGGCGGGAACGTCCGGCTCCGCGCCGCTGTGTGCATACCCCTGCCGAGGACTCCGCACCACTGGAGAAACCTACAGATCGGGCAGCCCTGAGCGTCAACAGTTTGTCGAAGTCGACGATATGTGTGAGGCCACCCACAGGCGTTCAATTCCGGTCACACGACAAGACGGCGCCGTTAACACAGCGCGGCTTCGATTCACTTCAACGTGAATGCACTGACAACCCTGGCGTACCAACGGGTTAGCGACCCACTACGCCCAGGGATAACCAGATCTCCTCTCACTTACCTACCTTGAAGGGCAAGGCTGAGATGGCACGTGTCGCCGCCCGGCTTTCCACCGACGGAGAGCAGAGCACGCACCCGGTCGACGAGGTGCTCCCGCTCCCCAAGCTCGCGCTGTACGGCTTCCAGCACGTACTCGCCTTCTACGCCGGCGCGGTGATCGTTCCGATCATCGTCGGCAACGCGCTGAAGCTGAGCCCTGAACAGCTGGTCTACCTGATCAACGCGGACCTCTTCACCTGCGGTATCGCCTCGATCATCCAGGCCTGGGGCATCGGCCGGATCGGTGCGCGCCTGCCGCTGATCCAGGGCGTGACCTTCACCGCGGTCTCCCCGATGATCGCCATCGGTCTCGGCGCCGGCGGCGGTACCGCCGCCCTGCTGGTCATCTACGGCGCGGTGATCACCGCCGGTATCGCCACCTTCGCCTTCGCCTGGCTCCCGGCCAAGGCGTTCCGGACGGTGATGCGGCTGTTCCCGCCGGTCGTCACCGGCACGGTGATCACCGTGCTGGGCATCGTCCTGATCCCGGTCGGTCTCAACGACGCGGCCGGCGGCCTCGGCAGCCCCGACTTCGGAGACCCGAAGAACTTCGCCTACGCCGGCGGCACGATGCTCTTCATCCTCATCCTGATGAAGATCGGCAAGCCGTTCCTCTCCAGCATCTCGATCCTCCTCGGCCTGGTCGTCGGCACCACCGTCGCCTTCCTGCTCGGCGACGCGAAGTTCGGCGACGTGAGCAACTCCGAGTGGATCGGGATCACCACCCCCTTCCACTTCGGCGCCCCGAAGTTCGAGTGGTTCCCGATCGTCCTGATGCTCATCGTCATGCTGATCACCATGGTCGAGACGACCGGTGACACCTACGCCGTCGGTGACATCGTCGGCAAGGAGGTCGACAGCGAGACCGTGGCCCGCGCCCTGCGTGCGGACGGCGCCGCGACCGCACTCGGCGGTGTCCTCAACTCCTTCCCGTACGTGGCCTTCGCCGAGAACGTCGGCCTGGTGCGGATGACGAAGGTGAAGAGCCGGTTCGTGGTGGTCGCCGCGGGTGTCTTCATGATCGTCCTGGGTCTGCTGCCCAAGGCCGCCGCGATCGTCGCCGCAGTCCCGCACGGAGTCCTCGGCGGCGCCGCGACCGTCATGTTCGCCATGGTCGCCCTGGCCGGTATCCAGACCCTGGCCAAGGTGGACCTGAAGGAGGAGAAGAACGCGCTGATCGTCGGCGTCTCCCTCGCCTTCGCACTGCTCCCCGCCACCGTCCCGGTCCTCTTCAGCAAGCACATGGACCCGGACCTGTCCTCGCTGCTCAACAGCGGTGTGACGCTCGGTGCCACGGCCGCCATCGTCCTCAACCTGGTCTTCAACGGCCTGGGCAAGGAAGGCGCCCACGACGCCCCCAAGGTCGAACTGCCCGCCCAGCCGACGGCGGCCGAGGAGTCCGCAGCAGCCGAACCGGTCCCGTCGGGTGAGGGCGAAGAAGCCCGGACGCCGGCCTCCTGACCCTCCCAAGGGGTGACCCCGGCCGGGCCCCGCGCCCGGCCGGGGCCGCTGCCGTCCACGGCGGGGACACGCTGCCCGTGGTTCCGTCGCCGTACGGGACAATGGGCGCATGAGTCTGTTCCGCGACGACGGCATCGTGCTGCGCACCCAGAAGCTGGGTGAGGCGGACCGCATCATCACGCTGCTGACCCGCGGCCACGGCCGGGTGCGGGCCGTCGCCCGCGGGGTCCGGCGTACGAAGTCCAAATTCGGCGCCCGGCTGGAACCTTTCTCCCACGCCGACGTGCAGTTCTTCGCCCGGGGCAGCGAACTGATCGGCCGCAGCCTCCCGCTCTGCACCCAGACCGAGATCATCGCGCCGTACGGCAACGGCATCGTCACCGACTACGCCCGCTACACCGCCGGCACCGCCATGCTGGAGACCGCCGAGCGGTTCACCGAGAACGAGGGCGAGCCCGCCGTGCAGCAGTACCTGCTGCTCGTCGGAGCCCTGCGCACCCTCTCGCGCGGCGAGCACGAGCCCCACCTCATCCTCGACGCCTTCCTGCTGCGCTCCCTCGCCGTCAACGGCTACGCGCCCAGCTTCGAGGACTGCGCGAAGTGCGGCATCCACGGACCCAACCGGCACTTCTCCGTCGCCGCGGGCGGAGTCATATGCGGGGACTGCCGGGTGCCCGGCAGCGTCGTACCCTCATCGGAGGCCATCGCCCTGCTCAGCGCCCTGCTGACGGGCGACTGGGGGCATGCCGACGCGTGCGAGGCGCGTCACGTGCGGGAGGGCAGCGGGCTGGTCTCCGCCTATTTGCACTGGCATCTGGAGCGCGGGCTACGCTCCCTGCGATACGTCGAGAAATAGGAGCTGGACACATGGCACGACGCGGGATTCTGGGGCGCTCTCGCCGCGAGTACAAGGTTCCCGAGCCGCACCCGTCCGGCGCGGTCCCGCCGAAGATCCCCGGCGAGCTGGTCCCGAACCACGTCGCGGTCGTCATGGACGGCAACGGCCGCTGGGCCAAGGAGCGCGGTCTGCCGCGTACCGAGGGCCACAAGGTCGGCGAGGGCGTCGTGCTCGACGTGCTCAAGGGCTGCCTGGAGATGGGCGTCAAGAACCTCTCCCTGTACGCCTTCTCGACGGAGAACTGGAAGCGCTCGCCCGACGAGGTCCGCTTCCTGATGAACTTCAACCGCGATGTCATCCGGCGCCGCCGCGACGAGATGAACGAGCTGGGCATCCGCATCCGCTGGGTCGGCCGCATGCCGAAGATGTGGAAGTCCGTCGTCCAGGAGCTCCAGGTCGCGCAGGAGCAGACCGTCGACAACGACGCCATGACCCTGTACTTCTGCGTCAACTACGGCGGCCGCGCGGAGATCGCGGACGCGGCGCAGGCCATCGCCCGTGACGTGGCGGCCGGCAGGCTGGACCCGTCGAAGGTGAATGAGAAGACCTTCGCGAAGTACATGTACTACCCGGACATGCCGGACGTGGACCTCTTCCTGCGCCCCAGCGGCGAGCAGCGCACCTCCAACTACCTGCTCTGGCAGAGCGCGTACGCCGAGATGGTCTTCCAGGACGTGCTGTGGCCGGACTTCGACCGCCGCAACCTCTGGGCGGCCTGCCTGGAGTACGCCCAGCGCGACCGCCGCTTCGGCGGCGCCGTCCCGAACCAGGCCGAGGGCTCGGCCTGACCCGGCACTAAGATCCCCGCTCATGGACGACATGGGCGGGGATCAGCTGTACCGGATACACGAGGCGGCGTCGGGAGGGCAGGCGGTCGAGCTCCGCTACACGCCGACCGTCGCCGACATGGCGGAGGGCCTGCGGGCCCACGGCCGGTCGAAGGCGGGCCGTCGCCAGCGCCTGCCGTTCTTCCTCATCGGCCTGGTGGGGCCCGGGTACGCCGCGGTCCTCGTCGCGCAGGACGGCGGGTCGGCCGGGTCCGCCGTGGCGCTGGCCGTGGTGGGCCTCTTCGGCTGGGTCTTCGCGCTGTTCGGCCACCGGTTCATGGCCCGGTCGACCCGGGGACTGCTGGCGGCGGCGGGGGAGTGCCGGGCGGTCGTCGACGGGGAGGGCGTCACCGTCGACAGCGCGCAGGGCTCCACCCACCTGCGCTGGAGCGCGCTGTCGGGCTACGCGGAGACCCCCGCGACCTTCATGGTCTTCTCCGGCGGCAAGCTGATACTCGGCGGGGTCCTGCTCCCTAAGCGGGGCCTCGCGGACCCGGGGGAGCAGGACGCGTTGAGGGCGCTGCTGGACGGGAAGCTGGAGCGGATCTAGGGGCTGTCTTGCCGGTCGGGCCGGAGCCGGCCGCAGGCGGCCCCCGCTACGGCTGGGCGGTCGCCGCGCAGTCGGCGCAGGTGCCGAAGATCTCCACCGTGTGCGCCACGTTCACGTAGCCGTGCTCGGCCGCGATGGACTCCGCCCACTTCTCCACGGCCGGACCCTCGACCTCGACGGCCTTGCCGCACTTGCGGCAGACCAGGTGATGGTGGTGGTCCCCGGTGGAGCACCGGCGGTAGACGGACTCGCCGTCGCTGGTGCGCAGCACGTCGACCTCGCCGGCGTCCGCGAGGGACTGGAGGGTGCGGTAGACGGTGGTCAGGCCCACGGAGTCGCCACGGTGCTTGAGCATGTCGTGGAGTTCCTGGGCGCTGCGGAACTCGTCCACCTCGTCCAGCGCCGCCGCGACCGCGGCCCGCTGCCGGGTGGATCGTCCTCGTACTGGCGCGGTATTCATCTCGCCAGGCGCAGTCGCCACCGGTTCCTCCTCGTATAGGCCTGCGGCCATTGTGCCAGCCCGCCAGGCCGTCTCTTCCGGATCTCGCCGGGCCCCGGCCTAGACCTTCACATCGTCGCGCGTGCAGACCTCTTCGGCCGCGAGTGCGGCCCTGGCCCGGCGCCGGGCCAGGGGGGCGGAGAGGGCGGTCATCACCATGAAGACGCCGATCGCGAGCAGCACGATCGTCGCGCCCGAGGGCACGTTGATGTAGTAGGTGGCCGCCGTGCCGGTCAGCGAGACGGTCACGCTGATGGCCATGGCCAGGCCCAGCGTGGCCGCGAAGCTGCGGGTGAGGCGCTGGGCGGCCGCGACCGGGATCACCAGCATCGCGCTGACCAGCAGCAGGCCGACGATGCGCATCGCGACGGTGACGGTGACGGCGGCGGTGACCGCGATCAGCAGGTTCAGGGCGCGCACGGGCAGGCCGGTGACCCTGGCGAACTCCTCGTCCTGGCAGACGGCGAAGAGCTGCCTGCGCAGGCCGATGGCCACGGCGAGGACGAAGGCGGCGAGGATCGCCATCGCGGTCACGTCCTCGGCGGCGACCGTGGTGATCGAGCCGAACATGGAGCCGAGGAGGCTGGCCGTCTGCCCGCCCCCGAGGTTGATGATCATGACGCCGCCCGCGAGGCCGCCGTAGAAGAGCATGGCGAGGGCGACGTCCCCGCTGGTCCTGCCGCGGGCCCGGATCAGTTCCATGCCGACGGCGCCGACGACGGCGACGAGCGTCGCCATCCAGACCGGGCTGGTCTGGAGCACGAAGCCGAGCGCGACACCGGTCATGGCGACGTGGCCGAGGCCGTCGCCCATGAGCGCCTGGCGGCGCTGGACGAGGTACGTGCCGATGGCGGGCGCCGTGATGCCGACCAGGGCCGCCGCGATCAGTGCGCGCTGCATGAAGGCGTAGTCGAGGATGTCCATCAGCTCAGCAGTCCCGTCCGCAGGGGCCCGGCGTCGTGCGCCGCGTGGGGGTGTACGTGGTCGTGGCCGGGCAGGGCGTGCTGCCCCACGGCCTCCGGGGGCGGGCCGTCGTGGACGACGCAGCCGTCGCGCAGGACGACGGCGCGGTCGATCAGGGGCTCCAGCGGGCCCAGCTCGTGCAGGACGAGCAGGACGGTGGAGCCGGCGGCGACCTGCGCGCGCAGGGCGCTCGCCAGGACCTCCTGGTTGGCGAGGTCCACGCCCGCCATCGGCTCGTCCATGATCAGCAGCTCGGGTTCGACGGCGAGCGCCCGGGCTATGAGCACGCGCTGGTGCTGGCCGCCGGAGAGGGCGTCCACCGAGGCGTCGGCGTACGAGTCCATGTCGACCAGGGCCAGGGCGTGCTCTATGGCGGCCCGGTCGGCCTTGCGCAGGAGGCCGAAGCGGGAGCGGGCGAGCCGGCCGGAGGAGACGACCTCGCGGACGGTGGCCGGCACGCCGCCGGCGGCGGTGGTGCGCTGGGGGACGTACCCGATGCGCGACCAGTCGCGGAAGCGCTTGAAGTCCGTGCCGAAGAGGCTGAGGGTTCCGTCGGTCAGCGGGACCTGCCCGACCACGGCGCGCACGGCCGTGGACTTGCCGGAGCCGTTGGCACCGAGCAGCGCGACGACCTCACCGCGGTGGACGGTGAGGTCGATCCCGCGCAGCACGGGGCGCGAGCCGAGCGAGGCCGTGGCCCCGCGCAGGGATATGACGGGCTGGTCCGCTGCCTGTGCCGGCGTCGACTGCATGGCTCGCGCCTCCGTTGCTGCTGTCATCTACTTGGCTCCGAGCGCCTTCTGGAGGTTCTTCAGGTTGGACCGCATGACCTCGAAGTAGTCAGCGCCCTGGGACGTGCCGGTGATTCCTTCGAGCGGGTCCAGGACATCGGTCGTCAGGCCGGTGTCCGTCGCGAGGGTCTTGGCCGTCTTGTCGCTGGCCAGGGTCTCGAAGAACACGGTGGAGACATTGTCCTTCTTCGCGACGGTCTGAAGATCCTTCATCCGGGCCGGGCTCGGCTCGGACTCGGGGTCGACGCCGGAGATGCCCTCCTGGTCGAGGCCGTAGCGCTCGGCGAGGTAGCCGAAGGCGGAGTGGGTGGTGATGAAGGTCCTGGAGGCGGTGTTCTTCAGGCCGTCCTTGAACTCCGTGTCCAGCGCGGTCAGTTTGCCGACGAGCTCGTCGGTGTTCTGCTTGTAGTCCGCAGCGTGGCCGGGGTCGGCCTTCTCCAGGGCGGCGCCGACGCCCTTGGCGATCTCCGCGTACTTGACGGGGTCGAGCCAGACGTGCGGGTCCTTGCCGCCCTCTCCGTGGCTGTGGTCGTGGCCCTCGCCCTCGGCGTGGGCCTCTTCGGCGCCGTGGTCGTGGCCGGAGCCGTGGACCTCCAGCTCGGTGAGGGTCGCGGCGTCGACGATGTTCTTCACGCCGGACTGGGCCACGGCCTTGTCGACGGCGGGCTGCAGGCTCTTGAGGTAGAGGACCACGTCGGCCTCGCCGAGCTGCGCGGTCTGCTTGGGGGTGATCTCCAGGTCGTGCGGTTCGACGCCGGGCTTGGTCAGGCCGTCGACCTTCACGTGGTCCTTGCCGATCTGCTCGGCCAGGAACTGCAGCGGGTAGAACGAAGCCGTCACGCCGACCTTGCCGTCCTTGCTGCCGGTGGCGCCGGCTCCGGAGCAGGCGGTCAGGGCCGTGGCGCCGAGGGCGACGGCGCCGGCGAGGGCGGCGGTGGGTATGAGGCGTCGTACGTTCATGACATCCATTTTCATCAAAGATGGAAACGATTGTCAAAAACCCAGGTGGGAGGCCTGGGCGGGCGGGCGTGGAAGGGGAACCGATTTGAAAGGGGGGGTGCGGGCGCCGGTAATCTAAAGACTTCGCCGTTCGTCCTCGTAATGAAGAGAGCACCGTGGCCGCCGACAAGATCGAAACCATCGTCAGCCTGAGCAAGCGCCGTGGCTTCGTTTTCCCGTGCAGTGACATCTACGGCGGCTCCAAGGCCGCCTGGGACTACGGTCCGCTCGGTGTCGAGCTCAAGGAGAACATCAAGCGCCAGTGGTGGAAGGCCATGGTCACCGGGCGCGAGGACATCGTCGGCCTCGACTCTTCCGTGATCCTGGCCCCCGAGGTCTGGGTGGCCTCCGGCCACGTCGCCACTTTCTCGGACCCGCTGACCGAGTGCACCTCCTGCCACAAGCGCCACCGCGCGGACCACCTTGAAGAGGCGTACGAGGCCAAGCACGGCCGTCTGCCCGCCAATGGTCTCGCCGACATCAACTGCCCCAACTGTGGTGTGAAGGGCCAGTTCACCGAGCCGAAGCAGTTCTCCGGCATGCTGGAGACCCACCTCGGTCCGACCCAGGACACCGGCTCGAAGGCGTACCTGCGCCCCGAGACCGCCCAGGGCATCTTCACCAACTTCGCCCACGTGCAGACCACCTCGCGCAAGAAGCCCCCGTTCGGCATCGCGCAGATGGGCAAGTCCTTCCGCAACGAGATCACTCCGGGCAACTTCATCTTCCGCACGCGCGAGTTCGAGCAGATGGAGATGGAGTTCTTCGTCAAGCCGGGCGAGGACGAGCAGTGGCAGGAGTACTGGATGCAGGAGCGGTGGAACTGGTACCGCGACCTCGGCATCCGCGAGGAGAACATCCGCTGGTACGACCACCCGAAGGAGAAGCTGTCCCACTACTCGAAGCGCACCGCCGACATCGAGTACCGCTTCAACTTCGGCGGCAACGAGTTCTCCGAGCTGGAGGGCGTCGCCAACCGCACCGACTTCGACCTGAAGGCGCACTCCGCGGCCTCCGGCCAGGAGCTCGTCTACTTCGACCAGGAGACGAAGGAGAAGTACACCCCGTACGTCATCGAGCCGGCGGCCGGTGTGAACCGCGCGATGCTCGCCTTCATGCTCGACGCGTTCAACGAGGACGAGGCCCCCAACGCCAAGGGCGTCATGGAGAAGCGCACCGTGATGCGCTTCGACCCGCGCCTGGCCCCGGTCAAGGTCGCCGTCCTGCCGCTGTCCCGTAACGCGCAGCTGTCGCCGAAGGCCAAGGGCCTCGCCGCCGACCTGCGCAAGTTCTGGAACATCGAGTTCGACGACGCGGGCGCCATCGGCCGCCGCTACCGCCGCCAGGACGAGATCGGTACGCCGTTCTGCGTCACCGTCGACTTCGACACCCTGGACGACAACGCGGTGACCGTGCGCGAGCGCGACACCATGAAGCAGGAGCGCGTCTCCCTGGACCAGATCCAGACCTACCTCGGCAGCCGCCTGCTCGGCTGCTAGGTCCTGCCGCACGAAGACCGGTGGCCCGGTGCGCTCGCAGCGCACCGGGCCACCGGTCTTTTCGCGGGGCGGGCCCGGATCAGGAGGCCGCTGCCGCCTGGGCCGCCGCTTCGGCCGCGCGGCGCTCGCCCTCGGCCTGGGACCGTTTCCCGTACAGGGCCGTCCATACGCCGAGTGCGGCCAGCACTGCGTAGATCATGATCGGGCTGAGCACCACCATGGTCTTGGTGTCCAGCGTGTAGGCGAGGAAGACGCGGACGAGCGCCTCGGCGACGTACGTGACGCCCCACACCAGCGTCATCCGGTTCAGGGTGGTGCGGAAGCCCTCGTACTGCCACAGGCCGTTCCACCAGGCGGTGCTCTCCGGGGTGCCGTCGGTGGCGAACTTGCGGCTGAAGTAGAACATCAGCGGGCGCGGCGCGAGCAGCGTCCCCAGACAGAGCAGCCCGAAGAGCCCGGTGACCCCCGAGTCCTTGATGAGCAGGGCGCGGGCCGAGTGCGCGCCGACGAGCGAGACGACAGCCGTGATCACCAGGAACACCAGGGTGACGACGGCGAACTCGTCGAGCTTGCGCCGCCAGGCCAGGCTGATGACGCTTTCGAGCACCGGCCAGGCACTGCTGAGCATCAGCGCGGAGAACTCGCTCCAGCCGTGGTCCTTGGTGAGCGCGTTGTACGTGATGATCGGCGCGACCACGTTGAGCCCGATGGTCAGGATCCAGCCGAGGGCGGCGGCGCCGCCCGAGCGCTTCGGAGGAGCCGGTCGCGCGTCGTGAGTTGCCGGAGTGGACAAGGTTCCCCCTGGAGCGTGCCTGATGAAGTGCGGTAGGAGGACCGTAAGGACATTGACGGGACGCGAACAACCAAAACGCGGCCAAAAGGATCATCAGGTTGTCCGGACTGACTGATTCCGGACGGATTCCGGCTGGTGGCGGCCCCGCGTCAGGCGCGCAGGCCCCGGATCACGAGGGCGGTGACCGCCTCGAACTCGGTGATGATCGTCGGTGAGAGCCAGTCGGCCGCGTACTGCGGGTCGTGGAAGCGGCCGGTGGCGTCGAACACCGCGCGGGCCGCCGCCGGCACATCGTCGGCGGCGAGCGAGCCCGCTGCGACGCCCTCGGCGATGATCCGGCCCAGCTGGTCGATCAGCTCGGTCAGGTGCGCGTCCACCACACCGCTGTTCTCGGCGAGCAGCACGGTGTAGGTGGCGAACAGTTCCGGGTCGTCGCCCGCCTTGTGGCGCTTGGCCTCGAAGAGGGCCTCCAGCCATGCCTCCAGCTTGGAGGGGGCGCTCCCGGTGGGGGCCGAGGCGATCTCCTCCAGCATGACCACGCTCCTGGCGAGCCAGCGGTCCGTGACGGCCTCGCGCAGCGCCGCCTTCGACGGGAAGTGCCGGTACACGCTGCCGTGGCTGACGCCCAGGGCGCGGGCCACGTCCACCACGGTCGCCTTGGTGGGACCGAAGCGGCGCAGCACCTCCTCGGTGGTCGCGAGGATGCGCTCGGGAGTCAGGGGCTCGGCAGCAGCGGGAGGCATGGGTACGACCGTACCGTCAGCTCAGTGCTCACTGTCGAGGTGGGCCATCTGGGCCGCCGGGTACCGCTCGCCGGCCGCGGCGCCCGCAGGGACGGCCTCTTCGACGGCGGCCAGGTCGGCGGCGTCGAGGGAGACGTTCATGGCACCCAGTGCCTCGGCGAGCCGGTCCCGGCGCCGGGCGCCCACCAGCGGCACGATGTCGACCCCGTGCCGCGGCCCCTGCGCGAGCACCCAGGCGATCGCGGTCTGGGCGACGCTCACACCGTTGCCCTCGGCCACCTTGCGCAGCGCCTCCACCAGGTCGAGGTTCCGGTTGAGGTTGTCGCCCTGGAAGCGGGGGCTCATGCCGCGGAAGTCGCCCGGGGCCAGTGCGCGGTCGCGGGTGAAGTGGCCGCTGATCAGGCCGCGGGACAGCACCCCGTACGCCGTGATTCCTATGCCGAGCTCGCGGGCGGTCGGCAGGATCTCGGCCTCGATGCCGCGGGAGATCAGCGAGTACTCGATCTGGAGGTCGGAGATCGGGGCCACGGCGGCGGCCCGGCGCAGGGTGTCCGCGCCGACCTCCGAGAGGCCGATGTGGCGCACGTGCCCGGCCTCGACCGCCTCGGCGATGGCCCCGACGGTCTCCTCGATCGGCACGTCCGGGTCCACGCGCGCGATCCGGTAGATGTCGATGTGGTCCCGGCCGAGCCGCTGGAGCGAGTAGGCCAGGAAGTTCTTGACGGCCTCCGGCCGGCCGTCGTAGCCGGTGAAGCCGCCCTCGACCGTGCGCAGCGCGCCGAACTTGACGCTGGTCAGCGCCCGCTCGCGGGCCTCGGCGGGCGCCGTGCGCAGGGCCTCGTTGATCAGCAGTTCGTTGTGCCCCATGCCGTAGAAGTCGCCGGTGTCCAGCAGTGTGTGCGTGCCGCCGGGTGTGTCGTCCAGATAGGCGTGGATGGTCGCGATGGACTCGGCGCGGTCCGCCTCCCCGTAGAGGGCCGACATCCCCATGCAGCCCAGCCCCAGCGGGAAGACGGTGGGGCCGGTGCTGCCGAGAGTGCGGCGGTCGGCGGTCACGTAGGTGCTCTCGTTCTTCGTCATGGAACGAGAATGACATGACGAGTGACAGATTTCAATATCTGTCACTCGTCAGGGTCAGGCGAGGATCCGCAGCGCCAGGGCGGCCGCCGAGACCAGGGTCAGTACGGCCGCCGGCGCCAGCTCGTAGTCCTTGACCCGGAGGTGGCTGATGACCGCGCCGATGAAGTAGAGGGTCACGCCGACGGCCGCGGCCACGCCGAGCGGAGTCACCCACAGGCCGGCCACCAGGCCGATCGCGCCCGCGGCCTTGAGCGTGGCCAGGCGCGGCAGCCACGAGTCCGGGACCTGGACCTTCTGCATGCTCGCCACGATCTGGTCGTTGCGCTGGAGGGTGAAGGTGGCCGAGGCGGTGAGGGCGAGGGCGAGCAGGACGCCGACGACGGCGTAGGCGATGAACATGAAGATCTCCAACGGTCGGTGATGTAAAACCATTGAATAGCATCAACGATATCTCCAATGCAACCATTTCTCGGTTGCTACGATGTGGACCATGACGGCAGATCAGGACGGACCGCACCCTCCCCAGCGGCTGGGCCTGCTGCTGGCCTGGCACGGATCGGTCACCCAGACGCGGATGAAGCGGGCACTCGGCGCGGCCGGGCTCACCCCGCGGCACGCGATGACGCTGATGCACCTGGAGGGCGGCCCCATGAGCCAGCGGGCGCTCGCCGAGCGGCTGGAGGTGGACCCGAGCGTGCTCGTCGGGATCCTGAACGACCTGGAGGGCGAGGGCCTGGCCGAACGCCGCCGGGACCCGGCAGACCGCCGCCGCCACAACGTGGCCATCACCGACGCCGGGGAAGCGGCCCTCCACAAGACGAACACCGCCCTCGACGAGGTCGAGAGCGGCATCTTCGCGGGCCTGTCGGCCGCGGAGCGCGACCTCCTGCGCGGCCTCCTCGACCGGGTCAACACCTCGGCCGAGGACTTCAACTGCGGCGAGTAGCCGCCCGGAAGAGACGCCTCAGCGGCGCGGCGAACCCGTCGTCGTCGCCGTGGTGCCGACCGCGTCCTCCAGGGTGCGGGCGGTCCGTTCCGCCGTCGCGCGGGCCCAGGTGCCGCTGGTCGCCGCGCCCACGACCAGGACGAGCAGCCCGCAGACCGTGATGATCCACCAGGCCGGCTGGGCCGCCGCCGAGAAGTCCGCGCCGTTCGCCAGCCCGGCCGCCAGCACCGAGCCGATCACCGCGACGCCCAGGGTGCCGCCGGTCTGCCGGCTGGTGGAGGCGATGGCGGCCGCGACCCCGGCCTGGGAACGCGGCATCCCGGACACCGCCGTATTGGTGATCGGCGCGTTCACCATGCCGAAGCCGAGCCCGAACAGCATGTACCCGGTGAACAGCAGCGGGTTGGACGTCTCGGCCTCGAACAGGGCGAACAGCAGCCCGCTCGCCACCATCGACGCCCCCGCGATCAGCAGGCAGATCCGCGGCCCGCGGCTGCCCACCAGCCGCCCGGCCAGCGGGGCGAACAGGACGGTGAGACCGGCCATCGGCAGCATGTAGAGCCCGGCGTGCAGGGCGCTGAGCCCCCGCACGTCCTGGAGGTACAGCGTGTTCAGGAAGAGGAAGCCGGCGAGCCCGGCGAAGGCGCTGATCGCGATCACGGTCGAGCCGCTGAAGGGCGCGCTCCGGAAGAACCGGAGATCGATCAGCGGCTCCTTGCAGCGGGGCTCGTGGATCAGCAGCCCCAGGAACGAGGCGACGGCCACCACCGCGCACCCCACGATCAGCGGCGAGCGCCAGCCGGCGGCCGGCGCCTCGATGATCCCGTACGTCAGACTGCCCAGCAGGGCGATGACCAGCACCTGCCCCAGCGGGTCCGCGCGGCGCGGCCGGGCCGCGCGGGACTCGGGGATGTGCCGCAGGGTCAGCGCGAACGCCGCCAGCCCGATCGGCAGGTTGATCAGGAAGATCGAGCGCCAGCCCACGGAGTCCACCAGCACCCCGCCGATCAGGGGCCCCGCCGCCATGGAGATGCCCCCGACCGCCCCCCACACACCGATGGCCCGGGCCCGCTCGGCGGGATCGGTGAAGGTGTTGGTGATGATCGACATCGCCACCGGGTTGAGCATCGCGCCGCCCACCGCCTGCACCATCCGGAAGACGATGAGCCAGTTGAGGCTGGGGGCGAGCGAGCAGAGCAGGGAGCCGCCGGTGAAGGCCACCAGACCGGCCACGAACACCTTCCGGCGCCCGATCCGGTCGGCCGTGGAGCCCGCGAGCATCAGCAGCGAGGCCAGCACGAGGGTGTAGGCGTCGATGCTCCACTGCAGCCCCGCGACCGAGGCGTCCAGGTCACGGCGCATCGAGGGCAGGGCGACGTTGAGCACGGTGTTGTCGAGGCTGACGATCAGCAGGCTCATGCAGCAGATCGCGAGGACGAGCATGCGCTGCCGGGGACTCGGCTCGATCATGCGCCGATGCTACGTCCCCCGCACCCCCTCGGCATGCGGGACAATGGGCGGATGACCACGCTCCCTCCGCCCCTCGCGATCGGCCCGCACACCGTGCAGCCCCCGGTGGTGCTCGCACCCATGGCCGGCATCACCAATGCCCCGTTCCGTACCCTCTGCCGGGAGTTCTCGGGCGGCAAGGGGCTGTTCGTGAGCGAGATGATCACGACCCGCGCCCTGGTCGAGCGCAACGAGAAGACCATGCAGCTGATCCACTTCGACGAGACCGAGAAGCCTCGCTCGATTCAGCTGTACGGGGTGGACCCGGCCACGGTCGGCAAGGCGGTCCGCATGATCGTCGAAGAGGACCGCGCCGACCACATCGACCTCAATTTCGGCTGCCCGGTCCCCAAGGTGACCCGCAAGGGCGGCGGCTCGGCCCTCCCCTACAAGCGGAACCTGCTGCGCGCGATCCTGCGCGAGGCCGTCGCGGGCGCCGGCGACCTGCCGGTCACCATGAAGATGCGCAAGGGCATCAACGACGACCACCTCACCTACCTCGACGCCGGCCGGATCGCCGTCGAGGAGGGGGTCACCGCGATAGCCCTGCACGGCCGGACCACCGCCCAGCACTACGGCGGCACCGCCGACTGGGACGCCATCGCGCGGCTCAAGGAGCACGTGCCGGAGATCCCGGTGCTCGGCAACGGCGACATCTGGTGCGCCGAGGACGCGCTGCGCATGGTCCGCGAGACCGGCTGCGACGGCGTGGTCGTGGGACGCGGCTGCCTGGGGCGGCCGTGGCTGTTCAACGACCTGGTGGCGGCCTTCGAGGGGCGCCCCGAGGACTTCCACAAGCCCACCCTGCGCGAGGTGGCGACCACCATGCACCGCCACGCGCAGCTGCTGGGGGAGTGGATCGGCGACGAGGCGCGCGGGGTGATCGACTTCCGTAAGCACGTGGCCTGGTACCTCAAGGGCTTCTCGGTGGGTTCCGAGATGCGCAAGAAGCTCGCGGTCACCTCTTCCCTGGCCGAGCTGGACGCTCATCTGAGCGAGCTCGATCTGGATCAAGCATGGCCGGAGAGCGCGGACGGACCTCGCGGTCGGACGTCCGGAAACAACCGAGTTGTCCTGCCGGACGGCTGGCTGAAGGACCCGTACGACTGCGCGGGTGTGAGCGAGGACGCTGAACTGGACACCTCGGGAGGCTGACAAATCGCCCTCCGTGGTGCGTGATATACGCCACGCATGGGAAGGGTTTCGCTCAGATGAGCACAGAAGTCACGGGTAAGACTTTCAAAGGGTGGCACTGGGTGCCACCGTTTGTGCGTTCAAGACTTGAATGCAAATGTATCGATGATCGCTCATCCGAGCGTGATCAGGCCTCAGGAGCCCCCTCACCCTTCGGGATGTGAAGGCTCTTCGTACTTTCTGATTACCCATGAGTTACTTTCGATCTGCTGGCGCACGGGTGGTTACAGCCGTATGACGACCAAGTGGACGTACCCAGAAGCCTTCGATCTGGGTATGTTCCTGGCCGTCAGGGCAGCCACCGAGCCTCGAGGAGTCGAGACCCGTGTCGGAAAACAAAGATCAGAAGTTCGTCTACGACTTCACCGAGGGCAACCGCGACCTCAAGGACCTTCTCGGCGGCAAGGGAGCCAACCTCGCCGAGATGACCAACCTGGGTCTGCCGGTCCCTCCCGGCTTCACCATCACCACCGAGGCCTGCAAGGTCTACCTCGAGAGCGGTACGGCCCCGGCCGCGCTGCGCGAAGAGGTCAGCGCCCACCTTGCCGCCCTCGAGGCGAAGATGGGCAAGAAGCTCGGACAGTCGGACGACCCGCTGCTGGTCTCCGTGCGCTCCGGTGCGAAGTTCTCGATGCCCGGCATGATGGACACCGTCCTGAACATCGGCCTCTCCGACGAGTCCGTGACCGGCCTTGCCTCCCAGGCCGGTAACGAGCGCTTCGCGTGGGACTCGTACCGCCGCCTCATCCAGATGTTCGGCAAGACTGTGCTGGACGTCGACGGCGAGCTCTTCGAGGAAGCCCTCGACGAGGCCAAGGCCGCCAAGAAGGTCACCGTCGACACCGACCTCGACGCCGCCGACCTGAAGAAGCTGGTCACCCGCTTCAAGAAGATCGTCGCCAAGCAGGCCGGCCGCGAGTTCCCGCAGGACGCCCGCGAGCAGCTCGACCTCGCCGTCGAGGCCGTCTTCAACTCGTGGAACACCGACCGCGCCAAGCTCTACCGCCGCCAGGAGCGCATCCCGAGCGACCTGGGCACCGCGGTCAACATCTGCTCCATGGTCTTCGGCAACCTCGGCCCCGACTCCGGCACCGGCGTCGCCTTCACCCGCGACCCCGCCAGCGGCCACGCGGGCGTCTACGGCGACTACCTGCAGAACGCCCAGGGCGAGGATGTCGTCGCGGGTATCCGCAACACCGTGCCCCTCGCGGACCTGGAGGCCATCGACAAGGCCTCGTACGACCAGCTCATGACGATCATGACGACGCTGGAGACCCACTACAAGGATCTCTGCGACATCGAGTTCACCATCGAGCGCGGCCAGCTGTGGATGCTCCAGACCCGCGTCGGCAAGCGCACCGCCGGTGCCGCCTTCCGCATCGCCACCCAGCTCGTCGACCAGGGCCTGATCGACGAGGCCGAGGCCCTCCAGCGCGTCAGCGGCCACCAGCTGGCCCAGCTGATGTTCCCGCGCTTCGACGAGGGCGCCAAGACCACCCTGCTCGGCCGCGGCATCGCCGCCTCCCCGGGCGCGGCGGTCGGCAAGGCCGTCTTCGACTCGTACACGGCCGTCAAGTGGTCCCGCTCTGGCGAGAAGGTCATCCTGATCCGCCGCGAGACCAACCCGGACGACCTGGACGGCATGATCGCCTCCGAGGGCATCCTGACCTCGCGCGGCGGCAAGACCTCGCATGCCGCCGTCGTCGCCCGCGGCATGGGCAAGACCTGTGTCTGCGGCGCCGAGGAGCTCGACGTCGACACCAAGCGCCGCCGCATGACGGTCGGCGACACGGTCATCGAAGAGGGCGACGTCGTCTCCATCGACGGCTCCACCGGCAAGGTCTACCTCGGTGAGGTACCCGTCGTACCGTCCCCGGTCGTCGAGTACTTCGAGGGCCGCATGCACGCCGGCGCCGACGACGCCGACGAGCTCGTCGCCGCCGTGCACCGGATCATGGCCTACGCGGACCGCGTCCGCCGCCTGCGGGTGCGCGCCAACGCCGACAACGCCGAGGACGCGCTGCGTGCCCGCCGCTTCGGCGCCCAGGGCATCGGCCTGTGCCGCACCGAGCACATGTTCCTCGGCGAGCGCCGTGAACTCGTGGAGCGACTGATCCTCGCGGACACCGACGAAGAGCGCGAGGCGGCACTCAGTGCCCTCCTGCCGCTGCAGAAGAAGGACTTCGTCGAGCTGTTCGAGGCGATGGACGGCCTGCCCGTCACCGTCCGCCTCCTGGACCCGCCGCTGCACGAGTTCCTGCCCGACATCACCGAGCTGTCGGTCCGCGTCGCCCTCGCCGAGTCCCGCAAGGACGCCAACGAGAACGACCTGCGCCTGCTCCAGGCCGTGCACAAGCTGCACGAGCAGAACCCGATGCTGGGTCTGCGCGGTGTCCGTCTCGGCCTGGTCATCCCCGGCCTGTTCAAGATGCAGGTCCGGGCGATCGCCGAGGCCGCCGCCGAGCGCAAGAACGCCAAGGGCGACCCGCGTGCCGAGATCATGGTCCCGCTCGTCGGCACCGTCCAGGAGCTGGAGATCGTCCGCGACGAGGCCGTCCAGGTCATCGCCGAGGTCGAGGCCGCCACCGGCACCAACCTCAAGCTGAGCATCGGCACGATGATCGAGCTGCCTCGCGCCGCCCTGACGGCCGCCCAGATCGCCGAGGCCGCGCAGTTCTTCTCCTTCGGCACGAACGACCTGACCCAGACGGTGTGGGGCTTCTCCCGCGACGACGTCGAGGCCAGCTTCTTCACCGCCTACCTGGAGAAGGGCATCTTCGGGGTCTCGCCCTTCGAGACCATCGACAAGGACGGCGTCGGCTCCCTCGTGCGCCACGCGGTCAAGCAGGGCCGGGCCACCCGCCCCGACCTCAAGCTCGGCGTCTGCGGCGAGCACGGTGGCGACCCCGAGTCGGTCCACTTCTTCCACGAGGTCGGCCTCGACTACGTCTCCTGCTCGCCCTTCCGGATTCCGGTGGCGCGCCTGGAGGCCGGCCGTGCCGCCGCCGAGGCGAAGGGCAGCGACAGCCGCTGACCCCTGGCCCGCCAAGGGCCCCATAGACCGCGCCTGTCCCCGGGTTCCCTGACTGCCCGGGGGCGGGCGCGCCTATTTTTGTTGTTCAACAAGTCTTTACGCCAGCAGGCGGTGGACGGATCCCCACCCGTCCACCGCCGCTGTCATTCTGCCGGGCACGTCGGCGCTTCCCGGTGCGACCGACCGCCAGGCCCCGCAAAGCCCCCCACGGCCTTCGCGGAGCGTTTCGGTCGCACCGGAGTGTGCCCGGCGGAGTACAGGATTTCGGTTGTCACGCCCCCGCCGAAAGGGGTTTCAACTGTGGCCGAAAGGGCGTGGTGACAACGTGTGACGGCATGCATACTCATGGAGCGGGGGGATTGCGGTTGCACAGGTGGGGGTTCGGTGCTGCGTATCCATTTCACTGGAGTGGACCTGGCACGCGTACGGATGGCAGGGCGTCCCGATGCGTTGTGGGAAACGATTCTGAGCTTTCACCGCTTAAGAGACCGGCGTGATGCCCGGTTGTTCGGTGAATGGCGTACGGAAACCCGGAGCAGGTTGAATAGTGAAACACGCACGCTCGGTATGCTCATACCGAGTCGCGGTTATTTCCCCGATTTTTTGACCCCTGTGGAGGGGCAGTACGGGTGGGACGTGGGCCTCGACGCGCTGCGCGGGATCCGTCCCGAGCGCATGCGGCGCGAGCTGCAGCTGCTGGCCGCCGGTGCGCCGATGACGCCGCGGCTGCGGGAGTTCATGGACGGCGGTGACAAGCAGCTGCCGCGGCTCATGGGCGAGCTCCGCGCGTACCACCGGGCCGCCGTGGAGCCGTACTGGACGCATATCCAGGCCCAGATCGAGGCCGAGCGCGCCGCGCGCGGCCGGGCCCTGCTGGACGGCGGCGCGGACGAGCTGCTGGACTCCCTGCCGCCCATGCTGCGCTGGCGGGCCCCGGTGCTGGAGTGCGACTACCCCGTGGACCGTGACGTACGGCTGCGGGGGCGCGGGCTGCTGCTCCAGCCGTCCTTCTTCTGCCGGCGCACTGCGGTGACCCTGCACGATCCGGAGCTGCCGCCCGTGCTGGTCTACCCGGCCGCGGCGCAGCTGGCCTCGGCGCCGACCGGGGGTGAGGCGGCGCGGCCCGTGGAGGAGCAGCGCCAGCGCACCCTGGGCAAGCTGGTCGGGCACACCCGCTCGGTCGTGCTGCGGGCCATAGGGGACGGGGCGACCACCAGCGAGCTGGCCCGCCGGGCCGGGGTCTCGCTGGCCTCCGCGAGCCAGCACGCGTGCGTGATGCGGGAGGCGGGGCTGGTGACCACGCTGCGGCGGGGGAACGCGGTGCTGCACACCGTGACCCCGCTGGGGGCTGCGCTGCTGAAGGGTGGGGCCGTGGCCTCATGACGGTGGCCGCACCTCGGCGGGATGAACCCGTCGGGGTGCGGCCGGTCGTGCGGGCGCGGCGCCGTTGCGGGGGCGCTGCCCCCGGGCCCCCGCGCCTCAAACTCCCCCAGCTACCGCTGGGAGGTGCCCCCTGGCGGGGCTGGAAGAGCGGGGCTGGAGGGGAGCGCCGGTGGAGCTAGACGCGGAAGGGGCCCGTCACCTCGTAGGTGATGCCGCCGGACGAGCTGCCGCTCGTACCGCGCTGGCTGGAGAAGTAGAGGCGGTTGCCGGCGGGCGAGAAGGCCGGGCCGGTGATCTCGGAGGAGGACTGGCCGGTGATCCGCAGGAAGGGCGCCACCACGTCGTCCGGGGTGATCACGCAGATCTCCATGTTGCCGCCGTCCTCGGCGACGTACAGGTCGCCGTACGAGGACCCGGTGACGTTGTCGACACCGGTCAGCGGGGCCGCGCCGCCGGGCACGAGCGAGTCGTCGTAGGCCAGCTCGTACGTGCTGTTCGTGAGGTTCAGCTGCCAGACCCGGTTGTCGCCCTTGGTGGTGAACCAGACGGTGTCGTTGGCGTAGTGGCAGCCCTCGCCGCCGTTGAACTTCTTCGAGCCCGAGACCTGGCTGCGGGTCACGGTCGGCGAGCCGTCCGGGTCCGGGACGTTCTGCCAGGTGAAGGAGCCGGAGGTGGCGGTGCCGGCCTTCAGGACCTGGAGGGTGCCGGAGGAGAGGTTGCCCCAGGTGGCCGGGATGAAGCGGTAGAAGCAGCCGTTGGTCTCGTCCTCGGTCAGGTAGATCACCTGGCGCACCGGGTCGGCGGCCGCCGCCTCGTGCTTGAACCGGCCCATCGCAGGGCGCTGCACCGCCGCGTTCACCCCGTACGGGTCGGTCTCGTAGACGAAGCCGCGGTCGACCTCCTCGCAGGACAGCCAGGTGTTCCAGGGGGTCTTGCCGCCCGCGCAGTTCTGCCGGGTGCTGGACAGGATGCGGTAGGCGCCGGTGATGGTGCCGGAGGAGTTGAACTTGACGGCGCTCGCGCCGCCGGAGGGGTTGATCTCCGAGTTCGACACGTAGATCCAGCCCGAGCCGTCCGCGAAACAGGCACCGCCGTCGGGGGCGCTGTGCCAGCTGTACGAGGTGCCGCTGACGGTCTGGCCCGAGCGGGCGATGACCCGGCTGGTGAAGCCGCTGGGCAGCATGATGCCGTTGGCGTCGGCCGCGCCGAGCGCCCCGTAGGGTCCGGCACCCGGCTGGGCGGGGGCGGCGTAGGCGGCCCCGTGCATCAACGTGCCGCCGAAGGCGGCGGCCGACGAACCGATCACTGCGCCGCGCAGGAAGGTACGACGTTCCACGGTCACTCCTGTGGGAGGAAGGCCCCGCGGCCGGTCGGACGCGGGATCGCACGCGTCGAGGAACCTAGGAGGCGCCAGTTGCCGTGGCGCCAACTCCCCATGACGCACGAGCGACCGCTCGACGTGCAATACGCCGGACCGCGCCCCGGCGGGGCGCACCGCGGGACTTTCCGCCCGGGGGAGGCTCCCGGTGGGGGAGGATGGTGCAGCAATGGACCACTTCGCCGCCGCCGACATCTCAGGCCGTGCCGACCTCGACGCCGTGCTGCGCCGCTTCTACACGGCCGCCTTCGCCGACCCGCGGATCGGGCCCTTCTTCACCGAACTCGCGGGCACGGACCTGGAGTCCCACCTGCCCCGGATCACCGATTTCTGGGAGCGGGCCCTCTTCCGCACCGCCGGCTACCGGCGCGACGCCTTCGCCCCGCACGCCGCTCTGCACGCGGTGCGGGAGCTGACCGCAGCCGACTTCGGCCGCTGGGTCCAGCTGTGGAGGGCCGCGATCGACGGACTGCACCGCGGGCCGAACGCCGAGCGGGCCAAGGGGCAGGGGGAGCGGATCGCGCTGGCCCTCCACCAGCGCCTCGCCGGGCCCGGGGCCTCGCTCCAGGGCGAGGACGCGGCCGGCTTCATCCCGCTGGCGGTGCTGGAGCTGAGCCTCGTATCCATGGCCTGACCTGCGGCTTCGTAGGTCAGGCAAAAAATTCGAAGAAACTTCGCGGGGAGCGATGAGTTTCCCGGGGACCTGCGGTCTACCTCTCGAAAGCACCGGGCACCACGCACCGAGCACCGCACACGAGAGAAGAGAGACCTCGATGTCCGCCACCATGATCTTCGTCAACCTGCCGGTCAAGGACCTGGACGCCAGCAAGGCCTTCTGGAGCAAGCTGGGCTACTCCTTCAACGCCCAGTTCACCGACGAGAACTGCGCTTCGATGGTCATCAGCGACACCATCGTCGCGATGCTCCTGACCGAGGCCCGCTACAAGGACTTCACCCACAAGGAGATCGCGGACGCCACGAAGACGTCCGAGGTGCTGCTCTGTCTGAGCGCCGGGAGCCGCACCGCGGTCGACGAGCTGGTGGACGGGGCCCTGGCGGCCGGCGCCACCGAACCCCGCCCCGCCCAGGACCACGGCGTCATGTACGGCCGTGCCTTCGACGACCTCGACGGCCACACCTGGGAGATCATGTGGATGGACCCGTCGATGGTCCAGAGCTGACGACATCACCGCCTGCGGTCACGAGGTCGCGGCGGTCCGCACCGGGTAGGTCCGGACCACCGTCTCCTCGTCGTCCAGGCAGCGCCCCGACTCCAGGTCGAAGCGCTGCTTCAGCAGCGGGGAAGCCACGAAGGGCCGGCCCCCCGCCGTCCCCACCAGCCCGCGCGAGAGCACGTGCGCCCCGGTGAAGGGGTCCTGGTTGCCGATGGCGTACGGGCGCCCCGCGCGGTCGACGAACACCGCGGCCTGGCTCCCGTCGGGCAGCAGCGCCGCCACCCCGCGCCCGGGGATGAGCGAGGACAGCTCGCACACCGTCAGCCAGCCCTGCGCAACCTGCAGTTCCACGGTCATCGGACGGCTCCTCCTATGGTCAGGACGGCCAGGTCGGGCTTGACCTGGTCGCGCTCGGGGACGAACTTCACGGTCGGGTCGGGGGCGCCGGGCGCGTTGACGAAGGACACGAACCGGCCCAGCCGCTCCGGATCCTGGAGCGTCTCGGCCCATTCGTCCCGGTAGTGCGCCACGTGGTCGGCCATCAGGGCCTCCAGCTCCGCGCACAGCCCGAGCGAGTCGTGCACGACCACGTCCCGCAGGTGGGCCAGGCCCCCCTCCAGCCGCTCCAGCCAGGTGGAGGTCCGCTCCAGCCGGTCGGCGGTGCGGATGTAGAACATCAGGAACCGGTCGATCAGCCGGACCAGTTCCGCGTCCGACAGGTCCTGCGCCAGCAGGTCGGCGTGGCGCGGGGTGGCCCCGCCGTTGCCGCCCACGTACAGGTTCCAGCCACTCGCCGTCGCGATGACGCCGAAGTCCTTGCTCTGCGCCTCCGCGCACTCGCGGGCGCATCCGGAGACCGCCGACTTCAGCTTGTGCGGGGCGCGCAGCCCCCGGTAGCGAAGCTCCAGGTCGATGGCCATCCGGACGCTGTCCTGGACCCCGTAGCGGCACCAGGTCTGCCCCACGCAGGACTTCACCGTGCGCAGGGCCTTCCCGTACGCGTGCCCGGACTCGAACCCGGCGTCGACGAGCCGTGCCCAGATCCGCGGGAGCTGGTCCACGCTCGCCCCGAAGAGGTCGATCCGCTGGCCGCCGGTGATCTTCGTGTAGAGGCCGAAGTCGCGGGCCACCTCGCCGATCACGATCAGCTTGTCGGGGGTGATCTCACCGCCGGGGATGCGCGGGACGACCGAGTAGGAGCCGTTGCGCTGCATGTTCGCGAGGAAGTGGTCGTTGGTGTCCTGGAGGGCGGCCTGCTCCCCGTCCAGGACGTAGCCGCTCGCCCCGAGGGTCGGGGCGAGCGAGGCGATGATCGAGCCGACGGTCGGCTTGCAGACCTCGCAGCCGTCGCCGCCGCGGGCCTCCGGGCGGCCGTGGCCGTCGAGGATCTCCTCGTACGAGGTCAGCCGGCGGGTGCGGACGATCTCGTAGAGCTCGGCCCGGGTGAAGGGGAAGCAGCCGCACAGCCCCTTGTCGGTGGCGGCGGGCAGCAGCTGGCCGATCACCTTGACGCAGCTGCCGCAGCCGGTGCCCGCCTTGGTGCACTTCTTGACCTCGGCGAGGGTGGCGCAGGCGGCGATGGCCTTCTTGGTGACGTTGTGGCAGGAGCAGATCACGGCGTGGTCGGGGAGCGCGGACGGGCCGAGCGCGACCGGGGCGCCGACCCCGGCGGGCAGTACCAGCTGCTCGGGGGCCACGGGCGGGACGCTGCCGGTGAGCGGGCGCAGCAGCCCGTAGGAGTCCGCGTCGCCGACCAGCACGCCGCCGAGGAGGACCCCGTCGGGGGAGACGACCAGCTTCTTGTAGACCCCGGAGCGGGAGTCGGACCAGACGACGTCGAGGCTGTCCGGGGTGGCGCCGTGGGCGTCGCCGAAGGAGGCGACGTCCACGCCGAGGAGCTTGAGCTTGGTGGAGAGGTCGGCTCCGGTGAACTCCTTCTCGCGGCCCAGCAGATCGTCGGCGGCCGTCTCGGCCATCTCGTAGCCGGGGGCGACCAGTCCGTAGACCCGGCCGTCGACGGCGAGGGCGCACTCGCCGATGGCGTAGACGTGCGCGTCGGAGGTGCGGCAGCGGGCGTCGACCGCGATACCGCCGCGCTCGCCGACGTCCAGTCCGGCGTCGCGGGCCAGCTGGTCGCGGGGGCGGACGCCGGCGGAGAAGACGACGAGGTCGGTGTCGACGACGGAGCCGTCGGAGAGCCGCATTCCGCTGACGTGGCCGTCCTCGCCGGTCACCACCTCCTGGGTGCCGACGCCGGTGTGGACGGTCAGCCCCATGGACTCGATGGTGCGCAGCAGGGCCGCGCCGCCGCCCTCGTCGACCTGTACGGGCATCAGGCGCGGGGCGAACTCGACGATACGGGTGGCCAGGCCCAGCCCCTGGAGGGCGCCGGCGGCCTCCAGCCCGAGGAGACCGCCGCCGACGACCGCGCCGGAGCCGCGGCTCTTCGCGTACTCCTCGATCGCGAGCAGGTCCTCGATCGTGCGGTAGACGAAGCAGCCGGGGGCGTCCTTGCCCGGGACCGGCGGCACGAAGGGATAGCTGCCGGTGGCCAGCACCAGGACGTCGTACGGGAACACCTGCCCGGACCGGGAGGTGACGGTGCGGGCGGCCCGGTCGATGTGCTCGGCGGGGTCGTCGAGGTGGAGGGCGATGCCGTGCTCCTCCATGAACCCGGCGGGCGTCATGGACAGGTCCTCGGCGGTGCTGCCGGAGAAGTACGAGGTCAGGTGCACGCGGTCGTAGGCGGGCCGGGGCTCCTCGCAGAGCACGGTGATCCGGTGCGTGGCGGTGACCCCGCGCTCGGCGAGTGCTTCGAGGTAGCGCTGGCCGACCATGCCGTGCCCGATGAGCACGATCGTGGGCAGGGGCTCGGTCATCTCAGTGGCCTCCGTCGTCGGTGAGCAGGTGGAACAGGTCGTGCGGTGATTCCTCGCCCTCCCAGGTGCGGGCGAGGGCCCCCACGGTGGAGAGCTCGCCGAGCAGCACGCCGCCGACGAGGCGGTCGCCCCGCAGGACGACCTTGCGGTAGGTGCGGCGGGTGGCGTCGGCGAGGCGGACCACGTCGTCGCCGGGGAGGGGGGTGGTCTCGCCGAAGGCGGCGAGATCGAGGGAGCGGTCCCCGTCGGTGGTGAGGGTGAGCCGGGTGAGGGCGCGGGTGCCGGTGTACTGCGTGGGCTCGCCGGTGAGGAGCGCGGCCAGGGCGTCGGCCTGCTCCAGGGCGGCGCCCGCGAGGCCGTACACCTGGCCGGCGTGCTCGGCGCAGTCGCCGATGGCGTGGATGCGGGGGTCGCCGGTGCGGAGGTGGTCGTCGACGACGATGCCCTTGCGGACCTCCAGTCCGGCGGCCAGGGCGAGGCCCGTGCGGGGGCGTACGCCGCAGGCGAGCACGACGGCATCGGCGTCGAGCCGGTAGCCGTCGGCGAGCTCGACCCCGGTGACCTTGCGATGACCCTGCGCGGCGCCGCTGCTGGGGCTCCGCCCCAGACCCCGCTCCTCAAACGCCGCAGGGGCTGGATTTTGCGCGGCCTCGCCTGCCTGGCGCGGCTGGATTGCCGGTAGGGCAACTTCAGCCTCGCCGGCGTTTGAGACGCGGGGGTCAGGGCGCAGAGCCCCCGGCAGCGGCGCCGCAGATGTGATCAGGCCACGGACGCGGCATTCCGTGTGGATCTCCACGCCGAGTGAGGTCAGGTGCGCGTGCAGCAGGGCGGAGGCGTCCGCGTCCAGCTGGCGCTCCATCAGCCGCTCGCCCTGCTGGGCCAGGACGACCTGCGCCCCCCGCGCGGCCAGCGCACGGGCCGCCGAGACGCCCAGCAGGCCCCCGCCGATCACCACCACGCGGACCCCGGGCCGCACGGCCGCCGAGAGCGCCAGGCAGTCGTCCATCGTGCGGAAGGCGTGCACCCCGTCCGGGAGGTCCCGCCCCTCGGGTTCGAACAGCCCGCGCAGCGGCGGGAGCACCGCGTTCGAACCCGTGGCCAGTACCAGCGTGTCGTACCGGGCCACCGTGCCGTCGTCGCAGCGCACGGCCCGCTCCGCGCGGTCCACGCGCACCGCCCGGACCCCTCGCCGCAGCACCGGGCCGGGCGCCGGGAGGGCCGTCACCTCCGGGGCGTACCGGCCCGCGAGGACCTCGGCGAGCAGGACCCGGTTGTACGGCACGTGGGTTTCCTCGCCGAGGACGGTCACCGCCGCGGCCGGGCCGAGCCGCTGCGCGAGCCGCAGGCCCGCGAGGCCGCCGCCGATCACCACCACACGCTGTTCCGAGGTCATGCCACGAGCGTGCGCGGCCGCTGTTTCCCCGCGGCATCGCCTCTGTTACCCGGACGGAACGCCGACCTCAGCGCCCGGGTTAAGGGCCGGTGAGGCCTTCCTCAAGGCCGCCTTAAGGGTCATCAGGCCCGCCACCTGCGGCCTTAGCGTGATCCGTATGCGGAATGCGGTGGTGCGGGTGAGGGGCGGGATGCTGGCCGGTGCGGGGGTGGTGACCCTGCTCTGGGCGGCGCAGGTGCGGCCCTCGGCCCGGCCCGACGCGCTGTTCGCCACCGCCGCGCACCTGTCCGGCCTGCTCGCCGGGTACGGGGTGCTGGTGCTGCTGTTCCTGATGGCCCGGGTACCCGCCGTCGAGCACGGGGTCGGCGCCGACCGGCTCGCCCGCTGGCACGCGTTCGGCGGCCGGTACGTCCTGCTGCTCGTCTTCGGGCACGGGCTCTTCGCCCTGCTCGGATACGCCGTGCACGAGGGAATCGACGTGGTCTCCGCCGTCCGGCAGCTGCTCGGTTACCCCGCGCTCGCCGCCGCCGCGGCCGGGACCGTCCTCCTGGCCGCGGTCGGCGTGACCTCCGCCCGGGCGGTACGCCGACGGGTGCCGCACGAAACCTGGCGCGGGGTGCACCTGCTGGTCTACCTCGCCGCCGCCCTCGCCTTCGGGCACCAGCCCGCCGGGCCCGATCTGGCCGCGGCTGCCTGGTTCTGGGCGCTCGCCCACACCGTGGTCGCCGTCCTGCTGGTCTGGTACCGCGGCGTGGTTCCCATACGGCAGGCCCTGCGGCACGCGTTGCGGGTGGCGGACGTCCGGGTCGAGGGGCCCGGGGTGGTCTCCGTCGTCGTCTGCGGACAGCACCTCGCGGAACTGCATGCGGAGCCGGGCCAGTTCCTGCGCTGGCGGTTCCTCCAGCGGCGGCTGTGGCACACCGCCCTGCCGTTCTCGCTGTCCGCGCCCGTCCGCGGGAACGCCCTGCGGATCACCGTGAAGGGGCTCGGCGGCCACTCCCGCCGGATCCGCCGGCTGCGCCCCGGGACGCGGGTGCTGGCCACCGGGCCGTTCGGCGCGCTCACCGCCGCCCGGCGGACCCGGCCCAAGGTGCTGCTGATCGCGGGCGGGGTCGGGATCACCCCGATGCGGGCCCTGTTCGAGACGCTGCCCGGGGGCCCCGGGGACCTCACCCTGCTCTACCGGGCCGGGGCCGAGGAGCACCTCGTGCTGCGGGCCGAGCTGGAGGCCATCGCCGCCGAGCGGCAGGCCGGTCTGCACTATCTGCTCGGGCCGTCCGGAGCGGCCTACGACCCGCTGGCCCCGCAGGCGCTGGCCGCGCTGGTGCCGGACCTGGCCGAGCACGACGTGTACCTGTGCGGGCCGCCGGGGATGGCCGAGGCGACCCGGGGCGCGCTGCTGCGGGCCGGGGTGCCGGCCGGCCGTATCCATTCGGAGTGCTTCAGCTTCTGAGCCGCGCACCCCCTGCCCGCGTTTCCCGCGTTCCCCGAGGAGTCACCGCCCCATGCGTCACCCGCTGCACGTCGCCCTCTCCGTACCCGTCGGCGCCGAGGCTCCTGCGGCGGCCGTGGCCCGGCACCGCAAGCCGCGCCGCCCCTCGCCGGTACGGGCCGCGCTGGCCGCGCTGGCCTGCGTACCGCCCGCACGGCGGCTGGCGGCGGGGCTGGGGGCGGCCAGTGTGCTGGCCGCGACCGTGCTGACGGCGGCCGTGGACCCGGCGGCTCCGGTGGCCCCGGACCGCGCGCCGGCCCGCCAAAGCTCAACCTTTGCGCAAGTTTCCGGGGATTGATGGTCACTGCACCCAACTCCTCCATAGGGTCGAGCCGTGCCTGACATATCAACGACCATGATCATCGTCCTGTGCGTGGCCGCGGCTGCGGCCGGCTGGATCGACGCGGTGGTGGGCGGCGGCGGCCTGCTGCTCCTGCCCGCGCTCCTCCTCGGCCTGCCGAACGCCCACCCCGCCACCGTCCTCGGCACCAACAAGGCCGTGGCCATCGTCGGCACCGCCGGGGCGGCCGTGACGTACGCCCGCAAGGCCCCGGTGAACGTGAAGCTGGCCGTCCGCATCGGCCTGGCCGCGCTCGCCGGTTCGATGGGCGGTGCGGCGCTCGCGGGCGGCATCAGCAAGGACGCGCTCCGCCCGCTGATCATGGGGGTACTCGTGATCGTCGCGGGCGTCGTGATCTTCAAGCCGGGCTTCGGCACCGCCCCGTCGACCGCACCCGTCAGCCGGCAGCGGGTGCTGCTCGCCATCGGGCTCGCGGGCCTGGGCATCGGCTTCTACGACGGCCTCATCGGGCCCGGCACCGGCACCTTCCTGGTGCTCGCGCTCACGGCACTGCTCCACCTCGACCTGGTCACCGCCTCCGCCACCGCCAAGATCGTGAACTGCTGCACCAATGCCGGAGCGCTCGCGATGTTCGCCTACCAGGGCATGGTGCTGTGGCAGCTGGCCGCACTGATGGCGGTGTTCAACCTGGCCGGCGGCATGATCGGAGCCGGTATGGCGCTCAAGAAGGGCAGCGGCTTCGTCCGCGGCGTGCTGCTGACGGTGGTGGGCGCGCTGGTGCTCAAGCTCGGCTTCGAGCAGTGGGGATAGTGCGGACCGGCACCTGGGTCCTGTCGTCAAAGTAGCGTCGTCTGGGGGCACCTCCCGGCGGTGGCTGGGGGAGGGACTTTGACGACAGGACCTACTAGTGCTGTGACCGGCAAGGTCCACCGCAACTAGTACGTCCCGGTGAGGTGCGCGAAGACCACCACGTTGCCGCGGTAGCCCGTGCGCGGGGAGAAGCCGCCGCCGCAGGTGATCACCCGCAGCTCGGCGCGCGCCGAAGGCCCGTACACGCGGGCGTCGGGGAAGGCCTTGGCGTCGTACACCTCGACCGCGTGCACCGTGAACACCGCCGTACGGCCGTCCGCGCGCGGGATCTCGATGGAGGCCCCGCGGCGCAGCGCGCCCAGGTGGTAGAAGACCCCCGGCCCGGCCGCGTCGTCCACGTGCCCGGCGATGACGGCGGTGCCGGTGGCGCCCGGGGTGGTGCCGTCGCGGTACCAGCCGGCCAGGTCGCGCCGGTCCGGCGGCGGCACTTCGAGGCTGCCGCGCGGATCCAGCCCGAGCCCGGTCAGCGGGGCGTCGACCCGGATGGAGGGAATCCGGATCCGGGCCGGCGGGGAACCGGGGAGCGGGGCGATCCCGGGACCCACCACGCCGGCGGCGGTCAGTGACTCGGCGGAGGAGGGCAGCGGCGGTCCGACGGGCTCACGCGAACCGCTGGTCACGAGCCAGATGCCGACGCAGGCGGCGAGCGCGACCAGTCCGCCGTGGCGGGCGGTGGGGGTGCGGACGGCCCGGCCCGGCGTTGTCCCGGGGGGCGCTCCGGATCCGGGGCGGTCGCCGTCGGTGGGCCGGGGCTGGTGGCCGCGGCCCCGCGCGCCACCGAAATCGCCACCCATGCGTACCCCCTCGGCTTCCGTTTCGGGGTGACTGGCCGTCGCCCGGCCCCGCGAACGGGGGGACCTCGCGGGGCGGGCGACGGGGGACGGTACCGGTCGGACCGCGGCCGGAGCCGCGGTGGGCGTCCGTCAGCTCCGCGTGCCGCTCGCCCGGCGACGCAGGAGCCAGGTACCGCCGACGGCGGCAGCGGCCAGTACGGCCGCCCCCGCCGCGCTCTTGGCGGGGTCGGTGGTGGTGGTCGTGCCACCGCCCACCCCGGTGTTGACGTGGCCCTGAGGGCCGCGCTCGGTGACGATCAGGTTGCCGGTGGCGAACTTGCCGTTCGCGCAGGTCGCGCCGATGCCGTAGGTGCCGCCGCGGGTGCCGTGGGCGACTTGGAACTGCCCCACGACCACCTCCTTGTGGGTGCCCGGGACCAGCTTGAACCGGCCGCCGCCCACCGTGGTCGCATCGCCGTCCGCGTGGCTGCCGCTGCCGCAGGCCGTGGTGTTCACGGTGACGGTGGCGCCGGGGGCGGCGGACTTAGGCCATACCTCCAGCGGCGCGAAGTCCCCGGGTGCGAAGCCCACCACGCCGAGGTCCGCGGCGGCCACCGCCCCGGCGACCGGCCCGGTGAACGCGGCGGCGGTCAGCGCGGTCGCGGTCAGCAGGTGTGCGGTACGTCGGCGCATGGGGACTCTCCTGGAGACACGGGGTCGTGTTTCCGAGGAAACCCGGCCCGCCCGCCGCGCGCCTGCTGATGTCCCGTCAGGTATGCCTTCCCCTGGCCCACCTAAGGGTCATCTTTGCAGGTCAATGCGGGTGCTGCGGCCATCGGAGCGCCCCGCGCCGTCCGGGTGACTCCGGCTGCCGGGAGGTTGTGTAACAGCGGTGCGTACGGTGGTGTGGCGCGGGAAAGCCGGGACTTTCGGCCCGGCCCGCGCACCGCCGCGCCATACCCGAGGGAGGGCCCCGTGACATCGGTCGAACGGCTACCGGACCCGAGCGATCCGCTCCCGTTCTTCGTCTACGGGACCCTGCGCCCGGGCGAGGTCAACCACGACCTCTTCCTGCGCGGCCGCACGGCCTCGGAGGAACCGGCCGTCCTCCCGGACGCGGCGCTCTACGACGGGCCCGGATATCCGTACGCGGTCCACCGCCCCGGCACCGCGGTCGTCGGCGAGCTGATCACGGCGGCGCCGGGTGAGTACGGGAAGCTGCTCGCCGCGCTGGACCAGCTGGAGGAGTACCAGGGCCCGGGCCGCCCGGGGAACATCTACGACCGGATCGCCCGGCCGGCCCTGCGCCCCGACGGCACCACGGTCCGCGCCTGGGTCTATCTGGCGGCCCCGCTGATCGCCCGCGACCTACGCGAATCGGGCACCGAAATACCCGGCGGCGACTGGTTCGCCCGCCGCTGAACCGCGGCTAGAGACCCTCGGCGCCGCGGTTGCGCAGCCGCTGGCCGTACTGCTGGAGCACCCACAGCTCCTCCTGGACGGCCGCCAGTTGCTCCGGCGGAGCCTGCGGGCCCAGCCGCGACAGCGTGCCCTGGATCTCGTGGACCCGGCGGTCGACGGCGCGCAGCCGCACCTGGACCAGCTGGACCCCCGCGTAGATCTCGTCCACCGTCTTCGCGTGGATGGCCTCGACCGCCAGCTCCGTGACGAGCGCGCGCACGGTGTCGTTCGGGGCGGCCTCGCGGACGCGGGCCAGATAGTCCTCCGTGCCGAGCGAGGCACCGCCCGCGTCCAGGATCGCCTGGCGCACCGCCGCGTAGGGCGGGGCGGTGAACTCGTCCATCCCGTACGCGTCGAAGGCCGGGGAGACCAGGGCGGGCCGCTGGAGGGCGAGCTTCAGCAGCTCGCGCTCGGTGCGGTGGGCCGGGCTGCGCAGGTTCAGCGCGGGGCCCCCGGCCGGCTGCGCGGCGGGCGCGGGGACGTCGTCGTAGGACGGGCGGCCCCGCTGCGGCTTTCCGCCGGGCCGGCCGCCCTGCGGGCCTTCGCCCTGGCCGCGCTCGCGGGCCCAGCGCGCCAGCTGCGCGACCCGCTTGACCACGAACTGCTCGTCGCGGATGCCCAGCATGCCCGCCAGCTGGACCGCCGACTCGTGCTGGATCGCGATGTTCTTGATGTTGGCGACGACGGGCGCGGCCTCGTCCAGGGCGGCCGCCCGGCCCGCCGGGTTCTCCAGGTTGTGCCGGGCGACGATGTGCCGCAGCGCGAACTCGAACAGCGGCGTGCGGGCCTCCACCAGGCCGGACACGGCCGCGTCGCCCTGGGCCAGGCGCAGGTCGCAGGGGTCCATGCCGCCAGGGGCGATGGTGATCGAGGTCTCCGCGGCGAACTTCTGGTCGTCCTCGAAGGCCCGCAGGGCGGCCTTCTGGCCCGCCGCGTCGCCGTCGAAGGTGAAGATCACCTCGGCGGTGGCGTTGTCCATCAGCAGTCGGCGCAGGATCTTGATGTGGTCCCCGCCGAAGGCGGTGCCGCAGGTCGCGATCGCGGTGGTGACCCCGGCCATGTGGCAGGCCATCACGTCCGTGTAGCCCTCGACGACCACGGCCCGGGAGGTCTTCGCGATCTCCTTCTTCGCCAGGTCGATGCCGTACAGCACCTGGGACTTCTTGTAGATCGCGGTCTCGGGGGTGTTCAGGTACTTCGGGCCGTTGTCGTCGTCGCGCAGCTTGCGCGCGCCGAAGCCGACCACCTCGCCGCTGATGTCGCGGATCGGCCACATCAGCCGGCCGCGGAAGCGGTCGATCGGCTTGCCGCTGCGGCTGTCCTGGGCGAGCCCGGAGGTGATCAGCTCCTTGTCGCTGAAGCCCTTGCCGCGCAGGAAGCGGGTCAGGTGGTCCCACCCGGCCGGGCTGTAGCCCACGCTGAAGTGGGCGGCCGCGGCCTGGTCGAAGCCGCGCTCCGCCAGGAACTTGCGGCCGATCTCCGCCTCGGGGCTGCCCAGCTGGTCGACGTAGAACTGGGCGGCGGCCTTGTGCGCCTCGACCAGGCGGATGCGGTCACCGCGGCCGCTGGTGCCGGCGGTGTAGCCGCCCTCCTCGTACCGCAGGGTGATGCCGGCCAGGCCGGCCAGGCGCTCGACCGCCTCCGAGAAGGAGAGGTGGTCGATCTTCATGACGAAGTCGAGGGTGTCCCCGCCCGCCTGGCAGCCGAAGCAGTGGTAGAGCCCCTTGCTGGGGCTGACCTGGAAGGAAGGGGACTTCTCGTCGTGGAAGGGGCACAGGCCCTTGAGGTTGCCGCCGCCCGCGTTGCGCAGCTGGAGGTACTCGGAGACCACGGCGTCGATCGGGACCGCGTCCCGTACCGCCTTCACGTCGTCGTCGTTGATCCGTCCTGCCACCCGTGAAGTCTACGGCCGGGCGCCGGCAATCCGGTCAGGCCCCCTCGGCCCGCACCAGGGAGTCAAGCGGAACGGATGGGTCCGCGAGCGCCTCGCGGTTGACCGGGGACTTCGACCTGATCAGGGCCTGGATGTGCTCGGTGACATCCCACACATTCACGTTCATCCCGGCCAGGACCCGCCCCTCCGACAGCCAGAAAGCGATGAACTCCCGCTTGCCCGCGTCCCCGCGGATCAGCACCTGGTCGTAGCCGCCCGCCGGCGCGTACCCCGCGTACTCCAGGCCCACGTCGTACTGGTCCGAGAAGAAGTACGGCACCCGGTCGTAGCGGACCTCCTGGCCCAGCATGGCCCGCGCGGCGGCCGGGCCGCCGTTCAGCGCGTTGGCCCAGTGCTCGACCCGCAGCCGGGCCCCGAGCACCGGGTGGTGGGCGGCGGCCACGTCCCCGACCGCGTAGACGTCCGGGTCGTTGGTGCGCAGGGAGGAGTCCACCGCGATCCCGCCGCCGTGCTCCCGGTCGACCAGCGCCAGCCCGGCGGTCTCGGCGAGCGCGGTCCGCGGGGCGGCCCCGATCGCGGAGAGCACCGCGTGCGCCGGGTGCTCCTCCCCGTCGTCGGTACGGGCGGCCAGCACCATGCCGTCGTGGCCCACGATCTCGGTCAGCCGCGCCCCGAAGTGGAACCGCACCCCGTGATCGGCGTGCAGGTCCGCGAAGAGCCGGCCGATCTCCGGGCCGAGGACCGCGTGCAGCGGCGTGGCCTCCGGCTCGACGACGGTGACCTCGGCACCGTAGCCGCGGGCCGCGGCGGCCACCTCCAGCCCGATCCACCCGGCGCCCGCGATGAGCAGGTGCCCGTTGTCCCGGCCGAGCCCGGCCAGTACGCCCTTCAGCCGTTCGGCGTGCGCCAGGCGCCGCAGGTGGTGCACCCCGGCCAGGCCGGTGCCGGGGATGTCCAGGCGGCGCGGCTCGGCGCCCGTGGCCAGCAGCAGCTTGTCGTAGTACAGGACGGTGCCGTCGCCCAGGACCACCTTCTTGGCGTCCCGGTCGAGGTGGACGGCGGGCTGGCCGAGGTGCAGCTCGACGTCGGCGGCCGCGTACCAGGACGGCTCGTGGACGAAGACGCTCTCCCGGTCGTCCTTGCCGGTCAGGTAGCCCTTGGACAGCGGGGGGCGTTCGTAGGGATGGTCGCGCTCGTCGCCGATCAGGATCACCCGCCCCGTGAACCCCTCGGACCTCAGCGTTTCGGCCGCCTTTGCCCCGGCGAGCCCTGCGCCGACGATGACGAATGTCCGGTGTGCGTCGACCACCTGATGCCTCCTCATAACCTCTCCGCCACATGCGAGCACATGCGAGCGTCCCGCACCGAGCCTGCCGCGTGAAGGGGGAGTGGCTCGATCAGCTCACCTTTCGGCGCGTCGGCCGCGCCGGGTGAGGCGTGCGTGAAGGGAACGGGCGGATGCGTCGGTGAGGCACGCGATCTGGTCGATGACCGCCCTTTTCCTCGCCTTGTCGTCCTGGGCCGCGTCGAAGATCGCCCGGAACTGCGGGTCCAGTCCCTCGGGCGCGCGGGCGCTCAGCGCCTCCGCGAGTTCGGCCAGGACGATGCGCTGGTCGGCACGGATCCGTTCCTGCTCGTCGCGCTGCATCACGTACAGGTCGGCGACCGCCTTGAGCACCGCGCACTCGTTGCGCGCCTCGCGCGGGATCACCAGTTCGGCACCGTACCGGGTGAGGCGGCCGGAGCCGTACGCCTCCCGGGTGGCCCCCTCGGCGGCCAGGCAGAACCGGCCGATCAGCTGGCTCGTGGCGTCCTTCAGCCGGGACTGGGCGACGGCCGAACCGTCGTACCCGTGCGGCCACCACTCCTGCTCCATCAAACGGTCGAGGGCGGCCCGCAGCTCCTCCGGCGCGGTGTCGGCGGGGACGTACCGGCCGATGGCCACCTGCCAGATCGCCGTGCGCTCGGGTTCGGCGTAGAGCATGTTGGGGTCGAGGTGGCCGGCGTGCAGGCCGTCCTCGAAGTCGTGGACGGAGTACGCGACGTCGTCCGCCCAGTCCATGACCTGGGCCTCGAAGCACTTGCGGTCCGCGGGCGCGCCGCGGCGCAGCCAGGCGAACACCGGCAGGTCGTCCTCGTACGCGCCGAACTTCACCGAGCCGGGGTCGGTGGGGTGGTCCCCGCGGGCCCACGGGTACTTGGTGGCGGCGTCCAGGCAGGCCCGGGTGAGGTTGAGGCCGACGCTGACGAGCTCCCCGCTCGCCGGATCGGGCACGAACCGCTTGGGCTCCAGGCGGGTCAGCAGGCGCAGCGACTGGGCGTTGCCCTCGAAGCCGCCGCAGTCCTTGGCGAACTCGTTGAGCGCCTCCTCGCCGTTGTGGCCGAAAGGCGGGTGGCCCATGTCGTGGGAGAGGCAGGCGGCTTCGACGAGGTCGGGGTCGCAGCCGAGCGCGGCACCGAGCTCCCGCCCGACCTGGGCGCACTCCAGCGAGTGGGTGAGGCGGGTACGGGGACTCGCGTCCCAGTCGTAGGAACGGCTGCCGGGGGTGACGACCTGGGTCTTCCCGGCGAGGCGGCGCAGCGCGGCCGAGTGCAGCACACGGGCGCGGTCGCGCTGGAAGGCGGTCCGGCCGGGCCGTTTGTCGGGCTCGGCGGCCCAGCGCTCGGTGTCGGCCGCGCCGTAGAGGTCGCGGTGGTCGTCGGTGAGGGCGTGCGTGGTGCCTTCCATGCAGAGACGGTAACCGGAACAACTGACAAACCGGGATCAGGCGGAGACGAGTTCCGGCCCGATCGGCAGGACACCCCCTACGGGCAGCGCGCGGGCCTCGTCGTAGCGGTGCAGCAGCAGCCGGGCCAGGGCCGGGTGATCGCCCAGCGGTGCGGCGGCGGGGCCGGGTGCCGCCGCGGCGGTCTGGGTGGCGAACCGGCCGGGAGCGGCGAAGTACGAGGCCACGGCGATCCGGTGGTGACCGCGGGCGGCGAGGGCCCGGACCGCCTCGGGCGCGCTCGGCGCGGCGGCGGAGGCGTAGGCGGGGGTCACCGGGACGCCGCCGAGGCGTTCGGAGAGCTGGGCGGCGGTGCGGCGGGTGTCGGCCGCCGAGTCGGGGTCGCGGGAACCGGCGGCGGCCAGCACGACGGCCGAACCGGGGGCCGGGGTCCAGCCGGTCTCCAGGAGCCGCTCGTACAGGGCCTCGACGAGCAGCGGGTGCGGGCCCAGCGGGGCGGCGACACGGGTGAGAAGGTGGCCGGCCCGGGCGGCGGCCGCCGGGAGATCACGCTTGACGTGGTATCCGCGGCCGAGCAGCAGCGGGACGAGCACGGCCGAGCCGGACAGCCCGTCCAGGGTGTCGTCGAGCAGCGGCTCGTTCAGCTCGACGTGGCCGAGCCGGACGTCGAGCCGGGGGCGGAGTTCGCGGACCCGTTCGAGGAGGGCGAGGGCGGTGTGCAGGGCGCGCGGGTCACGGCTGCCGTGGGCCACTGCGACGAGGGTGGGCTGCATGGGCGGACTCCGGGTCGGCGCAGGCCGCTGAGCTGGGTGCCCAGCTGGAGGGTGATGCGGCCGAGCAGCTCGGCCGTGCTGTCGAAGGGGAGGGCGGGAAACTCGGGAGGGTGCACCGGCTCCGTCATGAACCGATCCTCCGCGCCGGAGGTTGCCGCCGCGTTGCGCGGGGATGACGGGTCTTTGCCGTGTGCTCACAGGGCGCCCGGCGCGGCTGTTCGGAGCCGGCGCGGCCGGCGGCGTACCTGCCGGAGATCGGGGGCCGGGCGAACCGCGCGGCCCCGGTACGCGTCCTGACCAGCGGACGAGCAGCCGAGACACCAGGGGATGGATGATGCGCCGACCGCGCCTGCCGAGAGTCGAGTGGAGCCGGGCGGTGGCGGCGCTGCGCAGCGTACGGACCCGGCGGCGGGCGGTGCAGGCCGTCATGGCGGGCTGCGTGCTGGCGCTGCTGCCCTCGGCATGGATGCACGCGGTGGCCGCCGACCGGCTGCGGACCACGGCCGACGCGCCCGCCGCCGAGGTGGCCGTGGTGTTCGGCGCGGGCCTGTTGGGGAGCCGGCCGACCCCGTACCTCGCCGACCGGCTCGACGCCGCCGCCGAGCTGTACCGCACCGGCAAGGTCAAGGTCGTGCTGGTCACCGGGGACAACAGCCGCACCGAGTACGACGAACCCGACGCGATGCGCACGTACCTCACCGCGCACGGGGTGCCGGACGGGCGGATCGTCAGCGACTACGCGGGCTTCGACACCTGGGACTCCTGCGTGCGGGCCAAGGAGATCTTCGGCGTGGAGCGGGCCGTGCTGGTCACCCAGGGCTTCCACATCCGCCGGGCCGTCGCCCTGTGCCAGGCGGCGGGCCTGGAGTCGTACGGCGTCGGGGTCGCCGACGTGCACGACGCCACCTGGTACTACGGCGAGACCCGCGAGGTCTTCGCGGCGGGCAAGGCGGCGCTGGACGCGGCCTTCAAGCCCGCCCCGCGCTTCCTGGGGCCGAAGGAGGAAGGGGTGTCGCAGGCCCTGGCCGCTCTGGCAGACTGACGCGGCGCCGGTTATGCCGATTAGTCATATGCCGGTCAGTCCGTACGAGCGTCAGGGGTGTGGAACCGTGGCTGTTGTGGATCTGAGCGGCAAGGTCGTCGTCATCACCGGTGGAGCCCGGGGCCTCGGCGCCGCGGCCGCGCAGGCCGTCGTGGACGGCGGCGGCCGGGTGCTGATCACCGACGTGCTGGAGGCGGAGGGCGCCGAGACGGCCGCGAAGCTCGGCGGCGCGGCGCGATTCCTGCGGCACGACGTGACCAGCGAGGCGGACTGGCAGGCGGCACTGGACCACGCGGTCGCCGAGTTCGGCCGCATCGACGGCCTGGTGAACAACGCGGGCATCTCCACCGGCCAGTTCCTGGAGCACGAGAGCGTCGAGCACTTCCGCCAGGTCATCGAGATCAACCTGGTCGGCGTGTTCATCGGCATCAAGACCGCGATCCCGCTGCTGCGCGCGAACGGCGGCGGGTCCGTCGTCAACATCTCCTCCGCCGCCGGCCTGACCGGCCTCGCGCTCACCGCCGGGTACGGGGCCTCCAAGTGGGGCGTGCGCGGCCTGTCGAAGATCGGCGCGGTGGAACTCGCCGAGGCGGGGATCCGCGTCAACTCCGTCCACCCCGGCATGACCCTGACCCCGATGACCGCCCCGATCGGCATCCGGGCGGGCGAGGGCAACTACCCCGGCGCCCCGCTCGGCCGCGTCGGCGTCCCCGAGGAGATCGCCGCGGCGATCGCCTTCCTGCTCTCCGACGCCGCCGGCTACATGACGGGCGCCGAACTCGCCGTCGACGGCGGCTGGACCGCCGGCCTGACGGTGAAGTACCTGACCGGACAGTGACCCACCCCTGCGCCCCCGGCGGGACGGCTGCACATTCGCGTGCCGCCGGCGGCGTGCGACTGCCGCGACGACTTCTGCCAGAGCTTCCACACCCACCGGCATCCGCCCGGCACGCCGTACGGTCCCGGTCACCGCATGGTCGCCCTCGACCCGGGCAACGGGTTCCTGAACCTCGACGTCGTCGACGGCCGGATCGTGTACGTCGAACCCGTCGACCGCCCGCCGCTGCGCCGGGCCTCACCGCAGCCGTCCGGCGGCGCTGAGGCGGAGCACCCGGACTTGTAACGCGCAGCGGCGGCCGGCGTAACACCGCCGACCCACGCTGGACCGTATGCACACCTCCGACTCCGTCACCGACACGCACTGCCCCTACTGCGCCCTGCAGTGCGGGATGAGGCTGCGCCCCGAACCGGGCGGCGCCACCGTGGCGGTGGAGGAGCGGGCCGACTTCCCCGTCAACCGGGGCGCGCTGTGCGGCAAGGGCCGCACCGCCCCCGCCGTGCTCTCCTCCCGGGTGCGCCTGACCCGGCCGCTCGTCCGCACCCACGCCGGGCTGCTGGAGCCGGCCACCTGGGAGGAGGCCCTCGACGCCGTCGCCGAGGGGCTCGCCCGCACCGGCCGCACGTACGGCCCCGACGCCGTCGGGGTCTTCGGCGGCGGCGGGCTCACCAACGAGAAGGCCTACGCGCTCGGCAAGTTCGCCCGCGTCGCCCTGCGCACCTCGCAGATCGACTACAACGGCCGCTTCTGCATGTCCTCCGCCGCCGCCGCCCACCAGCGGGCCTTCGGGCTCGACCGCGGGCTGCCCTTCCCGCTGGCGGACATCCCGCGCACCGGCTGCGTGATCCTCGTCGGCTCGAACCTGGCCGAGACCATGCCGCCCGCCCTGCGCTACCTCACGGAGCTGCGGGCCAACGGCGGCACCCTGATCGTCATCGACCCGCGCCGCACCCGCACCGCCGAACAGGCCGACCTGCACCTCGCCCCGCGCCCCGGCACCGACCTGGCCCTCGCGCTCGGCCTGCTGCACCTGATCGTCGCGGAAGGCCGGACCGACGAGGAGTTCATCGCCGCCCGCACCACCGGCTGGGAGGAGACCCGGGCCGCCGCGATGGCCCACTGGCCGGAGCTGGTGGAGCGCATCACCGGGATACCGGTCCCCAGGCTCCGCGAGGCCGTGGCGATGTTCTGCGCCCCGGAATCCGCCATGATCCTCACCGCCCGGGGCCCCGAGCAGCAGTCCAAGGGCACCGACACCGTCGGCGCCTGGATCAACCTGTGCCTGGCCACCGGCCGGGCCGGCCGCCCGCTGTCCGGCTACGGCTGCCTCACCGGGCAGGGCAACGGCCAGGGCGGCCGCGAGCACGGCCAGAAGGCCGACCAGCTCCCCGGCTACCGCAAGCTCACCGACCCGGCGGCCCGCGCCCACGTCGCCGGGGTCTGGGGCGTCGACCCCGACAGCCTCCCCGGCCCGGGCCGCAGCGCCTACGAACTCCTCGACGCCCTCGGTACGGACGTGAAGGCACTGCTACTGATGGGCTCCAACCCGGTGGTGTCCGCCCCCCGCGCCGGACACGTCGAGGACCGCATCCGCTCCCTGGACTTCCTCGCCGTGGCCGACGTCGTCCTCTCCGAGACCGCGGCCCTCGCGGACGTGGTCCTCCCGGTCACCCAGTGGGCGGAGGAGAGCGGCACCACCACCAACCTGGAGGGCCGCGTCCTGCTGCGCCGCCGGGCGCTGACCCCGCCGCCGGGGGTCCGCAGCGACCTGGACGTCCTGCACGGACTCGCCGCCCGCCTGGGCGTCGAGAAGGGCTTCCCCACCGAGCCGGAGGAGGTCTTCGAGGAACTGCGCCGCGCCTCGGCCGGCGGCCCCGCGGACTACTCGGGCATCACCTACGCCCGGATCGAGGCCGAACAGGGCGTCTTCTGGCCCTGCCCGGCAGGCCCTGAAGGCACCGAAGACCCCCCGGGCACCGAGCGGCTCTTCCTGGACCGCTTCGCCACCGACGACGGCCGGGCCCGCTTCGCCCCCGTCTCCCACCGCGACGCCGCCGAGGTGCCCGACGCGGACTACCCGCTGCTGCTCACCACCGGCCGGGTGGTCGCCCAGTACCAGTCCGGGGCCCAGACCCGCCGGGTGGACGAGCTCAACGCGGCCGCCCCCGGCCCCTTCGTGGAACTCCACCCCCGGCTGGCCGCCCGGATCGGCGCGGTCGACGGCAGCCCCCTCGCCGTGACCTCCCGTCGCGGCCGGGCCGTCGCCCCGGCCCGCATCACCGACACCATCCGGGCGGACACGGTCTTCATGCCCTTCCACTGGCCGGGCGAGGGCCGCGCCAACACCCTGACCAACCCGGCCCTGGACCCCACGTCCCGCATGCCGGAGTTCAAAGTCTGCGCGGTCCGCGTCGAGCCGGCCTAGGTCCTGTCGTCAAAGTAGCCGCGGGCCCGACGCTACTTTGACGACAGGACCTAGTCCTCGATCCACCCGTCGTCCGCCGACAGGCCGCTGCCGTACAGCGCGAACTCCCGCTCCTGCGAACGGATTTCACCAGGAGCTCGTGGCCCGTGCGGTCCGGCAGGGTCGGCATCGGCTGGGACACCATCCGGCCGCGGGCCAGCAGGATGTGCGTGACCTTCAACTCCCGTGCCCCGGCCCAGGCGTCGAGGCGCGCCGGCTCGGCCGCGTCCGCGCAGCGCAACGTCACGTGGGTCTCGTACTCCGACATGGAGTCGATCATCTCGGACATGTGTCCGATCCGCATCGGGGTTCCCGCCGGCGGGTAACCATCCGGTCACGCACCGGACTCAGAAAGTGCTCGCACGCCCCTCGTGGCCGCGATGTGTCGTACCCCACACTGAGGTGCGGTGCCCCCGTCCTCGGAGCCCTGGAGGTCGCCCCCGTGCAGACCCGGACCCTGACCGTGAACGTGAGCGAGTCCTCGGAGGCCAAGGCCGTGGACGAAGAGCCCGAGGTACCGGAGCTGATCGAGCCGGTGCCCGTGCAGCGCAGGCGCAGCAGCACCGACAACGGAGGCGGAGCGGGACCGTCCGCCGACCTGTTCCGGCAGTACCTCCGCGAGATAGGCAGGATCCCGCTGCTCACCGCCGCCGAGGAGGTGGACCTCGCGCGACGCGTCGAAGCCGGCCTGTTCGCCGAGGAGAAGCTCGGCAGCACCCCCGACCTCGACTCCCAGCTCGCCCTCGACCTCGACAAGCTCGTCGTCATGGGGCGGATGGCCAAACGCCGGCTCATCGAGTCGAACCTGCGGCTCGTCGTCTCCGTCGCCAAGCGGTACGTGGGCCGCGGACTCACCATGCTCGACCTCGTGCAGGAGGGGAACCTCGGGCTGATCCGGGCCGTCGAGAAGTTCGACTACGCCCGCGGGTACAAGTTCTCCACCTACGCCACCTGGTGGATCCGGCAGGCGATGTCCCGGGCCCTCGCCGACCAGGCCCGGACCATCCGCGTGCCCGTCCACGTCGTCGAACTGATCAACCGGGTCGTCCGCGTGCAGCGCCGGATGCTCCAGGAGCGCGGGTACGAGCCCACGGCCGAAGAGGTGGCCGTCCACCTGGAGTTGACCCCCGAGCGGGTCCTGGAGGTGCTCCGCCTCGCCCAGGAGCCGGTCTCCCTGCACGCCCCCGTGGGCGAGGAGGACGACGTCGCGCTCGGCGACCTCATCGAGGACGGGGACGCCGCCTCGCCCGTGGAGTCGGCCGCCTTCTTCCTGCTGCGGGAACACCTCGAAGCCGTCCTGTCGACCCTCGGCGAGCGCGAACGCAAGGTCGTGCAGCTGCGGTACGGCCTCGCCGACGGGCGGCCCCGCACCCTGGAGGAGATCGGGCGGATCTTCGGCGTGACGCGCGAGCGGATCCGCCAGATCGAGTCCAAGACCCTCAACAAGCTTCGCGACCACGCCTTCGCCGACCAGCTCCGCGGCTACCTGGACTGACGGACCGACGGAATAGGGGGCGCCCCGCCAGGCGCCCCCACCCGTCGCTCGCCTACGGCTACGGCTGCCGCTGCGCGGGATCGTGCGGGTCGGACAGGCTCCGGCTCATCCAGACGTCGTCGACATAGGCCCCGTCCAGCAGGAACTCCTCGGGCAGGACGCCGACCACCGCGAAGCCGCACCGCCTGTAGAGCTGCTGCGCCGGCTCGTTGTGGCCGAGCACGCGCAGGTTCATGCGGCGGGCACCACCGGCCCGCGCGGCGGCGCAGACAGCCTCGACGAGGGCCTGCCCGACCCCGCTGCCACGGGCGGATTCGAGGACTGCCAGTCCCTGGATGTGCCGCACGTGCCGATTGGTTTCGAGGGGGCTGGCCGGGGCGTGGGCGATGTACCCGACGATCCTCTGCCCGCGTTCCGCGACGAGGTAGTTCTCCACGGGGTGCCGCTCGTCGAAGACGGCTGCGTCGGCCGGGCGTTCGGGCCCGGGTTTGCTCACGCGCGACCATGTCGAGCGGAACAGCTCCAGTATCTCGCGTTCGTCCTCCGCCCGAGCAGGGCGAATCACCACGTCCAATGCCATGCCCGTCATGCTAGTGCTGTGGCCGGAAAGGTTTGCCGGGTTGCGGCGTCCGGTGCATGGGGTCTCCCCAGGCCCGCAGGGCCTAGGGGAAGCATCGCAAGACGGAGGGCCGCGGCTCGTACTGGACGTACGTGCGCGGTCCGACAACCTGGGGGTCCCCCCGGACGGAGTCTGGGGGATGAGGTGCCGTGCCGGGCGTCGTAACCCGGTGAACCTTGCCGGTCACAGCACTAGGGGCACCCGGGTACGTCCCGTCCCCGGGTGCCCCTCCGCCGTGCGGCCCGCGAAGGAGACGGCCTAGTCGACCTCGGCCACCGCCTGCGCGAACTGCGCCGCGTACAGCCGCGCGTACGCGCCGCCCGAGGCCAGCAGCTCCTCGTGCGTGCCCTGCTCCACGATCGATCCGCTCTCCATCACCAGGATCACGTCCGCGTCGCGGATCGTGGAGAGCCGGTGCGCGATCACGAAGGACGTACGGCCGCGCGCGAGGCGCGCCATCGCCTTCTGGATCAGCACCTCGGTACGGGTGTCCACCGAGCTCGTCGCCTCGTCGAGCACCAGGATCACCGGCTCCGACAGGAACGCCCGGGCGATCGTGATCAGCTGCTTCTCGCCCGCGCTGACCCCCGCGCCCTCGTCGTCCAGCACGGTGTCGTAGCCGTCCGGCAGGGTGCGGATGAACCGGTCCGCGTGGGCGGCCCGCGCCGCCTCCTCTATCTCGGCGCGGGTGACCTCGCGCGAAGCACCGTAGGCGATGTTCTCCGCGATGGTGCCGCCGAACAGCCAGGTGTCCTGGAGCACCATGCCGATGCCGCCGCGCAGTTCCTCGCGGGTCATCTTCGCGATGTCCACCCCGTCGAGGGCGATCTCCCCGCCCGTGACCTCGTAGAACCGCATCAGCAGGTTGACCAGCGTGGTCTTTCCGGCGCCGGTCGGGCCCACGATCGCGACCGTGTGGCCCGGCTCGACCGTGAGCGAGAGGTTCTCGATCAGCGGCCTGTCCGGCTCGTAGCGGAACGCCACCTTGTCGAAGGTGACCTGACCGCGCAGCTCCTGCGGACGCTCCGGAACCTCGGCGTCCGGCTCCTGCTCCGCCGCATCCAGCAGCTCGTACACCCGCTCCGCCGAGGCGACACCGGACTGCACGAGGTTCGCCATCGAGGCGACCTGCGTCAGCGGCATCGAGAACTGCCGCGAGTACTGGATGAAGGCCTGCACGTCACCGATCGACAGGGTGCCGGAGGCGACCCGGAGCCCGCCGACGACGGCTATCAGCACGTAGTTGACGTTCGAGATGAAGAACATCACCGGCTGCATGATGCCGCTGACCAGCTGCGCCTTGAAGGAGGCCCGGTAGAGCGCCTCGTTCTGCTCGGCGAAGACGGCCGCGGACTCCTTCTGCCGGCCGAAGACCTTGACCAGGCTGTGGCCCGAGTACATCTCCTCGATGTGGGCGTTGAGCGCGCCGGTCGCCTTCCACTGCGCCACGAACTGCGGCTGCGACTTCTTGCCGATCTTCGCGGCGACGAACACCGACAGCGGTACGGTCACCAGCGCGACCAGCGCCAGCAGCGGCGAGATCCAGAACATCATCACGAGTACGCCGACGATGGTCAGCAGCGAGTTCAGCAGCTGGCCCATCGTCTGCTGGAGCGTCTGGCCGATGTTGTCGATGTCGTTCGTGGCCCGGCTCAGCACCTCGCCGCGCTTCTGCTGGTCGAAGTACGACAGCGGCAGCCGCGACAGCTTCGCCTGGAGCTCCTCGCGCATCCGGTAGACGGTGCCGTTCATGACGTGGTTCGACAGCCGTGTGGCGACCAGCATCAGCAGGCCGGCCAGGGTGAAGACCACCAGCGCCCAGATCGCGACGACCCCGACGGCACCGAAGTCGATGCCCTGCCCCGGGGTGAAGTCGGTACCGGCGAGCATGTCCGCCATACCGTCCTGGCCCCGGGCGCGCAGGCCGTCCAGCGCCTGTTCCTTGGTGGTCCCGGCCGGCATCTCGCGGCCGACGATCCCCGCGAACACCAGGTCGGTGGCCTCACCCAGGATCTTCGGGCCGACCACCGCGCAGCCGACGCTGCCGACGACGGCCGCGACCATGCCCCAGATCTTGGCCCGGTCGTACGCGAGCTGACGCAGCAGCCGCCTGCCCGAGCCCTTGAAGTCCATGGACCGCTGGGCCGGCCCCATCATCATCCGTCCTCCGGGCCCGCTCATGCGGCCTCCGCCTCCGTCAGCTGGGAGAGCACGATCTCCCGGTAGGTCTCGTTGCCGGCCATCAGCTCGTGGTGGCGTCCCTCACCCACGACCTGGCCCTCGTCCAGGACGATGATCCGGTCGGCGTCGCGGATCGTGGAGACCCGCTGGGCGACGATGACCACGGTCGCGTCCTCGGTCTCGCGGGCGAGCGCCGCGCGCAGCGCCGCGTCCGTCGCGTAGTCCAGGGCCGAGAAGGAGTCGTCGAAGAGGTAGATCTCCGGGCGCTGCACGAGCGTGCGGGCGATGGCCAGACGCTGGCGCTGGCCGCCGGAGACATTGGTTCCGCCCTGGCTGACGGGGGCGTCCAGGCCACCCTCCAGCGCGGAGACGAACTCCCTGGCCTGGGCCACCTCCAGCGCCTGCCAGAGCTCTTCGTCGCTCGCGTCCGGGCGCCCGTAGCGCAGGTTGGAGGCGATGGTCCCGGAGAACAGGTACGGCTTCTGCGGCACCATGCCGACCGTCCTGGCCAGCAGGTCCGGGTCGAGTACGCGGACGTCCTCCCCGTCGACGAGGACCTCGCCGCCGGTGGCGTCGAACAGGCGCGGGACCAGGCCCAGCAGCGTGGACTTGCCGCTTCCGGTGGAGCCGATGACCGCCGTGGTCTCGCCGGGGCGGGCCACCAGGTCCACCCCGCGCAGGACCGGGGCCTCGGCGCCCGGGTAGCGGAAGTCGGCGCCGCGCAGCTCCAGGCGGCCGCGGCGGGCGAGTTCGCGCACCGGGTCCTTGGGCGGCACCACGCTGGACTCGGTGTCCAGAACCTCCTGGATGCGCTCCCCGCAGACCTCGGCCCGCGGCACCATCATGAACATGAAGGTGGCCATCATCACGGCCATGACGATCTGCATCAGGTAGGCGAGGAAGGCCGTCAGCTGGCCGATCTCCATGCCGCCGCTGTCGACGCGCATCGCACCGAACCAGATGACGGCGACGCTGGAGATGTTCACGACCACGATGACCGTGGGGAACATGAAGGCCAGCAGTTTGCCGGCGGCCAGCGAGACACCGGTCAGGTCGGCGTTGGCCTCGCGGAAGCGGTCCTTCTCGTAGTCGTCGCGGACGAAGGCGCGGATCACCCGGTTGCCGGTGATCTGCTCGCGCAGGACCCGGTTCACGGTGTCCAGGCGCACCTGCATCCGGCGGAACAGAGGCCGCGTCCTGAAGACGATCGCGCCGACCGAGATCCCGAGCACAGGGACGACGGCGAGCAGCACGCCCGACAGCTTCACGTCGAGCGAGAGCGCCATGGCGATACCGCCGACGCACATGATGGGGGCCGAGACCATCAGGGTGAAGGTCATCAGCACCAGCATCTGGACCTGCTGGACGTCGTTCGTCGTACGGGTGATCAGCGACGGGGCACCGAACTGGCCGAGCTCCCGCGCCGAGAAGCTCTGCACGCGGTCGAAGATCGCGGCGCGGACGTCCCGGCCGAAGGCCGCGGCCGTGCGGGCACCGTAGTAGACGGCTCCGACGTTGCAGACGAGCTGGACGAGGGAGACGCCGAGCATCAGCGCGCCGAAGCGCAGGATGTAACCGGTGTCGCCGTTGACGACACCGTTGTCAATGATGTCGGCGTTGAGTGTGGGCAGGTAGAGGCTGGCGCTGGTCTGCAGCAGTTGCAGCAGGACCAGCACCGTGATGGGTTTCCGGTACGTACCCAGATGGGTCCGCAGAAGTCGTATGAGCACGCGCAGGCTCCGGTCGGCATGATCGAGGGGTTCAACCCATCTTGGGCCAACGGGCCCTGTGATCCCCACCGGATTTCGCAAAGGCCGGTCAAAAGGACCAGCCCGCCCCGACCCGCGACGTAGGCGCTGCCCGGCCGGCAGGACCTAGAACGCCCCGGGGTGGATCTGCTCCCGCGTCGCGATGTACTGCTGGCGCACCGCCTGCCACGCCGGGAACTCCTCGCCCGGCTCGAAGACCTGGGCCGCGGGGGCCGGCCAGACCGGCGGGGTGTGCGGGGCCAGGGTGCCCTGCGCCACACCGAGCGCCCAGGCCGCCTGGCGGGCCGCGCCCAGCGCCGCGTAGTCGGCCGGCGCCGGCACGACGACCTGCGTGCCGAACAGCCCGGGGGCCGCGGCCTGCACGGCGGGCAGCTCGGCCGCCGCGCCCAGCAGGAACACCCGGCGGATCTCGACCCCGCGCGAGCGCAGTACGTCCAGCGCGTCCACCAGCCCGCACAGCATGCCCTCGAAGGCGGCCCGGGCCAGGTGCTCCGGCTTCATCGAGTCCCGGCGCAGCCCGGACAGGGTGCCGGCGGCGTGCGGCAGGTTCGGGGTCCGCTCACCCTCCAGGTACGGCAGGAGTACGAGGCCGTGCGCGCCCGGCGTCGACTTCAGCGCGAGCTCGGACAGCCCCTCCAGATCGGTGCCGAGCAGCTCGGCGGTGCCGCGCAGCGCCCGTACGGCGTTGGAGGTGTTCACCACGGGCAGGTGCATGCCGCTGGCGTCGGCCAGCGAGGTGACCAGCCCGCCCGGCTCCGACACCGCCTCGTGGTGCACGGCCATCACCGAACCGGAGGCACCGAGCGAGACCACCGCGTCGCCGGGGCCCATCCCCAGCCCGAGCGCGGCGGCCATCGTCTCGCCGGTTCCGGCGGAGATCAGCAGCCCCTCGGGCGTGGTCCCGGCGGCATCGGCCGGGCCGAGCACCTCGGGCAGCAGCGCCCGGTGCCCGAGCGCCAGCTCGACCAGGTCGGGGCGCCAGGTTCCGGCGGCCGCCGACCAGTACCCGGTACCGGAGGCGCCGCCGCGGTCGGTGGTCCGGCGGGCCGGGCGGCCCAGCAGCTGCCAGACGAGCCAGTCGTGCGGGGACATCAGCACGGCGATCCGGCGGGCGGCCTCGGGCTCGTTGCGGGCCAGCCAGGCCAGCTTCGCGACCGGCTGCGCGGAGTGCGGGACCGAGCCCACCGCCTCGACCCAGCCGTGCCGGCCGCCGTAGGCGTCGATGAGGTCGGCGGCGGCGACCTGGCCGCGCTTGTCGTTGCCGACGAGGGCGGGGCGTACCAGAGCGCCCTGCGGGTCCAGCGGCAGCAGGCCGTGCTGCTGGGCGGAGACCCCTATGGCCTGGACCCCTTCGAGGAGCCCGCCGCCGGCGGCCTCGCCGAGCGAGAGCAGCCAGGCCTGCGGGTCGGTCTCGTGGGGATTCGCGCCTTCCGGTTCACCCGTGGGCTGTGGATGGGGTGCGTACCCCTGGCGCAGCACGGCGCCGGTCTCGGTGTCACAGACGACGATGCGTGTGAACGCGGAAGAGCTGTCCAGCCCGGCGACTATCCCCATGCGGTGAATTCTGCCGCACGCGGGGCCGGACTCGACCGGTCCGGAGCCCCCGGAACCTCATGGATCCCGTGGGCCCCGGCACGGACCTGTGCAGCTCAGGTGTTGCTGGTGCCCCAGTCGTCCTCGCCGGCGCCGCCGCCGACCCGGTCGCGCAGCCCCCGTACCCGCCCGGCGAGCGAGTCCGGGACGGCGTCGCCGACCTTGTGGCTCACCGCGGTGAAGGCCTTCCCGGCGAACTCACGCCCGGTCTGGCCCGCGGTCTCGGCGGCATTGCGCACCGCGGGATTCTGGGCGAGCTGCCGCGCGGACTTCCGCAGCTGCTCGTAGCGCTCGCGTCCGGCCCGGGTTCCGAGCACGTACCCGAGGGCCAGTCCGACCACGAACGTGACCTTGTACCGCATGCCTGTCACCCTTCGTCGTGTGGTGCCCGGCCCGCTGTCGATACCGATTGGCGGAGCACCCCCCTGCTTGCGCTAATCTATGACTCGCAACGGGCACTCGCCCCCCGGCAACGCCGGAGGTGGGCTGTTCGATGCACCGCAGCAATCCCCTGTAGCTCAATTGGCAGAGCAGCCGGCTGTTAACCGGCAGGTTACTGGTTCGAGTCCAGTCGGGGGAGCGCGGTCCCCTGTAGCTCAATTGGCAGAGCATTCGGCTGTTAACCGGAGGGTTGCTGGTTCGAGTCCAGCCGGGGGAGCAAGGAACAAGAAGAGGGCCCTGAGGGGTCCTCTTCTTTTCTTTGGCGCCCCGTCCGGGAACCGGGCAGCCCTCAGCGCGGTCTCTCTGGACAGGCGAAGCCGATCATGCGAGGCATCCGAGGCAGGAGATCGTATGAGCGGCTATGCTGCGGCAGACGGCGCGCACACGTGTACGCGCCACGCCGTGAAGGGGCGGTAGCTCAGCCGGTTAGAGCAGCGGACTCATAATCCGTCGGCCGTGGGTTCGAGTCCCACCCGCCCCACTGCGAGCCGCAGGTGCAGAAACGATTGCACCTGCGGCTTTGGCGTTTCCGGGGGCCGTCGTGCCATCAGGCGAGCCAGCCGAGCCGCCGACGCGGCGCGAGGGACGCCGCCTTCTCGGCCGCGTACAGGTCTGTGGTGATCGTCACGGGCGAGGGCCCAAGGCGCTTCGAGACGATCGCCCTGTCGACCCCTGCGGCGCTCCCCCTCGGGCAGGCGCGTGTCGTTCTCGGGCGGACGGCGTCGATGAGTGAGCCGCAGGGTTTGGATACGTGATCCGGGCGCAGGGCGTCGCCGCCTCCTGCCGCAGCTTGCGAACCAGGAGTGCCCCGACGGTCAGCTCGCCGCGCGCCGCCTTGGGCCGAGAGGACATCGGACCGATGCGTCCCCCTTAGCAGTAAGGGCACGCCACGGGCGGCAGGTCCCGCTTCTTGAGTACCGTTGACCAAGCCGACGGTTCGGACGGCGACGGCGACGACGACGGCGACGGTCTGCGCAGCGCCATCGCTGCCCGCTTAGCCCACCACCGGCGGGCATTTGTGCGTGTGGGAGGGAATCAGGCCCAGTCGGCCGACGGCTGGGCCACGTCCCATCCGCCTGTGTGAGGTTGGTGAGCGTGCTGGGCGGCAGCGCGGCGACGCAGGCGGTCGAGCAGGCATTGACGAGGAGTGGCAGGACGTCGGTGGCGACCGTGAGGGAGATCCACCGTTGGTGAAGCTCTCGTCCCTCCACCGGACCGTCACAGACGCTGCAGGAGCTGATGCTTGTCGTGCCCCACCGCTTCGGCTCCAGCGCGGCGAGGTGGTCGCCGAAGGGAGGCCCGTCCGTCGTCCGCAGCCGGGGGAAGGGCGGGCGAAACTTGAAGTTGCCGAACAGCGAGCGGGTGCTGACCGTGCTTCGCACCAGCTTCGAGCAGCGGGTGATCTCGTACGGGAACCAGTGCAGCCGGTGAGAGGTGTACGGGCTGAACTCCTCCAGGCTGGTCATGGCGCCGATCTCCGGGGGAAGCCGCACCAGGTTGCTGCCGTAGAGCCTCAGATGCTTGACCGCGGTCAGTCGGCCGATGCTCGCGGGCAGGGTGATGACGTCGCGCCGCTCCTGCGGGTTGAGCTCGACGAGCGGGTTGAACTCCTCCCTGCCGTCCGCAGCTGCCTCCTCGACGAGCGCGAGAAGGCGCAGCCAACCGGAGGTCGCGCGTCGTCATCTTCACGTGCCGCTCGATGGGTATGCGAGCCGTTGTTCCCTTCGTCGCCCGCAATGTCGGCACGATACTTGGGGCTGAGTGGTCCCTTGCGCTTACTGCGAGGCCAGGCGTTCGGCTCTCCGTCGCGAAGGAGCATGCCGAGATCGCCCGCCTCGACCGCGAGCCCGCTGGGCAACGCGAATTCCGGGGTGTAGCCAGGTAGTCGGACACCTCCCAGGAGGCTGGTCCAACCGCCGCCCTCCCTCGCGACCTGGAAGGCCTTCCCGGCTCCACCGAAGGCTCCGCCTGCAAGGCCTCCGTAGACTCCGGCATCCTGCGCCTCGTCAAGGTTGAAGCCGGGCTGGAGTCCCGCCGCTATCTTGAGCGGTTGCGCGACGGCGAGGTCCACGGTGACGGATTCGATGCCCGCGATGGCGGCGGTCGCGAAGACGGTGCCGGCGATGGTGGCGACCTCGGTAGTGAGGGCCACGCCCACAGTTGCCGCCAGCTCGACAATGGTGGCGGCGGCTGCCGCCGCAGCGATTTCGGTGGCGCCGAGGGTGAAGAACGCCAGGGCCGTGCCAGCGACGATGACGGCACCGGCGATCTCCAGTTCGCGGTCGAGCTTCTTCTTTGCGTCAGCCAAAAAGATCAACTTGTCCCGCTCGCGCGTCGGTTCATGCCGCGCGGACCCGTACCCCCGGCTCAGGAGTGCCGGGGGTACGGGGGCAGGGCCGGGCGTGGGTCAGAAGTCCTCCGTCTCGTCCGTGAGGTGGCGCAGTACGTCCGTCAGGTCCTGCCGACGGGCGAACGCCACCCGCTGGCGGTGGGCGCCCGAGCCGTCGCGCAGGAGGCCCGCCATGGTCTTGGCGGCGTGGTCGAGGTCGCCGGCGGCGGCCAGTTCCGGGGCGACCAGGTCCAGCAGGGCCTCCGCGAGGTCCGCCGCGGGGAGTTCCGTCCCCGTGTACGGGTCGAGGCCGAAGCCCTCCAGGCCGTCGTGGGCCGCCCGCCAGCGCGCGAGGCGCAGCACGTCGTCCCGTACGGCCGGTTCGGGGCGGCGCTCCGCGATCTCGCGCAGCGCCGTGGAGACCAGCGCCCGGGCCAGTTCGGCCTGCAGGAGGGCCGAGTCGATGTCCGGGGACATGTCGGGCGCCCGGATCTCGAGCGTCGGCCAGTGCCCGGAGGGGCGGAGGTCCCAATAGACCATCTTGGTGTCCAGGGCCGCCCCGGAGCCGAGCAGGGTCTGCACCGAGCGCCGGAAGTGTGCCGTGGACGTGAAGTGCGGGGGCAGGCCCGCCGAGGGCCAGCCGGACCAGGCCATCGCCCGCCAGCTGGCGTGACCGGTGTCACGGCCGCCCCAGAACGGCGAGTTGGCGGCCAGCGCGATCAGCGTGGGAAGCCAGGGTCTGATCCTGTTGGACACGGCCACCGCCGTGTCCACGTCGAGCGTGCCGATGTGGATGTGGCGGCCGCAGCTGACCAGCGTGTCGGTGAGCGCGCCGAAGCGGCGGTGCTGCTCGCGCTGGCGCGGCTCGTCGTCGGTCAGGTGCAGCGGCCCTTCCACGGCGACGACCGGTGAGGGGGCGGCCAGCAGCCGGCAGCCGTGGGCGCGGGCGGCCCGGCCGAGGGTGCGCCGCAGGGCGGCGAGCTCGGCGCGCAGCGAGGCCGCCGAGTGGGCTATCGGGGTGGATAGCTCCACCTGGTAGCGGGTGCCCTCGGGGTGGAGCTCGCCGGGCAGCCCGCCGGCCGTCGCGAGGACCAGCGGGGCGGCGGGAACCACCCGGAAGCTGCGGGCGTCGACGAGCAGGAACTCCTCCTCGACGCCGACGGTGAGGGGGACGGTGGTGCGCACCGTGTTCTGCGTCGCGCCGGTGCTCGTGGTGCTGTTGCCAGGTTCGATCACTACGCCTCCCTGGACATACGAGTCTTTTCATCATGAGCTGAACCCGAGGTGAGGAGCGCACGTCGATTCAGTCAAATGTCCGGTGATAGTGGCGAGTTACCGGTAATACGCCGCCCGGGCCGGGAGCCCGGAGCCGGGTGTGGCGACTGTTGCCGGTGTGTGAAGCGGCGAAAAATCCCCGGGGGCGCGGGGCGGCCGGTGGTTATCATCCGCTGTGACCCGGACGACCGCCCCACCCCAGCTCTGGCAGCGCATATTCGCCGACCTCACCCCGCTGAGCGCATCCGCGGACTACCGGCGGCTGTGGTTCGGCGGAACCATCTCGTGGGTCGGCCAGGCCATGACCACCCTCGCGATATCGCTCCAGGTCTACGACATCACCCGGTCCAGCTTCTCCGTCGGGCTCGTCGGTCTCTTCTCGCTCGTCCCGCTCGTCGTCTTCGGCCTCTACGGCGGCGCGATCGCCGACACCGTGGACCGGCGCAAACTCGGCCTCTACAGCTCGATGGGCGCCGCCGCGCTGTCGGTCGTGCTCGCCGCCGCCGCGCTGCTCGACTTCCACCGCGTCTGGTTCCTGTACGCCGTCGTTGCGCTCCAGGCGGTCTGCGGGGCGCTCACCGGACCGGCGCGGTCCGCCATGATCCCGAGGCTGCTCCCGGTCGAACAGCTGCCCGCCGCCAACGCCCTGAACTCGATGACCATGACCTTCGGGTCGATGGTCGGCCCGGCCCTCGGCGGGGTCATCGTCACCGTCGCGGGCTACGGGACGGCCTACCTGATCGACGTCGTCACCTTCGGCGCCGCGCTCTACGCGATGTGGAAGCTGCCGTCGATGAAGCCCGACCGGGCCGAGGGCGCCCGGGGAAGGGCCTCCGTGCTCGACGGACTGCGCTTCCTCGGCACCCGGCCGAACATCCGGATGACCTTCTTCTCCGACCTGGCCGCCATGGTGCTCGCCCAGCCCAAGGCGCTGTTCCCGGCCATCGCCGTGCTCTGGTACGGCGGCGGCCCCGGCACGGTCGGCCTGCTGGTCGCCGCGATGGCCGCCGGGGCGCTGCTCGGCGGGCTGTTCTCCGGCTGGCAGGGCCGCATCCGCCGGCACGGGCTGGCGATCCTGCTCGCCGTGGCCGCCTGGGGGCTGGCCGTCGCGGTGTTCGGGCTCACCCGGAACCTGTGGCTCGGCATGTTCTTCCTGGCCCTGGCCGGGTACGCGGACACCGCCTCGATGGTGTTCCGCACGACCATGCTCCAGGCCGCCACCCCCGACGACATGCGCGGCCGCCTGCAGGGCGTCTTCATCATCGTCGTCGCGGGCGGGCCCCGGCTCGGAGACTTCCTCGCCGGGACCACCGCCGACCTGATCTCCCCGACCGTGGCCGTCACGGGCGGCGGGCTGGCCTGTGTACTGGTGCTGGGCCTGCTCGCGCTGCGCTGGCGCAACTTCGCCCGGTACGACGCCCGCTCCCCTCAGGCGTAGCCGCTGGGACCGCTGGGCCGGACGGCACATCGGGCGGTGGCCGGTCTCGGCGGTGGCCGGGCGCTGCTGCCTGCTGGTGGGGTCGACACACGTGCCGGCCCGCGCCGACCCGTGCCGGGGCCGGGCGCGTGCCGGGGCCGGGCGCGCGCCGGGGCGTCTCCTCGGGCGCCGAACGTGGCGGGGGGTCGCACGGCCGGGCGGTAGTGCGTTCGGCGCCCTGCGGGGAGCGCCCCGGCACACACCCGGCCCCGGCACGACCGGCCGGGCTACGCGTCCACCGGTTCCCGGGTGCGGTCGCCGCCCTCGGTGCCGGTGTTGGCGGTGCCGGCCGGCTCGAAGAGCAGGATCTGCGCCTCCTCCTCCGCCGCCGGGCAGTGTTCGACCCCGCGCGGGACCACGTACATCTCGCCGGGGCCCAGGACCACGTCCCCGTCGCGCAGACGGATCGTCAGGGTGCCCCCGACCACCAGGAAGAGCTCGTCGGTGTCCTCGTGGGTGTGCCAGATGAACTCGCCCTGGAGCCGGGCGGCCTTGACCTCGTAGTCGTTGACGCGGGCGATGCGCCGCGGGGCCCACTGCTCGGTGAAACCGGCCAGCTTCTCGGCGATGTTGACCTTGTGTGTCGTCATGTGGACAGCCTGTCGGCACGCCCGCGGGCGGTCTTGTACGTTCCTGACATGGCCGCGATACGCCCGCGCAGCACCGTGTCCGCCTGGCAGCCGTCGGTGCCCGGCATCGCCGAGGTCTTCCACGCCCGCTTCACCGAGCACGCGTACCCGGCCCACGTGCACGACACCTGGGCGCTGATGATCCTCGACGGCGGCCGGGTGGACTTCGCCCTCGACGGGGAGCGGCACGGCCTCGGGGTGTCGGACGTGGTGGTCCTGCTGCCGCCCGGGGTGAGCCACGACGGGCGGACCGTGACCGAGGCCGGTTTCCGCAAGCGCGTGCTGTACCTGGACACCTCGGTGCTCCCGGAGCGGCTGACCGGGGCCGCCGTCGACACCCCGCTGCTGGCCGACCCCGCGCTCCGCGACCGCGTGCACGGGCTGCACCTGGCGCTCGCGGAGCGGGACCCCTTCGAGGCCGGGTCGCGCCTGGCCTTCGTACGGGAGCGGCTGCACCGCCGGCTGGCGGGGGGCGCGGCCGAAGGGCAGGTGCCGGGGCCGCTGCCGGGCGCGCGGGTCGCCGTACGGCTGCGCGAGCTCCTCGACGCGCGGGTGACCGAGGGGATCACCCTGGAGGAGGCCTCGGCCGAGCTCGGGCACCCGCATCCCACGCACCTGATCCGGAGCTTCAAGGCGGCCTACGGGCTGCCGCCGCACGCGTATCTGACCGCGCGGCGGGTGGCGCTGGCGCGGCGGCTGCTGCTGGCGGGCGTGCGGCCGGCCGAGGCGGCGGTGGCGGCGGGGTTCTACGACCAGGCGCACCTGACGCGGCACTTCGGGCGGCATGTCGGGATCAGCCCGGCGAGGTTCGCCCGATCCGGCCGGCTGTGAAGGGGCTGGTGGAGCTCGCGCCGACGCGCGACGGCCGGCTGATCGTGCTTGAGCGCGGCTTCACCCGGGAGTTCGCGATCACGGTACGGCCGTACGTCGCCGATCCCCTGGGCGCGACGGACACCTCCGGGGTGCGGACGCTGTCGGAGGGCGCGGGTCTGCGGGTCGCCCGGAAGACGGCGATCGGGGACTTCGACGACTGCCCGACGTTCGGGGCGCCGTCGAAGCTGCCGCAGAACCACCCGCTGGTGGACAACATCGAGGGCATGGTGGTCACGGACCATGACGGGACCGGGCGCGTACGGCTGCCGCAGCGCCGGCGTTAGTCCGACCGGGGCTGGGCCTGGGCCCGGGCCGGGCCGACGATGCCGCGGGCGACCCCCAGGGCGACCAGGTCCTGGGGGCGGACGCGGAGCTGGTCCGCCGTGGCGGGCGCGGCCGAAGGGGGCCGCTTGAGGATGGCCGCCGCCAGTTCCGGGGCGATCACCGAGAAGTAGCTGTCCGGGGTGACCCAGGTGTTCCCGGGCGCGGCCAGCGCGAGGGCGCCGCCCGAGCCGCCCTCGCCGATCAGCAGGGTGGTGACGGGGACGGTGGCCGCGGCCAGCGCCGCGAAGGTGTCGGCGATGGCTGCGCCCGCGCCCGCGTGTTCGGCGGCGGCGTCGTTGGCCGCGCCCGGGGTGTCCACCAGGGTGAGCACCGGGACGCCGAGCCGGTCCGCGAGGCGGATGAGGCGGGCGGCCGTACGGTAGCCCGCCGGGCGGGTGGCGGTGCCGCACTGGGCGGCGTAGGCGACGGCGTGGCCCTCGTGCAGCCCGAATCCGCACAGCATGCCGGGGTCGGTGCCGCCCGCCCGGTCCCCGGAGAGGGGCAGACGGAGCTCGAAGTACGCGTCCAGGTACGCGGCGGCGTGCGGCCGGCCGGGGTGCCGGGCCTGCAGGACGGCGTCCCAGCCGGTCCGTGGCGGTGCGACGTCCGCCAGTGCGCCCGGCGGTTCGGCCGGCCCCGCGGGGCGGGGCGCGGCCAGCACGCGGAGCCAGTCGGCGAGGGTGCCCGGCAGCTCGGCGGCGGGCACCACGGCGTCCACGTGACCGGCGGCGTACTGGCCTTCGGCACAGTAGGCCGCCGGATCCGCGTCCGCCGGACGTACCCGGGACCCGGCGAAGCCGACCTGGGCCCCGGGGAGCGCGAGGACGACATCGGCGCCGGCGCCCAGGGTGGCCCAGCCGCCGCCCGTGGTCGGATCGCGCAGGACGGCGAGCTGGGGGAGCCCCGCGGCCCGGGTCAGGACGCACTGGCGGGCCACGCGCTGGAGCTGGGTGAGGGCGAGCATGCCCTCCTGCATCCGGGAGCCGCCGGTGGCGATGAGCGAGACGAGGGGGAGCCGGTGCTCGCGGGCGTGGGCGTACGCGGCTTCGAGCCGGTCCCCGGTGTGCTGCCCCAGCGAGCCGCCGAGGAAGCCGAACTCGAAGGAGACGACGGTGGCTTCGTGGCCGCCGACCCGGGCGGTGCCGGTGACCACGGACTCCTGCTCGCCGGTGCGCTCGGCGGCGCGGGCGCGGGAGCCGTCGTAGCCGGTCCATTCCAGGGGGCCGTCGGCGGGGGACTCCCGCCGGGGCGCGGGGAGTTCGGTGAAGCTGCCGGGGTCGGTCACGGAGGCGATGGCCGCGCGGGCCGAGAGGCGGGTCGTCACGGGGTCACCCTAGGGGCTGCACCCGCGGGGTGGTCAGGGGGAGGGAGCGGGGGAGGAGGGCCGCGGTGAAGAAGAGGGCGCCGAGCGGCAGCAGATCGAGGCTGACGGCGGTGGTGGCCGTGCCCAGCACCACCATGACGGGTCGCCAGGGGCTGACGCGGCGCTGGACGGCGAGGTGGACCAGGAGCCAGAGGAGGCCGACGTAGAAGAGCATCGGCCCGACGGTGTAGACGGCGGGGAGCACCCCGGGGTGGCTCTGGATCTCCTCGAAGAGCCGCGCCATCTCCGGACGGTCGGCGGCGCGGAAGCCGACGACGAGGTCGATGGAGGCCTGAGCGGCGACCGCCAGGGTGCCGGTCAGCCCGAGGAGGGTGGCGGCGCCGGCGCCGAGGCGGCCCGCCCCGCGGGCGGGCCCGGTCAGCCGGTGCAGGGCCGGGAGGATCAGGGCGAACTGCAGCACCCCGGCCAGCAGGAGGACGTGGCCCGCGGTCCAGGCGGGGCCCGGGCCGTGGTCGGGGTCGCTGAGCCGGATGGCGCCGTAGGCCAGCATGCACAGGGGGGCGGTGACGAAGGCGGCCCGGGTGAGGGTCGCGCGGTGGCCGCTCAGCGGCTGATTGGTCATGTACTGATCATTTCGGCCGGGGCGTCGACTCGTATCCGGCATCACCCCGAGGCCACCCCGAGCCGCCCCTGACCCCTCCCCGGCGCCTCACCCGAGGGTCGGCAGGGGGAAGGCGATCTTGAGGGCGTACGCGGCGACCAGCCCGTAGCCGAGGCGGAAGGTCCAGACGCGGGCGCGGTCCGGGATGCGGGTACCGGCGAGGGAGCCGAGTGCCACGAGGGCCTGCTGCCAGAGGAGCGAGGCGGCGCCGACCCCGAGAAGGAACGCGCCCCCGGCCGCACCGGTCCGCAGCGCGGCGCCCTGGGCGGTGGTGAGGGCGGCGAAGTAGAGGGCGGTGGTGGGGTTGAGGGCGGTCATGCCGACGTACCGGACGAAGGCCTTCCCGGGCAGCGCCTGCACGAACACGCCCGCCCGGCCGGCGCCGGCGCCGGACCCGGACCCGGCGCCGGACCCGGACCCGGACCCGGACCCGGACCCGGCACTTGAGCCGAGCCCGGAGTCGGACGCAGCGGCGTCGGCGGCGACCGGGCTGCAGCCCGGCACCGCGCCGGAGCCGGGGGCGCGGCCGGCGGGGCGGGCTCCGGCGAGGCCGCGCGCCGCGATGACCAGCAGGATCACCGCCGAGGCCAGCCGGACCCAGGCCTCGACCGGGGAGATGTGGGAGGCCACCCAGGGTCCCAGGGCGGTGGCGAGGGCCGCGTAGCCGAGGTCGACCGCCGCGATTCCCGCGGCCGCGGCGACGGCCGTGCGACGGTCGCGCATCGCCTCCTGCAGCAGCAGCACGCTCATCGCCCCCATGGGCATCGCCACGCCCAGGCCGGCGGCCGCGCCCGCCAGCGTCGGTGTCATCAGTTCGCTCATGGGGCGAGCGTCGGGCCCGGCCTTCGGGGGATGAGCGCGCATACCGGGCCCGGCTGCGAGAATCGCGGTATGGACCGCCTCGACAGGGAAATCCTCGGCATCCTGCAGCAGGATGCGCGGATCTCGTACCGGGACCTGGGAGTCCGCGTCGGCCTCAGCGCCAACGCCACCGCCGACCGGGTACGGCGGATGCGCCGCGAAGGGGTGATCCGCGGGTTCACCACGATCGTGGACCCGGCGGCCGACACCGCCGGAGGGCTCGTCGTCTTCATCGACGTCACCCTGCGCCAGGACACCACCAACGAGGAGTTCGAGCGGCAGGTCGCCAAGCTCTCCGGGATCACCGAGGTCGTGCACGTGACCGGCGAGCACGACTACCTCGTACGCGCCCGGGCCGCCGACCCAGCCGCCCTCGACGGGCTGCTCCGCCGGATGAAACGGGAGGCGGGGGTTGCCCAGTCCAACACCCGGATCGCGCTGCGCGCGGCCACCCGGCCGGGGCAGTACTAGGGAAAGAGGAGACGGCCGGTCACCCGGCTGCCGCCGCGCAGCAGTGCACGGGCACCGTCCGCTGCACGGCCGGACAGGCCGATGTGACCGTCACAGCGCCGACTCCCACGTCACCGTCGTGCCCCGCGCGCCCGACTCCGTACGGCCGTCGTCCGCCACCGTCAGGCGGACCCGGGACGGGTTCGCGTCCACCTGCACGTCGATGAAGGTGATCTCGCCGCGCCGGTGCGCCGCGGCCAGGGCGCCGCGCAGGGCCCCGAGCAGGTCGACCGCCACGGGATCCGGCAGCAGGGCGTCCACCGCGCCCGCGAAGTGCACCGACGGCTGGAAGCCGAGCACGGCCGCCGCCCCGCCCGTCTCGCGCAGCACCCGCCCCCGGAAGGTCGCCGGGGCGTCGGTCGGCGGCTGCTGGAGGGCGAAGATGGCCGTCCGGACCTCCTGGATGGTGGAGTCGAGCTCGTCCACGGCGCGGCTGAGCTCGTCGCCCACCGTGTCCCCGGACGGGGCGTTCGCGGCCCGCCGCCGGGTGCTTTCGAGCATCATCTCGGTGGCGAAGAGCCGCTGGACCACCAGGTCGTGCAGGTCCCGCGCGATCCGGTCGCGGTCCTCGTACACCGCCAGCTGCTCCCGGTCGTGCTGGGCGTCCGCGAGTACGAGGGCCAGCGCGGCCTGGGAGGCGAACTGCGAGGCGAGCAGCCGGTCCACCGCGTCGTACGCGGGGCCGCCCCGGGCACGGGGCAGGGCCAGGGTGCCGATCAGCTGGCCTCCGCTCTGCAGCGGAAGCATCATGCTCGGCCCGAACCGCTCCCGCACGTGCGTGGTCATCCGGGGGTCCGTCGCCGAGTCGTCGATGAAGACGGGTTCGCCGCCGAGGAGTTGTACCAGCACCGGCGAACCGGGGGCGATCGCCGTCCCCACCAGGTCCCCGGGGTCCCCCTGCGTGGAGGCGGCCACGATCTCCATGCCGCCTTCGGGGGTCGGCTGGAGCACCACCCCGGCCGCGGCGTCCGCCAGCAGCCGGGCCCGTTCGGCCACGCACATCAGGGCGTCCGCCGCGGGGCGTCCGGCGAGCAGGGTCGTGGTCACGGCGGCGGCGCCGTCGATCCAGCGCTCCCGGCGGCGCGCGGTCTCGTAGAGCCGGGCGTTGCCGATCGCTATGCCCGCCTGCGAGGCCAGGACGCGCAGCAGGGCGAGGTCCTCGTCCGTGAAGGGGCCGCCGCCCCGCTTCTCGGTGAGGTAGAGATTGCCGAAGACCTCCGTGTGCACCCGGATCGGGACGCCCAGGAGGCTGTGCATGGGCGGGTGGCCCGGCGGGAATCCGGTCGCCCGCGAGTCCTGGGCGACGTCGTCCAGGAGCAGCGGGCGCGGGTCGCTGACGAGGGCTCCGAGCACGCCGGAGCGCGCGTCCGGCAGGTGCGGGATCGCGGCCCGCTCCTCCTCGGTGAGCCCTGTCGTGAACAGCCGGGTCAGCAGGGCGCGCTCGGGGTCGACGACCCCGAGCGCTCCGTACCGGGCCGCGCACAGCTCGGTCGCGGAGTCCACGATGTGCTGGAGGGTGGCGTGCAGCTCCGGCTCGGACCCGACGTCGAGGACGGCTTCCAGCAGCACCGGAAGGCTCGTCGCCTCCTCGTCGGGCTCCGCGGGCTCGTAGGACTCCTCGGTCTCCTTGGGCTCTTTCGGTTCCTGGGGCCTCATTCGGCCAGCGGGTTGAGGACCATGGGGGCGATCTTCCCTTCGAGCATCGCGCCGAGACCGAGTACGGCGCACACGTCCGGCCGTTCCGCGATGGCGACGGGCATTCCGGTGGCGTCCCGCAGCATCTGGTCCAGGCCCGGCAGCAGGGCGCTGCCGCCCACCATCATGATCCCCCGGTCCGTCAGATCGGCCACCAGGTCCGGCGGGCAGTCCCGCAGCACCTTGCCGATGCCGTCGAGGACGGCGGTCAGCGGCGTGTGGATGGCGTCCCGGACGGCCGCGGTGTCCACGTGGACGGAGCGGGCCAGTCCGGTGGCCACGTCGCGGCCGTGGATCAGGGTGGAGGCCGGCCCCTCGGCGGTGAGGCCGTTGCCGTGGAGGGCCAGTTGCAGCGGCCGGACGGCCTGGCTGGGCAGCATCAGCTCGTGCGCGTGGCGCAGGTGCTGGACGACCGCGTGGTCGATGGCCTCGCCGCCGACCGGGATCCGCTGGGCGGTGACGATGGATCCGAGGGAGAGGACGGCCACCTGGGTGGCCGCGGCCCCGCACACCATGATCATCGTCGCGGTCGGCTGCTCCACGGGGAGTCCGCAGCCGACGGCCGCCGCGATCAGGGTGTCGACGAGTTCGACGCGTCGGGCGCCGAGCCCGACGAGGGTCTCCACGGTGGCCCGCTGGGCGAGCGGGTCCGCGTCGTGCGGGGTGCAGGCGGCGGCCCGCAGCCGCGGCTTGCGGCGCAGGGCGCGCCGCAGCTTCTCGCCGAGCAGGTGACGCAGCATCCGCTGGGCCATCTCGATGTCGACGACGGTGCCGCCGGAGACGGGGCGTACGACCCGGATGTAGTCGGGCGTGCGGCCGGTCATCCGTTCGGCGAAGGAGCCGACGGCGATGAGTGCACCGGTGCGCGTGTTGACCGCGGCGACGCTGGGTTCGTCGACCACGAGGCCGGCGCCCTTGACGTACACGCGGGTTCTTGCCGCCCCCAGGTCGACGGCGACGTGGCAGCGGCGCAACTGCTCAAGACTGACGGTCACGGCAGATCCTCCCGAGAGCACTGACGCAAGAGGGCCGACGGAAATGTCGGTCACTTTTCATATCATCGCGGGCGATTCGGTCTCATGGCCCGTTGAGATGCTCCGGCCGGGGGGTGCGTCGTGGCTGCATGGGGGTGGATTTCTGTACCGACAGGCAGCACCATGCCCGCACCGCACGCGCTACTCACGCGTAACAAGGTAGAGGGGACCCGATGCTGACGGCCCGACAGAGACTGCAGGCACTCCCGGCGCGCCCGCCCCTCCCGGCGCTCCTGACCTTTCCGGTGCTCCTGGCACTTCTGACGCTGTGCCTCGCGCTGCCGACGGCCTCCCCGGCCCGGGCCTCCTCCCGCACTCCGGTGGTCCTCGTGCACGGCTACAACGCCGACCCGGGAGTCTGGGGAGCCCTGCGCGCGGACCTGCGCGCCGCCGGGTACACCGACGCGGAGCTCTTCTCCTTCGGCTACGACACCCACCAGTCCGTCAACGAGGCCCTCGCCGGGCAGCTCGGCGCCTACGTCGACCAGGTCCGCCGGGAGACCGGCGCCGCCAAGGTCGACGTCGTCGCGCACTCCTTCGGCTCGCTGGTCAGCCGCTGGTACGTGAAGTTCGGCGGCGGCGCGGCCGCCGTGGACCACTGGGTCTCGCTGGCCGGACCCAACCGGGGCACCTCCACCGCCTGGGCCTGCGCGCTGTGGGACCAGGCGTGCCGGGACATGACCCCCGGGTCGTACGTGGTGAAGAACCTGAACGGCGGGGACGAGACCCCGGGCGCGGTGAAGTACGCGACCTTCTGGTCCAACTGCGACGAGATCGTCAACCCGGACGACAGCGTCCCGCTGACCGGAGCCGCCAACACGCCGGTCGGCTGCCTCAAGCACAACGACCTGCTCGGCGACGACGGCACCTCGGCCGGGGTGCGCGCCTTCCTCTCTTCCTAGTGCCCTGGAAGCGGGGTGTCGTCCAGGGAGAACCGCTGGAGCAGGCCGTAGGTGAACTCCGCCACGCAGGGGCGCCCCCGTGCGGCGAAGGCCAGGCGCCAGCGGGTCGGCGCGGTGCCCTCCATCGGCCGGACCGGGGCGAAGGCCCGCGCCACCTCGTCCACCGTCGCCGACCAGGGCCGCAGATCGTCCGGCGACTCCAGTACGGGCTCCCGCGCGCCCGGGGCCCGCACCAGCCACTCGTTCCACACGGCCCCGTCCGGCGCGGCCAGTACCTCGAAGCGCAGGTCCGGCCAGAGCGGCAGCGGCCACAGCAGGGCCTCGCACTCCAGATCGCCGATCGTGCGGTGCTCGGCGGACTCCGGCGGACCGAGCACCGAGCGGTACCGGGCGAGGGCCCCGCGGGATCGCGGTGAGCGCACCATCGCCTGCCAGTGCTTGTTCGCCGTCCGCTGGTCCGCGAGCGAGGCGCCCAGCCGGCGACGGGCCTCGTCGGCGAGGTCCGGCTGGAAGTCGGCCATCCGCCGCAAGAGCACCAACTGGAATCCGGTCGGCCCGAAAGATGTCATGGAAGGAACGATTCCACACAGGATCCTTACGTTCTCGGGATCCGGATGTTGCCGCAGAGCACGTAGCCTGCGGGCGCCATGAACTATTGCCACGCCTGCCGGAGGCACCTCAACGGCGCACTGGCGTGCGCCGGATGCGGAACCCCCGCCGAGTACCTGATACCCGCCGCCGCCGGCGCCGTGCCGGCCGCCGGGCCCGCCGCCGAGGCGCCCGTTCCCGGACCGCCGACCGCACTGGCCGAGGTCTTCGCCGACTCGCTCGTCGTGCTGTCCGAGCCGAACGAGCGGCGCGCCGGTGCCCGCCGCCGGGTCACGCACCGGCGCCGCCGCCGGACCGTGCTGTCGCTCTCGCTCGGCCTGCTGATCGCGGTCGGGGGCTCCATGGCGGTGGCCCGCATGGCCGTCGACGGGGAGCGCGCCGACCGGGCCGCGACCGTGGTGCTGACCGACGACGGCCCGCAGCAGCCCGCCCCGCTGCCCGACGCTCCGACGGCCGGTGCGCCCACGGGTCCGGGGAAGGCCACGGCGAAGGCCCCCGCCGCGGGTACGAAGACGGCCGGTGCCGCGGCGCCTTCCGGGAACGTCGCGCAGCCGGGTCCGGCCTCGTCCGCCTCCGCGCCCGCGGCGTCGGACCCGGCGTCCCGTACTCCCGGCCCGGGGCCGTCCGTAGGGAAGACCGCATCGGGGAAGCCCTCGCCGAGCGCCTCCGCGAGCACGCAGCCACCGTCGCCCACGCCGTCCCCGACGCCGTCGCCCACGCCGACCAAGAGCTGCTGGATCTTCTGCTGGTTCTAGGGGGTGTCCTGCCGCCGCCGGTGCCGACGTGCCCCGTCAGGTCAGCATGCGCCTGAGGAGGTCCCGCAGGACCGTCCGTTCCTCCACGGACAGCCCCGCCAGCGGTTCGCGGGCGAAGTCCAGCGACTCGCGCAGCCGCTCCGCGGTCAGCGTGCCCTCCTCGGTGGGGGCGGCCAGCTTCACCCGGCGGTCCGCCGGGTCCGGGCGGCGTTCGACCAGGCCGCGCGTCTCCAGGCGGTCGACGATGCCGGTCACGTTCGAGGGCTCGCACCGCAGCTTCAGCGCGATGCGCCGCATCGGCATGGGCTCCAGCGAGAGCATGTTCAGCACCTTGGCCTGGGCGCCGGTGAGCTGGTGGCTGGCGGCCGCGTGCTCGTACTCCATGTGATAGCGGGCCACGACGTCGCCGATGAGCTCGACGACTTCGATGGTCACTGGGTCCACTCGACGACTGGGCATGGAACCAGCGTACCCATTTACTTGACAACATGAAATATCTAGGCGCATGGTTGTTTCACCTAGTGAAGCAATTTCGTTCTGACCAGGAGCGCCGCATGTCCCAGATCCCCGCCGTCAGCCGCGAGTGGCACCTCGTCCGTCGCCCGCAGGGCTGGCCCGTCGCCGAGGACTTCGCCCTGCGCGAGGTGCCCGTGTCCGCCGAGCCCGCCGCCGGCCGGATTCTCGTGCGCAACCTGTACATGTCCGTGGACCCCTACATGCGCGGCCGGATGAACGACGTGAAGTCGTACATCCCGCCCTTCCAGCTGGACGAGCCGATGCAGGGCGGTGCGGTCGGCGAGATCGTCGCCTCCTCCGCCGAGGGCTTCGCCGTCGGTGAGCACGTCCTGCACCCCTTCGGCTGGCGCGAGTACGCGGACCTCGACGCCGCGCACGCCGTCAAGGTGGACGCCTCGCTCGCCCCGCTCTCCGCCTACCTCGGCGTCCTCGGCATGCCGGGTCTGACCGCCTACGCCGGCCTCTTCGAGGTCGCCTCCTTCAAGGAGGGCGACTCCGTCTTCGTCTCCGGCGCCGCCGGTGCGGTCGGCAGCCTCGTCGGCCAGTTCGCGAAGATCAAGGGCGCGTCCCGGGTGATCGGCTCCGCCGGCTCGGACGAGAAGGTGACGCTGCTCACGGAGAAGTACGGCTTCGACGCCGCCTTCAACTACAAGAACGGCCCCGTCGCCGAGCAGCTGCCGGCCGCCGCTCCCGAGGGCATCGACGTCTACTTCGACAACGTCGGCGGCGACCACCTGGAGGCCGCCATCTCCTCGATGAAGGTGAACGGCCGCGCCACCCTGTGCGGCGCGATCGCCGGCTACAACGACACCGAGGCCGCCCCCGGTCCGCGCAACCTGATGCAGGTCATCGGCAAGCGCCTGCGCCTCCAGGGCATCCTCGTCAACGACCACAACGGACTGCAGCAGCAGTTCGTCCAGGACGTCGCCGGATGGCTGCGCTCCGGCGAGCTGCGGTACGACGAGACGGTCGTCGAGGGTGTCGAGAACGCCACCTCCGCCTTCCTCGGCATGCTGCGCGGCGAGAACACCGGAAAGATGATCGTTTCTTTCACCGGTTAGGCTCACTGCACACCGTCGTGATCGTGGGCGCGACTCACGGCGATTACCAGGAGGATTTTCCTTTATGTCCATCCAGCAGTCCGACGTCGCCTACACCGCTGTCGCCACCGCCGAGAACGGCCGTGACGGTCGCGTCGCCACCAACGACGGCCAGCTCGACGTCGTCGTGAACCCGCCGAAGGAGCTCGGTGGCAGCGGCGCCGGTACCAACCCGGAGCAGCTGTTCGCCGCCGGCTACAGCGCCTGCTTCCAGGGCGCCCTGGGCGTCGTCGCGAAGAACGTGAACGCCGACATCTCCGGCTCCACGGTCACCGCCGAGGTCGGCATCGGCAAGAACGACGAGGGCTTCGGCCTGATCGTCAAGATCTCCGCCGTGATCCCGAACGTGGACGCCGCCACCGCCAAGGACCTCATCGAGAAGGCCCACGAGGTCTGCCCGTACTCCAAGGCGACCCGCGGCAACATCACCGTCGAGCTCGCCGTCTGATCCGGCGCTCGCAGCGCGAAGGCCGCACCCCGACCGGGGTGCGGCCTTCGCCGTAAACTGGCCCCATGCGTGATCTTGCGGGGGGCTTCCGGTATCTGCTGGCCGGACAGCGATGGGTGTTCCGCCACGGCCGGTGGCTGGGCTTCGGGCTGCTGCCCGGGCTCGTGGCGCTCGTCCTGTACGTGGGCGCCCTGATCGGGCTCGGCTACGGGGCCGACGACCTGACCGCCTGGGCCACCCCCTTCGCCGACGACTGGTCCTCGCCCTGGCTCCCGCTCTTCCGCGGCTTCCTGACCGCCCTGTTCTTCAGCCTCGGGCTGTTCCTCGCGGTGATCACCTTCACCGCCGTGACCCTGCTGATCGGCCAGCCGTTCTACGAGTCCCTCTCGGAGCAGGTCGACCGCAGCGAGGGCGGCGAGGTGCCGCGGTCGGGGCTCCCGCTCTGGCTGGAGCTGTGGGTCTCGGCCCGGGACAGCATGAAGGTGCTCGTGCGGGTGCTGCTGTACGGGATCCTGCTCTTCGCCCTCGGGTTCATCCCGGTGATCGGCCAGACGGTGATCCCGGTGCTCGGCTTCTGCGTCTCCGGGTACTTCCTGACCCAGGAGCTCACCGCCGTGGCCCTGCAGCGGCGCAAGGTGGAGCTGCAGGGCCGGCTGGAGCTGATGCGCTCGCGGCGGATGCTGGTGCTGGGCTTCGGGGTGCCGCTGGTGCTGGCGTTCCTGGTGCCGCTGGTCGCGGTGTTCCTGATGCCGGGCGCGGTGGCCGGCGCCACGCTGATGGCCCGCGACCTCATGCGGACCGACGAGGCTCCGGCCGCCGAAACCACCCCCGCGGGCTTCGGACCGCCGCCGCCCGCGTACTCGTAGGCCGTCTCTTCCGGATCCTGCCTGACCCGCGTCGCCCCAGGCCTTCGGCCGCCTACCGCTTCAGCAGCAGGATGGCCCCCGTCGTGTCCTCCCCGCCGTGCGCGGCCGGGTCCGCGGTCAGCCGGCGGCGCAGCAGGTCCACGTACGGGGTGATCAGCTCGGCGCTGACGCCCTGCTCCTCGGCGGTGCGCAGCATCGTGCCGCTGCCCGCGACCTGCATGGCCAGGTTGGACACCACCCCCGAGGTGAAGTCCCGCGAGGTCAGCCGCTCGGCGGCGTTGCCGACGAAGAAGCCCATCGCGCCGAGCCACTCGGACAGCAGCGGAGCCAGGTCCTTCGGGGCGATGTCCTCGCCCTCGGTCAGTGCGTAGGCCTGCGAGATGCCGGCGAACATCCCCCACATCGCGCTGAGCAGCGCCACGTCGTGCAGGGCCGCGTGCCCGGGGTTCGCGCCGACGAAGCGGGACCCGGCCGGGACCTCCAGGACCGCCCGGCGGCTGTCGAAGAGCGCGCGGGAGCCGCTGTAGAAGACGTACCCGCCGGCCTCGGGGACGCCGATCATCGTCGGAGTGGCCATGATCCCGCCGTCCAGGTACCGGGCGCCGCGCTCCTCGGCCCAGGCGGCGCGGGCGCGCGCCTCGCCCGGGGTGCCGGTGGTGAGGTTGACGAGGTCCTTGCCGGTCAGGTCGATGCCGTCCAGGGCGGAGCCGACGGTGGAGTCGTCCAGCAGGCAGACCACGACCAGCGTGTTCGCGGCGACCGCCTCGGCGGGGCTCGCGGCGACGACGGCCCCTTCGGCGGCCACCGCCCCGGCCTTGGCGGGGGTGCGGTTCCAGACGGTCAGGGAGTGCCCGGCGGCGAGCCAGGTGCGCGCGAGGGCGGTGCCCATGTCGCCGAGTCCGAGCAGGGTGAGCGAGTTCTCAGATGTGTTGTCGGTCATGCCGTTTAGCCTGGTTGCAGGGCGTGAGGCGCTCAAGTACGCACTTTGGAGTGGGTGGTTACCCCAAGGTGAGCGAGCAGGTGGGAGGAGTGCGCGATGGCGGGGACGCGAAGGCCCGGTGCGGATCACTGCGGGATCGCTGCGGCTATGTCCGTGATCGACGGCAAGTGGAAGGTGTCGCTCCTGTGGGAGCTGGAGCGCTGCCCGCGCCGCCGCTTCGGCGAGCTGCGCCGCCTCGTCCCGGGGGTCTCGGAGAAGGTGCTCGCCGCACAGCTGCGCGAGCTGGAGACCGACGGCATCGTGCACCGCGAGGTGTACGAGGAGGTCCCGCCGCGCGTCGAGTACTCCCTGACCCCGCTGGGCCAGGATCTGAACACGGCGCTGGAGGCCCTGGGCGAGTGGGGCAGCAAGCACCTGCTGCCCGATTCTGCGTGAACCCTTACCCGCGGGGTTCCACCCACAGCGCCTCGGCGACGGCGCACAGTTCGCCGTCGGCCGTGGCCAGGGCCGTGCCCACGGTGTACTTGCGGCCCGAGGACGACAGCATCCAGGCGTACGAGACGAGCCCCTCGCCCACCGGCACCGGCCGCAGCAGCCGGGCGCCGAGCGCGGCCGTGACCGCACCGGCCCGGCGGCCGTCGAGCAGCCGCCCGGCCGCGTTCCCGGGGCAGTCCAGCGCGCCCCACACCAGCTCGGGCGGCAGCAGCCCGTCCGCGCCACCGAGTCCGGGCGCGGGCGTCCAGGCCGCGGCGACCAGCTCGCGGCCCGGCACCGTACCGCAGTGCAGGCGCAGCCCGGTGGCGGGCGTCCGGTCCAGGCCGCAGCCGAAGCAGTCGGCCTGACCGTCCGGCGGGTCCGCCCGGAAGGCCTCGGCCGCAGCCACGGCCCGGTCCCAGGACGGGGCTTCGGGGGAGTCGGCGGAGGGCGCTTCGGCCGGGGTCGCCGCGGCCAGCAGCAGTTCGCCGTCCGTCAGCTCGCACCCGCCGTCCGCGGTCGCGGCGAGCCGCACCGGCGCACCGGTCGGCACGGGCCGCCGGAAGTCCACCCGTACGTCCTTCGCGGCGGCCCGGGCGGCCAGTACGCCCGCCACGTAGCCGCCGAAGGCCACCCCCGGATATCCGTGGAGGCGTTCCGGAACCGTGATCGTCTCGAAGTCGCTCATGGCCCCCACCTCATCACACCGGGACCGCCGCGACCGAGGCCGTCACCACCGAGGGCGTACGGTCGTCGGCCTCGGCCAGCAGGACGCCGCCCGGACCCCACACGGCCGAGCGGCCGCAGCCGGTCCACGGGCCCGCCGGGCCGACGTGGTTGGCGAGGACCACGTACAGGCCGTGCTCCTTCGCGATCCCGGGGTACACGGTGGCGCGCTCGTGGATCCCGTCGCCCGTGCCGTACAGGGAGCTCGCCAGGTGGACCCGGCAGCCGTCGGCGGCGCCCCGGCCCGGCAGCTCGGGGAAGTGGTTGTCGAAGCAGATGCCCAGACAGAAGCGGATCCCGCCGAGTTCGAAGCGCCCGTCGTCCCGGCCCGGCTCGAAGACCTCCTGCTCGTGCCGGTAGAGGTGCTGCTTCGCGTACGTCGTCACGTGCGCGCCGTCCGCGTCGTGGACCAGCGTCGCGATGGCGGGGCGGGGGCCGCCGGTGGGCAGGGCGACGTTCACCGCGGTGGCGATCCCGGCGGAGCGCAGCGGATCCAGCCGGGGGTCGTCGGCGGCCGTCCACAGGCCCGGGTCGGCGGCCAGCGCGGCGAGCTCGTAGCCGGTGAGCGTGAACTCGGGGAACACCACCAGTTCGGCGTCCTGCGCGCGGGCCGCGGCGGCGAGGTCCGCGGCCCGTGCGACGTTGGCCCGGACATCGGCGGGGGCGCAGGTCAGCTGCGCTGCGGCGATCTTCACCGGGTCAGGATGCCAGCCCGGCCGCGACCTCCTCGAGCAGGGCCAGGAGGGCGAGGGCGGCGGGGGAGGGGGCGATCCCGGGCGGGGTGGCGGCGTAGACCCGGCGGCGCGTGACTCGGCCGGGGCCGTGGAAGTTCGCCCGCGGTGTGGATCAACCTGCATAAAATGCCGGTGTGATCTTCATCGTGGTGAAATTCCCCGTCAAGCCCGAATACGTCGACGCGTGGCCCGACAAGGTCGCGCCGTTCACGCGCGCCACCCGCGCCGAACCCGGGAACCTGTGGTTCGAGTGGTCGCGCAGCCTGGAGGAGCCGAACACCTACGTGCTGGTCGAGGCCTTCCAGGACGACGCCGCCGAAGCGCACGTCACCTCCGAGCACTTCAGCGCCGCGCTGGAGACCATGCGGCCGATGGTGACCCGTACGCCCGAGATCGTCAGCACCACCATCGCGGGTGCGACCGGCTGGAGCCGCATGGGCGAGCTCCAGGTCGACTAGTGCCGTGCCGGGCGTCGCAACCCGGTGAACCTTGCCGGTCACAGCGCTAGACACCCCTGAGTCCTAGGACTCCGGCCCCCGCAGCAGGGTCAGGAAGGAGCGGAAGGCGGCGGGCATGTCCACCGATTCGGGGGCCAGCAGCCACTGGTACTGGAGGCCGTCCATGACCGCCGTCAGCAGCGGGGCCACCTGCTCGGGGGTGAGGCCGGAGGGGAGGCGGTCGCCGAACTCGGCGCGCAGCACCGCGGCCATCTCCGAGCGGACCTGGGCGTAGCGCTCGGTGAAGAACTCCCGGGCCGGGTGCCCGTCGGTGACGCTCTCGCCCAGCAGCGCCGAGAAGGTCTGCACGATGCCCGGGCGCATGGCGTTGTACTCGACCAGCGAGTCCAGCAGGTCCAGGCGCCAGGTGCCGGCGGCGGAGCGCGAGCCGCCGCCCGTGTCCCAGCGGTCGCGTTCCTCCAGCACCGCGACCAGCAGGTCCTCCTTGGCCGGGAAGTAGTGCAGCAGCCCCTGCTGGGTCAGGCCCACGCGTTCGGCGACGGTGGCCAGGGACGCGCCCCGGTAGCCGCGCTCCGCGATCACCTCGACGGCCGCGCGGACGATCTCCCCGCGGCGTTCCTCGCTCCTCGCCCTGACCATCGACCCGGCACCCCTTCCCGTTCACGCGCTCTGCCCTGCCCACAGGACCGTACGGCATCCAAATATCACGAACACATTACGAACCCTACCGTTCAACAGGTACCCGGTCCACGATGGGGGCACCGCACCGAGCAACCGCACTCAACGAGGAGGCACGGCTGTGACCGATGCCGATCAGGTCCGCGAACAGAGCCGCAACGACGCCGTCGAGGCGGCGCTGGGCAAACTGGACCTCGACACCAAGGCCCGGCTCCTGGCCGGCCAGGACATGTGGTCCCTGCCCGCCGTCCCCGCGATCGGGCTGGAGTCCCTGGTCTTCTCCGACGGGCCCATCGGGGTCCGGGGCGTGCGCTGGACCGCCGACGACCCGTCCATCGCCCTGCCGTCCCCGACCGCGCTCGCCGCCGCCTGGGACCCGGAGCTCGCCCGCCGCGCCGGCCGGCTCCTCGCCCAGGAGGCCCGCCGCAAGGGCGTGCACGTCCTCCTCGCGCCCACCGTCAACCTGCACCGGTCCCCGCTCGGCGGCCGGCATTTCGAGTGCTACTCCGAGGACCCGTACCTCACCGGCGCCGTCGGCTCCGGCTATGTGAACGGCGTCCAGGACGGCGGCGTCGGCACCACCGTCAAGCACTTCGTCGGCAACGACGCCGAGACCGACCGGTTCACCGTCGACAGCGTCATCGCCCCGCGCCCGCTGCGCGAGCTGTACCTGGCGCCCTTCGAGGCCATCGTCGCCAATGCCCACCCCTGGGGCATCATGACCGCCTACAACCAGGTCAACGGCACGACCATGACCGAGCACCAGTACCTGGTGAACGAAGTCCTGCGCGCCGAATGGGGCTTCGACGGCTGCAACGTCTCCGACTGGATGGCCGCCCGCTCCACCGCCGGCGACATCCTGGGCGGCCTGGACGTGGCCATGCCCGGCCCCACCACCGTCTACGGCCCCGCCCTCGCCGAGGCCGTCCGCGCCGGCGAGGTCCCCGGGGCCGCCGTGGACGAGGCCGTGCGCAACGTCCTGCGCCTCGCCGCCCGCGTCGGCGTCCTACAGGGCGCCCCCGCCGCCGTGGAGAGCGCCCCGGCCCCGATCGACGGCCAGGCGCTGGCCCGCGAGCTCGCCGCCCGCGGCTTCGTCCTGGTCCGCAACGAAGGGGCGCTGCCGCTCGACGGGGCCGCCGGCCGCACCGTTGCCCTCTCCGGCGCCGCCGCCCGTGACGCCCGTGTCCTCGGCGGGGGCAGCGCCACCGTCTTCCCCGAGCGGATCGTCTCCCCGCTCGACGGCCTCACCGCCGCCCTCCCCGACGGGGCCCTCACCTACACCGTCGGCGCCGACCCCTCCGACGAGCTCACCCCCGCCGGTCAGGGCTTCGAGCTCCACGCCGTCTGCCGCGACGCCTCCGGAGCCGTCCTCGGCGAGGGCGGCCTGCCCTCGGGCCAGGTCCAGTGGATCGGCGAGGACCTGCCCGCGGGGGTCACGTACGAGACCATGGCGAGCATCGAGGTCCGCGGCACGTTCGTGCCGCGCGAGAGCGGCGAGCACGCCTTCGGCACCCGCGGCCTCGGCGCCTTCGCCCTGGCCGTCGGCGGCGAGCAGCTGTGGAGCGGCGTCCAGGAGATGGGCAACGAGGCCGACCCCTTCGAGGCCTTCTTCGGCGCCCCCGACGAGCGCGCCCGCCTCACCCTCACCGAGGGCGAGCCCGTCGAGGTGTCACTGACCTTCCAGGTCCCCGACATGTCCGCGCTGCCGCTCAGAGCGATCATGTTCTCGCTGCTCCACCTCGGCCCGCGGCGCGACGCCGACGAGCTGATCGCCGAGGCCGTGGCCGCCGCGCGCGAGGCCGACACCGCCGTCGTGGTCGTCGCCACCACCGAGCGCGTGGAGTCCGAGGGCTTCGACCGGCAGGACCTCACCCTGCCCGGCCGCCAGGACGACCTGGTGCGCGCGGTGGCCGCCGTGAACCCGAACACGGTGGTCGTCGTCAACACGGGCTCCCCGGTGGAGCTTCCGTGGCGCGAGGACGTGGCCGCCGTCCTGCTGACCTGGTTCCCCGGGCAGGAGGGCGGGGCAGCGCTGGCCGACGTACTCCTCGGCGACGCGGAGCCGGGCGGACGGCTGCCCACCACCTGGCCCGCACGGTTCGCGGACGCGCCCGTCACCGAGGTCGTCCCCACCGAGGGGCGCCTGGACTACCGCGAGGAGCTCTTCATCGGCTACCGGGCGTACGAGAAGCACGGCGTGACCCCCGCCTACCCCTTCGGGCACGGACTCGGCTACACCGACTGGACGTACGACTCCCTGGAGGTCACCGGCGACACGGTCCGGGTCCGCCTCACCAACACGGGTGCCCGCCCCGGCCGCGAGGTCGTCCAGGTCTACCTGGCGCCCGCGCACGACGGTGCCGAGCGCCCGGCGAGCTGGCTGGCCGCCTTCGCGGGCGTCGCGGCGGGCCCCGGCGAGAGCGTCGAGACCGAGATCGCCCTGCCCGCCCGGGCCTTCGAGATCTGGGACGAGGAGGCCCGCGGCTGGCGGCGGATCGGCGGCACCTACGAGGTGCGCGCGAGCCACTCGCACGGTGACACCCGGCTGACCGCGACGCTCGACATCGCGTGACACGCCGTATGGCCGGAAATCACCCCTGAGAACCGGTCCGGGGGCGGGCCCTGACTCCCGCCCCCGGACCCGCCGGGTGCCGGGGCGTCAACGCGGCGGTTCGGCCGCCGTCACCTGGCGGTGCGCCAGTTCCGCGAGCCGTGCCTGCCCGTCCTTGCCCGGATGGAACCAGTCCCAGCGGCTCAACTGATCCGCCGCGAAGGGGTACTGGAACACGGCGCCACCGTCGTAGCGGCACAGCGCGTCCTTCGCGCAGACCTCGCGCAGCACCTCGTTGTACTCCACCACCCGCGCCCGCACCTGCTCGCGGCGGGCCGTCGCCCCCGAGGCCGCCGACAGCGGATCGGCGAGCATGGACTGACAGATCCCCAGCTTCCAGATCTGCCGCACCATCGGGAGGTCCTTGCCCTGCTCCCACAGACGCTGCAGGTCCGGCACGCTGGAGACGTACACCTGGGAGGCGGGGGACGCGGCCCGCAGGCCCGCGAGGGCCTGCTCGAAACCGGACCGGAACTCCGCCACCGGCGTCATCGACGAAGCCGAGGGCCGGCAGGCGTCGTTCGAGCCCACCATGACCGTGACCAGGTCGGGCTTGTGCGCGGCGGCCCCCGCCAGCTGAGCCGGCAGGTCCGCCATCCGTGAGCCGGTCACCGCGTAGTTCCAGCTCCGGGCGGGCGCCTCGGCGTCCCCGAGCAGCCGGGCGGCGAGGGAGCGGACCGCGGGGTCGTTCCCGGTGGCCCAAGAGACCTCCGGGCAGTCGGCCAGGACCGAACAGGCGTCGAAACCGCGCGTGATGGAGTCGCCCACGGCCGCGATCGAGGCGGGTGCCGTGTTCCAGCGCGGTGCGCCCTGCGCCCCGCTCTCTCCGCCCTGCTCGCCCGGCCCGCCCGAGCTGCACCCGGTGGCCGCCCCGGCCAGCAGGGCGACCGCCGCGCCCGCGCCCGCGAGGGTCCGGCGCGCGCCGCGGCGCGGAGCGGTGGTGCGCATGGGAAGGGGCCTCCTTGTCGTCCCCACATCGTTCGGGGGGTCCTGCTGAGTGAAAGCTCTGTGTTTACGGGTCTTGGAGCGACCGTACGTCACACCATGACCCCTGACGCACGGTAGCTTTTTCCCGTGGCGTTTCGGCCGCAGGTCCCGTAGCGCAATGTCAAATAATTTCCGTTACATTACATCACGTCACATACTGTCCGTTTTCTGGAGTTTATTCCCGACCTCGTCCCACACTGGAGGTCCCGGTGACGACACGTGGAGTTCTGTACGTGCATTCCGCACCGCGCGCGCTCTGCCCGCATGTGGAATGGGCTGTTGCGGGCGTGCTCGGGGTGCGGGTGAACCTCGACTGGATCAGACAGCCCGCCTCCCCGGGCACCTGGAGAGCCGAGTTCTCCTGGCAGGCCGAAGCGGGCACCGCCTCGAAACTCGCCTCCGCGCTGCGCGGCTGGCACCTGCTGCGCTTCGAGGTGACCGCGGAACCGTGCCCGACCGCCGAGGGCGAGCGCTACAGCTCCACCCCGGAGCTCGGCATCTTCCACGCCGTCACCGGTATGCACGGCGACATCCTGATCCCGGAGGACCGGCTGCGCGCCGCCCTCGCCCGCTCCGCGCGCGGCGAGACCGACCTGGAGGCGGAGATCGCCAAGCTGCTCGGCAAGCCGTGGGACGACGAACTGGAGCCCTTCCGCTACGCGGGCGAGGGTGCCCCGGTCCGCTGGCTCCACCAGGTGGTCTGAGCCCGCGGCAGGCATGCGGCGGGCACGCAATAAGCACGCGAAAGGCCCACCCGGATTCACCGGGTGGGCCTTTCGCGCAGCTCGGACGTACTAGACCGTGCGGAATGCCAGGGTCACGTTGTGGCCGCCGAAGCCGAAGGAGTTGTTGATCGCGGAGATCGGGCCGTCGGCCGGCAGCTTGCGCGGCTCGCCGACGACGATGTCCGCGTCGATGTCCTCGTCGAGGTCGTCGATGTTGATCGTCGGCGGGGCCAGCCGGTTGTACAGCGCCAGCACCGTCGCGACGGTCTCGATACCGCCCGCGCCACCCAGCAGGTGACCCGTCATCGACTTGGTCGCGGAGATCGCGATGTGGTCGAGGTCGTCGCCCAGCACCTTGCGCAGGGCCTTCAGCTCGGCCGTGTCACCCTGCGGGGTGGACGTGGCGTGCGCGTTCAGGTGGACCAGCTCGGCCGGGTCGAGACCCGTGTTGTCGAGCAGGTTCTGCACCGCGGCCGCGACACCGCGGCCGGTCGGCTCCGGCTGCGCGATGTGGTGGCTGTCCGCGGACAGACCCTGTCCCAGCACCTCGCAGTAGACCCGGGCACCGCGCGCGGCGGCGAACTCGGCGGACTCCAGGACGACGACGCCCGCGCCCTCGCCCAGTACGAAGCCGTCACGGGCCTTGTCGTACGGGCGGGAGGCCTGCTCGGGGTTCTCGTTGTTCTTGGACATCGCCATCATGTTGGCGAACGCGGCGATCGGCAGCGGGTGGATCGCCGCCTCGGTGCCGCCCGCGACGACCACGTCGGCGCGGCCGGAACGGATCATCTCGACGGCGTAGCCGATGGCCTCGGCACCGGACGCGCAGGCGCTGACCGGAGTGTGCACGCCCGCCTGGGCGTTGACCTCCAGGCCGACGTTGGCCGACGGGCCGTTCGGCATGAGCATGGGGACGGTGTGCGGGGAGACCCGGCGCACGCCCTTGTCCTTCAGGACGTCGTACTGGTCGAGCAGGGTGGTGACACCGCCGATGCCGGAGGCGATCACGGTGCCCAGACGCTGGGGCGCGACGAAGGCGCCCGTTTCCGTCTCTTCGCCGGCCGGGGCGGTGTAACCGGCGTCGGCCCACGCCTCGCGGGCCGCGATGATGGCGAACTGCGCCGAGCGGTCCAGCTTGCGGGCCAGCGGCCGGGGCAGGACCTCACTCGGGTCGACGGCGGCCCGAGCGGCGATGCGTACCGGGAGTTCGGCGAAGCGCTCGCCCTCCAGGGGCTTCACGCCGGAACGGCCGGCAAGCAGACCTTCCCAGGTCGAAGCGCTGTCGCCACCCAGCGGAGTGGTTGCGCCGATACCGGTGACGACCACGGTGCGATTGGTCGGGCTCACAGGAATTCTTTCTCCACGTCTCAGGGGGTGCTGAATTGTCACGGCGCCACCGCCAGGTGGCGACAAACGCTCGTCAGGCTCAGGCCTGGTGCTTCAGGATGTAGTCAGCGGCGTCGCCGACCGTCTTGAGGTTCTTGACGTCCTCGTCCGGGATCTTGACGTCGAAGCGCTCTTCGGCGGCGACGACGACCTCGACCATGGAGAGCGAGTCGACGTCCAGGTCGTCGGTGAAGGACTTCTCGATCGCGACGTCCTCGGTGGGGATACCGGCGATCTCGTTGACGATCTCCGCGAGACCCGCGACGATCTCTTCCTGCGTGGCGGCCATGTGGCGCTCCTTCTATAGCTAACTGAGGTGGAACAGGGTGGGATGTGGATCCCGGCCCTAGGGGAGGGTAACGACCGTCGCGGCGTAGACGAGCCCCGCCCCGAAGCCGATGACGAGCGCGGTGTCGCCGCTCTTCGCCGCTCCGGTCGCCAGGAGCCGCTCCATAGCGAGCGGAATCGAGGCGGCCGACGTGTTGCCGGTTGTCTCCACGTCACGGGCGACCGTGACGTGCTCCGGCAGCTTCAGAGTCTTCACCATCGAGTCGATGATCCGCATGTTCGCCTGGTGCGGAATGAAGACGTCCAGGTCGTCCGCGGTGATCCCGGCCGCGTCGAGCGCCTGCTGGGCCACCTTGGCCATCTCGAAGACGGCCCAGCGGAAGACCGCCTGACCCTCCTGGGTGATGGCCGGAAACTTCTCGCCGCCGTCCTTGCCGAGGTACTCGTCCCACGGCACGGTCTGCTTGATCGTCTCGGACTTGTCGCCCTCCGAACCCCACACCGTGGGGCCGATGGCCGGCTCGTCCGAGGGACCGACGACCACGGCGCCGGCGCCGTCACCGAACAGGAAGGCCGTCGCGCGGTCCTCCAGGTCGGTCAGGTCCGAGAGCCGCTCCACGCCGATGACGAGGACGTACTCCGCGGAACCTTCCACCACCAGGCCCTTGGCCAGGGTCAGGCCGTAGCCGAACCCGGCACAGCCGGCGGAGATGTCGAAGGCGGCGGGCTTGCCCGCGCCGATCCGGTGCGCGATCTCGGTCGCGACGGCCGGGGTCTGCTTGAAGTGCGAGACCGTCGAGACGATCACGGCACCGATCTGCTCCGGGGCGACACCTGCATCGGCCAGCGCCTTCCCCGAGGCCTCCACCGACATCGCGGAGACGGTCTCCTGGGGCGAGGCCCAGTGCCGGGTCGCGATGCCGGAGCGGGAGCGGATCCACTCGTCGGACGAGTCGATGGTCTCGAGGATGACCTCGTTGGGCACCACGCGGGTCGGGCGGTAGCCGCCGACACCGAGGATGCGGGCGTAAGGGGAGCCCTTGGCCGGCTTGATCTTGGACATGCTGTGTGGGCTCCTTCTCTCAGACCGTCAGTTCGGCGATGAGCGCCGCGGCCTTGTCGAGATCGTCCGGGGTCTTCAGAGCCACGGTCGGTACGCCCTTGAGCGCGCGCTTGGCCAGGCCCGTCAGGGTGCCACCGGGGCAGAGCTCGATGATCCCCGTGACGCCCAGCTCGGCGAACGTCTCCATGCACAGGTCCCAGCGGACCGGGTTGGCGACCTGACCGACCAGGCGGGCGACGACATCGGCGCCCGTGGCGACGACGAGGCCGTCCTTGTTCGAGACGTACTTCAGCGCCGGGTCCGCCGGGGTGAGGGCCTCGGCGGCCTTCTCCAGCGTGGCGACCGCGGGGGCCATGTGGTGCGTGTGGAACGCGCCCGCGACCTTGAGGGCGACGACCTTCATGGAGCCTTCGGGCTTGTCGGCCTCCAGAGCGGCGATCTGCTCCATCGTGCCGGCGGCCACGATCTGACCCGCGCCGTTGATGTTGGCGGGCGTCAGGCCCAGCTTCTCCAGGTGGGCGACGACCACGTCACGGTCACCGCCGAGGACCGCGGCCATGCCGGTCTCGGTGACGGCGGCGGCCTCGGCCATCCCCAGACCGCGGGTCCGGACGAACGACAGCGCGTCGGCCTCGGACAGCACGCCGGCGTAGGCGGCGGCGGTGATCTCACCGACGCTGTGGCCTGCGACGGCGCCGAAGGCGGTCGGGGAACCGAGCGCGGACGCGGACAGCAGGCCCGCGGCGACCAGCAGGGGCTGGGCCACGGCCGTGTCGCGGATCGCGTCGGCGTCTGCGTCCGTGCCGTAGTGGGCAAGGTCCAGCTCGATGGCGTCCGACCACGCGGCGACGCGGTCAGCGGCACCGGGAAGTTCGAGCCAGGGAGTCAAGAAGCCGGGCGTCTGAGCGCCTTGGCCGGGAGCGACGAGTACGAGCACCCTCACACTCTCTCTTGTGGATGGTCCCTGCCGCCCGTGGGGACAGGGACGAAGAACCGTCGGGGTAATTGTTGATGTCCGACAAAAGTCTAGGACTGGGGGTCGCCGTCGGCCAGACGCCCGAGAATCAGGGCGATTCGCAGCGTGAACGCCGAGCGGACATCGGAAGGAGACCATCCGGTGACGTCGGTCACACGTCGCAGCCGGTAGCGCACCGTGTTGGGGTGCACGAACAGCATCCGCGCCGCCCCTTCCAGGCTGCTCGCCTGCTCCAGGTACACGCTCAGGGTCTCCAGCAGCGCGGACCCCGCCTCCTCCAGTGGTCTGTAGATCTCCTCCACCAGCTGATCCCTGGCGGCGGGATCGGAGGCGATGGCACGTTCCGGCAGGAGATCGTCCGCCAGGACCGGCCGAGGGGCATCCTGCCAGGCCGTGCACGCTTTCAGCCCGGCCGCCGCGGCCTGCGCCGATTTCGTCGCGTTCAGCAGGTCGGACACCACCGGTCCGGCCACCACCGGACCCGCCGCGAACGGTCCGATCAGCGACTTGGCCACCTGGATCGGGTTGTCGCTGCCGCCCGCGATGACGACCAGCCGGTCCCCGAGCACGCCGGTGAGGACCTGGAGCTTGTGGTGACGGGCCGCGCGCCGGATCGCCTCGACCGTCAGCTCGCTGTCGCCCTCCGGCGCGGTGCCGAGCACCACGCACACGTGCTCCGGGGAGTTCCAGCCCAGCGCCGCCGCCCGCGACAGCGCACCCTCGTCCGCCTCGCCGGACAGCACCGCGTTGACGACCAGGGACTCCAGCCGGGCGTCCCAGGCCCCGCGCGCCTCGGCGGCCTGCGCGTACACCTGGGCGGTCGCGAAGGCGATCTCCCGGGCGTACACCAGCAGCGCCTCGCGCAGGATCGACTCGTCGCCCGGGGCCGCCACCTCCTCGATCGCGGACTCCATGACCTCGATCGTGGTGCGGACCATCTCGACGGTCTGGCGCAGGGTGATCGCCCGGGTCAGCTCGCGCGGAGCCGTCCCGAAGACATCGGTGGAGATGGCCTGCGGGGTCTCCGGGTGCCGGAACCACTCCGTGAACGCGGCGATACCGGCCTGGGCGACCAGGCCGATCCAGGACCGGTTCTCGGGCGGCATAGCCCGGTACCACGGCAGGGTCTCGTCCATGCGCGCGATCGCGTTGGCGGCCAGCCGGCCCGCGGACTTCTCCAGTCGGCGGAGGGTCGCGGTGTGCGGATGGGCGGGAGCGGGATGCGCGGCATGTGTGGCGGGCGAATGCTCACGTTCGGGTTGGGGCACGTGACAAGACTGCCTTATCGGGACGGGTACGCGGAGTCCGGTCCCGCCTGCGGCCCGCGCCCCGGCCCGCGCCGGGGTCTACCGTGGCGTCCATGATTGATGTTCGCCCCGGCGCCGACCGGTACGAGGGCGGGGACCCGGCCGCCGGGATCACCACCCGGCACGCCTTCTCCTTCGGCGCCTTCTACGACCCGGACAATCTGCGCTTCGGGCCCGTGCTCGCCTGCAACGAGGAGACCCTCGCGCCGGGCTCCGGCTTCGACGAGCACCCGCACAGCCACACCGAGATCGTCACCTGGGTGATCGAGGGCGAACTCACCCACCAGGACAGCACCGGCGAGAAGAGCGTGGTGCGGCCCGGGGACGTACAGCGGCTCAGCGCCGGATCCGGGGCGCGGCACGTGGAGCGCAACGACGGCGCCGGGCGGCTGCGTTTCGTGCAGATGTGGCTCGCGCCCCTCGCCGCGGGCGGCGAGCCCTCGTACGGGGTCGTCCGGGGGGTCACCGACGCCGCGCCCTACGAGGTCCCCGGGGCCGGCGCCGTGCTGCACGTCCGGCGGCCCGGCGCGGGCGAGCGCGTCGCCGTACCCGCGGCCGACCGGGTGTACCTGCACGTGGTGCGCGGGGACGTGCGCCTGGACGGGGCGGAGCTGGGCCCCGGGGATTCGGTGCGGATCACCGCCGAACGGGACCTGGAGGTCGTCGCCGGGTCCCCGGGGGAGCTGCTGATCTGGGAATTCCCCGACCCGGCCTGATCCGAAGGAGACGGCCTAAGGGCTGTCCCGCAATCCCCGGCGGGCGCACGACGTCAGCTACGGCACCTCGCCGCGTTGTCGGAACGCCCGAATACGCCCAGTATGAGGACGCCCCTCCGCCTTGCGATGCACCGCTTCTGACGCCGTGCGCTGATCCACCGGGGATTACGGGACAGCCCTTAGCGGGAGCGCAGCTCGGCCAGCACCGCGTCGGTGAACGGGGTCCAGGCCTCGGCCGCCCACGGGCCGAAGGCGCGGTCGGTCAGCGCCACGCACGCGGCGCGCGCGTCCGGGTCCACCCACAGGAAGGTGCCGGCCTGGCCGAAGTGGCCGAAGGTGCGCGGCGAGGAGGAAACGCCCGTCCAGTGCGGGGACTTGTGGTCGCGGATCTCCAGGCCGAGGCCCCAGTCGTTGGGGGACTGGTGCCCGTAGCCCGGCAGGACGCCCTTGAGCCCGGGGTGCACCACGGAGGTGGCCTCGGCGACCGTACGGACGTCCAGCAGCCGCGGCGCCTGCAGCTCGGCGGCGAACCGCAGCAGGTCGGCGACGGTCGAGACGCCGTCCTTGGCGGGCGAGCCCTCCAGCGTGGTCCGCTCCATGCCCAGCGGCTCGAAGACCGCCTGGTGCAGGTACTCCGCGAAGGGGATGCCGGTGGCCTTGGCGATGTGGTCGCCGAGCTCCTCGAAACCGGCGTTCGAGTACAGCCGGCGCTGCCCGGGCGGGGCCGACACCCGGTGCTCGTCGAAGGCCAGGCCGCTGGTGTGCGCGAGCAGGTGACGGACCGTCGACCCCTCGGGCCCGGCCGGCTCGTCCAGCTCGATCGCCCCCTCCTCGTACGCGACGAGGGCGGCGTACGCGGCGAGCGGCTTGGTGACCGACGCCAGGGCGAACCGGTGGTCGACGGGCCCGTGGGAGCCCGCCAGGCTCCCGTCGGCCCGTACGACGGCCGCCGCGGCGGTCGGCACCGGCCAGGTCTCGATGATCCGCAGGCTTTCCATGCCGTTTCCGTCCTCCGCGCTGTCCATGTCGCCGAGCCTACTTGCTTGGAGTGCACTCAAGGGTTTTAGCGTGGAGTCATGAGCCAGAGCCTGACGCAGACGCGGTACACGATCAGCGAGGTCGAGGCCCGGACCGGTCTGACCCAGCACACCCTGCGCTGGTACGAGCGGATCGGCCTGATGCCGCACGTGGACCGCTCCCACTCGGGGCAGCGGCGCTTCACCGACAAGGACCTCGACTGGCTCGCCTTCGTGGGCAAGCTGCGCGCCACGGGGATGTCGGTGGCGGACATGGTGCGGTACGCCGAACTGGTCCGCGAGGGCGAGCACACGGTGGGGGAACGCCGGGAGCTGCTGGAACGCACGCGCCGCGAGGTGCGCTCGCGGATCACGGAGCTCACGGACGCGCTCGCCGTACTGGACTACAAGATCGATATGTACGCCATGAAAACGGTATCGGGGAAGGCACAGCAATGACGGAGCACGGCACCACCCTCGAACAGGTCGAGCTCGGCAAGGGCGGCCCGCTGGTCGGCGTCCAGGGGCTCGGCTGCATGGGCATGAGCGAGTTCTACGGGGACACCGACGAGGCGGCGGCCCGGGAGACCCTGGACGCGGCGCTGGCCGCCGGGGTCACCCTCTTCGACACCGCGGACGTCTACGGGCGGGGGCGCAACGAGGAGTTCCTGGCGTCCTTCGTGGCCGCCCACCGGGACGAGATCACCCTGGCGACGAAGTTCGCCATAGAGCGCACCGACGACCCGCAGTACCGGGGCGTCCGCAACGACCGCGCCTACATCCGCGCGGCCGTGGAGGCCAGCCTGCGCCGGCTCGGCGTGGACGTCATCGACCTGTACTACATGCACCGGCGCGACCCGGCCGTGCCGTTCACCGAGTCCGTCGGCGCCATGGCGGAGCTGGTGCAGGAGGGCAAGGTCCGCCACCTGGGCCTCAGCGAGGTCACCGGCGCGGAGCTGCGCGAGGCGCACGCCGTGCACCCGATCGCGGCGCTCCAGTCGGAGTGGTCGCTGTTCAGCCGGGACGTGGAGCGCAGCGCGGTCGGCGCGGCGGCGGAGCTGGGTGTGGCCTTCGTGCCGTACTCCCCGCTCGGCCGGGGCTTCCTGACCGGGTCCTTCGCGGACGCGTCCGCGGAGCTGTCGCAGGACGACTTCCGCCGCTACCAGCCGCGCTTCAACGGCGACAACGCCAAGGCCAACGCGGAGCTGCTGGTCCCGGTCCGGGAGATCGCCGCGCAGCGCGGTGCGACCCCGGCGCAGATCGCCCTGGCCTGGGTGCAGCAGCGGGCGAAGGTGCACGGGCTGACCGTGGTCCCGATCCCGGGCACCCGCAAGCCCGGACGGCTGCGCGAGAACACCGGGGCGACCCGGATCACCCTCACCCGGGCCGAGCTGGACCTGCTGGAGCCGATCGCCGCGCAGGTCGCCGGGAACCGCTACCCGGACATGAGCTTCACCTCGGCGGCACGGGAAGGCTAGGCCGTCTCGGCCGCCGGGCCCCGCTCAGAGCGACTCGGCGGCGAACCGGTCCCGCAGCGCCGCGTACTCCGCGTCCGTGAGCAGCCCCGCCGTGTGCAGCTCGCTCAGGTGCCGCAGCCGGTCGTCGCCGGAGCGGGCCCGTGGCACGGAGGCGACCGGGGTACGGGCGCGCAGGGCGGCCAGGACGGCCGCGGCGAACGGCAGCGAGTCGTGCACCGCCCCGTAGCCCGTGCCGAAGACGGCCGCCGCCAGGTCGTGGTCCGGGCGGGGGTCACCGGTGGTGTCCCGCAGCAGCAGCCGCAGGTGCCCGCCGGGGCCCTCCGGGGAGCTCCACTCGACGCCGGTGAGCGCGGCCAGCGGGAAGCGCTGGTCGCCCGCCTTCCACTTGGTGCTGGAGGCGCCCGTACGGGACCAGTGGAAGGTGATTGCCGAGCCGTCGAAGCCCACCCGGGCGTCGTACGCCTTCAGGTGCAGCGGCGGCTGCGGCACGTCGACGAGGAAGCGCGCGGACGGCTCGGCGGCCTCCGGCCCGAGCCGGGACCGCAGCGCGTCGGCGAACGCCGTGGCGGCCGGCGCCCGGTCGCCCGGCAGCACCAGCCGGTACGGGTCGCAGGCCTCCTTGAGCTGCCCGGCGGCGGCCTCCATCAGCGGATCCGCGCCCGGCCGCGGCAGGGCACGCAGAACCACCGTGTCCCGCTTGTTGCCGGTCACGGTCACGGTCACGGCGGACACCGCTTCAAGGGGGATCCGGCGCGAGCCCAGGGCATGCCAGAGTCGTGGCAGCCTCGGCGTTCTGATCCCCCGTGCGAAGCGGATGAGCACCGAGTCCGAGTCGAACTCCCAGACGGCATGATTTCCGGCCAGTACGTCACCCATGCGGCACATCGTAAACGGCGGCGCCCCCGCACGTCCCCCCGGTTGCGGGGACCGATTTCCGTGCCTCTACGCGCGTCAGTCCTGCTCTGTCCCGGAGATCCCGCGCCGGCACGCATCGTTCCCGGTCGCACAGACAACGGAAGCGAACGCGCCGGTTCCGATCTTGGCGAAGTTGTCCATCGAGTCCGTACCTGGCGCGAAATAGCCGGTGTGGCTCTTGGCCCGGGCCGAGGACAGCAGCCGCGCGCCGAACGCCGGGGAGACCGGATCGGCGCCGTGGCCCAGACCGCCGACCTCCAGGTGCGGAACGTCCGCGATCCAGTCGCCCTCGTCGCGCGTCGCCCAGACCCGCGCCGAGGTGTGCAGCCCGGCGACGTTCTCCGCGCGCATCCCGGGGCTGCCCGCCACCACCACGTCGGTCACCCGGCGCGGCAGCTCGTGCGCCGCGACCCCGCAGACCACCGATCCGTAGCTGTGGCAGAACAGCGCCACGCTCGCGTCCCCGGGCAGGGCCGTGGTCAGCGACTTCAGCAGGACGGCGCCGTCGACGGCCATGCGGCCCGTGGCGGCGTCCACGCCGATGCCGGTGGGGGCGGTGTAGCCGGCCCAGGCGATGACCGCCGTCCGGCTGTCCGGCTCGGCCGCCCGCTGGGCCTCGTAGAGGGACTCGGCCATGCCGACCGGGGAGGTCAGGCGGCGCTGGCTGCGCTCGAAGGTGAGCACGTCGGTGTCGACACCGGGGACGATCACCGAGACCCGCTCGGCCCCGGCGAGGTCACCGAAGACCTCGGCCACGCGGCCGTTGCCGCTCGGGTCGAAGGCGAGGATCTGGCGGCCCGGCTCGGTGAGCGAGGCGAAGCGGTGGGAGCGCCGGGTGGCCGTGGACCGGTCGGCCGGGGTCAGCGCGACATCGTGGCTGCGGGCCTCCTCGACCCGGCGGGCCTGCTCCAGGCCCTGCTGGTTGGCCCGGTAGCGGACGGCCGCGGGGGCCCCGTCGAGGTTGCCCACGACGAGCGGATAGCCGTCGGCGAGCCGGGCGCGCTGGGCACCGTCGAGGCCCGCGAAGAAACGGGCCACCGTACGTGCGGGGGCGTCCGCGGGGGGCACCGGGCGGCCGTCGATCCGGGCCTTGGCCCAGGCGCCGAGGGCTGCGACCCGCAGCGGGGTGTCCTTCTCGGGCCGGTGCACGGCCGTCCAGCCGGTGGTCGCCAGCATGATGAAGACCACCGCCAGCGCGAGCAGGGCACGCAAAGCGGCAGGGCGCGGGTCGGCGCCGAGGGCGGTGGGGTGGGCAAGGCCGGGCACGTTCACTGTGACCAGCCTATGAGACGTCTTACGCCACAGGCGTGCCGGGTGACAGGACTCACGGCCGACCGTGGGACTCCGTGAGGCCCGGGAGGAGGACCCGCCGGCGCGTCGGCGCACCGGACGGCGCGGGCCGACGGGCTACGCGGACCCGCGCCAACTGGAGGTCAGCGCCGGGCCGATCCCGTCGAGGTAGGTCTCCGTCAGCCCTCGGATCGACTCCACACTGGTGTCCTCGCCCTGCCCCCAGAGCCGCCCCGTGACGCGCATCACGCCGCAGAACGCGGCGACCGCGACCCGCGGCCTCGGATCGGCGTCCACGTCCAGTCCCTCGCGGGCGCCGATCAGCCGGGAGATCCGTTCCTCCAGCTCCGTGGAGCGCCGCAGGTGCACGGCGAGCAGGGCGGGGGTGGACTCGATCAACCGGTAGCTGCGCATGTAGAGATCGACCGGGACCACCTCGGACAGGGCCAGCTCGACGCTGTCCCAGGCGGCGAGCGCCGCACCCCGCAGCGCCTCGAAGGGCCCCTCGGCGGCCGGCCGGGCGTGCAGTTCGGCGACGAACCGCGACTCGACCAGCTCCTGGAGGGCGAAGACGACCTCCTCCTTGTTGGCGAAGTAACGGAAGAAGGTGCGCTGGGACACGTTCACGGCGTCGGTGATCTCGTCGACGGTGGTGCGCTCGTACCCCTGGGAGAGGAACAGCAGGAGGGCGGCGCGCAGCAGCGCGTTCCGGGTGCGCCGTTTCTTGCGCTCGCGCAGTCCGGTCACCGGCGCGGCCGTCGCCGACCGCTCGTCGGTCATCACGGCGGGGCTCCCTTCTGACGCCGAGTGGGCGGTCAGCGTATCGGTGACCGACGGGGTGGCGGCCGCTGCGTTAAGCCGTTTGCGACGCGCCGTCCGAGGTCCTCGGCCGGCCCGCGGGAGCGCTCGCGCATGACACGTTCGGGTGCGGGCCCGGCGGGGCCCGCACCCCGGCCGGGGCGGCCGCGAGCCCGGCGCCCCCGGCTCCCGGAAGCGTCAACTCCGTACGTATGAAGGCTATGCCGGAGGGCCGCGCCGGGGCTGTCGCCTATCTGGGTGGACCCGCCCGGGGCCTCTTCCGTCCGCCCGTCGTCGCAGGTCAGCGTGGTGTCGGCGGAGCTCCGGAAACGGTCCGGGCGCCCGCCGTCAACAAGGAGTTGACCCGTCATGCGTACGTGTCGAAGCACCCGCGCCACCACCACGACCACCCTCGCCGCGACCGTCCTGGCCCTCACCGCCCTCATCCCGAGTACGGCCACCACGGCCCACGCCGCGGGCCCGCCGACCCTCGGGGCCTGCGCGACCGGGCAGCTGTGCCTGTGGGCGAAACCGGAGTTCAAGGGAGCCCGGCAGACGCACGAGCTCAGCAACCTGGACATCAACAGCTGCACCGCGCTGCCGGCCGGGACCAGCGCCCAGTCGCTCACCAACCGCACCGGGCGCCCGGTGACCACCTACCAGTCGGCCGAGTGCGCCGAGACGGGCGAGTTCCAGACCTATCCGGGCGACGGGGTCTGGCTGCCCCAGTCGCCCTACCAGGTGCGGGCGTTCAAGGTGTGGGAGAGGTAGCTTCCCGCTGCGCCGGTGCGTTCGGCGGATCGGCCACGGCCACGGTCGCGACCGTGGTCGCTGCCACGGCCACGGCTGCCGCCGAGCCCGTGGCAGCGGCCGTGGTTCCGCCGAGCTTGGCGACCTCACCGCGCAGCGCCCGTACCTCGTCCTGCAGTTCCCGGATGGCCGCCAGCTGGAGCATGTCCGCCCGGTCGTCGCGCTCGAAGCGGGAGATGAACCACGCGGCGATGTTGGCGGTCACCACACCGAGCAGGGCGATCCCCGACAGCATCAGACCGACGGCCAGGACCCGGCCGAGGCCGGTGGTCGGCGAATGGTCCCCGTACCCGACCGTCGTCATCGTGGTGAAGGACCACCACACGGCGTCGCCCAGGTTCTTGATGTTCCCGTCGGGGGCGTCCCGCTCCACGCTGAGCACCGCCAGCGAGCCGAACATCAGCAGCCCCACGACGGCCCCGGCCACATACGTCGTCAGCTGGATCTGCGGAGCCATCCGGGCCCGCCGGCCCACCAGCATCAGGGTGGCGACCAGCCGCAGCAGGCGCAGCGGCTGCACGAGCGGCAGCACCACGGCGGCCAGGTCCAGCCAGTGGGTCCGGACGAAGTGCTTGCGGTCCGCCGCGAGGGCGAGGCGGACCAGGTAGTCGACGGCGAAGGCCCCCCACACCACCCATTCGACGTGCGTGCAGGCCCGGTGCACCTCCGCACGCGCGTCGGGGGTGACGATGGGCACGGCGTACGCCACGGCGAAAGCCACGGCGAGCAGGAGCAGCGGGGTCTGGCTCCGCCGCTCCCACAGCAGCTGGCGGGAGGGTTCCTTCATGCCGAGCATCGTAAGGAACCCGTAAAGGGGAGCGGGCCCCGGCCGAAGCCGGGACCCGCTCCGCCGGTACTCGGACCCGGCCTGCGGCGGGGGCGGGCCGGACCCGGTGACTCGGTCTCAGCCCCACCCGCCCTGCTCGTCCGTCCGGCCCGCGGCAGGCGTCAGGCGTCGCCGCCCGCAGCGCCCGGGTCCGCCGCCGTCACGTCCAGCAGCTGGTACCGGTCGATCGCCTGCTTCAGCACCGAGCGGTCGATCTTCCCCGCCCGGGCGAGCTCGGTGAGCGTCGCCAGGACCACCGACTGGGCGTCGATGTGGAAGAAGCGGCGCGCGGCGCCGCGGGTGTCCGCGAAGCCGAAGCCGTCCGCGCCCAGCGAGGTGTACGCACCCGGCACCCACCGCGAGATCTGGTCCGGAACCGCCCGCATCCAGTCCGAGACCGCCACGAACGGCCCCTCCGCACCCGACAGCTTCCGCGTCACGTACGGGACGCGCTGCTCCTCCTCCGGGTGGAGCAGGTTGTGCTGCTCCACCTCGACCGCCTCGCGGCGCAGCTCGTTCCAGGAGGTCGCCGACCAGACGTCCGCCCGGACGCCCCAGTCGGCCGCCAGGATCCGCTGCGCCTCCAGCGCCCACGGCACCGCCACGCCCGAGGCCATCAGCTGCGCCCCGATCGCGCCCGCGGTGCCCTGCGACACCCGGTGGATGCCCTTGAGGATGCCGTCCACGTCGACGTCCGCCGGCTCGGCCGGGTGCTGGATCGGCTCGTTGTAGACGGTCAGGTAGTAGAAGACGTCCTCCGCCTCCGGGCCGTACATCCGCCGCAGACCGTCCTTGACGATGTGCGCGATCTCGTAGCCGTAGGCCGGGTCGTACGCCACGCAGCCCGGGTTCGTCGAGGCCAGCAGCTGGGAGTGACCGTCGGCGTGCTGGAGGCCCTCACCCGTGAGGGTGGTCCGTCCGGCGGTCGCGCCGAGGACGAAACCGCGCGCGAGCTGGTCGGCCATCTGCCAGAACTGGTCACCCGTGCGCTGGAAACCGAACATCGAGTAGAAGACGTAGACCGGGATCAGCGGCTCGCCGTGCGTCGCGTACGCCGAACCCGCGGCGATCAGCGAGGCCGTGCAGCCCGCCTCCGAGATGCCGTCGTGCAGCATCTGGCCGGTCGGGGACTCCTTGTACGCGAGCAGCAGGTCGCGGTCGACCGCCTCGTACTGCTGGCCCAGCGGGTTGTAGATCTTGGCGCTCGGGAAGAAGGCGTCCATACCGAAGGTGCGGTACTCGTCGGGCGCGATCAGCACGAAGCGCCTGCCGATCTCCTTGTCCCGCATCAGGTCCTTCAGGATGCGGACGAAGGCCATGGTCGTGGCGATCGACTGCTGCCCGGACCCCTTCCTGGCAGCCGCGTACGTCTTGTCGTCCGGCAGCTGCAGCGGCTTCGCGCGCACCACGCGGGTCGGCACGTACCCGCCCAGCGCGCTGCGCTGGTCGTGCATGTACTGGATCTCGGGGGAGTCCGGGCCCGGGTGGTAGTACGGCGGGGCCCCGCCCTCCAGCTGCGCGTCCGTGATCGGGATGTGCAGACGGTCGCGGAAGCGCTTGAGGTCGTCGACCGTCAGCTTCTTCATCTGGTGGGTCGCGTTGCGGCCCTCGAAGTTCGGGCCGAGCGTCCAGCCCTTGACCGTCTGGGCCAGGATCACCGTCGGCTGGCCCTTGTGGGCCTTGGCCGCCGCGTACGCCGCGTAGACCTTCTTGTGGTCGTGACCGCCGCGGCCCAGGTGCTGGATCTGCTGGTCGGACATGTTCTCGACCATCGCGCGCAGCCGCTGGTCGCCGCCGAAGAAGTGCTCGCGGATGTACTCGCCCGACTCGGTGGCGTACGTCTGGAACTGTCCGTCGGGCGTGGAGTTCATCTTGTTGACGAGGATGCCGTCGCGGTCCTGGGCCAGCAGCGGGTCCCAGGAACGGTCCCAGATGAGCTTGATGACGTTCCAGCCGGCGCCGCGGAAGATCGACTCCAGCTCCTGGATGATCTTGCCGTTGCCGCGCACCGGGCCGTCGAGGCGCTGCAGGTTGCAGTTGACGACGAAGGTCAGGTTGTCCAGACCCTCACGGGCAGCGATCGACAGCTGGCCCAGCGACTCCGGCTCGTCCATCTCGCCGTCGCCGAGATACGCCCAGACGTGGGACTTGGAGGTGTCGGCGATACCGCGCGCCTCCATGTACCGGTTCATCCGTGCCTGGTAGATCGCCCCGAGCGGACCGAGGCCCATCGAGACGGTCGGGAACTCCCAGAAGTCCGGCATCAGGCGCGGGTGCGGGTAGCTCGAAAGGCCGTACGGGGCCTTCGACTTCTCCTGGCGGAAGGAGTCGAGCTGCTGCTCGGTGAGCCGGTCCAGGAGGTAGGCGCGGGCGTAGATGCCGGGGGAGGCGTGACCCTGGAAGAAGATCTGGTCGCCGCCGTCGCCCTCGTCCTTGCCCCGGAAGAAGTGGTTGAAGCCCACGTCGTAGAGGGAGGCGGAGGAGGCGAACGTGGCGATGTGGCCGCCGACGCCGATACCGGGACGCTGGGCGCGCGAGACCATGACGGCCGCGTTCCACCGGGTGGCGTTGAGGACCTTGCGCTCGATCTCCTCGTTGCCGGGGAAGAACGGCTCGTCCCGGGTGGCGATCGTGTTGACGTAGTCCGTGCTGCGCATCTCGGGCACGGCCACGCGCTTCTCGCGGGCCCGCTCGATCAGCCGCAGCATCAGGTAGCGGGCCCGTTCACGGCCCCGCTCGTCGACTGCGGCGTCGAGGGAGTCGAGCCACTCCTGCGTCTCCTCCGGATCGAAGTCCGGGACCTGACTCGGCAGGCCGCCAATGATGATCGGATTGCGATCGGATGCGGAAGCCACGCTGTTCCTTCGCTGTCGGGGGAGTCGTGCCTTGGGTTCGCCGCCTCCCATGCTCTTACGCTGGGCCGAAATCTTCATCTTTACCACCGGGTAATCCCTGGAAACCGCAGGGAACCCGGGAGGGAAGGATCGGCGGGGATCCGTCGCGAGTCCGGCCAAACCGCAACCTTACGCCCAAGACGGGCACTGACTTCGTAAGACCGTTCGTCCCTCAAACAGGTAGGAAAGTCCTCAGGCGTCGACGATGATGCCGAATGAGCTGGAATGGTGTGGGATGAATCACGAGAGGTGCACACGGGAAGCCTGAAAGTTGCGGCGAGACGGCCGCAATCGTCACCGTTTCGACGGTCTCGGCGGCCGGGTACTTGCGCGATCCGCCGCGCCCGTGTGGACTACGCCCAATGCTGCGCGTACGCGCGCCGCCGAAGACATTCACCGAACATGAGCAGGAGGCACCCCGTGAGCGCGACCGCGGACCACGCGGAGAGCCTGGCCGCCCGGCTGGGTTTCCAGTCCGAACAGGTGGTCCAGGAGATCGGCTACGACGAAGACGTCGATCAGGAATTCCGTGAGTCCATCCAGGACCACATCAGCAACGACCTCGTCGACGAGGACTTCGACGACGTTGCCGACGCGGTGCTGCTGTGGTTCCGGGAGGAAGACGGCGATCTGACTGACACGCTGGTCGACGCCACAGAGCTGGTCGAGGACGGCGCACTGATCCTGCTGCTGACCCCCAAGACGGGCCGCCCCGGCTACGTCGAGGCCAGCGACATCAGCGAGGCCGCCGAGACCGCCGGCCTTTCGCAGACCAGGAGCATCAGTGTCGGTAAGGAGTGGGCCGCCACCAAGCTGGTGACGCCCAAGACCGCCGCCAAGTCCAAGCGCTGAGCCGCGCCCGCTGCCGAGCGGACACGCTTCCACACCCCGCCGACCAGGTGACCCCGGTCTGCGGGGTGTGTGCGTTCCATGACCTGCCCACGTCCAGGGCCTAGTCTGTGACTCACCCGAACAGCCCAACGCGGGGATGCGGGAACGAAGGGATGCGAGAGATGGCGATCGAGGTCGGCGACAAGGCCCCGGACTTCGAGCTCAAGGACAACCACGGCGCCACCGTGCGGCTCTCCGACTTCCGGGGCGAGAAGGCAGTGGTGCTGCTCTTCTACCCGTTCGCCTTCACCGGCGTCTGCACCGGCGAGCTGTGCGAGCTGCGCGACCAGCTCCCGCGCTTCCAGAACGACGACGTGCAGCTCCTGGCCGTCTCCAACGACTCCGTGCCCACCCTGCGGGTCTTCGGGGAGCAGGAGGGCCTGGAGTACCCGCTGCTGTCGGACTTCTGGCCGCACGGGCAGACCTCGCGCGCCTACGGCGTCTTCGACGAGGACAAGGGATGCGCGGTCCGCGGCACCTTCATCATCGACAAGGACGGCGTCGTGCGCTGGACTGTCGTCAACGGACTGCCCGACGCGCGTGACCTGAACGAGTACATCAAGGCACTCGACGGTCTCTGAGCGCGCCCGAGCGGGCCGTACACGCATTTTCCCTGCGAAAACCGCTTACAGGCGGGAACCCGTCACTAGGATCGAAACGTTGATCCGGTAGCTCCCCCGGTCACGGCCGGGAGGGCCTCTGCACGACGGGGCACCGCCCCACACACAGAACCCAATGGAGGACCCGTGGGAGTCAGCCTCAGCAAGGGCGGCAACGTCTCGCTGACCAAGGCCGCGCCTAACCTGACGGCGGTCATCGTCGGTCTGGGCTGGGATGCTCGCACCACCACCGGTGTCGACTTCGACCTCGACGCCAGCGCGATCCTGACCAGCGACCAGGGTAAGGTCACCAGCGACGCGAACTTCGTCTTCTTCAACAACCTGAAGAGCCCCGACGGCTCGGTGGAGCACACCGGTGACAACACCACCGGTGAGGGCGAGGGCGACGACGAGGCGATCAAGGTCAACCTGGCCGGCGTTCCGGCCGACGTCGCCAAGATCGTCTTCCCGGTCTCGATCTACGAGGCCGAGAGCCGCCAGCAGAGCTTCGGCCAGGTCCGCAACGCGTACATCCGCGTGGTGAACCAGGCCGACAACAGCGAGCTCGCCCGTTACGACCTCTCCGAGGACGCCTCGACCGAGACCGCCATGGTCTTCGGCGAGCTGTACCGCAACGGTGCGGAGTGGAAGTTCCGCGCCATCGGCCAGGGTTACGCATCGGGCCTGCGCGGCATCGCGCAGGACTTCGGCGTCAACGTCTGAGCCTGAGAACAGTCCGTCCGTCCGGCGCCGTGCACTGTGTGTACGGCGCCGGACCGGCTTTACCCGCGGACATCACCGCGGGCGGCACGCCGCACCACGCCGCACCACACCCGCCACACCGCACCACACCCGCCACACCGGCACATCGCCATACCGCCACACCGTCGTCCGGGGAGGACCACAACATGGGCGTCACACTCGCCAAGGGGGGCAATGTCTCCCTCTCCAAGGCCGCACCGAACCTCACCAGGGTTCTGATCGGCCTCGGATGGGACGCGCGCTCGACCACGGGAGCCGACTTCGACCTCGACGCCAGCGCGCTGCTCTGCAACAGCGGACGGGTGCTGGGGGACGAGTACTTCGTCTTCTACAACAACCTGAAGAGCCCCGACGGCTCCGTCGAACACACGGGGGACAACCTCACCGGCGAGGGTGAAGGCGACGACGAGTCGATCATCATCGACCTCACCAAGGTGCCGGCGGCCGTGGACAAGATCGTCTTCCCGGTCTCGATCCACGACGCGGACTCCCGCCGACAGAGCTTCGGCCAGGTCAGCAACGCCTTCATCCGTGTGGTGAACCAGGCCGACGGTCAGGAACTGGCCCGCTACGACCTGTCCGAGGACGCGTCCAGCGAAACCGCGATGATCTTCGGCGAGGTCTACCGGTACGGGGGTGAATGGAAGTTCCGTGCGGTGGGGCAGGGGTACGCGTCGGGGCTCCGAGGCATCGCTCTAGACTTCGGGGTCAACGTTTCGTAAAGCCGTACAAGACGATGGGGTGCCAGTGGTTCTCAAAACCTTCGGCTGGTCGTTCGCAATCACTGCGCTCGGTCTGGTCGCAGCGGTGTTCTACGGGGGGTGGCAGGCCTTCGGTATCGTCGCGATCCTGTCGGTCCTCGAGATCTCGCTGTCTTTCGACAACGCGGTGGTCAACGCCGGAATCCTGAAGAAGATGAATGCCTTCTGGCAGAAGATCTTCCTCACCGTCGGTGTCCTGATCGCGGTCTTCGGCATGCGGCTGGTCTTCCCCGTCGTGATCGTCGCGATCAGCGCCAAGATCGGGCCCATCGAGGCCGTGGAACTGGCCCTCAACGACAAGGAGATGTACGAGCAGCTCGTCACGGACGCGCACCCGTCCATCGCCGCGTTCGGTGGCATGTTCCTGCTGATGATCTTCCTCGACTTCATCTTCGAGGACCGTGACATCAAGTGGCTCGCCTGGCTGGAGCGTCCGCTCGCCAAGCTCGGCAAGGTCGACATGCTGTCCGCCTGCATCGCGCTGATCGTCCTGGTCATCGCCTCGATGACCGTGGGGGCCAACGCCCACCAGCACGGTGGCGTCCACGTGGACAAGGCGCAGACCGTCCTGATCTCCGGCATCCTCGGCCTGATCACCTACATGGTCGTCGGCGGCCTCTCCGGCTACTTCGAGAACAAGCTGGAGGAAGAGGAGGAGGCCGAGCACGAGGCGGAGGAAGAGGCCAAGCGGACCGGCAAGCCCGTCTCGGCCGCCGCCATGGCCGGCAAGGCCGCCTTCTTCATGTTCCTCTACCTCGAAGTCCTCGACGCCTCCTTCTCCTTCGACGGGGTCATCGGCGCCTTCGCCATCACCAACGACATCGTGCTCATGGCCCTCGGCCTCGGCATCGGTGCCATGTACGTCCGTTCGCTGACGGTCTACCTGGTCCGCCAGGGCACCCTCGACGACTACGTCTACCTGGAGCACGGCGCGCACTACGCCATCGGCGCCCTCGCCGTGATCCTGCTCGTCACCATCCAGTACGAGATCAACGAGATCATCACCGGTCTCGTCGGCGTGCTGCTCATCGGATGGTCCTTCTGGTCCTCGGTGCGCCGCAACAAGCGCATGGAACTGGAGGGTTCCACCGCCGAGGCATGACCGCGCCGGTAATGCGGAACGCTCCATTGCGGGGCGGTCCACCGGGTCCGAGGACCCGGCGGGCCGCCCCGCTTCCGTAGGCTCAGGGCGATCAGGGGATCAGGGGACCAGGGGGGTAGGGGATGGGCTTCTTCGACGGCATCATGGGCAGCCGGGCCGTGCAGTTCCAGTCGGGCAGTGCCTCGTCGAACGCGATCGAGCTGACCAAGCGACATGCGACCGTGTCGCTCACCAAACAGGGAGCCGTCCACGGCAATCTGCGCGTGAATCTGTCCTGGCGCATGCGCACCTCGGACATCGGAGGCCGCTCCGGCCAGAGCGGCCAGCTCTTCCGGCATCCGTTCAAGCTGTTCAAGCCGGACATGGTGCAGGCGCACACCCAGGGCATGGTCAATGTCGACCTCGACATGGGCTGCCTGTACGAGCTGACGGACGGCACCCGCGGCGCCGTGCAGCCGCTGGGGAACCTGCTGGGCGACCTCAACGACCCGCCGTACGTCAAGCTCAGCGGGGACGACCGGTTCGGCTCGGCGTCGGGGGAGACCCTCTACGTCAACCTCGACCACGCCGACGAGATCAAGCGGCTGCTGGTCTTCGTCTACATCTACGACCAGACCCCGGCCTTCGACCGGACGCACGCCATGGTGACCCTCTACCCCGTCACGGGGCCGCGGATCGAGATCCCGCTGGACGAGCGGCACCCGCAGGCCCGCTCCTGCGCGGTCGTCTCCCTGGAGAAGGTCAAGGGGGAGCTCGTGGTCCGGCGCGAGGTGAAGTTCGTGTACGGGTTCCAGGCCGAGCTGGACCGGCTGTACGGCTGGGGGCTCCAGTGGGGGCGGGGCTACAAGAGCACCAAGAGCTGACCGGGGCCCCGGGACGGGTGATCGTCCGCGGGGCCCTCGGTCCGGCGCCGGCGACGGCGGAGTCAGCTGGTCAGCGGCGTCAGTGGCGTCAGCGACGGATGAACTGCGGGCCCTGCACCGGCAGCCGGAAGGACGGATCGCCGCCCGGACCCGGCACCGGAGCCGGGGACACCGGCTGGGGGTACCCGTAGGCGGGCTGGACGGGCGGCGGGGCCTGGGTGGGCGGGGCCATCATCGCCGTCTGCTCGGAAGCGGGCCCGGAGGCGGGACCGGTGCCGGCGCCTGCCGCGGGGGCCGCCTCGGCCTCGGCGGCGTTCTCGTCGACCGAGATCCCGTGGTCGGTCGCGAGCCCCACCAGTCCGTCGGAGTAGCCCTCGCCGAGCGCCCGGAACTTCCATCCCTCACCGCGCCGGTACAGCTCCCCGCAGATCAGCGCCGTCTCGGCGCCGGTCTCGGGCCGTACGTCGAAGTAGGCCAGCGGTTCGGAGCCGCCGGTCGCGGTGGCGTCGTAGAGGAGGATCCGCAGGTCGTGGACCCGCTGGAACGGGACGTCCTCGGCGGAGGCGACCACCAGGATCCGGTCCACCGTGGGCGTCACCGTGCGCAGGTCCGCCTGGACGGCGTCGGTGATCGCGTCACCGATCTGCTTCTTGCCGAGCCGCCAGACGGCCCCCGAGGGGTGCCGGGGCTGGTTGTAGAAGACGAAGTCCTCGTCCGAACGCACCCGGCCGTCCGGGCCGACGAGCAGTGCCGAGGCGTCCACGTCCGGCACCTCGGGGCCGCCGGTCCAGCGCAGCACCGCCCGGACCGCCACGGCGGCCACCGGGATGTTCGAGCCCTTCTGCATCGCGTGCGTCATGCACGTCATCCTGCCCTCCCGGGGTGGACAGGGACAATGCGGCCCCCCGTAGGGCCTTGTCTCGAACGCGAGACCTGGGCATGGTGCAAGAGGGTTACCTGAACTTCATGTGCTTGAGGAACTCTTGACTCACGTTCGTACGTACTATTACCGGCCATGCCAGTTGGGCCGCCGAGGCAGTACGGGGGAAGCACATGCGTCACTTTGGGCACATATCGCCCACCGTCCGTAAGGACCTCTTCCACCAGGAACCGGCGGAATTCACCGGAGCCTCGCCCTCCCGCGTCCTCGCGGCGGCGCTGGGAGCCACCCTCTACAGCCCGGCCACCCGGCCCACGCTCGCGGCCGACATCCGCAAGCAGGCCGGCCGCGGAGTCGTCTCGATGGTTCTCTGCCTGGAGGATTCCATCAGCGACGGCGATGTAGCCGGAGCCGAGGAGAACCTCGTCCGGCACTTCTCCGAGCTCGACGCCGACGGCGCGGAGCTCCCGCTGCTCTTCATCCGCGTCCGCACGCCCGAGCAGATACCCGACCTGGTACGCCGGCTGGGCGGCTCCGTGCGGCGACTGGCCGGATTCGTACTCCCGAAGTTCGACGAGAACCGCGGGATCGCCTTCCTCGAAGCCGTCGCCGAGGCGGAGGCGCTGAGCGGACTGCCCCGCCTGTACGCCATGCCCGTCCTGGAGACCCCGGACCTCCTCCACCTCGAAACCCGCGTCGAGGCCCTCGCCGGCATCTCCCGCACGGTCAACAGCCACCGCGAGCGCGTCCTGGCGCTGCGGCTCGGCGTGACCGACTTCTGCTCGGCCTACGGCCTGCGGCGCACGCCCGACATGACCGCCTACGACGTCCAGATCGTGGCAGGCGTCATCGCGGACGTCGTCAACGTCCTCAGCCGGGCCGACGGCACCGGCTTCACGGTGACCGGGCCCGTCTGGGAGTACTTCCGCAGCCAGCAGCGCCTCTTCAAGCCCCAGCTGCGCCGCAGCCCCTTCCTGGAGGAGGGCGTGGAGGAACTGCGCACCGCCTTGATCGAGCACGACCTGGACGGGCTGCTGCGCGAGATCGAGCTGGACCGGGCCAACGGGCTGCTCGGCAAGACCTGCATCCACCCCGCCCACGTCACGCCCGTGCACGCACTGTCGGTGGTCTCGCACGAGGAGTTCTGCGATGCGCAGGACATCCTGCGGCCCGAGCGCGGCGGCGGCGGCGTGATGCGTTCCGCCTACACGAACAAGATGAACGAGGTGAAGCCCCACCGGGCCTGGGCCGAGCGCACCATGCTGCGCGCCGAGGTCTTCGGTGTGGCGAAGGAGGAGGTCGGCTTCGTCGACCTGCTCACGGCCGGGCTCCAGGTGTGAGCACGCCAGCGCGGACGCCGGCCCAGAAACGGACAATCACGATGACGAGGAAAGGCAAGACGATCGAAGAGGTGTGGTCGGGAACCTGGGTCGCGGACCGGCTGGGCGTGAGCCTGCAGGACTCCGGTGACGGTCCGCGGCTGACCGAGCTGCTCGGACTGGCCCTGCGGCGCAACCCCAAGCGAGCCCACCTGCTGGTCTCGCAGGTCCTCGGCAAGCACGTCCCGCAGTCCCCGACGGTCGTCCACGCCGCAGGCTTCGGCCTCGGAGAACGTGTCCGGGCACTGCTCGGCGAGGACGGCGCCGCGGCGGCCGTGGTCCTCGGCTACGCCGAGACCGCCACCGGGCTCGGCCACTGCGTGGCCGACGGCCTCGGCGCGGCCCCCTACCTGCACTCCACCCGCCGCCCCGTGCCGGGCGTGCGGGCGGCCGGCGGCTTCGAGGAGGCGCACTCGCACGCCACCTCGCACCTGCTGCTGCCCGAGGACCCGCGGCTGCTCGCCGGCAGCGGTCCCCTGGTCCTCGTCGACGACGAGTTCTCCACCGGCAACACGGTCCTGAACACCATCCGCGACCTGCACGCCCGCCACCCCCGCCCGCACTACGTCGTCGTCGCCCTCGTCGACATGCGCTCGCCGGCCGACCGCGACCGGCTCACCGCCTTCGCCGCCGAGCTGGGCGCGCGCGTGGACCTGATCGCCCTTGCCTCGGGCACCGTCTCCCTCCCGGACGGCGTCCTCGCCAAGGGCCAGGCCCTGGTCGAGGAGTACGAGTCACGCATCGAGCCCGCACCCCCGGCCGGGCAAAACCAGCCCCTCCGGCGTTTGAGGAGCGGGGTCCGGGGCGGAGCCCCGGCAGCCGGCCCGCAGCCGGTCACGCGCGTCGACCTGAACTGGCCCTCCGGGGTCCCTGACGGCGGCCGCCACGGCTTCACCCCCACCCACCGCGCCCGCCTGGAAGCGGCCCTGCCGGAAATCGCCGACCGGCTCAGCGCAGCGCTCGGCAACGAACCCGGCCGGGTCCTCGTCCTCGGCAACGAGGAGCTGATGTACGCGCCGCTGCGCCTCGCCAAGGCCCTGGAGGACGCGGGGGCGGCCCGCGAGGTCCGCTTCTCGACCACCACCCGCTCGCCCGTGCTCGCCGTCGACGACCCCGGATACGCCATCCGCACCCGGCTGGTCTTCCCGGCGCACGACGCCCCGGCCGACGGCCCCGGCGACCGCTACGCCTACAACGTCCACAGCACGGACGGTGCCGGCTTCGACGCCGTCGTCGCCGTCGTGGACTCGGCCGGGGACACCCCCGAGCTGCACACGGGACTGCTGGCGGCCCTCGCCCCGCACACCGGCCACGTCGTCCTGGCCGTCGTCCCGTCCTACACACCCGACCGGCGGGAGCCGAAGCCGATCATGACCGAGCCGACCGAGCAGCCGACACAGCAGCTGACCGAGCTGACCGAGCTGACCGAGCTGACCGAGCCGACCGAGCAACTGACCGAGCCGACCGAGCAGCCGACCGCGCCGACCCTGCGCGAGCCCCTGCGCGGCCCCGCCTTCTCCTCGTACGCCCCCGAGGACGTCGGCTGGCTGCTCCAGGACTTCTCCGACGTCGAGCTGGAGGCGCCGACGGAGGAGCGCGAGGAGGCGATACAGGCGGGCGGCGCGCACTACGCCGAATCCCTGCCCGTCGAGTACCAGCCGTCCCCCCAGTACCAGGAGCTGTACGGGAGCGCGCTCGCCGCCTCCGCCGCCCGCGTGGCCCGGGCCGTCGGCACGGTCACCGAGACCGTCCTCGCCGAGCGCTCCCCGTCCCCGGTCCTGGTCTCCCTGGCCCGCGCCGGTACCCCCGTAGGCGTACTGATGCGCCGCTGGGCCCGTGCCCGCCACGGCCTGGACCTGCCGCACTACGCCGTCTCCATCGTGCGCGGCCGCGGCATCGACGCGAACGCCCTGCGCTGGCTGGCCGCCCACCACGACCCGGCCGACGTCGTCTTCGTCGACGGCTGGACCGGCAAGGGCGCCATCACCCGCGAGCTGCGCGAGGCCCTCGCCGAGTTCGAGGGCTTCAATCCGGAGATCGTCGTCCTCGCCGACCCCGGCTCCTGCGTGGACACGTACGGCACCCGGGAAGACTTCCTGATCCCCTCCGCCTGTCTCAACTCCACCGTCTCCGGTCTCATCTCGCGTACGGTTCTGCGGTCCGACCTCGTCGGTCCCGACGACTTCCACGGCGCGAAGTTCTACCGCGAGCTCGCCGGCGCCGACGTCTCCGTCGCATTCGTCGACACCGTCGCCGCCCACTTCGACGAGGTGGCCGACGCCGTCGACGAGGAGGTCAAGGAGCTCCTCGCGGCCGACCGCACACCCACCTGGGAGGGCTGGGCGGCGGTCGAGCGGATCAGCGAGGAGTACGGCATCCACGACGTGAACCTCGTCAAGCCCGGAGTCGGCGAGACCACCCGCGTCCTGCTGCGCCGGGTGCCGTGGAAGATCCTGGCGCAGCGCGGCGCCGGGGCCGACCTGGACCACGTACGGCTGCTCGCCGAGCAGCGCGGCGTCCCGGTGGAAGAGGTCGACGGGCTGCCCTACACGTGCGTAGGACTCATCCACCCCCGATTCACGCGCGGCGCCACCGGCGCCGACGGAAAGGCTGTGGCCTCGAAGTGACTGTCCTCGTAGCCAGTGATCTCGACCGTACGCTCATCTACTCGACGGCCGCCCTCGGCTTGACCATGCCCGACCCGGTGGCCCCGCGGCTCCTGTGCGTCGAGGTCCACGAGAGCAAGCCGCTGTCCTACATGACGGAGACGGCGGCGGGACTGCTGGCGGAGCTGACGGCCGACCCCTCGGTGGTCTTCGTCCCCACCACCACCCGGACCCGCAAGCAGTACCAGCGCATCCGCTTCCCCGGCCGCCCGGCCTCCTACGCCATCTGCGCCAACGGCGGGCAGCTGCTCGTCGACGGGGTCCCGGACCGGGACTGGCGGCGGCAGGTCGCGGCGCGCCTGGCCGAGGAGTGCGCCCCCCTGGAGGAGGTGCACCAGCACCTGCTGGCCACGGCCGACCCGGCGTGGCTGCGCAAGACGCGCCTGGCGGAGGACCTCTTCGCGTACCTCGTCGTCGAACGGGCCCTGGTCCCGGACGAATGGCTCAAGTCCCTGACCCGGTGGGCCGAGGACCGCGGCTGGACGGTCTCCCTCCAGGGCCGGAAGATCTACGCGGTCCCGCGCCCGCTCACCAAGAGCGCGGCGATGCGCGAGGTCGCCCGCCGTACGGGAGCCTCCACCACCCTCGCGGCCGGCGACTCGCTGCTGGACGCGGACCTGCTGCTGGCGGCGGACGCGGCCTGGCGCCCGGGGCACGGCGAACTGGCCGACGCGGCGTGGACGGCGCCGTCGGTGACCGCGCTGGCCACGGCGGGCGTCCTGGCGGGCGAGGAAATCGTGCGCGCATTCGCCCGGGAGGCGGCCCGACTGGGCAGACTGGACGCATGACCAAGGGCAACAGCACCAAGATCACGGACGAGCTCTACCGGTACATGCTCGACCACAACCCCCCGCTGGACCAGGTCCAGCGGGGGCTGGTGGCGACGACGTACACCAAATTCCCGGACGTGGCCGGGATGCAGTCGGCGGAGGAGCAGGGGCCGCTGCTGGCCTTCCTGGTCAGGCTGACGGGCGCCCGCCACATCGTGGAGGTCGGCACCTTCACCGGCTTCTCGGCCCTGTCGATGGCGCAGGCACTGCCCGCCGACGGCCGCCTCATCGCCTGCGACGTCTCCGAGGAATGGACGCAGTACGGCCGGCAGGCCTGGGAGGACGCGGGCGTCGCGGACCGCATCGAGCTGCGCATCGCACCGGCGCTGGAGACCCTGCGCGCGATGCCGGCCGAACCGCACATCGACATGGCCTACGTGGACGCGGACAAGCAGAGCCAGATCTCCTACTGGGAGGAGCTCGTGCCGCGACTGCGTACCGGCGGCCTGATCGTCACCGACAACACGCTGTTCCACGGCACGGTCCTCGACGAGTCGGCCACGGGCGCGGCGGCCGGCGTCCGCGCCTTCAACGACCACGTGTCGGCGGACCCGCGCATGGAATCCGTCCTGCTCGCGATCTCGGACGGCCTGACCCTCTCGCGCAAGCGCTGACGCTCCGGCCCGGGACCCGGGGGTCCGGGATCCGGGGTCCGGGGTCCGGGATCCGGGGTCCGGGACCCGGGGTCCGGGATCAGCCGCAGCCGCCGCCACCGCAGCAGCCGCCCCCGCCGCCCATCGCGGGCGCGGGAGCGCTGCTCGTCCCGCCCACGGCGACGGCGGACAGCAGCTTCACGGTGTCGGAGTGCCCCGCCGGGCAGTCGGCGGGCGCGGAGGACTCGGCCATGGGCCGACTGACCTCAAAGGTGTCGTCGCAGGTCCGGCAGCGGTAATCGTATCGAGGCATGCGCACAGGCTAAGCGCGCCCGGCGCCCGGGCGCTACGTACGGCGCGGCCGCACACCTCGCGGCTACGGGCAGCGGCCGTGCATGACGGGGGTTACGGGAGCCCGCCCCTGAACGCGCCGCACCCGGTCCTCCCGGGCTGCCTGCTCGGGGTGGCGGGCCCGCCAGTACGGATTGTCGTGCGGCAGGGCGCTGCCCACCCGCCCGTACATCCCGAACCACATCAGCATCACGCCGACGACGAAACTGAACAGCACGTTCTGGATCTTGAAGGCCAGGAAGTTCAGCTCCGTGTCCAGCAGCGCGAGATTCACGAACCCGCTCGCGATGAATAGCACGCCCAGCACGATGTTCAAGGTCGAGGCGAAGGTGCCGCCCACCACCATCCCGTAGATCAGCAGCGCCCCGATGCAGATCGACAGGACACTCAGCGCCCCGTTGGTGTTCAGGGCGAGCACCGTGTCCCCGCCGGTGTCGAAGAACCCGATCTGGTTGACGAGCCCCAGGATCCCGAACACCACCAGCAGCAGACCCGTCAGCCCCGCCCCCACCCGGTACACCTGGCCGAGCTTGTGGTCGCTGGGCAGATGATCGTCGAGCTGCGCGTTGACCGGATGCAGTACGCGTGCCATCCGCCGCGAGACCGTGTCGGCGAGGCGCGGTGGGGCGGGCGCGTCGGGATCGGGCTCATGGGCGACGTAGGGCGCGTAGTGCTCATGTGGTTCCGTGCACCCGTACGCCGCATGAGCCACATAGGGCTCATGGGTCACAGGAGGCTTCTTGAAGGTACGGGCAGCCATGGTGCCCTCCTCTGGTCCGTTCCCGGCACCTCCCAGCATCCGCCGTAGACCGCCCGGAAACAACCGGGTCCCGGTCCGGGCGCCCTGGGCGTGCCCGTGCCCGTGCCCGCGCTCGTCCCGCCCGGCACGGCCTAGGCGTGCCCGCGCTCGGCCCGGATCCCGTTCACCACCCGGTTCACGGAGGCCCGGACGTCCGCCATCTCCAGCAGGAAAGCCCAGTAATCCGGATGCCGCCCCTCCAGCGCCGAAAGCGCCCGGGCCACCCGCGCCACCGCATCGTCCAGCGGCCGCGCGTGCTGCGGATCCGGCACACTGCGCCCCGCCATCGCCAGCCGCTGTGCATCCCGGATCGCGAAACGGGTCCGGTCCACCTCCGCCTGCGGATCCCGCGCCACCGCCTCCAGCCGCGTCAGCCGGTCCTGCGCCGCCGACACCGCCTCGTCCGTCGCGTCCAGCGAGCCGCGGACCGCCTCGATCAGCGCCCCCACATCGGCCCAGCGCTGCTCGTCCCGGGCCCGGCCGGCCTCCCGCAGCTGCTCCTCGGCCCGCGCCACGTCCTGTACCGCCTGGTCCGGCACGTGCTGCAGGTCCTGCCAGCAGGCCGCACTGAACCGCCGCCGCAGCTCGCTGAGCACCGGATCCACCCGGTCCGCCCGGTTGCGCAACGCCTGCGCCCGCGTCCGCAGACTCACCAGCCGCCGGTCGATCTCCGCCGCCCGCTCGGGCAGCCGCGCCACCTCGGCCCGTACCGCCTCCGCATCACGCAGGATCCGGTCGGCACGCTGCACCGTCTCCTGCACACCGTGCTGGGCCGCACCCTGGTTCAGCTTGGTCAGCTCCGGGCCGAGCGCCGCCAGCCGCGCCGCGAGGTCGTCGGCCCGTATCCCCTTGGCCCGTACGGCGTCCAGCGCGTCACTCGCCCCGATCAGCGCGGCCTTGGCCCGCTCCCGGGCCGGCGCCACCCGCGCGAGCTGCGTCTCGGCCTTGGCCAGCAGCGGCTGCAGCCCCTGCGCGAACCGCTCCAGCTCCCCCTGGACCCGCACCAGCTCGTCCCGGGCCCGGGTCAGCTGCTCCCGCGCGCGCGTGGCGACCGAGGCCTCCAACTCCGCCCGGTCCAGGTCGTGCGCGTCGACCGCCTCGATGTAGACATGACTGACCTCGTCGATCCGCCGTCCCAGCGCGGCGAACCCCTCGGTCGCCTGCCGCGCGGCGGGCGACCCGTCCGCCGCGGCGATCGTCTCGATCGAGATCCGCAGATCCCGCTGCGCCGTGTCCAGCTCGTAGAACGCGGCCGCGGCGGCATCCTTCGCCGCCTGCGCATCCGCCCGCCGACTCTCGTCCCGCCCGCCGAACCACCGCCGGGATGCCGTCGTCACAATGCCTCTCCCGTACCGCGTCCGCCATGCCCCGGTCCATTCTCTCCCACGGGAACGGGTTTGCGTGGGGGGTGTGCCCGCCATGTAGGCTGTCCACTCATCCACGGGTGCGTAGCTCAGGGGTAGAGCGCTGCTCTTACAAAGCAGATGTCGGCGGTTCGAAACCGTCCGCGCCCACCAGTGAAAAGCCCCCAACCGATCTTGGTTGGGGGCTTTCGCACGCCACATGACATCCACGATCGACATCTAATGGCTGGGCCGGACACCGGCGTGTCGATGCAGGCTCGAAGGCATCGGCGGTCTCCTCGTGTCGCAGACGGCTTCGATGTTGTCGACGGCGGTCGAGATTTCCCGACCGGACGGCCCTCGGATGTAGGCGAGTTCCACCCAGTGCTCGTGGACCACGGACGTCGACACGTTCTCGTTGACGACGGCCATCAACTCGCCCTCAAGGCCCGATGCGACGTCCCGGACTCGCTTGCGGAGCAGGCGATGGGGCACGTCCTCGTACTGCTCACTCATCGGGTGCGTCCCATTCCCTTCCAGGGGGAGCGCAGGAACCGCTCCCAGCCTGCGGCCGCACGAGCCGTCAACTCAGGGCTCGGACGCCGCGACGGCTGCGGCAACGAGGGGAGTAAGTGATGCTGCTCATCTGTGCTGTTCATCGTCACAGGAAGAGCATGTGCGGGCACCTTCGGGGGCGGACAGGCCAGCACGTGGCCATCTGCGGCCACGTAGCGGCCAAGGCAGCGCACAGGCGCGATGGCACCCCACACTGGGGCGATGAGCCACCGAAACGACGCGCTCCGCGCTGCTCGGCTCCGCGCGGGTTGGCGCACCGTGGACGCAGCGGCCGCCGCGCTCCAGGCGCACGGGTACAGGCTCCTCGGCGATGCCCATTTCACGGTCTCGCCGCGGACGTGGCGCCGGTGGGAGGGTCGTCAGGAGCAGCGGGGCTGGCCGCCGGAGGAAACCGCCCAAGTACTCCATGACGCGCTCGGGCAATGGCCGGAGGACCTGGGATTCACGCCACCCGCCGGATGGATCCGACCCGAGAGGCAATACGAGGACCAGGTGGAACGCCGCAACTTCATGACCGTCACGGCCGCAGCACTCGTACCCGGGCCGGTAGCACCACAGCACGTGGATCCGGCGCTGATCGACTACTTCCAGTCGCAGTTGGAGGGGCACTACCGCGCCGACATGTTCCTCGGTCCTCACGATCTCATCGGGACCGTGTCCGAGCAGTACCGGCTGATCGACAAGCTCGTCCGGTCCGCACGGCGCCATCAGAAGCACCTCAGTTACTCCCGCCGAGTAGGCGATGAACCGGAGCGTCAGGTCGTTCTCGGAAACCTGTTCCCTCACGCCCGGCGCGCTGGCCCCTGCCGCGCTGGGCCGTAACCGGCGAGGTCTGAGGGGGCATCGGCTCCTGCGTGCAACCGCGGCAACCCAGGCACTCCGGAGCCGTGTGGCGCTGCGCGCACAGCGGCCCCAAGGTGCTGCTGGGGTCGCTCTGTCGGCGTTTGAAGAGTGAGGGTAGGGGGACTGGCAACCAGGGGGCTTCGTCGTTCTTATCGGGTCCAAGGGGGGCGGGGCGCGGGAGCCGGTGGCCGCGGCTGGTTGCTACATGGATCGAGTGGCGCGGAACAGGAAGGAAGCCGAAGCGAAGATGCGGAGGCTCCGGAAGAGGAAGTGAGCCGCGAAGACCCCCGGCCGATCGTGGTCGGGGGTCTTTCGGGTGGTTCGCTCAGGCGTTGGGGCGCTTGCCGTGGTTGGCCTTCTTCTTCTTGCGGGCCCGACGCTTGTTGCCTCGCTTCGCCATGGTCGTGGTCTCCCTCGTCGGCGACAGGTTCATGCCTCGGTCAGTCTAGGTTCGGTACGGTTCATCCGCATTTGGGGAGGTGGACGCTCTCTTGGCCGCCGGTTCGGGGCGTGGGATCGTCGGGGGATGGGCGAGCTCGCGTGGGGTGGGTTGGTCGTCGCCGTGGTCGCCGTGGCGCTGGCGCTGATGGAGCGGTCCCTCGGGGTGGGATTCGAGCGGAAGCGGGACGAGGAGCGGGCGCGGCTGCTCGCGCACCTCGCCGAGCCGGGCGAGGGCGACAGGCCGTCCGCCGTGCCCGGCGGGGGGAAGTTCCAGGACGTCGGCGGGATCCAGCACCCCGCGGCGCGGCTCGGCGACCGGCGGGACGACTTCACGCCGATCCTCGTGGAGTACTACGCCTACGGACTGACCCAGGCGCGCAGCAGCTTCGCGACCAGCCAGCGGTTCGCCGGGGTCGGGGCGGCGATCCTGCTCTTCGGGGTCGGGCTGGCCGTCTGGAAGGCCGAGGGCGGCGGGGAGCTCTACCTGGGGATCGTCACGAGCTCGGCGGGACTGGTCACCGCCCTGATCGGGCAGCTCTTCCACCGGCGGGCCGACATCGCGCTCAAGCACATGGCCGACCAGACCGCCTCGCTGCGGGACGACCGGCGGGCCGCCGAGACGACCCAGCAGGCCATCGAGCTGCTGGACACGGTCGAGGACCCGGGGCTCAGGGCCCGCCTCCAAGCCGGTTTGATCATGAAACTTTCCGGGGCCGAGCTGCCCCGGTAGCGAGATAGTAGGGGTATGTGCCGTTCCATTAAGACCCTGCGCCCGCCGGCCATCCCCGAGAAGGCGACCGAGGAGGAGATCCGCGCCGCCGCCCTGCAGTACGTACGCAAGGTGTCCGGGTTCCGGGTGCCCGCCGCGCACAACCGCGAGGTGTTCGAGGCGGCGGTGGACGCCGTCGCCGAGGCCACCGCGGCGCTGCTCGACGGCGTGCACGTACGGGGGCAGGCCGCTCCGGCGTGACCCCGGCGAGGGTTACGAGGCCGCCGCGCGGCGGCGCATCACCCACACTCCGGCGCCCAGCGCGCCCGCGGTGAGGGCGCTGCCCACGGCGATCTGCCCGGGGCTCATCGAACCGATGCTGCCTCCCGTCCCACCACGCGCCGCACCCGTGGTGACCTGCAGAGATACGGTGGTGCGCTCGCCGCCGGGGCCGCCGCACTCGAAGTCCACACGGTGCGTGCCCGTGTTGGCGTTGTTGAAGACGGTGGCGCTGCCGATGAGGTTGGTGGCCGCCGGGTTGCCCGCGGTCAGCCGGACCTCGCCGAAGGCGGTCGACGTGACCCTGGCGACCTGCGTTCCGCAGCCCGTGACATTGAGCGCGACCCGGCCGCCCGGGGCGACAGCGGAGGGGGAGACGGTGGCGGAGGGGTAGGCGTACGCGAGTGTGGCGGGCGCGGCGGCAGCGGCGATGAGCGTCGCGGCCGCGACGGTCATCAGGCGGCGCGCCGTGGCGGGCGGTGCGGCGGGCGGTTTGGCGGGCATGGAGAGGACTCCTCGGCTCGTCGAAACGGCGCGGCCAGGCCACTGATGTGACGCGGATTCGGTTGCGCACCGTGCTGTGGACGCTAGGAGCCCAGCCCGGGGGCGGCGATCGGGGCCGGGTGAACGGGTGAGCCACTGCTCCGCCCGGGGGAGCCGAGTCCTGCTGGACGTCCTACGTCGTCGCCGCGGCCGCCTCCGGGCGGCGTACGAGGAAGGCCGCCAGGGCGCCCGCGGCGAAGAGGGCGACCATCGACAGGGCGGTACCGAGCCACTGGGTGCCCAGCCACTGCGTACCGAAGTAGCCGAGGGCCACGCTGTAACCGGCCCAGGCCATGCCCGCCAGGACCGACCAGGGGAGGAACTCCGCGACCTTGCGCTGGGTCTTGCCCGCACCCAGCGACACCACCGAGCGTCCCGCCGGGGCGAAGCGGGCGATGACCACCAGGGCGCCGCCGCCGCGTGCCAGAGCCGTACCGAGGCGCTCGTGGGCCCGGGTCAGCCGGCGGGAGCGGGCGATGGCCCGGTCCAGCCGGGCTCCGCCGCGCCGGCCCAGCCGGTACGCGGCCATGTCGCCCAGCACCGAGGCGGTCGTGGCGATCACGAGCAGGAGCAGGATGTCCGGCACTTGTTCAGGTACCGGTACCGGCACCGGGCCGGCCGCCCCGGCGGCTGCCGCGGCCGCCGCCGCGGTGATCACCAGAACCCCGCTCGGGAGCACCGGGAGGAAGACGTCGAGCACGATGGAGACCGCCACGAGGGCGTAGATCCATGGGCTCGCGGTCAGCGATCCCAGCGTCTCAAACAAAACGGGACTCCCCAGTCCGGTTGACGTGCTGCGACACGAAGCGCCGCGACGTCGCGGGGAGCGGCAGGAGCGGCCTGACAGCCAGACAGCGTACGCCCGGCGTTCGCACCCCGGACGCCCGGGGCGCCTGCCCGGTACGCCTGCCGAGGACAGAAGCCTGCCAGGGGCCGACGCCTGCCGGGGCCGACGCCCGCAGGGACCGACGCCTGCCAAGGACGAGTCCCGCACCGCCACCACGCCAAGTCCACCACCCCGCACCGCCGGGGCCCGCCGCATCCCCTACTCCGCCGCCGTGAGCTCCCGGTCCAGCACCGTCACCAGCACGGCCCCCTCGCGCTTCTTGCGCGCCTGGTCCAGCCGCAGCCGCGCCGCCCGCCCCGACAGAGCGAGCGTCATCAGCTGGTTCCCGAACCAGGGCCCACCCGTACGCCGCCAGTTCAGCGGCGGCCGCCCCGTCCGCCCGTGCAGGGAGAAACCGCGCCCCAGCCACCGCCCCGTCCGGGACCAGCCCAGCCGGAAACCCCACTTCACTGCGGTATGGATGGAATTGTGAACCGGCGAGCACGTCAGCTGGAACACCCGTGCGGTACTCGGTATTCGAGGCTCGGCCACATAAGCGTGATGCACGTCCCCGGACAGCACGCACACCGTCGCCGGCGCCCGCGGCCCCGTCCCCACCTCCTCGATCAGATCCGTCAGGGCCGCGAACGAGGCCGGGAACGCCGCCCAGTGCTCCAGATCGCTGCGCCGGCGCAGATCCTCCCCGATCCGCGCCCACCGAGGCCCCCGCTCCCCGCGGCACAGCGCGGCGTTCCACGTCTCGGCATCGTGGATCAGCGGCGGCATCAGCCAGGGCAGCGAGGACCCGATCAGCAGATGGTCGTAACCCCCGTGCCCGGCCAGGGCGTTCTCCCGCAGCCACTGCTGCTCCGCCGGATCGAGCATCGCCCGCCCGTCCTCCGCCAGCACCCGCGCGGCCCGGGTGTCCACCATCAGCAGCCGGGTCCGGCCGAAGTCACGCCGGTAGCTCCAGCGCACCGTGCCCGGATCGGCATCCGCCGCGGACGCGAAGGCCTGGAGTACGTCCGTACCGTCAGGGGTCTGCCGTACCGCCTCGTACACCGCGTCGGCGGCCAGTTCGGCGGGGGAGAGATTGCCCAGGTGCTGGTACACCCAGTACGACATCAGCCCGCTGAGGACACGCTCGCGCCACCACGGCGTCGCCCGCATCTCCGCCAGCCACGCCGCGCTCGTGTTCCAGTCGTCGATGACGTCGTGGTCGTCGAATATGTGCAGGCTGGGGACCGTCGACAGCAGCCAGCGGATCTCCGGGTCGAGCCAGGACTCGTAGTAGAGCCGGGTGTACTCCTCGTAGTCCGCGACCTGGGCGCCCGGCGGCTCCCGCAGATCCCGCCGGGCCGCGAGCCACTGCCGGGTCTCCCGGGACAGCGCGTCCGCGTACACCTGGTCGCCGAGCAGAAGCAGGACGTCCGGGCGCACCGCCTCGGGATCGGCGGCCAGCCGCGCCGCGAGGGTGTCGAGCGCGTCCGCGCCGTGCGGCCCGTGCCGGCCGGCGGGCGGCGCGGCCTGCCGGCAGGAACCGAAGGTCACGCGCAGCCCGGGCGAAGGCCGGCCGGGACCCGTCACGGCGGGAGCGGTGATCGTGCTCGGCGGGAAACCGCTCTCCGGCAGCGGCCACACCGGCCGGCCGTCGAGCAGCACCTCGTACGCCGTGGTCGCGCCCGGGGTCAGGCCGGTCACCGGCACCAGCGCGTAGTGGTGACCGGCTATCTGGAAGGTGCGCGCACTGCCGCCCGCCCCGTCCGCGCACCGCACCTCGGCCGTGCACGGGCGGTCCGCCTCGACCCATATCGTGGCCGACCGGCCCGTGTCCCAGTCGACGTGGCGCAGCAGCGGCCCCAGACGCAGTCCGGCCATGCAACTCCCCCTCCTCCGTAGCCCCTTCGATCACGGTACGACGGGTGGGGGGAGCCACGCCTCCCCCTGGCGGGGGAAAGATCGGCCGGCTTGGTCAGCAGCCGTTCAGGATGTTGACCAGGGCCGTCTTCTCGCCGGAGTCCATGCTCAGACCCCAGTACTGCTTCACGTTGACCCACATCCGTGCGTACGTACAACGGTAGGACGTCCGCGAGGGCAGCCACTTGCCGGGGTCGAGGTCGCCCTTGGCCTGGTTGACGTTGTCGGTGACCGCGATGAGCTGCGGGCGGGTGAGGTCGTTGGCGAACTGCTGGCGCTTGCTCGTGGTCCAGGAATTGGCGCCGGAACGCCAGGCCTCGGCGAGCGGGACGACGTGGTCGATGTCGAGGTCGGAGGCGGCGGTCCAGGTGGCGCCGTCGTACTCCGAGTACCAGCTTCCGCTCACCGCGGCGCAGGCGGAGTCCTGGACGACATTGACGCCGTCCCGCTTGAGGACGGTCTCGCGGGTGTTGCAGCTGCCGGAGACGGTGCTCCAGTGCGGGAAGAGGTCGCGGCTGTAGCCGCTGGTGGAACCCTCGGTCTTCGGGGTGACCGTCGCCAGGTAGGCGCGGGCGGCCGAGGCGCTGATGGGGGCGGGCGGGGCGGCCTGGGCGGTGGGGGCGTTCAGGAGGGAGGTGAGCGCGGCGAGTGCAGCTGCTGACGCGAGCACGCCAATTCGACGCGCGTAGATGGTGGGTATGAGTGCCATGAGGGGCTCCCTGGATGCGGGGGGTGCGGCCGTGCGGCCCCGGCGGGGCGTGGCCATGGTCGTGGCGCCAGGTGTCGTCGGGGTGGGCGCCAGGTGACAGCCTGGCGACATGAGCACGTCACATCAAGTCGCCCAACACTACCGATTTAAACGGAGGTTGAGATTCCGAAGGGCGTGGGCGCGGCAAGGATGACCGGCCGGGCCCAGGTCAGAGCAGGTACAGGGCAGGCTGGGGGTGGAGAGCGAGCGGCCGCAGCACGGGGCGGACGCGGGACCAAAGACCTATTCCGGCCGGTCGTGGGCGTCGCGTACTCTGTTCTGAGCAGAAGGGGAGTAGCTCTTCGCCGGACCGTCGACATACTGCTGGGTCACACCAGCCGGCGCCCGGAGGCAGGACGCGGACAGCGGCCGGCCAGCGAGACCTTCGGCCGCAGTGTCCTGTTCAGCGCAGGCGCGTTTCATACGCGCACGCGCAAGCCAGGGCGCCGCCGAGCCGAAGCGACCCCTGACACACCCCAGGTCTCTCGGTCCCGATGGCGCCCTGCCCGACCGATCGAGGTTTCACCCCCGTGTTCAGCTTCAGCATCACGGCGATCGCCTTCGGCGTCGTCTTCCTTGCCGAACTCCCCGACAAGACGGCCCTCGCCGGCCTGATGCTCGGCACGCGCTACCGCGCCTCCTACGTCTTCGCGGGCGTCGCCGCCGCCTTCGCCGTACACGTCGCACTCGCCATCGCCGCAGGCAGCGTCCTCACGCTGCTCCCGCACCGGCTCGTCCAGGCCGTCGTCGGCATCCTCTTCCTCCTGGGCGCGGTCATGCTGCTCCTGAAGAAGGATGACGGGGACGAGGAGGTCAAGCCGCCCGCCGACCAGTCCTTCTGGAAGGTCTCCGGGGCGGGCTTCATGCTGATCCTGGTGGCGGAGTTCGGCGACCTGACCCAGATCATGACCGCCAACCTCGCCGCCCGGTACGACGACCCCGTCTCGGTCGGCGTCGGCGCCGTCCTCGCCCTGTGGGCGGTCGCCGGCATCGGCATCCTGGGCGGGCGCACCCTGATGAAGTACGTGCCGCTGCGACTGATCACCAAGATCGCGGCTGCCGTGATGGCCGCACTGGCCGCGTTCTCGCTCTACGAGGCGATCGCGGGCTGACACGCGGGAGGTGCGGGCCGCGGCGGCCGATATTTCCTTGCGGGGAGGCGATGTGCAGGTCACGCTCGTGCGCGTGACAGACACCACCGCCCCCACCGCCCCCACGGCCTCCACGGCCTCCACCGGCCCCGCCGCCGAGCCCGCATCCCGATCCGCTTCCACGCCGGTGTCCGCCGAGAGCCGTCAGTTCGGCTGGTCCAACATGTTCGTCCACCCCGACGAGGACACCCGGACCGACGGCGGGTTCCAGGGCGAGCGCGCCGTACTCGCCGGCTACCTGCGCGACCAGCGCCTGACCCTGGAACTCAAGTGCGCGGGCCTCGACGCGGAGGCCCTGGCGCGGCGCTCCGTGGAACCGTCCAACCTGTCCCTGCTGGGTCTCGTACGCCACCTCGCGGGCGTCGAGCAGTACTGGTTCCGGCAGGTCATGGCGGGCCAGGAGATACGCCGGCACTACCGCTCGGAGGAGGACCGCGCGGGGGAGTTCACCGGCGCGGTGGCCGACCCTGAGGTGGTCGCGGAGGCGTGGGCCACCTGGCGCGCCGAAGTCGCCTTCGCTGAACAACTGGTCGCGGAGGCCGCAGGCCTGGACGTCACGGGTGACAGCGGGCACGGCGACGGGCCGATGGAGCTCCGCGAGGTCCTGGTCCACATGATCGAGGAATACGCCCGCCACAACGGCCACGCGGACTTCCTGCGGGAACGCATCGACGGGCGAGTGGGGCAGTAGCGGCGGGGTCGGGGGCGGGTGCGGGTCGTGCGGCCGGGGCTTCGGATGGAGCTCGTCGGTCAGGGTCAGGACCTGGGGCGGCGGGTCCGGGGGCGGGAGCCTCTTGATCGGAATCAGGGATGTGTATGGGGGTTTCCCGTCAGTCCCATCGTCCCTCCGTGTCGGGCCGGTCCCTCAAGGGCGCTCCTTCGTCGCGTCACTGCGTGATGGCCTTCGGCCACCCTTGACCGACCGTCCCGCCCCGGAGAAACGAAAGACTGCCGGGAAACCCCCAAAGGAACGGGCCGGGCGTTCCTTTTCAGGGACGGGTCGATCAGAGATGCCCATGGAGATCCGGGTGGGCACGACTGAGAGACGGGGCCCATCGAGGCCAGGGCCGTGTCGGGGTAAGCGCGTCCAATCGCTACGCGCTCCTCATCTTTCAGCGTCCACGGACCGTCCTGGGTTGGACATGAGCCGCCCACGGCCCCGGTCCCACGCTTGTTATGCGTCCGACGACCGCCTGTGGTCGGCCACAGGCCGCCTCGGATCGCTACGCCCTTCTCCATGACAGCGACCGGTGCCCGTCAGTCGCTGATGAGTGTCGCTGAGAGGGACGGAAGGGTGACAGTTCGGCCATCGCGTCGTGGAGCCCGGGCAGCGCACACACGACACCACAAAGCCATCCTCAAGCAGGGGTAATTGGGGCAAACTGTCGGCCTTTCGGGCCGCCCACCTGCCCTGACCCGCATCCACGACGAAATAGCCGCTGTCCCGCGCCTTTCCACCCCGGGGCGGGCGTCAGACGCCTCCCAGGAGGAGCGCCTGCGGGTCGTGGGCGGCCTATGTCCAGCCCGGGACGGCCGCCGGATGGCTGTGTACGCGACGTACGACTTACGACGTCGTTTCGACGTGAGATTGGGAGCCGCACGCTCGCGCTGATAGGTGATGTTCACGAGAACGGGAGCCAGGTGCCGCAGGTCTTTCCCCGGGCGTATCCGTCACTGCCCGGTCCGGTTGGTGAGGGGCTGTTGAGAGGCGGTCGGTGGTGCGAATAGTGCCTGGACGGTTTCGGTGGCCAGGTCTCGCAGCCAGATGTGGGCGCGGTCGTTGTCGTAGCGCTGGTGCCACAGCAGGTACAGGGGGACGTCGGGCAGCGGGAGCGGCGGAGGCAGTGTGGCCAGGCCGAGTTGTTCCCGAGCCGTACGGGTGACCGCGTCGGGGAGGGTGACGACCAGGTCGGTGTCGAGGGCGAGTTGCAGTGCGAAGGCGGCGGTGGGCCCGGCGGCGACGACGCGTCGTTCGAGGCCGCGTGTGGTCAGGGCGTCGTCGATCGGGTCGCGCAGGCTTCCGCGTCGCGAAACGGTGAGATGTTCGGCGGCTGCGTAGTGCTTGAGGCTCAGCGGGCCTTCGGCGAGTGGGTGGCCCGGTCGGACGGCGACGACCAGCCGATCCCTGCCGACGAGACGGCTGCGGATGTCGGGGAGCGTCGGAGCGCTTGAGCTTGATTCGAGGTCGACCTCACCCCGGCGCAGCTCGGCGTCGTCCGTCCCGGATTCGGCGGACAGGCGCAGTCGGACGCCGGGGGCCTGGCGGTGAACGGCGGTGATCAGGTCGGTGCCGCAGGCTGCGGTCAGCGCGTCGTGCCAGCGCACGGTGAACACCCGGTCCAGAGCCGCCAGGTCGAGTTCCTGCTGCGCGGAAAGAAGTTGGTGGGCCTGCTGCACCAGGGCGTGGACCCGGGCGCGCATGGCCAGCGCCCGGGTGGTGGGGACCATGCTGCGGCCGGTGCGGACCAGGATCTGGTCACCGGTGGCCTTGCGGATGCGGCCCAGAGAGCGGCTCATCGCCGGTGCGGTGACGTGGAGGCGTGCTGCCGCGCCGGCGACGCTCCCCTCTTCCAGCAGGGCGTCCAGGGCCGTGAGCAAGTTCAGATCCAGTTGCATGGCAGTAACTCTATAAGTGTCAAGCATGCATTTGTTGTTAATGATCGGGCGGCCTACCTTCGAAGTGCGGGGCGAGACAACCGCCTCACTTCTACCGATGCCCCAGGGAGCCCACCATGAGCACAGCCATGCCGTTCGACGCCGCCGGGGCGCTCGTGTCCGACGTGACAGCTGCGGTGAAGGCCGCCGGTGTCACGCTGCGCGACCGCTACACCTCGCACGCCCGGGGCGTGAGTCTGGACGAGGTCGTGGGCGAGATCCACGCCAACGACGATGCGGTGCTGGACGTGCTGCGGGAACCGCTGCTGCGGGCCCGGCGCGGGTCTCAGTGGGCTGAGGACGAGCTGGCCGGCGGCGCGCTCCCGCCCGGGGAGTGGTGGGTCGTCGACCCCGCCGAGGGCAACATCAACCACGTCCACGGCATGGAGGACTGGGCCGTCACCGCCACCCTGGTCAGCGACAACCAGCCGGTACTCACCGTCGTCCACCTGCCGCTGACCGGCGACACCTACACCGCAGTCGCCGGCGGCGGTGCCCGACTCAACGACCGACCCCTGAAGGTGTCCGCCAAGACCGACCTGGGCGCCGCGCTCATCGGCACCGGCCAGGCCAAGCCCGGCGAGGACGAGCGCACCTTCCGGCGGATCGGTGACTCCGTCACCGCCATGCTCATCAACGGACTGGTCGTGCGCGTGTCCGTTCCCGCCACGATGCAACTCATCCACGTCGCCGCCGGACGCATGGACGCGTTCTGGCAGTTCTCCGACGTCCGCTCCGGCCTGGTCGCCGGCGCCCTGCTGGTCTCCGAAGCCGGAGGCACCGTCACCGACCTGACGGGCGAACCCTGGAACACCGGCAGCCGCGACTTCCTGGCCACCGCCCCCGGCATCCACGCCGCCGCCCTCAAGGTCCTCTCGCCGATCGCCTGACCGGACGTCTCCGCCCTTCCAACCCGATACCGCAAGGAGCACCACCGCATGACCAACATCGGCATCCTGGGCGCCGGCCGCGTCGGCACCAATCTCGCCAGCAAGCTTTCCGCAGCCGGACACCACGTCACCCTCGGCAGCCGGAACCCTGAAGACACCGCCGCCCGCACCACTGGCCTCGCCCCGTGCATCGCCTTCGCCGACCAGCGCACCACCGCCCGCACCACGGACATCGTGATCAACGCGACGCCCGGCGACAGCTCCCTGGACCGCCTCACCGACCTGCGCACGGAACTCGCCGACAAGATCCTCATCGACGTCTCCAACGCCACCCACGACGCCGCTGACGGCTTGCCCGGGGACCTGCGCTATCCCGGCAGCAGCCTCGCCGAGAAGCTCCAGGCCGCGCTCCCCGACACCCATGTGGTCAAGACCCTCAACACCATGCTGTTCATGGTCATGACCGCTCCCGAAACCCTGGCCACCCCACCGACCGCCTATCTCTCGGGCGACGACGAACACGCGAAGAGGACTGTCACCGGCCTGCTCGGCGACCTGGGCTGGCAGCCCGAACGGATCGAGGACCTCGGCGACATCACCACAGCCCGCGCCACCGAGGCCATGATCCTGGCCGTGCCCCACATCCTGCGCCGACACGGCTTCAAGCCCTTCGCCGTCTCCCTCGCCCGCTGACCCGCCAAGACCGGGTTCATACCAAAACCAGGTAGCGGGCTCGTGCGAGGCAGCTGGGTGCTGGCAGGGACAATGCCCGCTGGGCTGCAAGTGACGCCCGAACTCATCGACATTGATCATGCGTTCTACGCGGGAGGCGACTCCCATTCCCGTGTACAGAGCCAGCCGGATGCATGTCGAGCGCCGCACCGATCTCTTGGGCGGCTTATGAACAGCCACAGACGGTCGTCGGACGCCGTGGGTGAGAACACTTGAGGTCTTGGGCGGTCTATGTCCAGCTCAGGACGGTGTGGAGACGCTGAGAGGTGAGGAGCGCGCGTAGCGATTGGGCGCGCTTCCCCCGACCCGGGCCCTGGTCTGGATGGGCCCAGCCGCTCGGTCGTGGCTCTTCGTGCCCGACCGGGTCGGGCATCTCTGGCCGCCCCGTCCTGATTCTTGAGTGCCCGGCCCGTTCCTTTGGGGGTTTCCCGGCAGTCTTTCGTTTCTCCGGGGCGGGACGGTCGGTCAAGGGTGGAGCGCAGCGACATCGCGAAGCGACGCGAGGAACGAGCGCCCTGGAGGGACCGGCCCGACACGGAGGGACGATGGGACTGCCGGGAAGCCCCCATGCGCATCCCTGATTCCAGTCGGGCAGATCCCGCCTTCCGGAGCCCCCGCCGTACTTCCCGGATCCCGCCCAGCCGGATCCCGCACACCGAAGCCCCCGCCGCATCCTCCCGGCCCCGCCCGACCGGCCCCCGTAGGCCTGGCGGCGAGCTGCGGGTTTGCCGTTAGGCCGCCGGCTGGAGCGTGATGGTGATCGAGCCGTCCGGGGTGGTTGTGACGTGGAGTGCCGTCAGGTCCGGGACGTGGGCCGTCGGGGCGTGGGCGGCTGCGCGGGGGCCCACGCCGATCACGCGCATGCCCGCCGCCCGGCCTGCGGTGATGCCCGCGGCCGAGTCCTCGAAGACGATGCAGTCGGCCGGGTCCACGCCCAGCGCGGCGGCGCCCATGAGGAAGCCCTCGGGGTCGGGCTTGCTGGCCTGGACGGACTCGGCCGTGACCCGTACCTCGGGCATCGGCAGGGCGGCGGCGGTCATCCGTGCCGTGGCCAGGGCGGTGTCTGCGGAGGTGACCAGGGCGTGCGGCAGGCCGTCGAGCGCGGCCATGAACTCCGGGGCGCCCGCGACCGGGATCACCCCGTCGGTGTCGGCCGTTTCGCGGGCCAGCATCACCGCGTTCTCGGCGTGGTTGACCTCCATGGGGCGGTCCGGCAGGAGTACGGCCATGGTGGCGTAGCCCTGGCGGCCGTGGACCACCTTCATGGCTTCCTGCGGATCCAGACCGTGGGAGACCGCCCAGTCGTGCCAGCAGCGTTCGACCACCGCGTCGGAGTTGACGATCGTGCCGTCCATGTCCAGGAGCAGGGCCTTGGCGGTGAGGGCGACGGGTGCGGTGGTGGTGCTGGCCGGCATCGGCGGGGCTCCAGACGGGGCGGGAAAGAGAACAAGTGGTTCCGTCCACCGGTCAGGGAATGAGGACGGAACCACTTTGTTCCTTCACGATACAAAACAAAGGGCGGTCCGCGCCACCAGCGGACATGTGACGCTTATCCCTCCAGGGCCTTGCGGGTCACCGGCCCGTAGAAGCCCCACTCCTGATCGTCGATGCCTCTGTCGAACTGGAACTCCGACACGGCGTCCTCCACCCGCCCGTCGAACCGGCCGTTGATCCTGCCCCGGTACAGGCCCTGCGCCGCGAGCAGCCGCTGGAGCTTCTCCACCTCCGAACCCGAGTCCCCGTGCCGCAGGGTCGGGGCCTGCGTGGGCGGCGGGCTGGAGGAGCGGCTCGCGCTCGGGGACGGGCTGGGGGACGGGGGTGCCGATGTGCGGGACGCGCTCGGCGACGGGGACGGCGACGCCGACTTCGAGGCGCTCGGTGACGGGGAGGCAGACGGGGACGGGCTGCCCTTGCTCGGGGACGGGCTCGCGGAGGGCGCGGCCGGGGCGGCGCTCGTCACGGGCGCCGACGCCTTCGTGTCCATCAGCGCGGTCTCGGTCTCGGTGGAACTCGGGAGCGCCCACACCGCCACGGCCGTCCCGCTGAGGGCGACCGCCGCCGCGGCGCCGATCAGCAGCGCGAGCGGCTTTCGGGCGGCCGGGCCGGTTCGCTTCTCCGGGCCCCCGCCCCCGCCCCCACCCCCTCCCGCTCGGCTGTTGTACGTGTGGCCCGCTGCCGGGATCGTCCGGAGCTGGACCGTCTCAGCCGGGTGTGACGCGTGCGCAGGCCCGTCGGGCCCCGCAGGCCACGGCCCGTCCTGCGGCGGCACGGGTATCCCGTACGCCGGGGTGTCGTCCTCCGCCGGCGCAGGCACCGGCACGGGCGCCGGGCGCGGCTCCGGGGCCACCACTGCGGACACCGGCTGCGGGGACACCGGGGTGTCTGGCTCGCCCGGGTCGGGCAACGTCACGTACGGGCGGATGCGCAAGGGGTTGAAACCCACACCCGGCACGCACCCGCAGCCTGCGCCGGCGGCGCCGCATTCTGGACAGTGCTGACGGCTCACTGGACTCCCTCCCTGGCTATTGCCTGCGATTATGCAGACCCGCAGGGGCCCTCCCAACCGCCCGAGAGGCCATAACCGGACACACCGCTCAGGATGGAGATGTTGATCCGGCCTGAGGAGGTATCGATGGCTCAGGATGTGACCGCGCAGAGCCCGGGCCCCGTTCTCGACCCGGCGAAGACCGGTCCCGCCGCCGAGCACGCCTCCCGCGACGTACTCGTCTCCATCGGAGCCCTGCTGCTGGGCCTGCTGATCGCCGCACTCGACCAGACCATCGTCTCCACCGCCCTGCCGACCATCGTCAGTGACCTCGGCGGCATGGCGCACCTGTCCTGGGTCGTCACCGCCTACATGCTCGCCTCCACGGCCGCCACCCCCCTGTGGGGCAAGCTCGGCGACCAGTACGGACGCAAGAAGCTCTTCCAGTACGCCATCGTCCTCTTCCTCATCGGGTCGGCCCTGTGCGGGATCGCCCAGGACATGCCCCAGCTCATCGGCTTCCGCGCCCTGCAGGGCCTGGGCGGCGGCGGACTGATCGTGCTGTCGATGGCGATCGTCGGCGACATCGTCCCGCCGCGAGAACGCGGCAAGTACCAGGGCCTCTTCGGCGCCGTCTTCGGCGCCACCAGCGTGCTGGGCCCGCTGCTGGGCGGCCTGTTCGTGGACAACCTGTCCTGGCGCTGGGTCTTCTACATCAACCTCCCGATCGGTCTCGTCGCGCTCGTCGTCATCGCCGCCGTCCTGCACATCCCGGCGCGCTCCTCGAAGCACACCATCGACTACCTCGGCACCTTCCTCATCGCCTGCGTCGCGACCTGCCTCGTGCTCGTCGCCTCCCTCGGCGGCACCTGGGGCTGGGGCTCGGCCCGGATCATCGGCGTCGCCGTCCTCGGCGCCGTACTGCTCGCCGGCTTCCTCCTCGTGGAGCGCAAGGCCGCCGAACCCGTCCTGCCGCTGGGTCTGTTCCGCATCCGCACCTTCACCCTCTGCTCGGCGATCAGTTTCGTCGTCGGCTTCGCGATGTTCGGTGCGATGGTCTACCTGCCGACGTTCCTCCAGATCGTCCAGGGCGTCTCACCGACCATGTCAGGCGTCCACATGCTGCCGATGGTGATCGGCATGCTGATCACCTCCACCGCCTCCGGCCAGATCGTCAGCCGCACCGGGCGCTGGAAGGTCTTCCCGATCGCGGGCACGGCGGTGACCGCGATCGGTCTGCTCCTGCTGCACCAGTTGCACCGCACCAGCTCCACCTGGGAGATGAGCATCTACTTCTTCGTCTTCGGTGCCGGGCTCGGCCTGGTCATGCAGGTGCTCGTCCTGGTGGTGCAGAACGCGGTCAGCTACGCCGACCTCGGCGTCGCCACCTCCGGTGCCACTTTCTTCCGTTCCATCGGCGCCTCCTTCGGCGTCGCCATCTTCGGCACGGTCTTCACCCACCAGCTCGATGACAAGCTGGCCGCCTCCCTCGCGGGCGTCACGCTGCCGGCCGGTGCGAGCGTCGCGCAGCTGGAGGCGGACCCGCGGGCCATCGGCGCACTTCCCGCCGAGCTCCAACCGCAGGTGCTCGACGCCTACGCCACCGCCATCACCGACGTGTTCCTCTACGCGGTGCCGATCGTCCTGATCGCCTTCGTGATCGCCTGGTTCCTCAAGGAGGACAAGCTCCGCGGCTCGGTCACCGCCCCCGATGTGACGGAGACCCTGGCCTCCAACCCCGTCCAGCGCTCCTCCCACGACGAGGTCGCCCGGGCCCTGTCGGTCCTCGCCACCCGGGAGGGCCGCCGCCACGTCTACGAGAAGATCACCGAGAAGGCGGGCTACGACCTGCTGCCCGCCTCCAGCTGGCTGCTGCTGCGGATCAAGAGGTACGGCTCGGTGGAGCCCGGGATGCTCGCCGAGCGCACCAATGTGCCGCTGAAGGTCGTCACGGACGCCGCCCGCCAGGTCGAGGAGCGTGGGCTCGCCGTCCGGGACGGGCTGCCGCTGGTCCTGACCGACCAGGGGCGCGCGTGCGCCGCGAAGCTCGCCGAGGCCCGGGAGGAGTCGCTCGCCGAGCTGCTCGGCGACTGGTGGGGCCCGGACCGCCCGACGGACCTGGTGAAGCTGGTGCGGCAGATCAACAAGGAGTTGTGCGGTTCCGACGCCGAGGAGCCCTACGACGCCTTGCCGCGCCGGGACCACGCCGCCCACTAGCGGCAGCCGCTCCGCCGGTGCGCTGCCCCGTCGCCGGGGCACGGGCTCAGGCCAGCCGCTTCTCGAACCAGTGCTGCGCGTACGGGCCGGAGTTGTAGGCCGGTATTTCCGCATACCCGTGACGCGCGTACAACGCCCGGGCCTCCACGAGATCCGACCGGGTGTCCAGCCGGACCCGCTCGGCGCCGAGCGCACGGCCCTCCGCCTCCAGGACCTTCAGCAGGGCCGCCCCGCCGCCGGTGCCGCGGGCGCGCCGGTCGACGTACACCCTGGTGAGCTCGGCGGTCAGGGGGTCGAGCAGCCGGATCCCGCCGCACGCCAGGGGCTCGCCGTCGAGTCTGCCGACGATGAACTGGCCCGTCGGCGGGACCAGCCCGTCGTCCGGGAAGTCCAGCAGCCCTTGGTCGATCTCGGTCTCGGTGACCTGTCGTTTCCAGTAACGGCCGGCGACCTCGGCGTAGTACGCGCGGCGCAGGGCGGTGGCGTCCGGGGTGGTGAACGGCTCGGGGGCCACGGTCCACGACAGGGTGGGTGTGCGGTGTTCGCTGTGAGTGGTCATGACGTCATTGTGGAGTTCGCGGCGGATCTCCTGCGTGGAATATCCACAAGGCCGGGCCGATGATAGGAAAAAGGACATTCCCTGCGTACCCGGAGGGTGGGAACGCCATGTCAGAGCATCCCGACTGTGCCCTGGTCCGCCGCGGCTACGAGGCCTTCGGCAAGGGCGACATGGAGACGATGAGCACGTTGCTGACGGCCGATGTCATCCACCACGTGCCGGGCAGCAACCCGCTGTCCGGGCACCACAAGGGGCGGGAGAACGTCCTGGACCTCTTCCGCCGCCTCGGCGAGGAGACGAAGGGCACCTTCCAGGTGGATCTGGAATCGGTGCTGGCGGACGGGCGGGGGCACGTGATGAGTTTCCACACGGTACGGGCCGACCGCGGTGACCGCGGCATCGAGATCCGCCAGGGGCTCTTCTTCACGATCATCGGCAACAAGATCACCGATATCGACCAGTGCACCGCGGACATCGACGAGGAAGACGTCTTCTGGAGCTGATGCTCCGCGAGCCGCGAGCCGCGAGTCCGCCGCGCGCCACGGGCCGGGGCCCGGGCCGGGGTCGGCTCCGACCCGGGCCCGTGGCGCGCTTCCGGATGGCGTCAGGCCTGCTTCGGGGCCGCCTGCTGCACGACCTCGAACGACCACACCGTCGAGGCGGAAGCCGCGGGCTTCGGCCGCTCGCCGCCGCCCTCACCACCGCCCTGGTGAGCGGCCTTCATCGGGCCCTCCATCCACGCCTGGAAGTCCTCCTCCGAACGCCAGCGCGTGTAGACCAGGTACTGGTCCGTGCCCTCCACCGGGCGCAGCAGCTCGAACCACTCGAACCCGTCCGAGCTCTCCACCGCCCCGGCCCGGGAGGCGAAGCGCTGCTCCAGGATCTCCCGCTGCTCGGCGGGAACCGTCAGTGCGTTGATCTTTACGACACTAGGCACAGGACACCTCTCATGAAACACAGGCCGGGCCGACGCCCGGCCTTGACGATATGCGTGCAGTTTCCTACATCCGCCCCTCCCAAAGACCGCAGGGACCGCACCGTGGTGCGGTCCCTGCGCCGTGGTCTCAGGTCTCAGGCCTCAGGTCTGGGGCGGCCGACCCTCCCCGGACGTGGGCGGCTGCTTGCCGATCTGTTCGTTGAGCTTCTGCTGCGCGGTGTCGACCTGGCTCTGGTACTTGTTCCCGGTCTTCGCGTCGAAGGCGTCTCCGGCCTTCTCGACACCTTGGCGGGCCTGGTCAGGGTGTCCCTTGATGAGGTCCTTGAGCTTGTCAAGCATGGACATGAGCCGTCCTCTCCACGGAATGCCTGTCACCTCAGCTTCGCCACGAAGTCCGCTCTCCGCACCCGGAGAGCCCGTGGGCCCCGGATCGACCCGGGTGCCCCGTCCGGGAACGGGCCTCGCAGGTCGGCGGGCGTGTCGGTCTTCGCGATGCCCGTGAGAGCCGTCCAACGCATCCCGTGGGAGATATCGTCTTGCGGGTAATGGAGCGCGGCAGCCAGGCAAAGTCAGGGTTGCGGTCAACATGGCGGGAGGCCGGCGAGGCGTGGCTAACGCGGCAGAGCACAGCGGTGCGAACGGACATGCCGGAGTCATAGGCGATCACGGCAGGCTCGGGGCGGCTCGCCTTCTCCTGTGGGCACTGGCCGGCGCGCTCGCCGTCAGACAGGCCGCCGCCGTGCTGCGGGTGCCACCGGCCGAGTGGCTGAGCGGCTTCCACCTCCCCGGCAGCCTGCCCGGATCGGTCTACGACACCGGCCAGTTCTCCGACACCCCCTTCGCCGGGCTGGTCCTGAGGCCGCTGGTCGGCCTCGCCGCCCCGTCGCTGGAGGTCGCCTGGACCTGCGTGACGCTGCTGTGCGTCGCCGCCATCGGGCTCGTCGCCGCCCGTGGCCTGCCCGACCCGGTGCCGCGGCGCACCGCGCTGCTCGCCGCGCCCGTGCTCACGGCCCTGATGATGGTCTCGCTCCCCGTCCGCGAGGCCGCCTCACCCGGCCAGACCGCCGTCCTGCCCGTGCTGCTGGTGCTCATCGCCGTGTTCCGGGTGCCCGGCGACCGGCCCGCCGGCTTCCTCGTCGGCCTCGCCGCCGCGCTCCAGCCCGCGCTGCTGCTGTTCGCCCCGCTGCTGTGGCTGACCGGACGCCGCCCCACCGCGCGCACCGCCGCCGTGACCTTCGCCGGAGCCACCGCGCTGTCCTGGGCGGCCATGCCGCGCGACTCCTGGACGTACTGGGCCGAGCACCTGGCCGGTACCGGCCTCGGCGGGGCCCCCGACGGCCTCGCCAACCAGTCCGTGCACGGCGCGCTGCTGCGCCTCGGCCTGACCGGACCCGCCGAGATCCTGCTCTACGCCGCCCTCGCGGCCGCCATCGTCTGGATCGGCCTGCGCCGTGCGGTCCGCTACGCCCGCGACGGCCAGCTGCTGCTCGCCGTCGCCGTCACCGGCTGCGTGGCCGTCGCCGTGTCCCCGACCGGCTGGCGCCACCAGCTGCTGTGGGTGCTCCTCGCCGTCGCCGGCAAAGTGGGCAAGCGGGCCGCCGACCGGCCCGTGTGGCCGGTGGCCGTGGTCCTCGCGATGACCCTGCCGAGCACGATGCTGCTGCCGAACCTGGCCGCGCTGGCCCCCGTACGCGACAACGTGCTGCTGCTCACCGCCGTGGCCGCGGCCTGCGCGGTGCCGTTCCTGCCGCGCTCGTCGGCGTACTGGCGCGAGCCCGTACCCACCGACTACGGGCGGCCCGCGGCGGCCCGCTGGGCGCGGGTGCCGCTGATGCCGTTCTGGCGGCGCGTGCTGTCCCGCCCGAACCTGCTGCTGGAACTCCTGCTGATACGGGTGGGCTACTCGCTCTACTCGCACATCCGGGCCGCCGCGCCCACCAGCCGCAGCCTCGCCGAGGGCAACGGCAGCCAGATCCACGGGATCGAGCGCGCGCTGGGCATCGACATCGAACACGCCGTGAACCACGCCGTGGTGAACACGCCCTGGCTGGAGGCGTTCTTCAACTTCTACTACACCTCCTTCCACTTCGTGGTCCCGCTGACGATCCTGGCGGTCCTGTACTGGCGGCGCCCCGGTGATTACCGGTGGGCGCGGGCCTCGCTGGGGCTGGCCACGGTGCTGGCCCTCATAGGTTTCTGGCTCTACCCGCTCGCGCCGCCGCGCCTGATGCCCGGCCTCGGCTTCATCGACACGGTGCACGGGCCGCAGGACCTGGCCAACCCCTCGTACGGGGCCATGACCGCGATCTCCAACCAGTACGCGGCGATGCCCTCGCTGCACTTCGGCTGGTCGCTGTGGTGCGGGATCGTGATCGTGGTGCTGGCGCCGAAGGGCTGGCAGAAGCTGCTCGGCGCGCTGCACCCGCTGATCACGGTGTGCGCGATCGTGGCCACCGCCAACCACTGGGTACTGGACGCCGTGGGCGGGGCCGTGGTCGTGTCCGCCGGCTTCGGGCTCGTGTACGTGCTGTCCGGGCCGCGGGGGCTGCAGCTGACCCTGCCCGGGCAGCGCAAGGGCGCGGTGGCGGTGGAGGAGGAGCCGAGCGAGGGGGAACGGCGGCAGAACGCCCCGGCCCGGACCCCGTAGGGGGTGCGCGGCGGCGCGGTGCCGGCTCCCGCAGGCGCCGCGCCCGGCCCGGTGCCAGCATCGGGTCATGAGCGCAAAGCCGACGGGGGTCGCACACGCCGCCGGGCGGGTGGCCTGACCCGTGGGCGACTGGTACCAGCGTCAGATCGTCGAACCCGGCAAGCAGCCGCTGCTGTGCCTGCTGCTGGGCTTCCTCGGTGCGTTCCTCTTCATCCGGATCAGCGTGCGGCTGATCCGGGCGCAGGTCTCCTGGTGGCCGAAGAACGTCACGCCGGGCGGGCTGCACATCCACCACGTGGTCTTCGGTGTCGTCCTGATGATCGTCGGGGGGCTGGGGCTGGCCTCCCCGACCGGCAACCGGCCCCCGTGGGCGGAGATCGACGCGGCGGTGTTCGGCATCGGGACGGCGCTGGTGCTCGACGAGTTCGCGCTGATCCTGCACCTGAAGGACGTGTACTGGTCCGAGGAGGGCCGGCTGTCGGTGGACGCGGTGGTGGTCGGGGCCGCGGCTTGCGGGCTGCTGTTGCTGGGGGCGTCGCCCTTCGGCGTCGACGACGCCGACGTCTCGGAGGGCGGTACGAAGGCCTCCGGCTGGACGTACGTGGTGGTGGTCGCGGTGAACGCGGCCTTCGCGCTGGTGGCGCTGGCCAAGGGGAAGGTGTTCACCGGGCTGCTGGGGATCCTCGTACCGTTCTTCGCGCTGGTCGGGGCGGTGCGGCTGGCCCGGCCGGGGTCGCCGTGGGCGCGGGCGCGGTATCCCGCCGGGGGGCGGAAGGAGCGGAGGGCGCGGGTGCGGGAGGAGAAGGAGGGGTGGCGGAGGCGGGTGCGGCTGCGGGTGTACGACGCGGTTGCGGGGCGGCCGTCGGAGCCGTAGCCCTGGCCGGGCCTTTGCCCTGGCCTTTGCCCTGGCCGGGCCGGGCCGGGCCGGGGCTGGCTCGGGGAGGCCGAAGGGGCGCCGGGGCATTCGCTGCCCCGGCGCCCCTTCGGCTGGATCGCCGCTGCTTGCCAGGATCACTCCGTTCGGGTCGGGCCGCCACTCGAACGGGTGCGGCGCCGTTGCGGGGGCGCTGCCCCCGGACCCCCGCGCCTCAAACGCCGGCGGGGCTGAGGATCGGGGCTCCGCCCCGGACCCCCGCGCCTCAAACGCCGGCGGGGCTGAAGATCGGGGCTCGGCCCCGGACCCCCGTGCCTCAATCGCCGGCGGGGCTGAGGAGTGGGGCTCCGCCCCGGGCCCCGTGCCTCAAACGCTGGCGGGGCTGGAGGGGGTGGTGGGGGTGGTGGTGACGCGGAGTTCCTTGATGCCGTTGAGCCAGGCTGCGCGGAGGCGGCGTGGGGGGGTGTTCGTGAGGTGGAGGTTCGGGAGGGCGTCGGCCAGGGCGTTGAAGATCAGGTCGATCTCCATCACCGCCAGCGACTTGCCGAGGCAGAAGTGCGGGCCGCCGCCGCCGAAGCCCAGGTGGGGGTTGGGGTCGCGGGAGATGTCGAAGACGTCCGGGTTCGTGAAGACCTCGGGGTCGTGGTTGGCGGAGGAGTAGAACATCCCCACCCGGTCACCCGCCTTGATCTTCGCGCCGCCCAGTTCGGTGTCCTGGGTGGCGGTGCGCTGGAAGGACACCACCGGCGTGGCCCAGCGGACGATCTCCTCGGCGGCCGTCGACGGCCGGGTCGCCTTGTAGAGCTCCCACTGCTCGGGGTGGGTCAGGAAGGCGTGCATGCCGTGGCTGATGGCGTTGCGCGTGGTCTCGTTGCCCGCGACCGCCAGCAGCAGCACGAAGAAGCCGAACTCGTCCGAGCCGAGGTTGCCCTGGCCCTCGGCCGCCACCAGCTGGGTGACGATGTCCTTGGCCGGACATTCCTTGCGCTGGGCGGAGAGGTTCATCGCGTAGCCGATGAGCTCCATCGCCGCGTTGGAGCCGACCTCCTCGGTGATCGCGTACTCCGGGTCGTCGTAGGCGATCATCTTGTTCGACCAGTCGAAGATCTTCGTGCGGTCCTTCTGCGGTACGCCGATCAGTTCGGCGATGGCCTGCAGCGGAAGCTCGCACGCCACCTGCGTGACGAAGTCGAAGCTGCCGTCGGCCGCCGTGGCCGCGGCCTCCTCGACGATCTTCCGGGCGCGGTCCCGCAGGGCTTCCTCCAGGCCGCGGATGGCCCGCGGGGTGAAGCCCCGCTGCACGATCTGGCGTACGCGCGTGTGTTCCGGCGGATCCATGTTCAACATGATCAGACGCTGGGCATCTATCGCATCACGCTGGATGTGCTCGTTGAAGCGGATGATCGCGGTGTTGGTCGTCGACGAGAACAGTTCCGGGTGCGTGGAGACGTACTTGACGTCCGCGTGCCGGGTCACGGCCCAGTAGCCCTCGTCGTCGAAGCCGGTGACGCCCCGCCGCTGCGGGCACCACCACACGGGTGCGGTCTGCCGCAGCTGCGCGAACTCCGGGAAGGGGACGCGGCTTTGGAGCAGGTCTGGGTCGGTGGCGTCGAAGCCTTCGGGCAGTGCGGGGCAGGACATCGGGCAACTCCAAAGTCTGACGGACCATCAGAAGTTGGCTTGAAGGTAGTAACGAGTTCTAGAAGTGACAAGGGTCCTGGCGCCAACTGTTGCGTGTGGAATCCGTGCAGGCCGCGTGCAAGACCCTTGCGTGCCGGGGCCTCAGGTCATAAGACTGCGGGGAGAACTAGAACGCGTACTAGTTCGGGCGGGGCGCCGGGACGGCCCGCCGTGCTGACGCAGTGCAGGAGAGGACGAGCTCATGGCCGCGGAACCCGTCATTGTCGAAGCCGTACGCACCCCCATCGGTAAGCGCGGGGGCGCTCTCGCCAACCTCCATCCCGCCTACCTGCTCGGTGAGACCTACCGTGAACTGCTGGCCCGTACCGGAATCCAGCCCGACTGCGTCGAGCAGATCGTCGGCGGCACCGTCACGCACGCCGGCGAGCAGTCGATGAACCCCGCCCGCAACGCCTGGCTCGCCATGGGCCTCCCGTACGAGACCGCCGCGACGACGGTGGACTGTCAGTGCGGCAGCTCGCAGCAGGCCAACCACATGGTCGCCAACATGATCTCCGGCGGGGTCATGGACATCGGCATCGCCTGCGGCGTCGAGGCCATGAGCCGCGTGCCGCTCGGCTCCGGATCCAAGCACGGCCCGGGCAAGCCCTTCCCGGACGAGTGGAACGTCGACCTCCCCAACCAGTTCGAGGCCGCCGAGCGGATCGCCCGCCACCGGGGCCTGTCCCGCGAGGACGTCGACCGGCTCGGGCTCCTCTCCCAGGAGCGGGCCGCGGCCGCATGGGCCGAGGAGCGGTTCAAGCGCGAGACCTTCGCCGTGCAGGTGCCGACGACCGAGGAGGAGCAGGCTGCCGGACAGGGCATGTGGCGCCTGGTCGACCGGGACGAGGGGCTGCGGGACACGAGCATGGAGGCGCTGGCCCGGCTCAAGCCGGTCATGCCCACCGCCGTGCACACCGCCGGGAACTCCTCGCAGATATCCGACGGCGCCGCCGCTGTCATGTGGGCCTCGCGGAAGATGGCCCGCGCCCTCAAGCTCAAGCCGCGCGCCCGGATCGTCGCCCAGACGCTCGTCGGCGCCGACCCCCACTACCACCTCGACGGGCCGATCGACGCGACGCGGGCCGTGCTCGGCAAGGCCGGGATGTCGCTGCGGGACATCGACCTCGTCGAGATCAACGAGGCCTTCGCCTCCGTGGTCCTGTCCTGGGCGCAGGTCTTCGACCAGGACCTGGAGAAGGTCAACGTCAACGGCGGGGGCATCGCGCTCGGCCACCCCGTCGGCGCCACCGGCGCCCGGCTGATCACCACCGCGCTGCACGAGCTGGAGCGCCGTGACAAGGAGTTCGCGCTGATCACCATGTGCGCGGGAGGCGCGCTGGCGACCGGCACGATCATCCAGCGCCTGTGAGGCGCCCCTGAGTCCCGTGGGATGGGATGCAGAAGGCCCCGGAGGCCGGACCTGGGGAGGCCGGCCACCGGGGCCTTCGTATGTCTGCTGTACCGCGCGGTGCTGGTGCTGGTGCTGCTGCCGCTGGTGGCTTAGTACCAGTGGTTGGCGGACCAGAAGTTCCAGGCGCCGACGGGGCTGCCGTAGCGGTCGTTCATGTAGTCCAGGCCCCACTTGATC
>NZ_JBVIAH010000003.1:0-397225 GCF_055574035.1 Streptomyces sp. NPDC030021
GTGTGATGCCGCCCTCGGGTGCACGGTCCGGCGCGGCGCCGTTGCCGGGGGCGCTGCCCCCGGACCCCCGCGCCTCAAACGCCGGCGAGGCTGAAGGTGCCCCCGGCGAGGCTGGAGTTGGCCCCGGCGGGGCTGAAGTTGCCCAGCGCGAGGCTGGACGTGCCCCCGGCGAGGTGGAACGGGCCCAGCGCGAGGCTGAACCGGCGGGCGGCGGGACGGCTGCGCGGCCGGCTCGGCGGCGGGTCGGTGGGGATCCCGTCAAGGCACTGCTGCACCGGCACCGGGAGTTGTGCGAACGCGCCGTGGACCCGCTGGAGATCGCCGCCGGGCTGGAAGCCCACGGCATCACCGACCGCACCGCCGCACGGTTCCGGCACCGGGACGTCTTCTCGCTCGCCGAGGAACTGTACGCACGCAGCCCCCACGAGGAGGTCACCGCCGCCGCGCCCGCCCTGGTTCCGGCCGGCCCCGCCGCCTTCCGCGGCTTCGGCTACGCGCTGCTGCCCGGCGCCCTCGCCTGCGCCGCGGCGTCCGCCGGGCAGGCCTGGGCCGGGGCCGCCGCCGTGGCCGCCGTCGCCGCCGCCCTGGTGTGGCCCGGCCGGGCCGCCGGGGGCCGGTTCCCCTACGTCGCGCACGTGCTGGCCGCGGCCGTCGCCGGCTGGGCCGTGTACCGGCACGGCACCGCCCTCGCCGTCGGCCTCGCGCTGGCCGTCGTCCCCGGGCACCTGGCCGCCGTCGCCTTCGCCGCCGGGGCGCGGGCCCGGCTCGACGGGAGCCGCGCCCTGGAGGACTTCGCGGACCGGGCGCGTCCGCTGCTGCTGGCGGCCGTCGCCCTGTTCACCGGGGCCGCCGCCGCGGCCGCCGTGCTCGCCGGAACGCCGCTCCCGGTGGCCGTGCCCCTCGCGCTGCTGCTCTTCCTGACCCGGCTCCTGCTGCGGCACGGAGCCCACCGCGCACCCGTCGGCGCGGCCCTCGCCCTCGCCCTGGTCCCCGTCCCGGCGGCGGCCCTCGCCGCCGCGGCCGGACTCCTCGTACACGCCGTGCTCGCCCTGGCCCGCGCCTCCGCGCATGCGCGGCCCTGACGTCCCCCGGGACGTCCCCAGACCTCCGGAGCCGACGCCGAGGCGCTTTGCCCGTACCCCGCCCCACCCATCCGTCCATCCGTCCGCAAGGAGAAACCGACATGACCGGCCAGCCAACCAACCAAGGGGTCACGCGATGAGGGTGCTGCTGATCGGAGCCAACGGATACCTCGGCCGCTACGTCGCCGACCGGCTGCTCGCCGACCCCGCCGTCCAGCTCACCGCGCTCGGCCGCGGCGACGACGCCGACGTCCGCTTCGACCTCGCGACCGGCAGCCCCGGCGCGCTCACCCGCTTCCTCGACGCCGTCCACCCGGGCGTCGTCATCAACTGCGCCGGAGCGACCCGGGGCGGGGCCCGGGAACTCACCCGGCACAACACCGTCGCCGTCGCGACGATCTGCGAGTCGCTGCGCCGCAGCGGCTGCGGGGCACGCCTGGTGCAGCTCGGCTGCGCCGCCGAGTACGGGCCCAGTCAGCCCGGATCGTCCACGGCCGAGGACGCCGTGCCGAGACCGGGTGGGCCGTACGGGGTCAGCAAACTGGCCGCCACCGAGCTGGTCCTGGGCTCCGGGCTGGACGCCGTCGTGCTGCGGATCTTCTCGCCCGTCGGCCCCGGCACCCCCGCCGGATCCCCGCTCGGCCGGCTCGCCGACGCCATGCGCCGCGCGATGCAGGCGGGCGACGGCGAGCTGAAGCTCAGCGGGCTCGGCGTGCAGCGCGACTTCGTCGACGTACGGGACGTGGCGCGGGCCGTGCACGCCGCCTCGCTGTCCGCCGCCCAGGGCGTGGTCAACATCGGCACCGGCCGTGCGGTCCGGCTGCGCGACGCGGCCGCGGTCCTGGCCCGGGTCGCCGGGTACGCGGGCGCCCTGCACGAGCTGGACGTCCCGCACGGCGGACCCCAGCAGACGCACGGGCACCCCGGCCGCCCGGCCGGACTGGCCACCATCGGCTCCCCGCGCTCCGAGGCCACCGCCGAGCAGATGGCCGCCGCGGCCCCCCAGCCGTACCCCTACCCGGACGGCTGCGGAGCCTGGCAGCAGGCGGATGTCCGTACCGCCCGGGACCGGCTCGGCTGGCGGCCCCGGATCAACCTGGAGGAATCCCTCGCGGACATCTGGATGGAGGCGGCGTGCCGCATCTGACGACGCCGCCCGGGGCCGTGACCGCCGCCGCGACCGAGGCCGGCCGCCTCGGCCTCGGCATCCCCGGCTACGCGCACCCGCTCCTCGCCCCCGTCGAGTGGGCCGAGCTGACCCGCCCCGGCACCCCGCTGCACTGGGCCGTGCTCAACATCGCGGACGGCCCCGGCGGGCGGCCCGATCCGCACTGCACGGAAGCGGCCGCGAAGCTGCGCCGCGCGGGCGGCATGATCCTCGGTCATCTCGCGATGCGGGACGGATCGCGCTCCTTCGGGGAGCTGATCTCCGACGCCCACCGCTTCCGCGACTGGTACGGGGTCGGCGGTTTCTACCTGGCCGGGGCCCCGGCCGGCAAGGCGGAACTGGCCTCGGTGTGCCGGGTCGTGGACTCGCTGCGGGGCCTCGGCGAGGACCTGCGGATCGTGCTCGGGCACGGCACGCACCCGTACGAGGGCTACGCGGAGGCCGCCGACCAGCTGGTCACCTTCTCCGGCGCCTGGTCCGACTACCGCTGGTCGCAGGTGGCCGAGTGGACCGCGGACCATCCGGCGGAGCGGTTCTGCCACCTCGTCCACGGGGTGCCGCGCGCGCATCTGGAGGAGGCGATGCGGATCGCCCGCTGGCAGGGGGCGGGCACGATCTGGTTCACCGACCGGCTCGGGACGCGCGGCAGCGACCCGTGGGCCTCAATGCCCGCGTACTGGGACGAAATCGTCTCAAGGATCGGGACAGGTGTCTTGGAATGAAGACGGGCGTGGCAGTGTTACTGGGAGAACAACCATCAGTTTGCTCCCTGCACCTGCGGGGATGCTCCCATCTTCGGAGTGCCCGTGTCGCTGCCACCGCTGGTCGAGCCAGCAGCTGAGCTCACCGTTGACGAGGTCCGTCGGTATTCGCGGCACCTGATCATCCCGGATGTCGGGATGGACGGCCAGAAGCGCCTGAAGAACGCCAAGGTGCTGGCCGTGGGCGCCGGCGGTCTCGGTTCGCCCGCCCTCATGTACCTCGCCGCGGCCGGTGTCGGCACGCTGGGCATCGTGGAGTTCGACGAGGTCGACGAGTCGAACCTGCAGCGCCAGATCATCCACAGCCAGGCGGACATCGGCCGTTCCAAGGCCGAGTCGGCCCGCGACAGCGTGCTGGGCATCAACCCGTACGTGAACGTGGTCCTTCACGAAGAGCGGCTCGAAGCCGAGAACGTGATGGAGATCTTCAGCCAGTACGACCTCATCGTCGACGGCACGGACAACTTCGCCACCCGCTACCTGGTGAACGACGCCTGCGTGCTGCTGAACAAGCCGTACGTGTGGGGCTCGATCTACCGCTTCGACGGCCAGGCCTCGGTCTTCTGGTCCGAGCACGGCCCGTGCTACCGCTGCCTCTACCCGGAGCCCCCGCCGCCGGGCATGGTCCCGAGCTGCGCCGAGGGCGGCGTGCTGGGCGTGCTCTGCGCGTCCATCGGGTCGATCCAGGTCACCGAGGCCATCAAGGTCCTCACGGGTGTCGGCGAGCCGCTGGTCGGCCGCCTGATGATCTACGACGCCCTGGAGATGCAGTACCGCCAGGTCAAGGTCCGCAAGGACCCCGACTGCGCGGTCTGCGGTCCGAACGCGACCGTCACCGAGCTCATCGACTACGAGGCCTTCTGCGGCGTCGTGTCGGAGGAGGCCCAGGAGGCGGCCGCCGGTTCGACGATCACTCCCAAGCAGCTCAAGGAGTGGATCGACACCGACGAGCGCATCGAGATCATCGACGTCCGTGAGATCAACGAGTACGAGATCGTCTCGATCCCCGGCGCGAAGCTGATCCCCAAGGGCGAGTTCCTGATGGGCACCGCCCTCCAGGACCTGCCGCAGGACAAGCGCATCGTCCTGCACTGCAAGACGGGTGTCCGCAGTGCGGAAGTCCTCGCGGTCCTGAAGTCCGCGGGCTTCGCGGACGCGGTGCACGTCGGCGGCGGCGTGATCGGCTGGGTCCACCAGATCGAGCCCGAGAAGCCGGTCTACTAGGCCGGTCCACCAGCAGTGGCCCGGAGGGGCCGTACCTCGCGATCGGGGTGCGGCCCCTCCGGCGTCTCGTCCTGCGGACCGGATCAGGCGGCTGACGACTCCGGCGCCTCGGGCGGCGGCGTCGGGTCCGGGGCCGCGGTGCAGACGGTGCCCGAGGCCGGCGCCTTCCCGTCCAGCAGATAGGTGTCGACCGCCTTCTGGACGCACTGGTCGCCGCTGTTGTACGCGCCGTGCCCCTCGCCCTTGTAGGTGAGCTCCACGCCCACGCCCGGGCCGAGCCGCTCCACCATGTTGCGGGCGCCCTCGTAAGGGGTGGCCGGGTCGCCGGTGTTGCCGATCACCAGGATCGGGTCGGAGCCCGGCGCCGACACGTCGGGGGTCTCCCAGGTGCCGGCCACCGGCCAGCCGGTGCACGACATCATGGCCCAGCCGAGGAGGTCCCCGAAGACCGGCGAGGCGGCGCGGAACTCCGCGAGCTTGGCCTTCGTCTGCTCCAGGGTGTAGCGCTCCTTGTCGTCCACACAGTTGATGGCGGTGTTGGCCGCGCCGATGTTGCTGTAACGCCCTTGCTGGTCACGGCCGTTGAGCGCGTCGGACAGGGCCATCAGCAGTTGCCCCTGGCCGCCCTCCGCCTCGTCGAGGCCCTGTTCCAGCAGCGGCCACAGCTCCTTCGAGTACAGGGCCTGCGCGATGCCGTTGGTCGCCTGGGTCTCGGTGAGCATCCGGCCCCCGATGCCCGGGATGGGCTTGGCGGCCAGCGCCTTCTGCAGCTTGATGATGTTGGCCTCGATCTCCTTGGGCGTGCTGCCCTGGAGCCGGCACTCGTCACCGCGGTCCACGCAGTCCTGGGCGAAGTTGCCGAGCGCGAGCTGGAAGCCCTTGGCCTGGCCCAGGGCGCTCCCCTCGGCGGTCTTGGTCGGGTCCACGACGGCGTCGAAGACGGCCCGGCCGACGTTCTTGGGGAAGAGGTGGGCGTAGACCCCGCCGAGCTCGGTGCCGTAGGAGATGCCGAAGTAGTTCAGCTTCTCGTCGCCGAGGGCCTGGCGGATGCGGTCCAGGTCGCGGGCGGCGTTCTCCGTACCGACGTGGGGGAGCAGCTCGGCCGAGTTCTTCTTGCAGGCCTCCTGGTACTTCCGGATGTTCTCGATGAAGGCCTTCTCCTCCTCCGGGGTCTCGGGGGAGGAGTCCTCGCCGAAGTACTGGTCCAGCTGCTTGTCGTTCTGGCACAGGACCGGATCGCTGCCGCCCACCCCGCGCGGGTCGAAGCTCACCAGGTCGTACCGGGCGCGCAGGGCCTCGTACTCCTTCGCGGAGCCCGGCAGCGTGCTGATCCCGGAGCCGCCGGGGCCGCCGAAGTTGAACACCAGTGAGCCCAGCCGGTTCTTCTGGTCCCGCGCCTTGGCCCGGATCAGGGCGATCGGGATGGTCTTGCCCTCGGGCTTCGCGTAGTCGAGCGGGACGTCGAGAGTGGCGCACTGCCAGTCCTTGGGCGGAGCCTGACCACCGCCCTGGGCGGCGGTCGGGGCCTCGCAGTCGCCCCATTTCAGGGGCTTGACCTCCGGGGAGCCGTCGGCCGTCGTCTTCTTCTCGTCGCCGTCCCCGGAACAGGCGGCCGTGGCGAGCATCCCGGCGGCGAGCGTGGCGGCGGCGGTGACCCGCCAGGCGTGTGTCGGCATGCCCCCATCCTGTGTGCCCGGTCCCGACCCCGCCCGTGCGCTGACCCGAACGGGGGGCGTGCCCGCCCGCCCTCCCGTCAGTAGCCGTACACGCTCAGCTCCGTGATCGCGGCGAACAGGTGCCCCCAGGTCTCGGCGGAGGGCGAGCCGTCGGCCAGCGCCCCGGGATCCAGGGCCTCCATCGCCTCGATGAAGGCCCCGATGCCGTCCTCGGCCGGGTACGCGGACCAGCAGGCGCCCATGTACCGGCGCACGCCGTCGAGGAACCCGACGAAGGCCGCCACGTCCCGGGCCAGCGGGATGACGGACTCCTGGTACATGTGGACCGCTCCGGTGACGCGGTGGACGCCCACCAGGCCCGGGGCCGTGTACCCGAAGTCGAAGGTCCCGAGGTGCAGGAGGTCCTCGTCGCCCGCCTCCGGGGCCCGCGCGGTCACCGGCCGCAGCAACTCCGGGGCGACCTCGAACGAGCTGACGCCCGCGGCCCAGTGGCGCGGCAGCCCGACCCCGCTCAGGAACTCCCGGGTGGCCGGGTGCTCCAGCGCGTCCGGGAGCTCGCCGCCGGGGACGCGGGTGACCCACGCGTCGCCGAAGGTCCGGGCGAGTCCGGCCGCGGTGAGCGGACCGGAGCCGCGCGTGCCCGGGCGGAACCACGGGGTGTCCTCGGCGGAGTCCCAGGAGGAGGCGTCGGCGCCGCCCCGGGGCCAGTCGGCGAGCGCCGCGGCGTTCCCCTCCACCACCACGACCCCGCGCGCCTCCGCGTACAGGTAGCGGCCGCCGCCGAGCAGGACCGGCTCCTCCCAGGTGCCGGGGCAGTTCAGCACCCAGCCCTCCTTGTCCGAGTCGAACAGCCAAGGGCCGTCCGGCTCCTCCTCGTCCCGCTCGACGGCCGCACCGTCGGCCGGTGCGGGCAGCCGGCGTCCCGTGTCCAGGTCGAACCAGGTGTCCTCGCACCACAGGGCCCACACCTTCACGGCCGCGCCCCCGTCGAGGTCGTACACCTCGGCGGTGTGGTCCCCGCTGAGGTTCGGCTCCGCCACGTAGGCGCCGACGGGCCGCCACCAGGCCCACACCGTCCGCCAGGGCAGCCCCGGTTCGGCCTCGGCGACGCGGGCGGCGTAATCGTGGTGCCCGAGCACGGTCGCGGCGAAGTGCAGCCACGAGGCGAACTCCGCCCGCCCCACGTCGGCCCGCCCGAAGACGGCCTCGGCCTGCGTGAACACCTCCCGCCCGACGCCCCCTTCACCGGTGGCGCCGCCCCGCAGGGCCGCCCGGTCAGCGCGCAGCACCGCGGCCGGATCGTCGAACGGGCAACGGCTGTCCTGGTCTTCACTCATGTACGCATGCTGCCACCCGCCTCGGACATCGCCCCCGCCGGCCGGAACCTCCAGCCACGCCGGAGTTCGAGGCGCGGGCGCTCCCGCCGGCCGGAGCCGAATCCGCCGGCCGGGCCGGAGGCTAGATGGCTTCCTTGCGGGTCAGGAAGTTGAACGAGATCCACCCCGGCAGCACCGGCAGCCAGAAGGTCATCAGGCGGAACAGCAGCACCGCCGAGATCGCGACCTCCTTCTCCAGACCCGCCGCGATCAGCCCGAGGGTCAGCGTGGTCTCCACCGCGCCCATACCGCCCGGCGTCGGCGCCGCAGACCCCAGCGCGTTGCCCGCCAGGAACACCACCGCGATGCTCGCGTAGCTGATGGCCTCGCCGCCCCCGAACGCGCGGATCGACGCGTCCAGGCACATCACGAAGCAGCCCGTCAGCAGCAGCATCCCGCCGATGCCGGTCACCAGCTTCTTCGGCCGCTGGAGCACGTCCAGCATGCGCGGCACCACGCCCGCGAACAGCGCCCGGACCCGCGTCACCACGAACTTCCGCATGAACGGGACGGCCGTCACCACCAGCACCAGGACGGCCACCGTCAGCAGACCCGCGATGACCGCCCGGGACGGGGTCATCTCCGGGGTCTTCTCGGTCCCGGTCAGATATCCGAAGGACAGCAGCAGCACGATGTGGCTGGCCAGCCCGAACAGCTGGGAGGCGCCCACGCTCGCGACCGCCAGACCCGGCCGGACCCCCGCCCGCTGCAGGAACCGCGTGTTCAGCGCGACACCGCCGACGGCCGCCGGGGCCACCAGCTTCACGAACGACCCGGCCACCTGCGCGACCACCGTCCGCAGGAACGGCACCCGCTCCGGGACGAAGCCCAGCAGGCTCATCGCCGCCGCGAAGTACGTCAGCGCCGAGAAGGCGAGCGCCGCCCCGACCCAGCCCCACTGCGCCTCGCCGATGATGGTCGCGAAGTCCACGTGGGCGAGCTGCGTGAGCAGGAAGTACGCACCGAACGCACCCGCGATGAACGAGACCAGCGTGCGCGGCCGGATCCGCTCCAGCCGGGCCGGCTCCACCGGCGCCTGCGGGCGGATCAGCAGCACCTGGTGGCGGATCTGGGTCAGCAGATCCTCCTCGCGGGCCCCGTCCAGCGCATCCTCCAGGGCCTTCTTCTCGGCCTTGCGGTCGGCGGCTGCCGAGGCGGAGACCGGGGTCGCGGAGGCCGCGGACTCCGCCTCGCGCGCCGCCTTCGCCGCCCGCGAGGACTCCAGTACGGCCTCCCGCTGCCGCTCCGCCCGCTCCCGGGCCAGCTTGCGCAGCGTCGCCCGGGTGGAACGGCTCAGCGCGATCGGCTGGAGCAGCGGCAGACAGTCCGCCACGGCGTCCGGGCCGAGCACCGACACGGCCGAGGCCACCGCGCGCTCGGCGCCGACCCGCAGGCCGAGCGTGGTCAGCAGCTGGGCGATGTCCATCCGGAGCACCAGGTCGCCGGCGGCGATCTCGCCGCCGCGCAGGTCGGTCAGGATGACGTTGCCGGAACGATCCACCACAAGGGCGTCGCCGGTGAGCCTGCGGTGTGCGATCCGCCGCGACTGGAGGGCCCGTGCCTGCTTCCACGTGTGGTGGATCAGCTCGTCGGTGATCTCCTCGTCGGCGAGCGCGTCGAGGGCCCGGACGTCCAGGTGCTCGTACACGAGCATCACCGCGTCCGGACCGAGCTCGGAGGTGGCGATCAGCTTCGGCGCGTTCGCCCCGGCCGCGATGGCCGCGTACGCGAGGAGCGCCTCCTGCTCCAGCGCCTGGCGCAGCGACTGCAGGCTGCGCCCGGTGGTGATGCCGCGCAGGGTGAGCCGGCGCCAGACCCGGTAGAAGAAGCCGTGGGCCTGCTGCTCGCGGTCCACGATCGTGACGTCCAGCGGCGGCCCGTCCTCCAGGGTCACGTGGTAGCGGCGGCCCCGGTCGTTGGCCTCGGAGGGCTCGGGGCCCTCGGGCATCTCCGCGCGCATCGCGCTGACCGGCTGGAAGCCGACCCGGCGGAGTCCGGCGAGGAGGTGCTGCCCGGTGGGGCGCACGTTGGGCGAGCCGACGGCGTACAGGGTGCCGTAGGCGACGCTCCAGCCGATCAGCACGGTGAGGATGATCGAGAAGGGGGTGGTGTACCCGTTGACCAGCATGGTCAGGGCGTTGAGCAGCAGGACGACCCACAGGGCGACCCGCCAGTGGGGTCTGCGGGTCATCCCGACCGCGGTCATGTACGCGATGACGGGCGCGAGGTAGCCGTGGACCGGGTCGGTCAGGGTCCCGCCGGCCGCGGGGCGGGTCAGGGCGTCCTGGATGGTGTCGGGGGCGGCCTGCGAGACCCACAGGTCGGTGGCGAGGGTGACGCCGTGCGCGAGGACGGCCGCGAGCACGCCGTCGGCGATGCGCAGCCCGTCGCGTTTGATCAGCCGCTCGATGGCGAAGGCGACGGGCAGCAGCAGCACCGCGATGCTGGACACCAGCGCGGCGACCTTGATCAGCAGGTCGGGCGCCTGGCCGGTGCCCTTGCTGATGTCCTCCTCCAGACCCACGGTGGTGCCGTGGGCGAAGGCGGCGATGGCGAGGAGGACGGCGATACCGAGGATGCCGACGAGCAGGCGTACGAGGTCGGACGGCCGGTGCACGCGGGCGGCGAGCAGCGGTTCGTCGACCTCGACCCGGTCGGCGTCCGTGGCGGCGTGACCGTGCGGGCCCGCGGTGGCCGCGGTGGCCCCGGCTCGGGCCCGGGCGGCCTTGGCATCGACTCCCTCGGCCTCGGCTTCGCCGGCCTTGGTCTCGTCGGCCTTGGCGTTGGCTGCCTCGGCTGCCTCGGCCTTGCCTGTGCGGCCGGTCCGTCCGCCGGGGCGCGGGGGCTCCGGACGGGGCTCGGGGACGGGTTCGGGGCGGGCGGCGCGGCCGTCGTCAGGGCGTGCGCCGTCGTCGGTCGCCGCGCCGTCCGGAGGGCTCACACCCTGCTCCTTCGTCGTCACATCCGTCTCTTCTTGATCACGTATCACCAGTCACCGCCCGGAAGATGGTGGCACGGACCGACGGGCCAGCGGGGCATCAGGGTGCGCGCCGGTGCGGAAGCGAGACCTCCGCCGGAGCGCGGCCGACGTACTGCACCATGTGCTGAATGAGTGAGGAGCTGCCCGCGTACGCGGAGCGCGTACTGGAGGTGGCCGAGCGTATTCCGCCCGGCCGGGTGATGACATACGGGGACGTCGCCGAGTGGCTCGGCGAGGGAGGACCGCGCCAAGTCGGGCGTGTCATGGCCCTGTACGGGGGAGCCGTGCCCTGGTGGCGCGTGGTGCGGGCGGACGGCCTGCCGCTGCCCGGCCACGAGGTGCGCGCCCTGGAGCACTACCGGACCGAGGCCACCCCGCTGCGCCTGACGGCGGGCGGCGAGCCGCGGCTGGACATGCGCCGGGCGCGCTGGGACGGGTCCCCCGGACAGGATGGCGGACAGGACGGCACACGCGACGAGGCTCACACCTGACAGCTTCGGCCATGCGCGGCCCGGACGGGCGATCGGGCGACGGCCCGAACGTCCGTCCGGGGTACCCGGGGGGACTGCGCCGCGTCGGCCGGTTGCCGTAGCGTTGCCCCTTCGGCTTCCGCGGCGGCTTCCGCGCGAGCCGGCACGGCAACACCGCCACACCCCGCAGACCCACCAGGACCGGCACCCCACGTGATCACCTCTTCCTCCGACCGCACCGAACGGCGGCGTACGCGGACCCCCGACGCGTACCGCCTCGTGCGCACCGGGCCGGAACGGGTGGATCCCCCTGTGCTGGACGCAGCGCAGCGGTCGGTGGTTGACCACACCGGAGGACCACTGCTGGTCCTCGCCGGACCGGGCACCGGGAAGACGACCACGCTGGTCGAAGCCGTCGCCGCCCGGGTGGAAGCGGGCACCGACCCCGCCCGGATCCTCATCCTCACCTTCAGCCGCAAGGCGGCGGTGGAGCTGCGCGACCGGGCCGCCCTGCGCCTCGGCGGCGCGCGCGCTCCGCAGGCCACCACCTTCCACTCCTTCTGCTACGGACTCGTCCGCGCCCACCAGGACACCGACCTCTTCGCCGACCCGCTGCGGCTGCTGTCCGGCCCCGAGCAGGACGTGATGGTCCGCACCCTCCTGGAGGGCCAGCGCCGGATCCGCTCCATCCGCTGGCCGGACGACCTGCGGGCCGCGCTGACCACGCGCGGGTTCGCCGACGAGGTCCGGGCGGTGCTCGCCCGCGCCCGCGAACTGGGCCTCGGGCCGCAGGCCCTCTCCTCGTTCGCCGACCGCATCGGCCGCCCGGACTGGAAGGCGGCGGCGGCCTTCCTCTCCGAGTACCTCGACGTCCTCGACATGCAGGGCACGCTGGACTACGCGGAACTCCTGCACCGGGCGGTGCTCCTCGCGGAACGCACGCCGTCCCTCGCCTCCGCCTACGACGCGATCTTCGTCGACGAGTACCAGGACACGGACGCCTCGCAGCTGCGGCTGCTGCGCGCCCTGACCGGCCCGGGCGGCACGCTGGTCGCCTTCGGCGATCCCGACCAGTCGATCTACGCCTTCCGCGGCGCCGACATCAACAACGTCCTGGACTTCGAGTCGGCCTTCCCCGGCGCGCGGGTCAAGGCCCTCACCGTCGGCCGCCGCTCCGGGGCGGCCCTGCTGGCGGCCACCCGGCTGCTCACCACCCGGATGCCGGTCCCGCGGCTGCCGGCCGAGGCGGTCCGCGCCCACCGGAATCTCGCGCCGGTGCGGGAGGGCGGGCGGGTGGAGGTCTTCACGTACCCGACGGCGGGCGCCGAGCTGGACAACATCGCCGACATCCTGCGGCGGGCCCACCTGGAGGACGGGGTGCCCTGGCAGGACATGGCCGTCCTGGTCCGCGCGGGCGGCCGCACCCTCCCGGCGATGCGCCGCGCCCTGATCTCGGCGGGAGTCCCGGTCGAGACGGACGGCGCGGACACCCCCCTGCGCCACGAACCGGCGGTCTCCCCCCTCCTGACGGCCCTCCGCGTCTCAGCCACCTCGGCCACCACCGACCCCGCCGAGCCCGTCACGGCCGAGCCGGACCGGCCGGCCGCCGCCGCCCCGACCGGCTCCACCGGAGCGGACCCGGCGCTGCCGCCTGCCGCCGATAAGGCGCACTCCGACGTCCCGACGCCGGCCGACGCCGCGGTCGAGCCGGACGTGGGGCGAAGCCCCGAGGCCCCCGCCGGCTCCGCCGGCGCAGCCGAGCCCGGCCCCGGCCACCGCGCCGGAGGCGAACAGGGCGGCGAGCTCGCTCGCGCTGTCGGGGCGGGTGGGCGGGAAGCTTCCCCCGCCGGAGGCGAGCCCGACGCCGTCGAAGCGGGCCCGGGGCCGGGCCCCGAGGACTTCGCAGGCCCCGCCGGAGGCGTCACCGTCGAGGCCGCCCTCACCTTGCTCGCCTCCCCCCTCGGCGGGATGGACGCCGCCGACCTGCGGCGGCTCGGCCGCGCCCTGCGTGACGAGGAGCGCGCCGCCGGCGTCAAGGTGCCCGCGCCCTCCGACGTACTGCTCGCCCGCGCCCTCGCCGAGCCCGAGCGGCTCACCGCCCACGACCCCGCCTACGCCCGCGGCGCACAACGCCTCGGCCTGCTCCTGCGCAAGGCCCGTGAGCTGCTCCAGGGCGGCGGCACCGCCGAGGAGGCCCTCTGGGTCCTCTGGGACGGCACCCCCTGGCCGCAGCGACTGGAGCGCAGCGCCCGCCGCGGCGGCGCGGCCGGCCGCAACGCCGACCGCGACCTCGACGCGGTCTGCGCCCTCTTCGACACCGCCGCCCGCGCCGAGGAACGCACCGGCGGCCGTGGCGCGCTCAACTTCCTCGAACAACTGGAGGCGGAGGACATCGCCGCCGACACGTTGACGGCCCGCGCCACCCGCTCCGACGCCGTCCGGCTGATGACCGCCCACCGCTCCAAGGGACTGGAGTGGTCCCTCGTCGTCGTCGCCGGCGTCCAGGAGGGCCTGTGGCCCGACCTCCGCCGCCGCGGCTCCCTCCTGGAGGCCGACCGCATCGGCCGCGACGGCCTCGCCGAGCCCCTCACCCCCGGCGCCCTGCTCGCCGAGGAACGCCGGCTCTTCTACGTCGCCGCCACCCGCGCCCGCGACCGCCTCGTCGTCACCGCCGTCAAGGCCCCCGCCGACGACGGCGACCAGCCCTCCCGCTTCCTCACCGAGCTCGGCGTCCCCCCGCGCGACGTCACCGGCCGCCCCCGCCGCCCCCTCGCCGTCGCCGCGCTCGTCGCCGAGCTGCGCGCCACCACCGTCGACCCCGACGCCTCGCCCGCCCTGCGCGACGCGGCCGCCCGCCGCCTCGCCCGGCTCGCCGCGCTCACCGACGACGAGGACCGCCCGCTGGTCCCCGCCGCGCACCCGCAGCGCTGGTGGGGCCTGTACGAGCCCACCCGCAGCAGCGTCCCCCTCCGCGACCGGGACCGGCCCGTCGCCCTGTCCGGCAGCGCCCTGGAACAGCTCGCCAACACCTGCTCCCTCCAGTGGTTCCTCGGCCGCGAGGTCAAGGCCGACACCCCCTCGACCGCCGCCCAGGGCTTCGGCAACGTCGTCCACGTCCTCGCCGACGAGGTCGCCTCCGGCCGTACCCCCGCCGACCTGGCCGTCCTCATGGAACGCCTCGACTCGGTGTGGGACGCCCTCGCCTTCGACGCCCCCTGGAAGTCCCGCCAGGAGAAGGACAACGCCCGCGCCGCCCTGGAGCGCTTCCTGCGCTGGCACACCACCGACCGCGGCGGCCGCGAGGCCGTGGCCACGGAGCACGAGTTCGACGTCACACTCGAAGCCGGTGAGGTCGCCGTCCGCATCCGGGGTTCCATGGACCGGGTCGAATCGGACCCGCAGGGGCGTGCGTACGTCGTCGACTTCAAGACCGGCAGGTCGGCGCCCACCCGCGACGAGGTGGCCCGCCACCCCCAGCTCGCCGTCTACCAGCTCGCCGTGCGCGAGGGAGCCGTCGACGAGGTCTTCGACGGCCTGCGCCCCGAGCCCGGCGGCGCCGAGCTCGTCCAGCTCCGCCAGGGCGCCGCGATCCGCGAGGGCGGCGACGCGGTGCCCAAGGTGCAGGCCCAGCAGCCGCTCGACGGGGAGTGGGTCGGCGACCTGCTGGCCACCGCCGCGGGCCGGGTCCTGGACGAGCGGTTCGCGCCCGCCGCGGGCCGCCACTGCGACCACTGCTCCTTCCGCAGCTCGTGCAGCGCCCGCCCGGAGGGCCGCCAGACCGTCGAGTGAGCCCGGCAGCCGGAGCGCCAGGGGGTGTCTTGCCGGTCAGGCCGGGCTCGCGGGGCCTGGTGCCGCGACTCGCCGCGTTGTCCTCGGTCGTCGATGCTCCGCATGGACTCCCTCGTCCGCCTTGCGATGCCCGGCACCAGGCCCCGCTCCCTGATCCGCCCTGACCGGCAAGACACCCCCTGGGCCGGGCTCGCCCGGTCAGGGCTGTCGGTGGGGGCGGCTAGCCTTTTTACGTGCCCGCGCGTCCGCCCGCCCTCTCCGACCCCGAGCAGCTCAAGGAGCTCCTCGGGATCCCTTTCACGCCCGAGCAGATGGCCTGTGTCACCGCCCCGCCCGCCCCGCAGGTCGTCGTCGCGGGCGCCGGCTCCGGCAAGACCACCGTCATGGCCGCCCGCGTCGTCTGGCTCGTCGGTACGGGTGCGGTCGCGCCCGAGCAGGTGCTCGGCCTGACCTTCACCAACAAGGCCGCCGGTGAACTGTCCGAGCGCGTACGCAAGGCCCTCGCGCGGGCCGGCATCACCGACCCGGACCCCTCCCCGGCCGACGCGGACGCGGCCGGCGGCGAGCCCCGCATCTCCACCTACCACGCCTTCGCCGGACAGCTCCTGAAGGACCACGGCCTGCGCATCGGCCTGGAGCCAAGCTCCCGGCTGCTCGCCGACGCCACCCGCTTCCAGCTCGCCGCGAAGGTGCTGCGCGAGGCCCCCGGCCCGTACCCCGCGCTCACCAAATCGGTCCCCGGCCTGGTCGGTGACCTCCTCGCCCTCGACGGGGAACTCTCCGAGCACCTGGTCGAGCCCGAGCGGCTGCGCCTGTACGACACCGGCCTGCTGGATGCGCTCGCCGGCACCAAGCTCACCAACGAGGACCTCCGCAAGGTCCCGGAGGCCGTGCGCGGCCGCCTCGAACTGCTGGAACTGGTCGTCCGCTACCGCGCCGCCAAACGCTCCCGCGACCTCTTCGACTTCAGCGACCAGATAGCCCTCTCCGCGCAGCTCGCCACCACCCGGCCCGAGGTGGGGGCGCTGCTGCGCGAGGAGTTCCGGGTGGTCCTGCTCGACGAGTACCAGGACACCTCCGTCGCACAGCGGCTGCTGCTGTCCGGACTCTTCGGCGCGGGCTCCGGCCACGCCGTGACCGCCGTAGGCGACCCCTGCCAGGCCATCTACGGCTGGCGCGGGGCCTCCGTCGCCAACCTCGACGACTTCCCGGAGCACTTCCCGCACGCCGACGGAAGCCCCGCCACCCGGCTCTCCCTCAGCGAGAACCGGCGCAGCGGTGGCCGCCTGCTGGACCTGGCCAACGGACTCGCAGCCCCCCTGCGCGCCATGCACGAGGGCGTGGAGGCGCTGCGCCCGGCGCCGGGGGCGGAGGCCGCAGGGCAGGTCCGCTGCGCCCTGCTGGAGACCCACGCGCAGGAGCTCGACTGGCTCGCCGACTCCGTCGCCCACCTGGTCCGCACCGGCACGGAGCCGCGCGAGATCGCCGTACTGTGCCGCTCCGCCGGGGACTTCGCGCAGATCCAGGCCGTGCTGGTGGACCGGGACGTCCCGGTGGAGGTCGTCGGCCTCTCCGGGCTGCTGCACCTGCCCGAGGTCGCCGACCTCGTCGCCGTCTGCGAGGTCCTTCAGGACCCCGGCGCCAACGCCTCCCTGGTCCGGCTCCTGATCGGCCCGCGCTGGCGGATCGGCGCGCGCGACCTGGCCCTGCTGGGCCGCCGGGCGCGGCTCCTGGTGAGCCGCGCACCCGCCGGGTCCGACCCGGACGAACGGCTCGCGGCGGCCGTGGAGGGCGTGGACCCGGCGGAGATCGTGTCGCTCGCCGACGCCCTGGAGACGTTCCTCGACGGCGCCGGACAGGCCCCGGACGACCTCCCCTTCTCGGCGGAGGCCCGGATCCGCTTCGCGCACCTCGCCCAGGAACTGCGCGACCTGCGGCGCTCCCTCGCCGACCCGCTGATGGACGTCCTGCACCGGGTGCTGACCGCCACCGGGCTGGAGGTGGAGCTGTCGGCCTCCCCGCACGCGCTGGCGGCCCGCCGCCGCGAGACCCTGTCGAACTTCATGGACGTGGCGGCCGGTTTCGCCGCCCTGGACGGCGAGGCCACGCTGCTGGCCTTCCTGGCGTTCCTGCGCACGGCCGCCCAGTACGAGAAGGGCCTGGACCACGCGCTGCCCGGCGGCGAGAACACGGTCAAGGTGCTCACCGCCCACAAGTCCAAGGGCCTGGAGTGGGACGTGGTGGTGGTCCCGGACCTGTGCGCCGGCGCGTTCCCGAAGGAGAAGCCACCGGAGGCCTGGACCTCGTACGCGAAGGTGCTCCCGTACGCGCTGCGCGGCGACGCCCCCACCCTGCCCGGGGACCCGGCCTGGACCTCGGCGGGCCTGAAGGCCTTCAAGACCGCGCTCAAGGACCACAAGTCGGTGGAGGAGCTCCGCCTCGGCTACGTGACCTTCACCCGGCCGCGCTCCCTGCTGCTGGCCTCGGGCCACTGGTGGGGCCCGAGCCAGAAGAAGCGCCGCGGCCCGTCGCCGTTCCTCGAAGCCCTGTACGAGCACTGCGCGGCCGGCTTCGGCGAGATCGAGGCCTGGGCGGACGAGCCCGACCCCACCGCCGAGAACCCGGCGCTGTCCGGCGAATCCACCCCGGACCACTCCTGGCCCCTCCCGCTCGACCCGTACTCCCTCACCCTGCGCCGCGCGGCGGCCGCCCTGGTGGAGTCCTACCTCGCGGCCCCGCCCCCGGAGGAGGACGAGTACCTCTGGCCGCCGGACTGCGAAGAGCCGTGGCCGGACGAAGACCCCTGGGAACCGGATCCCGCCGACGGCACCTGGCCCCCGGAGGCCCCGGCCGACGACCCCTGGCCCGCAGAGTCGGGCGTCCACGCCTCCGCCGGCGGTGCCCGGCCCGCCGAGCCCACGGCCCTGCCGACCGTCACCCGGCCGTCTGGCCGGGCCGACGGTCCCGGTGCGCCTCCGGCCGGGCCGCGGCCCGGAGCCGCAGCCCGGTCCGGCGAAGCCGGCCCCGGCCGACCCCCCGCCGACGCGGCCGACGCCACCGCGTCGGATTCCGGCGACCTCTGGTCCGGCGAAGCCTGGGCACACCCGGGACCGGGCACCCCGCCCGCGCGTGCCCCCCACGGGGCCCGGGGCAGCGCCCCGCTTCCGGGAAGGGGCGGGGCGGGGGACGAACCCGACCCCGCCGCGCCGAACGACGACCTCCGGGCCGTTCCCGCCGGGCGGCGGCCCGTCCCGGAGGGCGAGGACCTCTGGCCGGAGGCCGAGCTCTGGGCCGACGGGGCCGGGCCCGCCGCGGGCGCGGCCGTGTCCTCCCGCCCCGCCGGAGGCGACCTCGTTCCCGAGGAGGCCCGCGCCGTCGCCTCCTGGGACCGCGATCTCGACGCCCTGGAGGGCGAGCTCCGCCGTGCCCGCGCGGCCGTCCGTGACGTCGAGCTGCCGTCCGCCCTGTCCGCCAGCCAGCTGCTCCGGCTCGCCGCCGACGAGCAGGGCTTCGTACGCGACCTCGCCCGCCCCATGCCGCGGCCCCCGCAGCCCGCCGCCCGCCAGGGCACCCGGTTCCACGCCTGGGTCGAGTCCCGGTTCGACGAGCTGCCGCTGCCGTTCCTCGACGTCCTCGACCCCGTCGCCGACCTCCCCGGCGCCGGCTCCGACCAGGAGATCGCCGACGAGGCCGACCTCGACTCCCTCAAGGCCGCCTTCGAACGCAGCCCGTACGCGGACCGGCCCCCCCACCGCATGGAGGCCCCGGTCCAGCTCACCCTCGCCGGCCGGGTCGTGCGCGGCCGGATCGACGCCGTCTACCGCAACCCGGACGGCTCGTACGAGATCGTCGACTGGAAGACCGGCCGCACCACCGAGGCCGACCCCCTCCAGCTCGCCGTCTACCGCGTGGCCTGGGCCGAGGCCACGAACACCCCGCTCGACCGGGTGTCCGCCGCCTTCCTGCACGTCCGCAGCGGCCGTGTGATCCGCCCCCGCAACCTCCCGGACCGGGCCCGCCTTGAGCGGATCCTCCAAGGCGAACCGGACCCGGACGGTGACCATCAGGCGGACAGCTAGGCTCGTGGGCATGAGCGACACCCCGCCGGACAGCGTCGTCCGCACGTACATCGACACCCACCGCGCCGCCTTCCTCGACGACCTCGCCGAGTGGCTCCGCATTCCCTCCGTCTCGGCCCAGCCCGAGCACGCGGGCGACGTACGCCGCAGCGCCGAATGGCTCGCGGCCAAGCTCAAGGAGACCGGCTTCCCGGTCGCCGAGGTGTGGGAGACTCCCGGCGCGCCCGCCGTCTTCGCGCACTGGCCGAGCGAGGACCCGCACGCCCCGACCGTCCTCGTGTACGGGCACCACGACGTGCAGCCCGCCGCGCTCGCCGACGGCTGGCACACCGACCCGTTCGAGCCGGTGGTCCAGGGCGGCCGCATGTACGGGCGCGGCGCCGCCGACGACAAGGGGCAGGTGTTCTTCCACACCCTCGGGGTACGGGCGCACCTGGCGGCCACCGGCGCCGCCGCTCCCGCCGTGCACCTCAAGCTCCTCATCGAGGGCGAGGAGGAGTCCGGCTCCCCGAACTTCCGCGCCCTCGTCGAGGCCCGCGCCGCCGAGCTCGCCGCCGACGTCGTGATCGTCTCCGACACCGGCATGTGGTCCGAGACCACCCCCACCGTCTGCACCGGCATGCGTGGCGTGGCCGACTGCGAGATCGACTTCCACGGCCCGGACCAGGACATCCACTCCGGCGCCTTCGGCGGGGCCGTGCCCAATCCGGCCACCGCCGCCGCCCGCCTGGTCGCGGCCCTGCACGACGCCGACGGGCGGGTCACGATCCCCGGCTTCTACGACAACATCGCCGAGCTCACGGACGCGGAGCGCGCGCTCATCGCCGAGCTGCCCTTCGACGAGTCCGAGTGGCTGCGTACGGCCAAGTCCCACGCGGCCGCGGGCGAGGCCGGGTACTCCACCCTGGAACGCGTCTGGGCCCGCCCCACGGCCGAGGTCAACGGCATCGGCGGCGGCTACCAGGGCCCCGGCGGCAAGACCATCGTGCCCGCCTCCGCCCACCTGAAGCTGTCGTTCCGCCTGGTGTCCGGGCAGGACCCGTACGAGGTCGAGGCGGCCGTCAGGGACTGGGTCGCGGCCGGCATCCCGGACGGGATCCGCCACTCCATCACCTTCGGCGCACCGACCCGCCCGTGCCTGACCCCGCTGGACCACCCGGCCCTGCAGTCGGTCGTCCGGGCCATGGGCCGTGCCTTCGGCGAGAAGATCCGCTTCACGCGGGAGGGCGGCTCCGGCCCCGCGGCGGACCTCCAGGACGTCCTGGACGCGCCCGTCGTCTTCCTCGGCATCTCGGTACCGTCCGACGGCTGGCACTCACCGAACGAGAAGGTCGAGCTGGACCTCCTGCTCAAGGGTGTCGAGACGACCGCGTACCTCTGGGGAGACCTGGCCGCCCACCACCGAACCACCGCCTGACACCCGACGCACACACCTGCCGTACCGAGCCTGCCTGTCCCACCACCGGGGGAGTTGGAAGTACCTGTGAGCACCCATACCGAGCGCCCTCTCACCGAGCGCCCTCTTTCGCTCGCCGCGCCCAGCGGGATCGACCGCGCCGCGCACCACCGTCTCGACGAGGCGTGGCTGGCCGCGGCCTGGAGCCACCCGACGACGCGCGTCTTCGTCGTCTCCGGCGGCCAGGTCCTGATCGACGACACTCCCGACGGCGGTTCCGGCATCGTGATGACCCCGGCCTTCGAGGCCCCGGTCACCGAGACCCACCGCTACTTCCTGGGCACCGACGAGGACGGCGTACGGTACTTCGCGCTGCAGAAGGACGCGCTGCCCGGCCGAATGGACCAGTCGGCCAGGCCGGCCGGCCTGCGCGAGGCCGGACTGCTGCTGTCCCCGCGCGACGCCGGGCTGATGGTCCACGCGGTGGCGCTGGAGAACTGGCAGCGGATGCACCGCTTCTGCTCGCGCTGCGGCGAGCGCACGGTGGTCGCGGCCGCCGGGCACATCCGCCGCTGCCCGGGCTGCGGCGCCGAGCACTACCCGCGCACCGACCCGGCCGTGATCATGCTGGTCACGGACGAGCACGACCGTGCGCTGCTGGGCCGCCAGGTGCACTGGCCGGAGGGCCGCTTCTCCACCCTGGCGGGGTTCGTGGAGCCGGGCGAGTCCATAGAGCAGTCCGTCATCCGCGAGGTGTGGGAGGAGGCGGGCGTCCGGGTCGGCGAGGTCGAGTACGTGGCCAGCCAGCCGTGGCCCTTCCCGTACAGCCTGATGCTGGGCTTCACGGCCCGCGCCACCACCTCGGAGATCACGGTGGACGGCGAGGAGATCGAGGAGGCCCGCTGGTTCTCCCGCGAGGAGCTGCGCGCGGCGTTCGCGTCGGGCGAGGTTCTGCCCCCGTCGGGCATCTCCATCGCCGCCCGGCTGGTCGAGCTCTGGTACGGCGAGCCGCTGCCGAAGGCGGCCGCGTAACCTTCGTCACTTCCCCGCCTCATGACGGCGGAGGGCCCCCGCCTCGGCGGGGGCCCTCCGCTGTGCTCCGGTCTCGCCCGGTCCTCGCGGCCGGTCAGACGGCGAGGGCCTGCTTGACCTGGGCCAGGCTCGGGTTCGTCATGACGGACTCACCGCCCGCGGCGGACTTCACGAGCACGGTCGGAACCGTCTGGTTGCCGCCGTTGGCCTTCTCCACGAACGCGGCGGACTCCGGGTCGAGCTCGATGTTGATCTCGTTGTACGCGATGCCTTCCCGGTCCAGCTGGCTCTTCAGCCGACGGCAGTAGCCGCACCAGGTCGTGCTGTACATCGTGACGGTGCCCGTGTCCTGCATGCTGCGCTCTCCTTCGTGAGGGCTCGGTGGTCCGAGTACTCGAACGTACGGGACCCGGCGGCCATTCCCGTACGGTCGCCCCCGCGCTCCCGGTGTGACTGATACGACTGATACGTGCCGCCTGTGGACAATTTTCCCGCCCGACTCACGAGACCTGGCAGCATGGCGGGGTGACAGCAGCAACGCACTCCTCATCGTTCCCGGGTGGCCCCGCCTCCGCCGACTCGGCCGACGCGGTGCTCCTGGGCCTCGACCCGGAGCAGCGCGAGGTCGCGACGACCCTGCGCGGGCCGGTGTGCGTGCTGGCGGGTGCCGGTACCGGCAAGACCCGCGCGATCACCCACCGCATCGCCTACGGCGTCCGGTCCGGGCAGCTCATGCCGGCCAGTGTGCTCGCCGTCACCTTCACCAACCGCGCCGCGGGCGAGATGCGCGGACGTCTGCGCACCCTGGGCGCGGGCGGGGTCCAGGCCCGCACCTTCCACTCCGCCGCCCTGCGCCAGCTCCAGTACTTCTGGCCCAAGGCGGTCGGCGGCGAGGTGCCCCGGCTGCTCGAGCGCAAGATCCAGTTCGTCGCCGAGGCCGGTGCGCGCTGCCGCATCCGGCTCGACCGCAACGAGCTGCGCGACGTCACGGGCGAGATCGAATGGGCGAAGGTCACCCAGACCGTGCCCGCCGACTACCCGGTGGCCGCCCTCAAGTCGGGCCGCGAGGCCCCCCGGGACCTGGCCGAGATCGCCCAGATCTACGGGACGTACGAACAGCTCAAGCGCGACCGCGGCATGATCGACTTCGAGGACGTGCTGCTCCTGACCGTCGGCATCCTCCAGGACCGCCACGACATCGCCGAGCAGATCCGCAGCCAGTACCAGCACTTCGTCGTCGACGAGTACCAGGACGTCAGCCCGCTCCAGCAGCGGCTGCTGGATCTGTGGCTCGGCGAGCGCGACAGCCTCTGCGTCGTCGGTGACGCCAGCCAGACCATCTACTCCTTCACCGGCGCCACCCCCGACCACCTGCTGAACTTTCGCACCCGCTACCCGCAGGCCACGGTGGTCAAGCTGGTCCGCGACTACCGCTCCACCCCCCAGGTGGTCCATCTGGCCAACGGGCTCCTGAACCAGGCCAGGGGCCGGGCCGCCGAGCACCGGCTGGAGCTGATCTCGCAGCGCGAGACCGGCCCCGAACCCGTCCACACCGAGTACGCGGACGAGCCGGCCGAGGCCGAGGGCGTCGCCCACCGGATCCGGGACCTGATCGCCGCGGGTGTCCCCGCGGGCGAGATCGCCGTGCTCTACCGCATCAACGCCCAGTCCGAGGTCTACGAGCAGGCCCTCGCCGACGCCGGGGTCCCCTACCAGCTGCGCGGAGCCGAGCGGTTCTTCGAGCGCCAGGAGGTCCAGAGGGCGATCCTCGCGCTGCGCGGAGCCGCCCGCTCCGGCGGGAACGACCCACTGCTCGACGACGTCGTGGAACTGGGCTCCCAGGTCCGGGCGGTGCTCAGCTCCACCGGCTGGAGCACCGAGCCGCCCGCCGGCTCCGGCGCCGTGCGCGACCAGTGGGAATCACTGGCCGCGCTGGTCCGGCTCGCCGAGGACTTCGCCCGCGCCCGGCCCGGGGCCACCCTGGCGGATCTCACGATCGAGCTGGACGAGCGCAAGGCCGCCCAGCACGCCCCGACCGTCCAGGGCGTCACCCTGGCCTCGCTGCACGCGGCGAAGGGCCTGGAGTGGGACGCCGTGTTCCTCGTCGGCCTCACCGACGGCATGATGCCGATCACCTATGCGAAGACCGACGAGCAGGTCGAGGAGGAACGGCGGCTGCTCTACGTCGGCGTCACCCGGGCGCGGATCCACCTGAGCCTGTCCTGGGCGGTCTCCCGCGCCCCCGGCGGTCGGGCCTCCAGGCGCCCCAGCCGCTTCCTGAACGGCCTGCGGCCGGGCTCCGCGGCCCGGGGCGCCGGCGCGGGCTCCGCGGCCGAGCGAGGGGTGCGCAAGCGCCCGCGCCGCGGTCCCGCGCTGTGCCGGGTCTGCGGCAAGACCCTGACCGAGGCCGGCGAGCTGAAGCTGATGCGCTGTGAGGACTGCCCGTCCGACATGGACGAAGGCCTCTACGAGCGGCTGCGGGAGTGGCGCGCGGCCCAGTCGAAGGAGCAAGGCCTGCCCGCCTACTGCGTCTTCACGGACAAGACGCTGATGGCCATCGCGGAGGCCGCGCCGTCCGAGGAGGGGGAGCTCTCGATGATCTCCGGAGTCGGCGGCCGTAAGCTTGACCGGTACGGAGCTGAGGTCCTGGCCATCTGTGCAGGTCAGGAGGTTGGGGCCGGGCATCCTGACGACGCGTAGAAACTCGTCGGAAAAATAGTTTGCACATGCCCAGCGAAGACCCATAGGTTCTTAGCAACGGAAACGGTGGCTTCTCCGAAGCCCAGGATCCGTGCTGTACTTATCCGAATACGTATGGGACAGGCCCCCGGGCCGAGTCCCCGAGACGCCGAGAGGAGGCGAGACCAGTGACCAGCTTCATGACCTTCACCAAAATGACCGATCGCTCGGTCGACGCTTCCTGCCTGCTCGGTTCCGTCTCCACCCTGGGTACCGGTGTGTCCGCGATTTCCGCCGACCGCCCCGCCCTGCTGGCGATCCGTCCGGTCAGTGAGCGCAATGAGCGACCGACCAAGGCATCGGTGGCAGTACTGGCAGCAGAAGCGCAGACGCATGGCGCCTATGGACTCGCTGCCGCAGCCGGTGCCGGATCCCAGAAGAAGCAGACGAAGCAGCAGCACCACCTGATGTGGGCCTTCCGCGGGCTCGAACCCTGGAGTGATCCAGCCTGATCGCATGATCAGGCCGGCGCCTTCAGGGCCGCGGAACCCCACCCGGGATCCGCGGCCCTTCTGTTTTGTCCCGAACAGGGACGACGCAGCGAAGGGGCCTCGGGACTGGCAGCCAGGTACCAGCCGAACCCGGCCGACCGGCCGGAACGACTAGCCGAACAAGACGAGGAAGAAACCACCGTGCAACTCGAAGCGCACGCCCCGTCCGTACCGCAGACCCAACTGATCTCCCCGCCCGCAGTCCCGGAGGACCACACCTTGACCCCGCTCACCGCGCTGACCGCGCTCGACGACGCCATCGAGAACCTCGGCGTGCCCGTCCCCTGCCGTACCTTCGACCCCGAGGTCTTCTTCGCCGAGTCCCCGGCCGACGTCGAGTACGCCAAGTCCCTCTGCCGCACCTGCCCGCTGGTCGAGGCCTGCCTCGCCGGAGCGATCGAGCGCCGCGAGCCCTGGGGTGTCTGGGGTGGCGAGCTCTTCGTCCAGGGTGTCGTCGTAGCCCGCAAGCGTCCCCGTGGCCGTCCGCGCAAGAACCCGGTTGTCGCGGCATGACCGCCATCGGAACCATCGACCGCCCCCTGACGCACGACCCCTTGAAGCAGGCCCTCATGACCTCCTACACCACGAGCGAGCAGCCCCACGGCGCCGCCCACGCAGACTTCATCACCACCGGCGCGATCACCTCGCGTCAGAACAGGACCCGCGAAATGCAACTCATCCCAGAAGCCCTGGCTCGTGCCCATATGGACGAGCTCATGCGCGAGGTGGACGCCGAGCGCCACGCCGTGCGCCTGGTCGCCGCCCGCCGCATGCAGCGGCGTGCCGAGCGCGTCTCCATGCGCGCCCGGCGTGCGCTGGCCATGGCCGTCATGCAGTAAGAGCTGACAGCAGCATCCCCGGGGGGACCGGTCCGCACGGACCGGTCCCCCCGGTGCGTTGCGCGGGCCTGTCCGCCCCCGACGGGGATATCGTCTGGAGGTGGACCAGCCGACCCCCCACCCCGGCCCGTCGGGATCCGAGGCCCAGCCCGTCGTCTGCACGGGCTGCGGCGCCGAGGCCCCGGGCGAGATCCCACCCACCTGGACCTGCTCGGTGGAGAACGGGACCAGACAGTACTTCTGCGTCGACTGCGCGCGCGCCAACCTCCGGTCGATCGAGGGCAGGCTCGACTCGTCCTGGTGGTGACGCGCCTACGCGGTCACTCGGCGGGGGCGAACCCCGGCAGCCAGGTGTCCAGTTCGTCCCGCAGCCGCACCGTCGCGCCCAGCTGGCACAGCACCCCGATGGTGCTCAGCGTCACGCGGTGGATCAGCAGGTAGGACGGCGGCAGATTGATCTGCCGGCCCAACTGGTGCGCGGGGGAGCGGGGATCGGCGATCCGCGCCGCCTGGCCGCGCAGCCACGGCCGGGTGAAGGTGAACTCCTCGGCCTCGGCGGGCTCGATGATCGGCTTCAGGTAGTCCAGCACCGCGTCGGGATCGAGCTCGACGGACTCCTTCACGAACCCCTCGGCTCGCAGGTGCCCGTAGACCCCCTCGGCGTCACCGTCCAGCGTCATCCGCAGCGACCTGCCGATGGGCTTGGGCCAGCCCCCGGGCAGCCGGTCGACCGTGCCGAAGTCCAGGACGCCCAGCCGCGTCCGGCCGTCCGCCCCCGCTATCAGCCGGAAGTTGCCCGGGTGCGGGTCCGCGTGCAGCAGGCCGGTGCGCGCCGGACCGGCGAACAGGAACCCGGCCAGCAGCTGTCCGGCCCGATCCCGCTCCTCCTGGGTCCCGTCGGCTATCACCTCCGACAGCGGGGTCCCTTCCATCCACTCGGTCACCAGCACCTGGTCGCCCTGGTGCACGACGTCCGGCACGACCACGTCCGGGTCGTCCACGAAGGCGTCCGCGTGCGTCCGCTGGGCCTCGGCCTCCAGCTCGTAGTCGAGCTCCTCCGCGACCCGGTCGCGCAACTCCTTGATCAGCGGCTTGATCTCCATGCCGGGGATCAGCGGCCCCAGCAGGCCCGCGAACCGGCCCAGCTGCTTCAGGTCCGACAGCAGCGCCTCACCGGCCCCCGGGTACTGGACCTTGACGGCCACCTGCCGCCCGTCGTGCCACACTGCCCGGTGCACCTGCCCGATGGAGGCCGCCGCGGCCGGCTTGTCCTCGAACTCCTCGAACAGGTCCCGCCAGTCGGCGCCGAGACGGTCCGTCAGGACCTGGTGCACCGTCGCCGCGGGCAGCGGCGGGGCCGCCTCCTGAAGCTTGGTCAGCGCGGCCCGGTAGGGCCCCGCGACCTCCTCGGGCAGGGCCGACTCGAAGACCGACAGGGCCTGCCCGAACTTCATGGCACCGCCCTTCAGCTCCCCGAGGGTGCGGAACAACTGCTCGGCGGTGCGCTGCTGGAGCTCGCGCGCCACGATCTCCGCGGACTTGCCCCCGATCCGCTTGCCCAGCCCCCACGTGGCCCGGCCCGCGATGCCGAGCGGCAGCGCGGCCAGCTTGACGGTACGGGTGACCGCCTTCCGGGGAAGATCAGACATAGCCCCTCCAAGTCCCAGACAGCTGCGCCGCGAACGGCGGATTCAGGAAGGGCTCCGCCGACCCGACAGCCTCAGCGCATCCTGTCATGGCCCTCCCGGCCGCACCCCGCCCGATCCTCCTCCGGTGACCCGCCCGCCCCGCAGGGGCAGTCGGGATGCGGGTGAACCGGCGTGGATTCCCAGTGCAGGGCGGGGAGGGCGGCTTCCCAGCGAGAGGCCGTGGACGCGGGCAACTGTCCGTCGAGGAAGGCCAGCGCATGGGCCGCGGCCAGCCCCGCCACCGCCGTGGACAGGCCCAGGTCGCAGGCGGCACCCGTGCGGCGGCGGTGGGCCGAACGCCACTGCACGAGCATCCTCGGCCAGGCCGCGTCCCGGTCCACGCGGTCGCGCTCCATGCACCCCGCGCAGGCTGTCGACCCCGGCAGCACCAGCGGCCCCACCAGCCCCGTCCCCTCCAACACCCCCGCGTACAGGTGCGGGATGCCCGCGGCGATCCAGTCGGCCGCGGTGTCCGGATCCGGGGCCCAGGCGTGCAGCCCGTCCCGGGGTGCGACCACCACCAGGGCCAGCCCCGGCTCCGCCCCCTCGTCCTCCCCGGCCCGCGGGGTGCGCCCCGGGGCCGACCCGCGCACCAGCCTGCCCGCGGACTCGGCCCGCGGCCGGCCCACGCTCCCGGGGTCCAGCCCGCCCGGCGCCACGTCCGCCGGCTCCACCCGGCCCCCGTCGAGCACCTCCACCCGGCCCACGCCGGCTCCCGCCAGGACCGCGGCGATCACGGCCCCCACCCGCCCGCTCCCGCGCACCCGGACCCGTATCGACCGGCGGGCGGCGATCCCCCGTAAGTCCCCGCCGGGCTCGCGGTGGACCAGGGACAGCGAACCGAGGTCGGGCCCCAGCCGCTCCACGGTCTCCGGATGTCCCCGCAGGGCCTGGGCCCGCGGACCGCCCGCCGTGACGTCGTCGAGCAGGCCGGCCCCCGCCAGCGTCCTGACCACCTCGTCGGCCCGGCCGTCCGGCAGCCCCATCCCCGAGGCCTCGACCCGCAACAACTCCATTCCCCGGGTGCCGTCGATCCGGTCGATCAGCGTGCCGGTCGCCGTGTCCACGGGGCCGAGCACCACCGCATGGGCGGGCGTCACCCCGAACTGAACCGTCTGCAGATCCCGCCACGCCCGCGCCAGCGCCGGCTTCACCTTCGGATACATGTCCCGTCCCCCTCGATATCCCGTGCGCATGCGCACCACCCGATTCCCGCTCTTCCGCAACAGTGCCCGCCCACCGGAATCCATGCAGGAATTTGTCCACAGGTGCGAGGTATTAGGCATATGAGATGAAGGGAAATGGGGTTCCGGAAATCGGCCCCGAATCCCTCGTGTTCGAACCGCGGACGGGCGGGACTTCCGCCACCACGACCGGGTACCGTCGTGGCGTGTCCGCCGACCCACCGCAGCGCGCCGTCGAAGTCCGCCGGAGCGCGCGCCGCCGCAGGACCGTATCCGCCTATCGCGAGGGTGACCGTACGGTCGTGCTCATCCCTGCCCGGATGTCCGAGGCGGAGGAGCAGCGCTGGGTGGGGGTCATGCTCGACAAGCTGGCCGCCCAGGAGAGCAAGCGCACCTTCGGGGACGCGGAACTCACCGAGCGGGCCGCGCAGCTGTCCGACCAGTACTTCGACGGCCGCGCCCGCCCCCGCACGGTCCGCTGGGTCACCAACCAGAACACCCGCTGGGGCTCCTGCACCCCCGCCGAAGGCAGCATCCGGCTCTCGCACCGGCTCCAGGGGATGCCCGAGTACGTCGTCGACTACGTGCTCCTGCACGAGCTGGCCCACCTCCTCGTGCCCGGCCACGGACCCCGCTTCTGGGAGCTGCTGGAGGCCTACCCGCGCACCGAGCGGGCCCGCGGCTACCTGGAAGGCGTGGTCGCCGCCGAGCGGCTGCCGAAGGTCCCCGCCGCCCGCGAGGAATGAGCCCGCCGGCCCGTCCGCGGCCCGCCCGCCGCCCCACGTGCCGCACGCAGTGTTTTGTACCGGGTCGGTACCGGCTTGGCCGGATGTCGGCAATTGCCGTTAGCCTGAGCGCCACGCATTCACAGTCGGGATGGGGGACGGTCGTACGTATGGCCAGGGAATTCCAACGCGGCCACAAGGCCAAGATCAGTGATCTCACGGCGGGCACCGATCTGTACGTAGGCGTCCAGATCGCCGGATCCGGACTCGCCTTCGACATCAGCTGTTTCGGCCTCGACGCCAACGAGCAGCTGTCGGACGACCGTTACTTCGTCTTCTTCAATCAGCCGAAGTCGCCGGAAGAGTCCATTCAGCAACTCGGTGCGCAGTCGGGCGACACCGAATCCTTCCGGGTGACGCTGGACCGCATTCCGGCGTCCATCCACAAACTGTCCTTCACCGCCACCATCGACGGTGCCGGACAGATGTCGCAGATCGGCCCCGGCCACATCCGGATCGTGGCCGGCGGCGAAGAGGTCGTCCGGTACGCGTTCACCGGCGCGGAGTTCACCACCGAGCGGGCCGTGATGCTCGGCGACTTCTACCTGAAGGACGTGTGGCGCTTCGCCGCCGTCGGCCAGGGCTTCGACGGCGGGCTCGACGCGCTGCTGCGGAACTTCGGCGGCGAGGTCGCCGAGGACGCGCAGCCGGCGCAGCAGGCCCCGGCCGCGGCCTCGCCCGGATTCGCCCCGCCGCCGCAGGCGGCCGCCCCGGCCCCGGCCTTCGGCGCCCCGGCCCCCGCCCCGCAGGCCCCGGCCCCCGCGCCGTCCTTCGGCGCGCCCGTGCCCGCGCCCGGCGCCGTCCCGCAGCCGCAGTACCAGCAGCCCCCGGCCCCGGCCCCGGTGCACGCCGCGCCCACCATGGCCGCGCCGCTCGCCCCGCCGGCCCCCGCTCCGTACGGCCAGCCGCAGCCGCCGCAGCCGTCCTACGGACAGGTGCCGCCGCCCGCGCCGGCCCCCGCGCCCTACGGGCAGCCGCCGCAGCAGCCCTCCTACGGCCAGGTCCCCGGCCAGGTGCCCGGCCAGTTCCCGGGCCAGCAGCCCGGCTACGCCCCGCAGGGCGTACCCGCCGCCGGCGCCGGACTCGCCGCCGCGCTCCAGCCGTACAAGGAAGCCCCCACCGGCACCCGCTGGACGCCGCAGAACCAGCAGCTCATGCGCGTCGACCTCGCGATGGGCGGCCAGGCCGTCCTCGCCCGCCAGGGCAGCATGGTCCTGTACCAGGGCAAGGTCGACTTCAGCTACAAGGGCGCGGGCTTCGCCGGCCGCATCGTCGGCAACGCCACCGGCCAGGAGATGCAGCTCATGCGCTGCACCGGCCGCGGCCAGGTCTTCCTCGCGGAGAACGGCGCCCACCTGCACGCCATCGAGCTCCAGGGCGACGGGATCTGCGTCTCCGCCGAGGCCGTCCTCGCCTTCGACGAGTCGCTCCAGCACGAGGTCCGCCGTATCGAGGGCCACGGCATCCCCGGCGGCGCCCTGTTCACCATGCAGTTCCAGGGCACCGGCACGGTCATCGTCAAGACGCACGGCGTCCCGGTGGTCCTGCCCGTCACCCCGACCACCTTCGCGGACAGCAACGCCATCGTCGCGTGGTCCTCCGCCTCGCAGGTGATCATCTCCAGCCAGGTCCGGCTGCGGCGCAACGCCTACCCCGGCCACAGCGGGGAGACCGTGAACCTCCAGTTCCGCGGCGCTCCCGGCAACTTCATCGTCGTCCAGCCGTACGAGGTCTGAGGGAGCCCGACATGAACGCAATGAACCAGCAACTCGCGGGCTTCGCCCCGACCCCCGTCACGGCCCGCATGGAGAACCACGGCCGGGCCATGCTCAAGGTCGCCATGCAGAGCGGCCAGGACCTCTTCGCCCGTACCGGCTCGATGGTCGCCTACGAGGGCTTCGTCCAGTACGAGCCCAACCCGCCGGCCGTCCGTCAGATGGCCTCGCAGTGGATCACCGGCGAAGGCGCGCCGCTGATGAAGTGCACCGGCGACGGCCTGCTCTACCTGGCCGACTACGGCGCCGACGTGGTCGTCATCAACCTCAACAACGACTCGCTCTCGGTCAACGGCACCAACCTGCTCGCCTTCGACGCGCACCTCCAGTGGGGCGTCGAGCGGGTCAAGGGTCTCGCCAAGTTCGCCGGCCAGGGCCTGTTCAACGTGCAGATCGCGGGCACCGGGTGGGTCGCCCTGACCTCGCGGGGCACCCCGATCGTGGTCGACTGCGGCCGCGGCGAGGACGAGACGTACGTCGACCCCGACGCGCTCGTCGCCTGGTCGCCGAATCTCAAGGTCAAGGGCAAGCGCAGCTTCAAGGCCTCGTCGATGATCGGCCGGGGCAGCGGGGAGGCCTACCAGATGGCCTTCTCCGGCCAGGGCATCGTCGTCGTACAGCCCAGCGAGGACAGCACCGACCGGCTCCGGGCCCGGGGCTGAGGGGGAGCGGACACATCATGCAGAGCGCACTTTTCGCCCACGCCGAGGCGCAGTCCCAGGAGCGGTACGCCATCCAGAACCCGCAGCTGCTGCGGGTCTCGCTGACGGGCTCCGACGACGTACTCGCCCGTAAGGGCGCGATGGTCGCCTACCAGGGACTCATCGACTTCGACGGCGAGTACCAGACCACCAGCCAGCGCAACGCCCGCCGCCGCACCGGCGAGGGCTTGGACCTCATGCGCTGCTCCGGGCAGGGCACGGTCTACCTGGCCAACCTGGCCCAGTACGTGCACGTCGTGGACGTGGACCAGGACGGCCTCACGGTCGACAGCAGCTATGTGCTGGCCCTGGACTCCACCCTGCACACCGAGGTCATCGCGGTGGACAGCCAGTACGGGATCTCCGGCTCGGGCAAGTACCAGCTCAACATCTCCGGCCGCGGCAAGGTCGCGCTGATGACCTCCGGCCAGCCGCTGATGATGCAGGTCACGCCCGACAAGTACGTCAATGCCGACGCGGACGCGATCGTGGCCTGGTCCACCTCGCTGCGGGTCCAGATGCAGGCCCAGACGCACTCCAGCGGGGTGTGGCGGCGGCGCGGCAACACCGGCGAGGGCTGGGAGCTGAGCTTCCTCGGCACCGGCTTCGCGCTGGTGCAGCCCAGCGAGGTGCTGCCGCCGCAGAACGCCCAGCTCGGCCAGGGCGTCGCAGCGCAGTTCGGCATGGGCCAGCACGGTTCCCACGCGCAGAACCAGAACAACGCCTGGAACTGACGGTTCCCGGCACGGCGAAGGGGCGGACCCACCGGGGTCCGCCCCTTCGCCGCGTCCACGCGCGGCGCCGTGTGCTCAGCCGCCGAGCCGGGCCAAGGTCGCCTCCAGCAGCCGTACGACGGACGTGTCGGCCACCGCCGCCACCTCCTCGTACGGGAACCAGCGCAGGTCCAGGGACTCCTCGCTGATCTCCGCCACCGCGCCGGCCGGAGCCAGCGCGGCGTACTGCACGTCCAGGTGCCAGTTGCACGGAGCCGGGATCGGATGCCGGTCCAGGCGCACCGGCCCGCCTTCGAGCAGGGTCAGCCCCGACGCGATGCCCGACTCCTCACGGGCCTCGCGCAGCGCCACGTCGGCCAGGGTCGCGTCACCGGGCTCGCAGTGGCCGCCCATCTGGAGCCACATGCCGAGCTTCTTGTGCAGGGTCAGCAGGACGCGCCCCCGCACCGGGTCGATCACCAGCGCGCTGCCCGTGACGTGCCCGGCCCCGCAGGGCTTGTAGACCCCGTCCGGGTGGGCCGCCAGGTGCTCCAGGTACAGATCGCGCAGCTCGCTCTGGTCCTCGTACGCCTTCAGGACGAGGACCGCGTCTTCGTGCAGGCTCACTTCTTCTCGTCGCCGTCCTGCTCGCGCTTCTCGGCGGCCTCGCCGAGCATCTTGTCGATCTCGGAGAAGTCCAGCTGCTCGCGGTGCACGAACCCGTCCGGGTCGTCCAGGTCCGAGGCCGTCGGCAGCATGTCCGGGTGCTCCCACAGGCCGTCACGGCCGTCGACGCCCCGGGCGTCGGTGAGCGAGGCCCACAGCCGCGAGGCGTCCCGCAGCCGGCGCGGGCGCAGCTCCAGGCCGATCAGCGTCGCGAAGGTCTGCTCCGCCGGGCCGCCCGAGGCGCGCCGCCGCCGCATGGTCTCGCGCATCGCGTCCGCCGAGGTCAGCCGGGGCTTGGCGGCCTCGTGCACCACCGCGTCGACCCAGCCCTCGACCAGCGCGAGCGCCGTCTCCAGGCGGGCCAGGGCGGCCTTCTGCTCGGGGGTGTCCTGCGGCTGGAACATGCCGCCCTGGAGCGCCTCCTGCAGCTGCTCCGGGTTGGACGGGTCGAGCTGGCCGACCACGTCCTCCAGCTTCGAGGTGTCGACCTTGATGCCGCGGGCGTAGCCCTCGACCGCACCGAACAGGTGCGAGCGCAGCCACGGCACGTGCGCGAAGAGCCGGGCGTGGGCCGCCTCGCGCAGGGCCAGGTAGAGCCGCACCTCATCCGAGGGCACGCCCAGGTCCTTGCCGAAGCTCTCGATGTTCAGCGGCAGCAGCGCGGCCTTCCCGGCCGGGCCCAGCGGCAGGCCGATGTCCGTCGAGCCGACGACCTCGCCCGCGAGGGTGCCGACGGCCTGGCCGATCTGCTGGCCGAACATGGCACCGCCCATGGAGCGCATCATGCCGAGCAGCGGGCCCGCCATGGCCTGCATCTCCTCGGGCAGCACACCGCCCATGGCCGCGCCCACCCGCTCCGCGACCGGGTCCACGAGCTCCTTCCACACGGGGAGGGTCGCCTCGACCCACTCGGCGCGGCTCCAGGCCACGGCCGTGGTGGCGCCCGAGGGCAGCGAGGTCACACCGTCCAGCCAGTGGTCGGCGAGGCGCACGGCCTCCTCGACGGCGGACTTCTCGGCGACGCCGACGCTCGTGTCCTTCACACCGTCCGCAGTGCCCTGCGCGACGGTCTGGCGGGCGATGTCCTTGGCCATGTCCCAGTTCACGGGACCTCCCTCGTAGCTCAGCATCTGGCCGAGCTGCTGGAAGGCGGCACCGAGGTCGTTCGGGTTCATCGAACCGAACATCGCGGCGAACGGGTTGTCCGCTCCGGGAGCGCCCGCCCCGCCCGGCAGACCCATGCCGGGGAACCCGAAGGGATTCGCCGGGCCGCCCTGACCGCCCTGGTTGCCCTTCTTCTTGCCATCGTCGCCGTTCTCCGGCTCCTCCGGCGGAAGGCCGAATCCGAATGGGGTGTCGCTCACGGGTTTCCTCGGCTCGTAGGGCCGCCGGCGGGAGCCGACGGGCAATGGTCCGACAACACCACCCAGCGTAGACACCGCGGCCGCATCCGGGCTCGGTGCTCCGCCGACTCCTGGGCTGCGGCAGGATGGACATCACCTGGTGGGTACGCGTCACGACGCGTCCCTACTGAAGACAACCGCTGGAGACGCCCGGTGAGTTCCCCAGATCCGCAGTTTCGCGCGATGCACGACGACGAAAACAGCTCCGAGCACGGTGACAGCGCCCCCGGCGTTCGCCAGCCGCGAAACCCGGAGGGAATCCGCCGGCGCAGCCCGGTGATCGCCGTGACCGGCGCCGCCTCGGGCGTCGGCGCGGCCCTGGTGAGCCGCCTGGCCGCCTCCGACGAGGTCAAGCAGGTCGTCGCCATCGACGAGCGACGGGGGGACTGCGCCGCCGCGCAGTGGCACATCCTCGACGTACGGGACCCCGCGATCGCCGAGAAGCTGCGCGGCGCGGACGTCGTGGTCCACCTCGCGCTGGACCTCGACCTGGAGACCGACCCGGCCGCCCGTACGGCGTACAACGTGCGCGGCACCCAGACCGTCCTGACGGCCGCCGCCGCGGCCGGCGTGCACCGGGTCGTGCTCTGCACCTCGGCGATGGTCTACGGGGCCCTGCCGGACAACGACATCCCGCTGTCCGAGGACTCCGAGCTGCGGGCCACCGCCGAGGCGACCGGCGTCGGCGACCTGCTGGAGATCGAGCGCCTCGGCCGCCGGGCCCCCCGCGCGCACCCCGGACTGAACGTCACCGTGATCCGCCCGGCCGTCCTGGTCGGCGGCACGGACACCGCCCTGACCCGGTACTTCGAGTCCCCGCGGCTGCTCGTGGTGGCGGGATCCCGCCCCACCTGGCAGTTCTGCCACGTGGACGACCTGGTCAGCGCCCTGGAGTACGCGGCTCTGGAGAAGGTAGAGGGCGAGCTGGCCGTCGGCTGCGAGGGGTGGCTGGAGCAGGAGGAGGTCGAGGAGCTGAGCGGCATCCGCCGCATGGAGCTCCCCTCCGCGGTCGCCCTGGGAGCGGCGGCCCGGCTGCACCGGATCGGCCTGACCCCGTCCCCGGCCGGGGACCTCGCCTACACGATGCACCCGTGGGTGGTCAGCGTCAGCGGGCTGCACGCGGCGGGCTGGCGGCCGCGCTGGACCAACGAGGAGGTGCTCGCCGAGCTCCTCCAGGAGGTCTCGGGCCGCCACACGGTCGCGGGCCGCCGGCTGGGCCGCAGGGACGCCGCCACGGCCGCCGGGGCGGCCGGCGCGACGGTGGCCCTGCTGGGCGCGGCCGCCGCGGTCCGCCTGGCGCGCAAGCGGCGCGGGATCTGACCCTGCGGGCCGGGCCGCCTGCCCGGTGCGGCGCAGCCGCCGGGGCGCCGCCCTTGCACCCCCGCGCCTCAAACGCCGGCGAGGCCGGACCGTGCCGGTGCCCGGATTGGTAGGAGGCTCCCAAGGCGGCGTTCCCGCCCCGGGCGAATCTGCTATTTCGCCGTGTCAGCGGCTAAGGCACGATGAAGGCATGGCACCGCACTTCGACCACCCCGGTGAGCAGGCCGCTTCGGACCCGATCCGGCTGCTCCAGATCCGCGAGACCGCCCTGTCGATCGACGAGGTCTTCCAGGCCGTCGGCGACGACGCGTCGGGCGGTACGACGCTCTTCGTCGGCACAGTGCGCAACCACGACAGCGGGGCGGACGTCGACTCGCTCGGCTACTCCTGCCATCCGACCGCCGAGGCCGAGATGCGCCGCGTGGCCGAGCGCGTCGTGGCCAAGTTCCCGGTCCGCGCCCTCGCGGCCGTGCACCGGGTCGGTGACCTGGCCGTGGGCGACCTGGCCGTCGTCGTCGCCGTGTCCTGCCCGCACCGCGGCGAGGCCTTCGAAGCCGCCCGGATGCTGATCGACGACCTCAAGCACGAGGTCCCGATCTGGAAGCACCAGACGTTCAGCGACGGCACCGAGGAGTGGGTCGGCGCCTGCTGAGGCCCGGGCCGCGCAGGCCGCCGGACGGAGTCCGGCACGGCCGGGCGAAGCCCGTGAGGCGCTCCGGCGCCGAGCGGTGCGAGTCCGGCCTTCAAGGAGGGCGACGTTCGGCGACGGCACCGAGGAGTGGTTCGGCGCCTGCTGAACCCCCGGTCACGGAGCGCCACCCGGAAGGCGGTAGCCTCGCACCCGTTCGGCCGCGCAACACGCCCTCGATTTGCGTAACCCCCCCACGGGCACGAGCGTTGAAGCCACCAACGAAACGTTCTTCGGGGTAGGGAGGCACGCCCATGGCGTCTTTGGCGTGGTTGCTGATTCCGCTGTTCGCCGCGATCGGAGCGGCGATATGGGGCAGCTGGGCGGCACGCGACCGCACACAGGGTGACATATCCGAGCTCGCGGGATACGCGCGATTCCGGGAAGCCATGGCCAATGCCGATCAGGCCAGGGTGAAGGCCGACGCCCATTCCTCCCCGTCCGCCCCCGCCGCCTCCGACGCCGTCTGAGACGCCCGCCGCCGCTCGACGCTCCGCGACCGTCCCGCTCCGGTCCGCCGCCGTCGGTGAGATTCCGCTGAGAGTTTCGCGTACGGACCCCGTACGGACCGGCCCCGAGGGCCGCCCGTCAGGGCCGTCCCGTACTGTCGGATCCATGCCACGCCGCACCGCGACGATGCTCGCTTCCACCCTGGTGCTGTTCGCGCTGCTCTGCGCAGGGGTGTTCATCAAGGTCCCGTACTCCGAGATGAGCCCCGGCCCGACCGTGAACACGCTCGGGAACTCGCACGGCGCGCCCGTCCTCAACATCGCGGGGCGCAAGACGTACCCGACCAGCGGTCACCTCAACATGACCACGGTCCGCGTCACGGGTGCGGACTACGACATGAGCCTGGTGGAAGCGGTCTACGGGTGGCTGGCCGGCGACAACATCGTCGTCCCGCACGAGAACCTCTACCCGAACGGGAAGACGGAGGCGGAGTCCACCCAGGAGAACGCCGAGGAGTTCAGCCAGTCGCAGCAGAGCGCCAAGGTGGCGGCCCTGAAGCAGCTCGGCATCCCGGTCACCGCCCGGGTGATCGTCTCCACCGTGGTCAAGGACAGCCCCTCCGAGGGCCGGCTGCACGCCGGGGACGTGATCAAGGCCGTGGACGGCGCCGCCGTCACCGCCCCCGAGGACGTGGCCAAGCTCGTCACCAAGCACAAGCCGGGTGAGCCGGTGGAGTTCACGATCGTGCCCGCCAAGGAGGCGGCCGAGGCGGCGAAGGCGGGCAACAACGACCCCGCCCCCTCGAAGCTGACGATCACCGCGGGCAAGGCGGAGGGCGACGGTCACGCCATCGTCGGCATCCGGGCGGGCACCGACCACGCCTTCCCGTTCACGATCGACATCAAGCTCGCCGACGTCGGCGGCCCGAGCGCCGGGCTGATGTTCGCCCTCGGCATCGTCGACAAGCTCACCCCGGAGGACCTGACCGGCGGGAAGTTCGTCGCGGGCACCGGCACCATCGACGACGCGGGCAAGGTCGGCCCCATCGGCGGCATCCAGATGAAGACCATCGGCGCCCGCAAGGCCGGCGCGGAGTACTTCCTGACGCCCGCCGAGAACTGCGCCTCCGCGGCCTCCCACGTCCCCGACGGGCTGACCCTGATCAAGGTGTCCACGATCGACGACGCCGCCAAGGCACTGGAGAAGATCAGCAAGGGGGACACGGCCGGGCTGCCGCAGTGCACGCGCTAGCCCCGGCCGTTCCGTCCCCCTGACGGGCAGGACCTACGAGAAGGTCGCCGCCAGGGCCTCCGCCAGGCCGGGGACCAGGCCCGCACCGGTGAGGACCTCCGTCGAGGAGTCCTTGTCGCGCAGCCGTACGGCAGACTCGCGCGATCCGTCGCGCAGCACGGCCACGGTGAGGCGCACCTCCTGCCGCTCCGGGTGCCCGGCGACCCACTTCGACAGCTGCTTGTCGTTCAGTCCCTCCGGTACGGAGGCCTCCGCGGACGGCGGCAGCATCAGGCGCTCCACCGTCAGCGCGCAGCCGACGACGGCGTCGGGCCAGGCGATGGTGCCGAGGAACTTGTCGAGCGGCGTCCCCTTCGGGACCTCGTCCTGCTCGATGGGGGTGAGGGAGGACTTGCCGGCGTCGTCCTGGTCGAGACCGAGCTGGCTCGCCAGCCGCGGCTCCTGCTTCTTGAGCCGGGCGGTGTCGACGAGGGCGAAGAGCCGCGCGGGCTTGTCCCAGCCGAGGCCGGCCGCGTACTCGTCGATCTCGAGGCAGGCGCGGGTCAGCGGACTGGCCGCCATGGGGGTGCCGGGGGAAGGCGAAAGGTTGGACATGGGCAACATCCTGCCTCCTTTCCATCGATTACCGGGAACTGACCAAAGCCTCAGTAAGTTGCATGAGTGGGCTCTACGATCGGGGGCCCGTTCATTACCAGACTTAGCGACTTTCGAGGTGCGCACCTTGGCTTTCCAGATGCCGGACCGCGGCGGAGGCCCTTCCGGGCCACGGATGAGAGTCGGCCGCCCCTCCCGGCGGGCCCGAACTCTCCTGATGACCTTGGGCGTGCTGGCCGTCCTGGCCATGCTCTTCATCATGTTCGCGGGCTTCTGGACTGACTGGCTCTGGTTCCGCTCCGTGAAGTACTCCACCGTCTTCACCACCACCCTGTGGACCAAGATCGGCCTCTTCGCCGTCTTCGGTCTGCTGATGGCGGGTGCCGTCGGTTTCAACATCTGGCTGGCCCACCGGCTGCGGCCGCCGCTCAGCGCGATGTCGATGGAACAGCAGAGCCTCGACCGCTACCGAATGAGCATCGCCCCGTACAAGAAGTGGCTGCTCCTGGGCATCGCGGTGCTCGTCGGCCTGATCGCGGGCGCCTCGGCGGCCGGCCAGTGGAAGACCTGGCTCATGTACGTGAACGGGGTGCCCTTCGGTTCGAAGGACCCGCAGTTCCACATGGACGTGTCCTTCTACACCTTCGACCTGCCCTGGTACCGCTTCCTGCTCGGCTTCGGCTTCGCCGCGGTCGTCCTTTCGGTGATCGCCGCGGCCGTCGTGCACTACCTGTACGGCGGACTGCGCGTGACCAGCCCGGGCGCGCGGGCCACCGCCGCCGCCACCGGCCACCTGTCGGTGCTGCTCGGCCTGTTCGTCACGCTCAAGGCGGTCGCCTACTGGCTCGACCGGTACGGGCTCGCCGTGAAGTCCAGCGACTTCAAGGCCGCCGACAACTGGACGGGCCTGCGCTACGTCGACGCGAACGCCTACCTCCCGGCGAAGACGATCCTCGTCGCCATCGCCGCGATCTGCGCCGTGCTGTTCTTCGCGACGCTGTGGCGCCGCACCTGGCAGCTGCCGGTCATCGGCTTCGGTCTGATGGTGCTCTCGGCGATCCTGATCGGCGGGCTCTACCCGGCGATCGTGCAGAAGTTCCAGGTCCAGCCGAACGAGCAGGCCAAGGAATCCCCGTACGTCCAGAAGAACATCAAGGCCACGCGCGACGCCTACGGCATCGCCGGCTCGGAGGTCACGGACTACCCGGGCGTCCCGCAGACGGAGGACCGGGGCAAGCTGCGGCCGCAGGCCGACACCACGGCCAGCATCCGCATCCTCGACCCGAACATCGTCTCGCCGGCCTTCCAGCAGCTCCAGCAGGTCAAGGGCTACTACGCCTTCCCGTCCACGCTCGCCGTGGACCGGTACAGCGGCCAGGACACGGTCATCGGGCTGCGCGAGCTGAACATCGGCGGCATCCCGAAGAACAACTGGATCAACGACCACTTCAAGTACACGCACGGTTACGGCGTGGTCGCGGCCAAGGGCACCACCGTGAAGGAGGGCGCTCCCGACTTCACCCAGTCCGACCTGCCCTCCAAGGGCGTGTTCGGCACGGACTTCGAGCAGCGCATCTACTACGGCGAGCAGACGAAGCAGTACTCGATCGTCGGTGGTCCGCAGAAGGAGCTCGACTACTCGGACGACAAGGGCGAGAAGGAGACGAGCTACAAGGGCGACTCCGGCGTCAATCTCGACAACCCGGTCAACCGGGCCGCCTACGCGCTCACCTTCAACGAGCCGCAGATCCTCTACTCGGGCGCCATCGGCGACGGCTCGCGGATCCTGTACAACCGCACGCCCAAGCAGCGCGTCGAGGCCGTCGCCCCGTGGCTGACCATCGACGGTGCGCCCTACCCGGCCGTGATCGACGGCCGGATCAAGTGGATCGTCGACGCGTACACGACCACCAACGGCTACCCGTACGCCTCGCGCACCACGCTGGGCCAGAGCACCGCGGACTCGCTGACCAACAGCCAGCGCGCGGTGGTCGCCCAGGAGAACCAGGTCAACTACATCCGCAACTCGGTGAAGGCCACCGTCGACGCGTACGACGGCTCGGTCGACCTGTACCAGTGGGACACCGAGGACCCGGTCCTGAAGACCTGGATGAAGGCGTTCCCGGGCACGGTGAAGCCCAAGGCCGACATCGCCAAGCCGCTCATGGAGCACCTGCGGTACCCGCAGGACCTCTTCAAGGTCCAGCGCGAACTGCTGACCCGGTACCACGTCACCGACCCGCAGACCTTCCTCAGCGGCAGTGAGGCGTGGGCGGTCCCGGACGACCCGACGACCAAGGCCGGTACGGCCGTTCCGCCGTACTACCTGTCGATGAAGATGCCGGGCCAGAAGGAGAAGGACCAGGTCTTCTCGCTCACCACGACGTTCACGCCGAACGAGCGGCCCAACCTGAGTGCCTTCATGGCGGTCAACGCCGATCCGGGCACCCCGGACTACGGCAAGATCCGCATTCTGAAGATGCCGACCAGCAAGCCGCCGGACGGCCCCGGTCAGGTGCAGAGCAAGTTCCAGTCGGAACCGAAGATCGCCGAGTCCATCCGCCTGCTGCGCGGTGGCGACTCGGAGATCGAGTACGGCAACCTGCTCGCGGTGCCGCTCGACGGCGGGATGCTCTACGTCGAGCCGGTCTACGTCCGCAGCTCCGGCCTGAAGTACCCGCTGCTTCGCAAGGTGCTCGTGACCTACGGCAACCAGACGGCCTTCGAGGACACCCTGGAGAAGGCGCTGAACGTGGTCTTCGGGGCCGAGGCGCCGACCGTTCCGGTGCCCCCGGAGCAGCCGCCGGGCGAGGGCACCGTCACGCCGCCGACCGCCCAGGACCCGACGGTCAAGGCCGCGCTCGCCGACGCGCAGAAGGCCATCGAGGATGCCGAGAAGGCCCGGCAGGCCGGTGACTGGACGGCCTTCGGCAAGGCCCAGGACGAGATCAAGGCCGCGCTGAAGCGGGCGATCGAGGCCGAGGCGAAGCTGACGGCGCCCGCCCCGGCCGGCCAGTGATCAATGGGTAATGGTTCCACCCCGCGTCGTGATACTGTGGTTTCACCGACGCGGGGTGGAGCAGCTCGGTAGCTCGCTGGGCTCATAACCCAGAGGTCGCAGGTTCAAATCCTGTCCCCGCTACTGAAGATGAAGGCCCGGATCCATGGGATCCGGGCCTTCGTCATGTCCGGGACGGACACGCGGTAGCCGGGGAGGGTGACTTGTGGGTGGAGCGTGTTTGACTTGCCTCACTGTGGGCATGTCGACAAAACGCTGTAGTGACCTCACTGGCTGCGACATACCAGGTGTACGCGGGTAGCAGGTGATGCGACGATGGGATTTATGGGGGACAGGTCAACTCTGCTGGAGACAGGGCGGTTTGTGAGGGCGGAGTCCGGGACGGACACAGAGGCCGAGGGGGCGGCTCCGGTCGCCGACGCGCAGACGGCACTGACCGATGCGGATTTCGCGCAGGAGATGTTCGCCGAGACCGACGCGGCGAGCGACGCCGAGCTGGAAGCACGGCACCGGGTGGCCGCAGACAAGGGCGACCCCGGAGCCATGAGCGTGCTCGGCGCGCTCCTGCTGCGCCGCGGCGACCTCGACGGCGCCGAACCGTACCTGCGGGGAGCCACCGGCGCGGGGGACCGCGCCGCCGCGAACAACCTCGGCGTGCTGCTCCACCAGCGGGGCTACCCCGAGGACGCGGCCGACTGGTGGCGGGTCGCTGCCGTCGCCGGATCCGCCCCCGCCGCGCACGCCCTCGGCCGCTACTTCCGTGAGCGCGGGGACGAGCCCGCCGCCGAGTACTGGATGCGGCAGGCGGCCGAGTCCGGCCACGCGCTGGGCGCGTACGGGCTGGCCGACCTGCTGGAGCACCGCGGGGACAAGGGCGTCGAGCGGTGGTTCCGCGCCGCCGCCGAACAGGGGCACCGCGAAGCCGCGTACCGGCTGGCGAGGCACCTGCGCAAGGGCGACCCCACCGAGGCCGAGCAGTGGTACCGGCAGGCGGCCGCGCGCGGGCACCGGCGCGCCGCCCTGCACCTGGGCGCCCTGCTGGAGGCACGCGGCGAGCTCAAGGAGGCCGGGCGCTGGTACCTGACCTCCGCCAAGCAGGGGGAGGCCCGGGCGGCGTGCGCGCTCGGCTTCCTGCTGCGCGACGCCGGCGACGAGGAGAGCGCCGCCGTGTGGTGGCACCGGGCGGCGCAGGACGGCGACGGCAACGCCGCCAACGCGCTGGGCGCGCTGCACGCCGCACGCGGCGAGACCCAGACTGCGGAGCGCTGGTACCGGACCGCCATGGACGCGGGCGACCAAAACGGGGCGTACAACCTTGCTCTGCTGTGCGTCGCACAGGACCGGACCGCGCAGGCCGAGCAGTGGTACCGGAGGGCCGCCTACGCCGGGCACCGCGAGGCGGCCAACGCGCTGGCGATCATGCTGCTCCAGGTCGGGGACGCGGCGGGCGCCGAGCCCTGGTTCTCGAAGGCGGCCGAGGCGGGCAGCGTCGACGCCGCGTTCAACCTCGGGATCCTGTTCGCCAGCCGCGACGAGGACCGGACGGCGTTGAAGTGGTACGAGCGGGCCGCGTCGGCCGGTCACACCGACGCGGCGCTGCAGGTCGGCATCGCGCTGGTGCGCGACGGCGAGGACCGGGCGGCCGAGCGGCACCTGCGCTGCGCGGCGGGCGGCGGCAGCGCGGAGGCGGCGTTCCGCCTGGCCGCGCTGCTGGAGTCACTGGCCCCGCCGCCGGAGCCGGTTGCGCTGGGCGAGCCCGTGGGCGGCGCCCCGCGCACCGAGAGCGAGGAGTGGTACGAGCGGGCCGCCGAGCTGGGGCACCGCCGGGCCCAGGTGCGGGTCGGCATGCTGGCCGCCGCCCGCGGCGACCTGGCCGTGGCCGCGCGCTGGTACCGGGAGGCGGCCGAGGCCGGCTCCCGCAACGGCGCCTTCAACCTCGGGCTGCTGCTGGCCCGCGAGGGGAGCGAGCCGGAGGCCGCCCTGTGGTGGACCCGCGCGGCGGTGGCGGGCCACGGCCGCGCCGCCCTGCGCCTCGGCCTGCTCGCGGCCCGCCACGGGGACCTCGCGGAGGGCCAGAAGTGGTGCGTGCGGGCCATGGAACTGGGCCCGGCCGAGGTCTCGGAACGCGCGGCCCGGCTCCGCGAGGCCCTGGCCGAGGAACTCTCGGCCTGAGCCCCGGCAAGACACCCCCTGCGGACACCCCCTAGCGGTAGAGCCAGGAGGTGGAGCGGGCGTAGACGTGCCGGAAGGCGAGCGGCATCAGCAGGTCGTTGACCCGGCGCTGCACCGTGCCCGGGGTCTTCGAATCGCGGTTCGTCGCCGCGGCCCGGGTCATCCGGGCCACCCGGGGGCGGCGCAGCCGGGTGTACTCGGCCAGGGCCGCGTCCACGCCCGGGACCGATGCCACGCACCGCGCCAGGGTCACCGCGTCCTCGATCGCCATCGACGCGCCCTGCCCGGCCCCGACCGGGTGGGCGGCGTCGCCGATCAGGACGGTGCGTCCGTCGTGCCAGACGGGCACGTCCGCCAGCCGGTGCATCGGCATCGGGCGGTCGACGCGGGTGGCCGCCCGGATCAGGGACAGCGGCAGGTCCTCCTTGCCGTACAGCTCCGCCAGCAGGGCCTGGGTGACCTCCGCCGGGTCCGGGGGCTCCGGGGCGGGCACCTGGGCCGACCACCAGACCGTGCCGTCCGCCGCCGGGACGCAGAGGAACGCCCCCCGGCGGCCGAAGACGAAGTGGTAGGTGCCGGGCGTGAGGTGCACGCCTTGGGAGACCCCCGACACGCTGTAGAGCCCCGCGTACCGCACCTGCGGCGCCGCCGGGTCCAGCGCCGGGCGGGTGGCGGACCAGATGCCGTCGGCCGCCACCACCAGGTCCGCGTCCAGGTCCGCCGGGTCCACCCGCCGCCCCGTCTCGATCCGGGCCCCGGCCCGGACCGCCTCGGCGCGCAGCACCTCCACCAGCCGCCCGCGCAGCAGCGTCGTGCTGTGCAGGCTGTCCGAGGCGCGCCGGCCGCGCGGCACCTCCCCGAGGAGCTTGCCCGAGGCGGACCACATCCGCTGCAGGGCGACCGGGAACCCGGCGGCCTGGACCTCGGCGAGGCAGCCCAGCTCGTCCAGCCCCCGCAGCCCGTTGACGGCGAGGCTGAGGAACGAGCCCACCTGCCCGGCCGGGTCCTCGTACGCCTCGTGGACCGTGACCTCTGCGCCGGTCGCGCGGCGCAGAGCGATCGCGCTCGCAGCTCCGGCGACGCCGCCCCCGATGACTGACACACGCATGTCCGACCCCTCTCGCTGAATCTGCATTCACTGAATTCTGATTCGGTGAAACTCGGTTCAGTATGATGAGGCCGGGAAGACGGCGTCAAGTGGGAACGGAGATCGCGGTGGGAGTGCGCAAGGAGCGGGCGGCCGGCACGGAGGCAGCGCTCAAGGAGGCGGCGCGGGCGCTCTTCCTGGAGCGCGGCTACGCGCAGACGAAGATCACCGACATCACCAAGGCCGCCGGCCGGTCCACCGGGTCCTTCTACGAGCACTTCGCGGGCAAGGACGAACTGCTGGACGCGCTGCTCGCGGACATGGGGGCCCAGGTGGACGTGGAGGTCGGCGCCCACGATCACCCCCGCGAACACGACCTCGCCGACCGGGCGCAGCTGCGGACGCATGTGGCGGTCACCTGGCGCGTCTTCCGGGACCATCTGCCCGTCGTGGTCGCCCTCTTCCAGAAGTCCATGGCCGAACCGCCCGGCTCGGGGCAGGTCTGGGGGCGTCTCCTCGGGGACACCGCGCCGCTTCGTGAGCACCTCGCGTACATGCGCGAACGGGGCCGTGAGCTGCCCGGGGACCCCGAACTGGTCGCCGCGGCGATGGGGGCGATGATCTCGATGCTGGGGTACGCCGCCATGACCGGCGAGACCGGACTCGACGACGACGAGGTGGTGGAGACGCTGACCGCGCTCCTGCACCGGGGGCTGGCCGGTTAACCGATTTGCATCTGCCGTGGGCCTTCACGTAACGTTGGGTTTACCGACGCGGGGTGGAGCAGCTCGGTAGCTCGCTGGGCTCATAACCCAGAGGTCGCAGGTTCAAATCCTGTCCCCGCTACTGAAGACTCAGGGCCCGGATCCAATGGATCCGGGCCCTGAGTCGTTCCCGATCCGTTTCCGCCTGCAAGAAGGTGAACGCGAAGGGCCCGGCCCCCTGAGGGGTCCGGGCCCTTTCGTGTGCGTGTGCTCAGGCGGCCGCGCAGTTCGGGCAGACGCCGCGGTACGTCACCTCGACCGCCGACACGACGAAGCCGAAGCGTTCCGTGTCCGGCAGGTCGGCCAGCGGGTTGCCGGCCGGGTGCACGTCGCGGATCGCGCCGCACTGCGCGCAGACCAGGTGCTGGTGGGGCCGGTGCGCGTTCGGGTCGTACCGCTTGGCGCGGCGGTCCGTGGAGACCTCCAGTACCTCGCCGAGGGTGACGAGTTCGCCCAGGGTGTTGTAGACGGTCGCACGGGAGATCTCGGGCAGCTTGGCCACCGCGAGCGCGTGCACCTCGTCGGCCGTCAGGTGCACGTGGTCACCGTCGAGCACCTCGGCCACGACACGCCGCTGCGCCGTCATGCGCCAGCCGCGTCCGCGAAGTCGATCCAGCAGGTCACTCATAGACATCAGCCTAACAGTGAGGGGATTCGGTGTAACTCCCGAACCGATGTGGACTTGGATGCTTACTTGACTTAGACAAAGTCCATCGTAGGATCGGTTACGGCAAACGCCAAGGACAGGACATGCAGGGATGACGCAGGAGGCGCACGTGACGCAGGGACCGCTCACCACGGAGGCCGGAGCGCCGGTCGCCGATAACCAGAACAGCGAGACCGCCGGCGTCGGCGGCCCCGTTCTGGTCCAGGACCAGCTGCTGCTGGAGAAGCTCGCGCACTTCAACCGCGAGCGCATCCCGGAGCGCGTGGTGCACGCCCGCGGCGCCGGTGCGTACGGCACCTTCACGCTGACCCGCGACGTCTCGCAGTGGACCCGGGCCAAGTTCCTGTCCGAGGTCGGCAAGGAGACCGAGACCTTCCTGCGCTTCTCCACCGTCGCCGGCAACCTCGGCAGCGCCGACGCGGTCCGCGACCCCCGCGGCTGGGCGCTGAAGTTCTACACCGAAGAGGGCAACTACGACCTCGTCGGCAACAACACCCCGGTGTTCTTCATCAAGGACGCCATCAAGTTCCCCGACTTCATCCACACCCAGAAGCGCGACCCGTACACGGGCTCGCAGGAGGCGGACAACGTCTGGGACTTCTGGGGTCTGTCGCCCGAGTCGACCCACCAGGTGACCTGGCTGTTCGGTGACCGCGGCATCCCGGCGTCCTACCGCCACATGAACGGCTACGGCTCGCACACGTTCCAGTGGAACAACGAGGCCGGCGAGGTCTTCTGGGTCAAGTACCACTTCAAGACCGACCAGGGCATCAAGAACCTCACCCAGGCCGAGGCCAACCGGCTCGCCGGTGAGGACCCCGACTCGCACCAGCGCGACCTGCGCGAGTCCATCGAGCGCGGCGACTTCCCGACCTGGACCGTGCAGGCCCAGATCATGCCCGCGGCCGAGGCCGCCCAGTACCGCTTCAACCCGTTCGACCTCACCAAGGTGTGGCCGCACGAGGACTACCCGCCGATCGAGATCGGCAAGCTGGAGCTCAACCGCAACCCGGAGAACGTCTTCGCCGAGGTCGAGCAGAGCATCTTCAGCCCGGCGCACTTCGTCCCCGGCATCGGTCCGTCCCCGGACAAGATGCTCCAGGGCCGCCTCTTCGGCTACGGCGACGCCCACCGCTACCGCGTCGGCATCAACGCCGACCACCTGCCGGTGAACCGCCCGCACGCCACCGAGGCGCGCACCAACTCCCGCGACGGCTACCTGTACGACGGCCGCCACAAGGGCGCGAAGAACTACGAGCCGAACAGCTTCGGCGGCCCGCACCAGACGGACCGCCCGCTGTGGCAGCCCATCGACGTGACCGGTGGCACGGGCAACCACGCCGCCGCCGTCCACAGCGAGGACAACGACTTCGTCCAGGCGGGCAACCTCTACCGCCTGTACTCGGAGGACGAGAAGTCCCGTCTGATCGAGAACCTGTCCGGCTTCATCGCCAAGGTCTCCCGCGACGACATAGCCGAGCGCGCGATCAACAACTTCCGCCAGGCGGACGGTGACTTCGGCAAGCGGCTCGAAGCCGCGGTCCAGGCCCTCCGCGGCTGACACGGAGCGCTTGCCGTAGCAGGACGCCGGGCCGCAGCCCTCCTCGGAGGACTGCGGCCCGGCGTCGTTTCACGCGGGGACCGTGCGCCGCGCCGGGACCCAGCAGCGGATGACGTCGCGCACGGACACGATGCCGACGGGTCCGCCGTGCTCCAGCACGATCAGGTGCCGGAAGCCGCCGTGGGCCATCGCCTCGGCGGCTTCCTGCACCGTGGCCTCCGGGGTGCAGAACACGACGTTGTTGGTGGTGTGCGCGCCCACGGACTCCCGGTCCGGGTCATGGCCCGCGCCGATCGAGTTGAGGATGTCACGCTCGGTCAGGATGCCGATTCCGCTGTGGTCGGGGTCGAGGACGACGGCCGCGCCGACGCGCCGGCCGGACATCAGGCAGGCCGCCTGCCGGAGGGTGTGTGCGGGTCCGAGGGTGAGGATCACGGTGCTCATGGCGTCGCGGACGAGCATGAAGAGAGCCACCTCCTGGGGTGAGTCCCCCCGCCTGGGTGGGTGCGCCCGGGGAGCCGCCTCAAGAGAAACGGTTCACAAGCGCACAAGCGTGGGGAGTATCAGATTCCCATGGACCCGCAGGGCCGACAAGAAGGCGCGCAACGGAGCGCGGACAGCGCGCGACGGGCTCAGGCGCGCGGGCGCAGCAGGTTCAGCATCTCCTCGTGGAGCAGTCCGTTCGAGGCCGCGGCGTTCCCGCCGTGCACCCCGTCCACGCCGTCCAGGCTGGTGAAGCGGCCGCCCGCCTCCTGGACCACGACCGCGATGGCCGCCATGTCCCAGAGGTTGAGTTCGGGCTCGGCGCACAGGTCCAGCGAGCCCTCCGCGACCATCATGTACGGCCAGAAGTCCCCGTAGCCGCGGGTCCGCCAGCACGCCCGGGTCAGGTCCAGGAACCCGGCCAGCCGGCCCTGCTCCTCCCAGCCGCTCAGCGAGGAGTACGCGAACGAGGCGTCGCCCAGCCCGCCCACCTTCGACACGCCGATCGCGCCGGTCTCGCCGAGCGCGCCGCCCGCGTACGCGCCCCCGCCCCTGGTCGCCCACCAGCGGCGGCCCAGCGCCGGCGCGGACACCACGCCGACCACCGGGCGGAACTCGCCGTCGGTGTCCTCGGTCATCAGGGAGATCAGGGTCGCCCAGACGGGGACCCCGCGCACGTAGTTCTTCGTGCCGTCGATCGGGTCCACCACCCAGCGGCGCGGACCGCTGCCCTTGAGCCCGTACTCCTCGCCCAGGATGGCGTCGTCCGGCCGCGCGGCCGCGATACCGGCCCGGATGATCTCCTCGGCCGCCTTGTCCGCCTCGCTCACCGGGGTCATGTCCGGCTTCGTCTCGACCTGCAGGTCGAGGGCGCGGAAGCGCTCCATCGTGGCGGCGTCCGCCGCGTCGGCGAGTTCGAGGGCAAGGCGCAGGTCATCGTCATACTCGGGCATGTCCGAACAGTATCGAGACTCCCGGAGCCCGACCAACGCTGTCCACAGTGCGGCCCCGGTGCGCCCTTGACAGGATCTGGCGGCCCGTCAACTCTGACCGGAGAGAGCCGAACGGGGAGGCGCGGATGCCGGCAGCCCGGGAGTCCTTGCTGGAGGCGGCGGGAGCGGCGCTCTCGGCGCGCCCCTGGCCGGACGTGCGGATGGTCGACGTGGCCGCGGCCGCCGGGGTGTCCCGGCAGACCCTCTACAACGAGTTCGGCGGCAAGGCGGGCCTGGGCCGCGCGCTGGTCCGCCGCGAGGCCGACCGCTACCTCGACGGGGTCGACCGGGCCCTGTCCGCCCCGGCCCAGGCCGCCGAGCGGCTCGCCGCCGTCGCGGAGTGGACCGTACGGGCGGCCCGCGCCCAGCCCCTCGTACGGGCCCTGCTCACCGGCGCCTGGGACGCGGGTCTGCCCGCGGCGGGCGGCCGGGCACCCGGGCCCGGTGAGCTGGCCCGGGCCGTCCGGGACCGGGCGGCCGCCGCGCTGACGCCGGGGGAGGGCCCACAGCGCTGCGAACTCGCCGTACGCCTCGCCCTCTCCTACGTGATCGCCCCGGGGGAGGAGCCGGGGCCGGGTGAGCTGCGCAGGCTGCTCAGTGCGCCGACCCGGACAGCTGGAGCCCGATGACGCCCAGGATGACCAGCGAGATCGAGACGAGTTTGAGGGTGGAGACCAGGTCGCCGAGGAAGACCATGCCGTAGATCGCCGTCCCGGCCGCGCCGATGCCCGTCCACACCGCGTACGCCGGCCCCACGTCCAGCTTCTTGAGTGCCAGGGTCAGCAGACCGAAGCTGCCGAGCGCGAAGCAGGCGAAGGCGATGGTCGGCCCCAGCCGGGTGAATCCGTGGGAGAGCTTGAGGCAGACCGCGAAACCGGTCTCCAGGAGTCCCGCGACCACGACCAGCAGCCACGCCATGTCGAATGCCTCCCCGCGTCAGGTGACATCGCGTCACTTGGTGCGATTATGCATTTATCCAGACAGGGCCCTCGACAAACGCGGCCGACCCACCGCCGGACGGTCAGTCGCCCTCGCGCCGCTCGCGCGTCTCCAGCAGCCGCCGCAGCGAATACAGCCGGGCCGGGTCCGCGTGGCCGTCCTCCACCCACTTGTCGAGCGCGCAGTCCGGCTCGTCGTGGCTGCATGCGCGCGGGCACTCCTCGGTGCCCGGAACCAGCTCGGGGAAGGCCAGGATCACCCGGGACGGGTCCACGTGGTGCAGTCCGAAGGAGCGCACGCCCGGGGTGTCGATGACCCAGCCGTCGCCGCCCGGCAGCGGCAGCGCGAGCGCCGAGGTGGTGGTGTGCCGGCCGCGGCCGGTCACCGCGTTGACCACTCCGGTGGCGCGCTGGCGGCCCTCGGCGACCAGCGAGTTCACCAGCGTGGTCTTGCCGACGCCCGAGTGGCCGACGAAGGCGGTGATCCGGCCGTTGAGGTGCTCGCGCACCCGGTCGGCCGCGTCGCCCGCCGCGAGCTCCTCGCGGTTGGTCACCACGTACTTCAGGCCGAAGGTCGAGTAGATCTCCAGGATCTTGTCCGCGGAGGTCAGGTCGGACTTGGTGAGCACCAGCAGCGGCTCCAGCCCCGCGTCGTACGCCGCGACCAGGCAGCGGTCGATCATCCGGGGCCGCGGCTCCGGGTCGGCCAGGGCCGTGACGATGGCCAGCTGGTCGGCGTTGGCGACGACCACCCGCTCGTACGGGTCGTCGTCGTCGGCGGTGCGCCGCAGGACGGACTTGCGCTCCTCGATCCGCACGATGCGGGCCAGGGTGTCCTTCTTGCCGGTCAGGTCACCGACGATCCAGACCCGGTCGCCGACCACCGCGGCCTTGCGGCCGAGCTCGCGGGCCTTCATCGCGTGTACGGAACGGCCCTCGACCAGGCAGGTCAGCCGGCCGCGGTCGACGGTCAGGACGAAGCCCTCGGCCGCGTCCTCGTGCTTGGGCCGGATGCTGGTCCGCGGCCGGTTGCCCTTGGGGTTCGGGCGCTGGCGGATGTCGTCCTCGTCGGTGTTCTTGCCGTACCTGCGCATGACGGGCCCTACGCTCCCGCACCCGCTCCGGGCGTCCCGGAACCACCTGTGTCCCCGGCGAGCATGTCCGCCCACATCTGCGGGAAGTCCGGCAGGGTCTTCGCGGTCGTCGCCACGTTCTCGATCTGTACGCCCTCCACCGCCAGGCCGATCACCGCGCCCGCGGTGGCCATCCGGTGGTCGTCGTACGTGTGGAACACGCCGCCGTGCATCCGGCGCGGCCGGATGCGCAGGCCGTCGGCGGTCTCGGTGACATCGCCGCCGAGCGCGTTGATCTCCTTGGTCAGCGCGGCCAGCCGGTCCGTCTCGTGCAGCCGCAGGTGCGCGACACCGCGCAGCACCGACTCGGAGTCGGCCAGCGCGGCCACGGCCGCGATGCCCGGGGTGAGCTCGCCGACCTCGCTCAGGTCCACGTCGATGCCGTGGATCTTGCCGGTGCCGGTGAAGACCAGGCCCGCGTCGGTCAGCTCGCAGGAGCCGCCCATCTCGGTGAAGATCCGGCGCAGCGCGTCGCCCGGCTGGGTGGTGCGGCGCGGCCAGTCCGGGACGGTCACCGTGCCACCGGTGATCAGGGCGGCGGCCAGGAAGGGCTGCGCGTTGGAGAGGTCCGGCTCCACGACCATGTCGCGGCCCAGCAGCGCGCCGGGGGTGACCCGCCACACGTCCTTCTCGCCCCCGGCCTCGGGGGTGTCGACCTGGGCGCCCGCCGCGCGCAGCATCTCCACGGTCATCCGGATGTGCGGCATCGACGGCAGGTTGCCGCCCACGTGCCGGACCTCGACGCCCTGGTTGAAGCGCGGGGCGGAGAGCAGCAGCGCGGAGACGAACTGCGAGGAGTTGCTGGCGTCGATCTCGACCGTGCCGCCCTCCAGCGCCCCGCCGCCCAGGACGGTCATGGGCAGCGCGCCCCGGCCGTCGTCGTCGATGCGGGCGCCGAGGGTGCGCAGGGCGCTGATGACCTGGCCCAGCGGGCGCTCGTAGGAGCGCGGGTCGCCGTCGAAGCGGATGTCGCCGTCGGCGAGGGTGGCGACCGGCGGCAGGAAGCGCATGACCGTGCCCGCGTTGCCGACGTCCACGGTCGTCGGGCCGTGCAGGGCCGCCGGGATGACCCGCCAGGCCTCACCGCCCGCGCCGTCACCGGCGGAGCTGGACGAGACGGTCTCCTCGATGCCGACGCCCATCGCGCGCAGCGCGTCGGCCATCAGCTGGGAGTCGCGCGAGCGCAGCGGGCGGCGCACCCAGCCGGGCTCGGCGGCGAGCGCGGCGAGCACGAGGGCCCGGTTGGTGACCGATTTGGATCCCGGCACCGTGACGGTGGCGTGGACGGTCCCATCGGCGAGCGGAGCGGGCCAGAGGGCAGGGAGCGCGGGGGTCTCGGTCATGGCCCCCACTTTAGTGGCTTCCCCCGATGCCAGATCTTGATCCCGGCCCCGTCTCAGGGAGCGGTCACAGGGCGAGCAGCCAGCGGGCGCCGCCGATCAGCGAACACAGCGCGACCACATGGAAGAAGAGCAGCCACACCACCGGGTGCAGGTGCGTGAGCCGGCCGAGCTGGTCGGCGTCGGAATCGGGTGCCCCGCCGCCCCGGCGCTTGGCCCCCAGTTCGAAGACCGGCCGGACCCCGCCGAGCAGCAGGAACCACACCACCAGGTACGCGAAACCGGCCTGCACCCCGGCCGGGGTCAGCCAGGACACCAGCAGGAAGGTTCCGCCGGTCAGGACCACCGTCAGGGCCCCGTACGCGTTGCGGATCATCACGAGCATGGCCACCAGCAGGGCGGTGGCGGCCCACAGGAGCAGCGTGATCCGGTGTGCCGACAGCAGGGCCGCCCCGCCGAGACCGAGCAGCGAGGGCGCGGTGTAGCCGCCGGCCGCGGTCAGGATCATCCCCAGCCCCGTCGGCTTGCCCCGGCTGACGGTGACCCCGCTGGTGTCGGAGTGCAGCCGTATCCCGCTCAGCCGGCGCCCGGTGAGCAGCGCCAGCAGGCCGTGCCCGCCCTCGTGCGCGATGGTGATGGCGTTGCGCGACAGCCGCCACAGCGGGCGGGGCCCCACGGCTGCCAGCGCGACCACGCCGGTCGCGATCACCAGCCACTGCTCCGGCGCGGTCTGTATGCCCGTGAGCCGGTCCCAGAGACCGGCCGTCGTGCTGCTGTCCATAAGGTGGCGGACTCCTTGCGGTGGGGTACGGGAGACATGGCAGTGTGACAGCCATGTGCGGACGGTATGCGGCGAGTCGTAGGCCCGAGGACCTCGTGGAGGCCTTCGGCATCGAGAGGTGGGACCCGGAGGAGGCCCTGGTCCCCGATTTCAACGTCGCGCCGACGAAAGAGGTCCACGTGGTCCTCGACCGTCCCCTCAAAGACGCCTTGCACCCGCGTCCGGTTCGCCAGCTGCGGGTCCTGAAATGGGGGCTGGTCCCCTCCTGGGCCCAGAACCCCGACGGCGCCGCCCGGATGATCAACGCCCGGTCCGAGACCCTGCACGAGAAGCCCTCCTTCCGCCGGCCCTTCGCGCAGCGCCGCTGCATCGTCCCCGCCGACGGCTACTACGAGTGGGTCACCGCCCACGACGAGCGGCAGCTGGAGGTGGAGGGCAAGAAGAAGCGGGCCCGCAAGCAGCCTTACTTCGTGCTCCCCTCCGACGGCTCCGTCTTCGCCATGGCCGGGATATACGAGTTCTGGCGCGACCGGACCCTGCCCGACGAGCACCCGCTCTCCTGGTGGGTCACCTGCTCGGTGATCACCACGGAGGCCGAGACCGGCCCCCTGGGCGTGGCCCCCGCCGAAGGACCGCGCTCGCTCGCCGACATCCACCCGCGGATGCCGCTGATGCTGACCCCGGACCGCTGGGACGCCTGGCTGGACCCGGCGAACACCGACACCGAGGGCTCGCTGCGGGAGCTGCTGGCCCCGCCGCCCGGCGGGCTGATGCGGGCCTACCCGGTCTCGACGGCGGTGAGCAGCGTGCGCAACAACGGCCCGGAGCTGCTGACGGAGCTGGCCGCGCCGGAGGAGGGCACCCTCTTCTGACCCGGGCAGGATGGGACGCATGACCACGCGTACCGAGAGTGTCGACACCCCGGCGGGCGAGGCCCGCATCACCTGGCACCGGGCGCCGGAGCCCAGGCTCGTGCTCGCCGTGAGCCACGGCGCCGGCGGCGGCATCGAGGCCCGGGACCTCCAGGCGCTGGCCGCCGCCCTGCCCGCCCGCGGGATCACGGTGGCCCTGGTCGAACAGCCCTGGCGGGTCGCCGGGAAGAAGGTCGCCGCCGCGCCCAGGGTGCTGGACGAGGGGTGGCGCGGGCTGTGGCCGGCGCTCGTGGAGCCCGGGCTGCCGGTGGTCGCGGGCGGGCGCAGCGCCGGGGCCCGGGTGGCCTGCCGGACCGCCGCCGGGCTGGGGGCCGCCGGGGTGCTGGCACTGGCCTTCCCGCTGCACCCGCCGGGCAGGCCGGAGAAGTCCCGCGCCGGGGAGCTCACCGGGGCCGGCCGGCCCGCCCTCGTGGTCCAGGGCGGCCGGGACCCCTTCGGGCGGCCCGAGGAGTTCCCGCCGCCGGGCGGGCAGGACCCGTACGAGCTCGTGGAGGTGGCGTACGCCGATCACGGCTTCGCGGTGCCGAAGAAGGCGGACACCACCCAGGAGGAAGCGCTCTCGACGATCACCGAAGCGGTGGGGGAGTGGCTCGCGCGGCTCCCCGTGTGAGCCCCGCCGGCCGCGTCCCGGCGAAAGCCGGAAACCCCCCGGGCGCCCGGGAATGCGCCGCCCGCCCCTTCTGTTGTCTCGGATGTCGGAACGTAGGGGAACTCGTCGGAGGAGAGGGAGCGCATGACCCAGGTCATCAGCCAGAACCGTCGGCAGGCCGCTGACCTGGACTGGACCGTGCTGCCCGCGCCCAAGCGCAGCCCGCTTCGGGCGGCGGAGGGCCGGGAAGGTCGACTATTCTCCGATTCGAGCGGATCCGCTTTCGGAGCCGCCACGCTGTCGGAGGAGGTGGGTCCTGTCGCTGGGACCGACGAAGGCCACGCGGAGGAGACGACCCTGGAGCGCAATGCGCGCTTCGAACGGGACGCCCTCGGCTACCTCGACCAGATGTACTCGGCCGCGCTGCGCATGACGCGCAATCCGGCCGACGCCGAGGACCTGGTCCAGGAGACGTACGCGAAGGCGTACGCGTCCTTCCACCAGTTCCGCGAGGGCACCAACCTGAAGGCGTGGCTCTACCGCATTCTGACGAACACGTTCATCAACTCCTACCGCAAGAAGCAGCGTGAGCCGCAGCGCAGCGCCGCGGAGGAGATCGAGGACTGGCAGCTGGCGCGCGCCGAGTCGCACATGTCGACCGGACTGCGTTCGGCCGAGTCGCAGGCGCTCGACCACCTGCCGGATTCGGACGTGAAGGAAGCCCTGCAGGCCATTCCGGAGGAGTTCCGCATCGCGGTCTACCTTGCCGACGTAGAGGGCTTTGCGTACAAGGAGATCGCGGACATCATGGGTACACCCATCGGTACGGTCATGTCCCGACTGCACCGTGGCCGCCGTCAACTCCGCGGAATGCTGGAGGACTATGCCCGTGAGCGCGGGCTGGTTCCCGCGGGCGCGGGAGAGCCGAACGACCGGAAAGGCTCGGACTCATGAGTTGCGGAGAGCCGCACGAGACAGAGTGCTCTGAGGTCCTGGACCACCTGTACGAGTTCCTTGACCAGGAGATGCCGGACAGTGACTGCACGAAGTTCGAGACGCATTTCGGCGAGTGCAATCCCTGCCTGGAGAAGTACGGCCTGGAACAGGCCGTGAAGAAGCTGGTGAAACGCTGCTGCGGGTCGGACGACGTGCCGACCGACCTGCGGTCGAAGGTGATGGGCCGGATCGAACTGATCAGGTCCGGTCAGGCGGTGCCCGACCACGATGTCACCGCCGACAATCCCGCGCCCGGCTGACCCGCGCCGTTCACCGGCCGGACGATTGAACAGCCGCCCCCGGAAGAGCACTTCCTTCACCCGAATGTGCTAATCCGGGGGCGTCCGCATGGCCCAATGCGGAAATGTGGCCCACCTCGCTCCGGGCCCCACCTATTCTCCCCATTCGGTGCTGGTTCGATTCAGCACCCGGTGTGCACGGCACAGGGGAGGAGAGCGCCATGCGGGCACTTCCGCCGGGGGCGCGCGGATACATCCTGTGCGCCGTCCTCGTGGCCGTCGCGTGCATCACCCCCGCCCTCACGGATTCCGCTACGCCCTGGACGGCCGTGGCCCTGCTCGCCGCGCTCTACCTCGGCTGCGAACTCGTCAAGGTCTGCCCACCGCCGGGCAGCCGCGTGCCCGAGGGCATCGGCCCCTTCTTCCCCGTGGTGCTCGCCGCCGTCTTCCTGCTGCCGCCCGCCGCCGCCGCGCTCGTGGCGCTGCCCGGGGGACTCGCGGGCACCGTCGCCGAGCGGCCCGCCCGGGTGCGCCGCGTGTGGCACGGCGCGCAGCAGGCGACAGCCGCCTGGGTCGCGGGCCGGACCTACGGGCTGCTGCACGGCCCGGACACCCTCGGCGGCGCTCCCTCCGCCGGCTCCGGGCCCCCCGGAGGGCCGGCCGACTTCCCCTGCGTGCTGCTGCCCGCGACGGCCGCGGCCGTCGCCTTCTGCCTGGTGCTCACCGCCCTCGACGGCGGCATCCTGGCCACTGCCGAACGCCGCCCGGCCGCCACCGCCTGGCGTGGGCTGGCGGCCTCCTCCCTCGCCCCGCACTGCGTCCACGGCCTCGCCGGCCTGATGATGGCCGTCATGTGGCGCAGCCCCTACGGGCCCCCGGCCGCACTGCTCGTCCTGCTGCCGATGTACATCTCCTGCTGGGTCTTCGCCCAGTACCACCGCGAGCGCACCGCACACCAGGCGACCATCCGCGCCCTCGTCCAGGCCGTCGACATCAAGGACCGCTACACGCGCGGCCACAGCGAACGGGTCGGCCAGGCCTCCGCGATGATCGCCCGGGAGCTGGGCATGACCGAGGACCGGCTGGAGACGGTGCGCATCGCCGGGATCCTGCACGACGTGGGCAAACTCGGCGTCCCCACGCGGCTGCTGCGCAAGGACGGGCCGCTCACCCCGCACGAGCGCCGGATCATCGAGCTGCACCCCGAGTACGGGCACGAGATGGTGCGCGGCATCGGCTTCCTCGGCGAGGCCCGGGCCGCGATCCTGCACCACCACGAGCGGGTCGACGGCTCCGGCTATCCGTACGGGCTGACCGGCGAGCAGATCCCGGTACTGGCCCGGGTGGTGGCGGTGGCCGACGCCTTCGACGCGATGACCTCGACCCGCTCGTACAGCCGGGCCCGGCCGGTGCCGGTCGCCCTGGCGGAGCTGGAACGGTGTGCGGGGGCGCAGTTCGACCCGTCGATGGTGCGGGCGCTGGTCGACGCGATCGGCCGGACCGGCTGGCACCCGGTGGTGACCTCCGACGAGGACCTCCAGGTGATCCCGGCGAGTGCTGCCGCGCCGGGGCCGGGGCCGAAGCCGGGCCCCGCGGCCCTGGCCGGGATGCCGGACCAGGGCTCCCGTCCCCTCGCACCGGTCCCGCCGCCACCGGGCAGGGTCCCCGCGGTTCCCGGCCCGGCCGGCGGGTCCGGCCCGGACGCGGACGGCTCCGGGGCGGGCGGATGAGGGCCCCGGCCGCGTGGACCGTGCGGGGGGCCGCCGGGGTGCTCACCGGCGCCGCGCTCGGCCACACCCTGTGGAACGGCGTCGCCGAGCCCGGCGCCGCCCTGGCCTTCGCCACCCTGATCACCGTCGGGGAGCTCGCCCACCGGGACCGCCAGGACCCCCTCGGCCGCCGCCCCGCACCGCTCGGCTCCGCCGGAGCCCTCGCCTACGCCCTGCTCGGCCAGAACGCCGGGCAGCCCACCCACCACGGGGTGCTCCAGACCGTCGCGGTCGTCGTCGCGGCCGTCCTCGCCGGGATCGTCCCGCACATCGCCCGCGGCCGCGGCCCCGCCCTCGACCACCTGTCCCGCCGGGTGCTCACGGTCGCCTTCGCCGCCGCCTGTTTCCAGCCGCTCTACAACTCGGGCCGGCTGGAGCAATGGGTGGGCCAGGGCCCGTACCTCGTCGGCTACCTGCTCTTCCTCCTCGGCCTCACCGCCCTGTGCGACGCCGTGCTCGCCGCCGCGCTCGCCGGGGCCCGGACCGGCCGTCCGTACGGTCCGCTGCTGCACGACGAACTGCGCGCCCAGCTCGGCATCGGCTCGGCGATCTGCGCCACCGGGGTCGTGATGGCGCTCGGCGCCGCCGTCGCCGGCCTGTGGGCCCTGCCCGTCTTCAGCGTGCCCCTGCTGCTGACCCAGCTGTCCTTCCACCGGATCACCGCGATCCGCACCACCTACCGCCAGACCATCACCTCCCTGGCCCGCGCCACCGAGATCGCCGGCTGCACGCGGCCGGGCCACTCCCGCCGGGTGGCCGCCCTGAGCTGCGCCGTCGGCCGGGAGCTGGGCCTGTCGGAGCGGGAGCTCACGGTGCTGGAGTACGCCGCCCTGATGCACGACATCGGCCAGCTCTCCCTCGTCGACCCGGTCCCGGACGGGGCCACGGCCGGACTGCCCGACGGCGAGGCCCGCCGGATCGCCGAGCTGGGCGGGGAGGTGGCCCGGCAGACCGGGGTGCCCGCCGAGGTCGCCGTGGTGGTGGAGCGGCAGGCGGATCCGTACCGCGAGCAGCCCACGGCGGCCCGGATCGTGCGTACGGTGAATGCGTACGACGATCTGGTCGGCGGGAGCCGTCACCCGGGTGGCTCACTGGCCGCTCTGGAGCGGCTCCGCCTGGGCACCGGGCATGATTACCAGCCGGAGGTCGTGGAGTGCCTGGCAAGGGTTCTGGCCAGGGGCGGACGTCACAGAGTGGTGCCCGTCCCACCTGGGTAACCCATGGGTAATGAGCGGCCGTCCGAGTGGGCATGGTTGGATGCCAGTAAGAGGGACCGTAGGAGTGTCCGCAAGGCTGCACCGTTGTCCCCCAGCGACCGCTGGGAGGTGCCCCCAGGCAGGCGGGAATCGTGAGGATCTTCGGGAAGGTACGGCATCGGCCCTCCGCCTCGTGGCGGCAGGCCACCGACCGCGCGTTCACGCTGATCGGCGACGGGCGGTACGAGGACGCGGGCGCGCTCCTGACCAGAGCGGCGGACCTGGAGCCCTGGCTGTCCGAGTCCTGGTTCAATCTGGCTCTGCTGCACAAGTTCCGGCACGACTGGGAGCAGGCGCGGGCCGCCGGGCTGCGCGCCGTGGCCCTGCTGGACCGTGAGACGGGTGCCCCGGACTGGTGGAACGTGGGGATCGCCGCCACCGCGCTGCAGGACTGGCCGCTGGCCCGGCGGGCCTGGCAGGCGTACGGGCTGAAGGTGCCCGGGGACGCCGCCGGGGCGGGCGAGCCGGTCGGGATGGAACTCGGCAGCGCCGCCGTGCGGCTCTCGCCCGAGGGCGAGGCCGAGGTGGTCTGGGGCCGCCGGCTGGACCCGGCCCGGCTGGAGGTCCTGTCGATCCCGCTGCCCTCGTCGGGGCGGCGCTGGGGCGAGGTCGTCCTCCACGACGGCGTCCCGCACGGCGAGCGGGTGACCGCGGCCGGGCCCTCGTACCCCGTGTTCGACGAGATCGAGCTGTGGGCGCCGTCCCCGGTGCCGACCTGGGTGGTGCTGCTGGAGGCGGCCACCGAGGCGGACCGCGACGCGCTGGAGCAGCTGGCCTCCGACGCCGGATTCGCCGCCGAGGACTGGTCCTCGTCGGTGCGGCTGCTGTGCCGGACCTGCTCGGAGAGCGAGATGCCGAGCGACGAGGGCGACGGCGAGCAGCACCTCGATCCGCACGACCACAGCGAGCCGGGCCACCCCGGACCGCTCGGGCACCGTACGGCCGGCTCGGGCTCCCTGTGGGTCCCCGAGCGCGAATGCGGGATCGCGGCACCGGCCGGTCTGGTGCGCGGACTGCTCGACGGCTGGGTCGCGGACAGCCCGGGTACCAGGGAGTGGCGGGATCTCGAAGAAGTCTGCTGACCCGGGGCCGTAGGCTGTACCGGCACATCGGTGGCCACCACGGCCATCGGTGACCGGGACTTACGGAAGGCGTACGGCGGACATGGCGCAGCAGGAGAACGAGGTTGTCGAGAGCGTGAACGACGGGTACGTCGTGGACACCGAGGACTGTGAGGCGCGCGAGCTCGCCCACCGTCAGCGCGGCACGGCCCGTCCGATCACCGTGGTCGGCAACCCGGTCCTGCACCGGGAGTGCAAGGACGTCACCGAGTTCGGCGACGAGCTGGCGCAGCTGATCGACGACATGTTCGCCAGCCAGAAGGCCGCCGAGGGCGTGGGCCTGGCCGCGAACCAGATCGGCGTGGACGCCAAGGTCTTCGTCTACGACTGCCCGGACGACGACGGCAAGCGGCACACCGGTGTCGTGGTCAACCCGAAGCTGATCGAGCTGCCGGCCGCCGCGCGGGTGCTGGACGACTCGAACGAGGGCTGCCTGTCGGTCCCGACGGCGTACGCCTCGCTGGCCCGCCCGGACTACGCCGAGGTCGAGGGCCAGGACGCGCAGGGCAACCCGATCAAGGTGCGCGGCACCGGCTACTTCGCCCGCTGCCTGCAGCACGAGACCGACCACCTGTACGGCTACCTCTACATCGACCGCCTCTCGAAGCGGGACCGCAAGGACGCCCTGCGCCAGATGGAAGAGGGCACCCCGCGCTACGAGACCGTCCCCAACGCCTGAGTCGAGCGGCACTAGGCGGCCTGCGGGCCCCGGAAGGCGCGCCGGAAGGAGTTCGGCGTGGTGCCCAGGGTCCGCAGGAAGTGGTGGCGCAGGGCAGCCGCGTTGCCGAAGCCGCAGCGGCCGGCGATCGCGTCCACCGTCTCGCCGGTCGACTCCAGCAGCTCCTGCGCCAGCAGGACCCGCTGGCGCAGCACCCACTTGTACGGGGTGGTGCCGGTCTCCTGGAGGAAGCGGCGGGCGAAGGTCCGCGGGGACATGTGCGCGCGCTCCGCGAGCTGCTCGACGGTGATCTCCTCGCCCAGGTGGCGGGCCATCCACTCGATCACCTCGCCCACCGTGTCACAGGCCGTGCGCGGCAACGGCCGCTGGATGAACTGGGCCTGCCCGCCGTCCCGGTGCGGCGGGACGACCATCCTGCGCGCGATGATGTTGGCCACCTCGGCCCCGTGCTCCTGGCGGACCACGTGCAGGCACGCGTCGATGCCCGAGGCCGTGCCGGCGGCGGTGATCACCGAGCCCTCGTCGACGTAGAGCACGTCCGGGTCGACGACGGCCCGCGGGAAGCGGCGGGTCAGGGCCGCGGCGTGCATCCAGTGCGTGGTGCACCGGCGGCCGTCCAGCAGCCCGGCGGCGCCGAGGATGTAGGCCCCGCTGCACACGCTGAGGACCCGCGCACCGCGGTCCACGGCCCGGCGCAGGGCCGCGAGCAGGGGCTCGGGGTAGATGCGTACGCCCGCGTCACTGGCGGCGGGCAGGCAGATCAGATCGGCCTCCTCCAGCCGCTCCAGCCCGTGGGCGGGGGTGATGCCGAAGGCGCCCCCGCCCACGGTCAGCGGCCCCTCCTCCGCCGCGCAGACGGCGAAGTCGTACACCGGTACGCCCATGTCACTGCGATCGATTCCGAACACCTCGCAGAAGATCCCCAGCTCGAAGGGGGCGACTCCGTCGACGAGGGCCACGGCCACGTTGGTCAGCATGACCCCAGTGTGGCAGTAATTCGGTCTTCTATGACAGTACTGCCACTGTCGATCATGGGCGATCAGGCGGACAGTAGAGCTATGACCACCTTCGTGAGTTACCTCGCCGTCCTCGCCATCGCCGCCCTCGTGCTCGCGCCCAGCCTCTACGGGATCCTGCGCGACCGGCGGACCGACCAGCAGATCCGGGCCGTCGCGACCCGGCTGGTGTGGCTCCCCCGCCAGCGCGCGGGCGGCCTCCCGCCCACCCCGCGGCGGCGCGCCTTCCGGCCCGCCGCCCGGCGGTACTGGGGCCCGATCGCCCACTGAACACCGGGGAACGCAGGAAGCCGGGACACGGAAGTCTCCGCATCCCGGCTCCCCGGTCACGTCCTGCCTGCAAGTCCTGCAGTCCTGCAGTCCTGCAAGTCCTGCAAGTCCTGCAAGTCCTGCAGAGCCTGGAAGGTCTTAGAAGTCCTCGTCCAGGTCGACCGTGCCCTCGACCGCGACCTGGTAGGCCGACGGGCGGCGCTCGAAGAAGTTCGTCAGCTCCTGCACACCCTGCAGCTCCATGAAGGAGAACGGGTTCTGCGAGCCGTACACCGGCGGGAAGCCCAGACGGACCAGGCGCTGGTCCGCGACGCACTCCAGGTACTCGCGCATCGACTCGGTGTTCATCCCCGGCAGGCCGTCACCGCACAGGTCGCGGCCGAACTGCAGCTCCGCCTCCACGGCCTCCTTGAGCATGTCGGTGACCTGCTGCTGGAGGGCGTCGTCGAAGAGCTCCGGCTCCTCCTTGCGGACCGTGTCCACGACCTCGAAGGCGAAGTTCATGTGCATGGTCTCGTCGCGGAAGACCCAGTTGGTGCCGGTGGCCAGGCCGTGCAGCAGACCGCGCGAGCGGAACCAGTACACGTACGCGAAGGCGCCGTAGAAGAACAGGCCCTCGATGCACGCCGCGAAGCAGATCAGGTTCAGCAGGAAGCGGCGGCGGTCGGCGGCCGTCTCCAGCCGGTCGATCTTCTCGACCGAGTCCATCCACTTGAAGCAGAACTGCGCCTTCTCGCGGATGGAGGGGATCTCCTCGACCGCGTCGAAGGCCGCCGCCCGGTCGTCCGGGTTGGGCAGGTAGGTGTCGAGCAGCGTCAGATAGAACTGGACGTGCACGGCCTCCTCGAACAGCTGGCGCGACAGGTACAGGCGCGCCTCCGGGGAGTTGATGTGCTTGTAGAGCGTCAGCACCAGGTTGTTCGAGACGATCGAGTCGCCCGTCGCGAAGAACGCGACCAGCCGGCCGATCATGTGCTGCTCGGAGGGCGTCAGCTTCGCCAGGTCGGCGACGTCCGAGTGGAGGTCGACCTCCTCGACGGTCCAGGTGTTCTTGATCGCGTCCCGGTAGCGCTCGTAGAAGTCCGGGTAGCGCATCGGGCGGAGCGTGAGCTCGAAGCCCGGGTCCAGGAGGTTCTTCTGGTCGTTGGAGCTCATTACTGGCAGGCCTCGCAGGACTCGGGGTTCTCAAGGGAGCAGGCCAGCGCCTCGGCGTCGGCGACCGCCTGCGGCAGCTCGACGGGGGTGGCCGCCTGCGCGGCGCGGGCGATCTTCGTCGCCGGGCGAGAGCGCAGGTAGTAGGTGGTCTTCAGGCCCTGCTTCCAGGCGTACGCGTACATCGAGCTGAGCTTGCCGATGGTGGGCGTCTCCAGGAACAGGTTCAGCGACTGCGACTGGTCCAGGAACGGCGTACGGGCCGCCGCCATGTCGATCAGACCGCGCTGCGGGATCTCCCACGCCGTGCGGTACAGCTCGCGGACCTCGGCCGGGATCCAGCTGAACCCCTGGACCGACCCGGAGGAGTCGCGCAGCGCCTCGCGGGTCTGGGCGTCCCACACGCCGAGCTGCTTCAGCTCCTCCACCAGGTAGCCGTTCACCTGGAGGAACTCACCGCTGAGCGTCTCGCGCTTGAAGAGGTTGGACACCTGCGGCTCGATGCACTCGTACACGCCGGCGATCGAGGCGATCGTGGCGGTCGGGGCGATGGCGAGGAGCAGGGAGTTGCGCATGCCGGTCTCGGCGACGCGGGTGCGCAGCGCGTCCCAGCGCTCCGGCCAGTTCAGCTCGACGTCGTAGTGGTCCGGGTGCAGGACACCACGGGCGGTACGGGTCTGCTCCCAGGCCGGCAGCGGGCCGCTGCGCTCGGCGAGGTCGCAGGAGGCCTCGTACGCGGCCAGCATGATGCGCTCGGAGAGCTTGGTGGACAGAGCCTTCGCCTCGGGGGAGTCGAAGGGCAGCTTCAGCTTGAAGAAGACGTCCTGGAGGCCCATCGCGCCCAGACCCACCGGGCGCCAGCGGGCGTTGGAGCGGCCGGCCTGCTCGGTCGGGTAGAAGTTGATGTCCACCACGCGGTCGAGGAAGGTGACGGCGGTGCGGACGGTCTCGTCGATCCGCTCCCAGTCGATCTCGCCGTCCACGACGAAGGCGCCCAGGTTGACCGAGCCGAGGTTGCAGACGGCCGTCTCGCCGTCGTTGGTGACCTCGATGATCTCGGTGCACAGGTTCGAGGAGTGCACGACCGTGCCCGGCTCGGCGGTCTGGTTCGCCGTGCGGTTGGAGGCGTCCTTGAAGGTCATCCAGCCCTGGCCGGTCTGCGCGAGGGTGCGCATCATCCGGCCGTACAGGTCGCGGGCGGGCATGGTCTTGCGGGCCAGGCCGTCCGCCTCGGCCTTGCGGTAGGCGGCGTCGAACGCGTCGCCCCACAGGTCGACCAGCTCGGGCACGTCGGCCGGGGAGAACAGCGACCAGTCGGCGTCGGCGTTCACGCGGCGCATGAACTCGTCCGGCACCCAGTGGGCGAGGTTCAGGTTGTGCGTACGGCGCTGGTCCTCACCGGTGTTGTCGCGGAGCTCCAGGAACTCCTCGATGTCCGCGTGCCAGGTCTCCAGGTAGACGGCGGCGGCGCCCTTGCGGCGGCCACCCTGGTTCACGGCGGCGACGGAGGCGTCGAGGGTCTTCAGGAACGGCACGATGCCGTTGGAGTGGCCGTTGGTGCCACGGATCAGCGAACCGCGGGCGCGGATACGGGAGTACGAGAGGCCGATGCCGCCGGCGTGCTTGGAGAGGCGGGCGACCTGGTGGTAGCGGTCGTAGATCGAGTCGAGCTCGTCCAGCGGGGAGTCCAGCAGGTAGCAGGAGGACATCTGCGGGTGCCGGGTACCGGAGTTGAAGAGCGTGGGGGAGGACGGCAGGTAGTCCAGGCGGCTCATCAGCCGGTACAGCGAGGCCACTTCCTCCACGGCCTGGACGCTGTCGTCGGCGGCCAGACCGCAGGCCACGCGCAGCATGAAGTACTGCGGGGTCTCGATGACCTGACGGGTGATCGGGTGGCGCAGCAGGTAGCGGCTGTGCAGGGTGCGCAGGCCGAAGAAGCCGAAGCGGTCGTCGGCGCCCTCGGCGAGGGTCAGTTCGACGAGCGAGTCGAGCCGGCCCGCGTGGGTGCGGACGAACTCGGCCGTGCGGTCGGCGATGAGGCCCTCGCGGTGGCCGACCTCGACGGAGGCCGAGAAGGACGTGGAGCCCTGGCTCGCGGCCTCGTCGCGCACGGCCAGCGTCAGCAGGCGGGCGGCGAGCCGGGAGTAGGCCGGGTCCTCGGAGATCAGACCGGCGGCGGCCTCCGTGGCCAGCCCGCGCAGTTCGGCGTCGTCGGCGGCGGAGCTGCGGCCGCGCAGCGCGGAGGCCGCGACCCGGCCGGGGTCGGTGTCGGGGAGGTCCGCCGTAAGTTCGGTGAGGGTACGCAGCAGCGTGGCCCCCGGGCCCTCGGTGTTGTCGCCAGAAGTGGACTCGGCGCGCGGTGCGGAAGGCGCGATGGTCACGGCGGGAGCTCTCCCTCGCTCGGCCCGGTCATCGGCGGAGCGGGGCGCGAGCGGGCGCATGCGGGCGCGACGAGAACGCGTACCCCGCATGGCGTCCACCGGCCCAACCGCGAGGCCCGGACGAATCGGCACCCGGTTCGGTCGAGCCGGGCGCGCTGTCGGCAGGTCATCGGACTTGGCGTCCGGTAGCCGGACACTTCATACCGTTGCGGGACAGTTCCGGATTCGCACCGGATTCCCCTGCAGCGACAGCAGGCATGAGCATACATGTGGGGGCGGCCCTGTGCGGTAACCCCCACATGTAGTGTCGGCGTGGCTACAGCTTGAGCCGGTAAGTGAGGAGTGTCAGGCCCTCGATCGGCGCCCAGTCCCGCTCCGGAGTGCGTACGAAGCCCAGGCGCGCGTAGATCCGGTGGGCGCCGGCCATGCTGCGCTGGGTGGAGAGAACCAGGCCCGTCACGCCCTCCAGGGCCCGCGCCCGCTCGACGCAGGCGCGCACCAGAGCCTCGCCGGCGCCCTGGCCGCGCGCCTCGTGGGCCACCGCGAGCATCCGGAACTCCGCCTCGTCGGGGGCCGCGATGTCGGCGAGCGGACTGCCCGGAGCGGCGAAGGTCACACCGCCCAGCACCCGCCCGTCCCGCTCGGCGACGAGCACCTCGGCCTGGGCGGCCCGGCCGGCCACGTCGCGCAGCACGTTCAGGTAGTGGTCGTCCTCGTTGAAGTCCAGATGCCCGTCGGCGAGGTAGGCCTGCGCCGTGATCTCACCCAGCTCCGCGTACTCGGCGGGCAGCACCGCCCTGATCACCATGTCCATGCGGTCGAGTGTGCAGGACGGGTGCCGACGGGCGGGCGCCGACCGTACGAAGGCCCCGCCGCGGGGAGCGGCGGGGCCTTCGGTGTGCGGGGCGGGGCTCAGCAGCAGCGGAAGCCCTCGCGGGGGTCCGCCTCGCGGGCGTCCGTACGGGCGCGTTCGAAGGCGCGGCGGGTCAGGACCTCCGCGTCCGGGTCGTGGGAGCGGGCGTGGGCCACGTAGCGGTCGTACGCGGCCTCCCCCGAGAACTCCCGTACGTAGAACCGGGCCCTGGCCAGCACGCTCCGTACGGTGCTCACGCCACCGGCTCCTTGACGTGTCCGCCGCCCGCGTCCGGGCCCGCCGCGGCGAGCTCCGCCCGCTCCTCGGCGGTCGCGATCAGTCCGGCCGGAGCGACGATCTTCGACTCGGTCCACGGGGTCTCGGAGAGGGTCGCCGACCCCGGGTCGCGGACGGCCTTGAGGCAGGTCCGGGCCGCGTCCGCGAGGACCACGATGATCAGGACCGCGAAGAGGGCGCACAGGACGCCGTCGACTGTGGCGTTGGTGACCACGGTGTGCATGTCGTCCATGTTCTTGGCGGGCGGCAGGACCTTGTCGGCGTCGATGCCGGCCTGGTACTTGTCGCGCTGGGCGAAGAAGCCGACCTTCACGTCCTCGGAGAAGATCTTCTGGTAGCTCGCGGTGAGGGTCACCGTGGCGTCCCAGACCAGCGGAACGCCCGTCACCCAGGCCCACTTGAGCCGGCCGGACTTGATCAGCAGCGTGGTGCAGACGGCCAGTGCGACCGCGGCGAGCAGCTGGTTGGCGATGCCGAAGAGCGGGAAGAGCTGGTTGATCCCGCCGAGCGGGTCCTTGATGCCGACCCACAGGAAGTAGCCCCAGCCGCCGACGACGATCGCGCTCGCGAACCACACGCCGGGCTTCCAGCTGACGTCCTTGAAGGACTTGTGCACGTTGCCGAGGGTGTCCTGGAGCATGAACCGGCCCACGCGGGTGCCCGCGTCGAGCGTCGTCAGGATGAAGAGCGCCTCGAACATGATGGCGAAGTGATACCAGAAGGCCTTCATGCCGGCGCCGCCGACCACGGCGGAGAAGATCTCCGACATTCCGAGTGCGAAGGTCGGCGCGCCACCCGTGCGCGAGAGCAGACTGGCTTCCTCGACGTCCTTCGCGGCCTGGGCGAGCGCCTCGGGGGAGATGGCGAAGCCGAAGTTGGTCACCGCCTGGGAGGCGGATTCGACCGTGGTGCCGATGACCCCGCCGGGGGAGTTGACCGCGAAGAAGAGCCCGGGCTCGATGATGCAGGCCGCGATGATCGCCATGACGGCGACGAAGGACTCGGTCAGCATGGCGCCGTAGCCGATCATGCGGACCTGGGTCTCCTTCTGGATCATCTTCGGGGTGGTTCCCGAGGAGACCAGGGCGTGGAAGCCGGAGAGCGCGCCACAGGCGATGGTGATGAAGACGAAGGGGAACATCGACCCGGCGAAGACCGGTCCGTCGCCGCTCGCCGCGAAGTCGGTGACCGAGGGCATCTTCAGGGTGGGCATCGCGATGACCACGCCGATGGCGAGGAGCGCGATGGTGCCGACCTTCATGAAGGTGGAGAGGTAGTCGCGGGGGGCGAGCAGCATCCACACCGGCAGCACCGATGCCAGGAAGCCGTACACCACCATCCAAATGACCAGCGTCTCCTTCTCCAGGGTGAAGGTGCCCGCGAAGGAGGACTCGGCGACCCAGCCGCCCGCGACGATGGCGAGCAGCAGCAGCGCGACGCCGATGACGGAGACCTCGGTGACCCGGCCCGGCCGCAGGACGCGCAGATAGAAGCCCATGAAGATGGCGATCGGGATGGTCATGCCGATGGAGAAGACGCCCCAGGGCGAGTGCGCCAGGGCGTTGACGATGACCAGGGCCAGTACCGCCAGCAGGATGATCATGATGGCGAACACGGCGATCAGGGCGGCGGCCCCGCCGACGGGGCCGATCTCGTCCCGGGCCATCTGGCCGAGCGAACGCCCGTCGCGGCGGGTGGAGAAGAACAGCGTGACCATGTCCTGGACGGCCCCGGCGAAGATGACGCCGGCGACGATCCAGATGGTGCCCGGCAGATAGCCCATCTGCGCGGCGAGCACGGGTCCGACGAGCGGGCCGGCGCCGGCCACGGCCGCGAAGTGGTGGCCGAAAAGGACCCGGCGGTCGGTGGGGTGGAAGTCGACACCGTTGTCAAGGCGTTCGGCGGGGGTGGCCCGGGTGGCGTCCACCTTCAGCACGCGGTCCGCGATGAATCGTGAGTAGAAGCGGTAGGCGATCGCGTACGAGCCCAGTGCGGCGGCGAGCAGCCAGGCGGCGGAGATCTCCTCGCCGCGCGAGAGTGCCAGCACGCCCCAGCCGATGGCGCCGACGAGTCCGACGAGCACCCACGCGGCGATGGACCTGGGAGAAGGCGAGCCCGGAGTGCTGCCCGGACTCGCCGCGTCCCGTTCTGTCCCTGTTGCTTCCGGTTCAGGCATGACCTCGTCCCCTCGTCGATCATCTGCGTAAGCAGGCGGAATCTACGGGGGATTGCCTGGTGAACGTAAGACCCCGTCCGCATTCCGGTCGTGGAATTCCGGTACGCGGCTCGGGGGGACGGGCGTCAGACGGCGGGGCGCTTGAGCCTGGCGACGAACTTGTACCGGTCGCCGCGGTACACCGACCGCACCCACTCCACCGGTTCGCCGTCGGCGTCCAGGGAGTGCCGGGAGAGCATCAGCATCGGCAGCCCGACGTCGGTGCCGAGCAGGCCTGCCTCGCGCGGGGTGGCCAGTGAGGTCTCGATGGTCTCCTCGGCCTCGGCGAGGTGCACGTCGTACACCTCGGCGAGGGCGGTGTAGAGGGAGGTGTACTTGGCCAGCGACCGGCGCAGTGCGGGGAAGCGCTTGGCCGAGAGGTGGGTGGTCTCGATGGCCATCGGCTCGCCGCTGGCCAGGCGCAGGCGCTCGATGCGCAGCACCCGTCCGCCGGTGGTGATCTTGAGCAGTCCGGCGAGGGTGTCGTCGGCCGTCACGTATCCGATGTCGAGGAGCTGGGACGTCGGTTCCAGGCCCTGGGCCCGCATGTCCTCCGTGTACGAGGTCAGTTGCAGGGCCTGGGAGACCTTGGGCTTGGCGACGAAGGTGCCTTTGCCCTGGATTCGTTCCAGTCGCCCCTCTACGACCAGTTCCTGGAGGGCCTGCCGGACGGTGGTCCGCGAGGTGTCGAACTCGGCCGCGAGCGTGCGCTCGGGCGGCACCGGCGTGCCGGGCGGCAGCGTCTCGGTCATGTCGAGCAAGTGCCGCTTGAGTCGGTAGTACTTGGGCACACGCGCCGTGCGAGTGGCTGCCCCGCCTTCCGGCTCCGTGGTCGCCCCTTCGGTGGCCATCGCCGCCCGCCTTCCCGACTCCAGTTTCGCTGCCGTCACCGGCTCCTCCGATATGTGCGGTCACATCGTGACACGTAAGGGGGGACAGGCCTTCTCTCTCCCCAGGTGTCGGTCCGATAACGGACCTGGCACCCGCTCATTAGACCCTTGACACCCCTAAAGGTCTAGGCCAAGGTTCAGCTACTGGTCTAAACCAATATGGATCAGATCCCGGCCCCACGGCAGTACTTCGCGTATGTCACCGCGGCGGGCAAGGGAAGTGCAGGCAGGCATCCCTGAGGAGGGTGGCGTGAAGCGCAAGCTCATCGCGGCGGTTGGAGTCGCGGGCATGGTTGTCGGCCTCGCGGCTTGTGGCAACGGGGACGACGACAAGGCCAAGGCCGACGCGGGCCCCAAGGAGATCACCGTCTGGGTCATGGACGGCTCCGCGCCGAAGGCCTGGATCGAAGAGGTCAACAAGGAGTTCTCGGCCAAGCACCCCGGTGTGACGGTCAAGGTCGAGGAGCAGAAGTGGACCGGCATCCAGGAGAAGGTCACCACGGCACTCTCCGAGAGCAACCCTCCGGACGTTCTTGAGCTCGGCAACACCCAGACCGCGGGCTACGCGGTCACCGGCGGTCTCGCCGACCTGACGAAGGACAAGGCCCAGCTCGGCGCCGACGCCTGGCAGAAGAGCATGCTCGCCTCGGCCGAGGTCGAAGGCAAGCTCTACTCCGCCCCGTGGTACGCCGCCAACCGCGTCGTCATCTACGACAAGAAGGCCTTCACCAAGGCCGGCGTCACCCCGCCCACCACCCGCGACGAGTGGATCGCCGGCCTGGAGAAGCTGAAGGCGGCCGACCCGGCCTCGCAGCCGATCTACCTGCCCGGTCAGAGCTGGTACGTCCTCGCGGGCCTGATCTGGGACGAGGGCGGCGACCTCGCCGTCAAGGACGGCGCCAAGTGGAAGGGCGGACTGGCCACCCCGCAGGCCGCCTCCGCGATGGAGTTCTACAAGAAGCTCCAGTCCTTCTCCACCGCCCCCAAGGACAAGGACGAGGCCACCCCGCAGCAGTCCACCGACATCGTTCCCAAGGGCGGCGTCGCCTCCTGGATCGGTCTCGGCTGGGAGGCCGGCGGCGCCGAGAAGGCCCTGAAGGACGCGGGCAAGGAAGCCGACTTCGGCTACTTCCCGATCCCGGGCAAGACCGCCGACAAGAGCGGCACCGTCTTCCTCGGCGGCTCGAACCTCGCCGTCGCCGAGCGCTCCAAGAACAAGGAGCTCGCCAAGGAGTGGCTGGCCCTCGCCGCCGGCAAGGAGCAGATGACCAAGTACGCCGCCGAGACCAAGGGCGCGCTGCTCCCGAACCAGGCCGGTGCGAACTTCACCCCCGCCGCAGGCTCCTTCGCCGAGGCCATGGGCAAGGCCGGCGCCAACGGCAAGATCACCCCGGTCACCCCGGGCTGGGCGAACGTCGAGACCGAGCCGAACCCCGTCAAGGAGTTCATGACCAAGGTCCTGAAGGGTGAGGACGCCGCCAAGGCGGGCGCGGACGCGGACGCGGAGATCGCGAAGCGCATCAACAAGTAGTCCCACCCCGCAGTACCCGCACGACCCAGCAGTGTGAACGCACCGGGGAGTGCGGCAGGTGCCCGGACACCCGCCGCGCCCCCGGTCGCGCATTTGACTCCACAGTCAACCGCGAGGAAGCCAAGCCATGACCGTGCACTCCCAGGGAGCGGTGACCAGCGCTCCACAGGACGCACCACCGAAGTCCGACGGACTGCCCGAGACGCCGGCCCCAGCAGCCGGCCCCGGCCCCACGCCGCCTCGCGGGGGCGGGAAGTCGCTCCCCACGGGGTGGCTGCCCTACCTGCTGGTCGCGCCCGCGGTGCTCGCCCTCGCGACGCTCCTGCTGTACCCGCTGATCAAGAACGTGATCCTGTCCCTCCAGGACATCAACAAGATCGAGTTCATCCAGCGGAAGTACCCCTTCGCGGGACTCGACAACTACACCGAGCTGCTCGGTGACACGAACTTCTGGACCGTCGTCGTCCGCAGCTTCGGCTTCACCCTGGCCAACGTCGCGCTGATCATGGTGCTGGGAAGCCTCATCGGCATCCTGCTGAACAAGCTCGGCAAGAAGATGCGACTGGTCCTCTCGATGGCCCTGGTGATGGCCTGGGCCATGCCCATCGTCGCCTCGGTACAGGTCTTCCGCTGGCTGTTCGACGAGCAGTTCGGCGTCATGAACTGGGTCATGCGCACCGCCGGCTTCTCCGGCTACGAGCAGCACAACTGGATGGAGACCGGCCTCTCCACCATGGTGATCGTCACGATCCTGGTGGTCTGGGGTTCCATCCCGTTCGTCGCCCTCAACATGTACGCCGGCCTCACCACCGTCGGCGCCGAGCTGTACGAGGCCGCCCGCATGGACGGGGCCAACGGCTGGCAGACCTTCTGGAAGATCGTCTTCCCGAACCTGAAGCCCTTCTTCCTCATCACCACCTTCCTGGAGGTGATCTGGGTGTTCAAGGCCTTCACCCAGGTCTACGCGATGAACAAGGGCGGCCCGGACCGCGCCTCCGAGATCCTGCCGGTCTTCGCCTACGTCGAAGGCCAGAGCCAGGCCCACTACGGCCTCGCCGCCGCGATCTCCGTCCTGACGATCGTGATCCTCGTGATCGTCATGTCCTTCTACTTCCGCCTGATCCTGAAGCAGGAGGAGGAGCAGTGAGCACCACCACCGCCCCGAAGCCCGCGGCTCCCGAGAGGCCCGCACAGCAGCTCCGGACCCGCCGCCCGGTGCGCCCCGGAGCCGTGGCCAAGAACCTCGGCGCACTCCTGCTGGCCCTGGTCTTCGTCTTCCCCGTGTACTGGATGTTCTCCTCGGCCCTCAAGCCGGCCGACCAGATGCTCACGAAGGACCCCGTCTTCGTCTTCACGCCGACGACGGCCAACTTCGCCAAGGCCACCGGGGTCGAGAACTTCTGGACGTACGTCACCAACAGCGTCCTGGTCACCGTCGGCGCCGTCCTGCTGGCCCTCCTCGTCGCCCTCGCCGCGAGCTTCGCCATCGCCCGGATGAGGTTCAAGGGCCGCAAGGGCCTGGTCCTGACCGTGATGATGGCCCAGATGGCCCCTTGGGAGGTCATGGTCATCGCGATGTACATGATCGCCCGCGACGGCGAGATGCTGAACAGCCTCCCGCTGCTCACCGCGATCTACTTCGTGATGATCCTCCCCTTCACCATCTGGACCCTGCGCGGCTTCATCGCCGCCGTCCCGGTGACCCTGGAGGAGGCGGCCCAGATCGACGGCTGCACCCGCGGCCAGGCCTTCCGCAAGGTGATCTTCCCGCTGCTGGCCCCCGGCCTGATGTCCACCTCGCTCTTCGGCTTCATCACGGCCTGGAACGAGTTCGCCATGGTCCTGATCCTGAACAAGGACAAGAGCGCGCAGACCCTGCCGCTGTGGCTGACCGAGTTCATGTCCGCCTTCGGCAACGACTGGGGCGCCACCATGGCCGCTTCCTCGCTCTTCGCGGTCCCGGTCCTGCTGATCTTCATCTTCCTCCAGCGCAAGGCCGTCGGCGGCATGACCGCCGGCGCCGTGAAGGGATGACGCCGTCATGACTGTTCTTGCGCACCGCACCGATACGGTCACCCGCGACGCCCTCGCCGTCCTCCAGCCCGGCTTCGAGGGCACCACCGCCCCCGCCTGGCTGCTCCGCCAGGTCGGCGAAGGCCTCACCGCCGTCGGCCTGTTCGGCCGCAACATCGCCTCGCCCGAGCAGCTCGCCGCGCTGACCGCGCAGCTGCGTACCGAGCGCGACGACGTCCTGGTCGCCATCGACGAGGAGGGCGGCGACGTCACCCGCCTGGAGGTCCGCGGCGGCTCGTCCTTCCCCGGCAACCTGGCCCTCGGCGCCGTCGACGACACCGGCCTCACCCGGGACGTGGCCCGCGAGCTGGGCCGCCGCCTCGCCGAGTGCGGGGTCAACCTCAACTGGGCCCCGTCCGCCGACGTCAACTCCAACCCGGACAACCCGGTGATCGGCGTACGGTCCTTCGGCGCCGACACCCACCTCGCCGCCCGGCACACCGCCGCCTACGTCCAGGGCCTCCAGGCCGCCGGCGTGGCCGCGTGCACCAAGCACTTCCCGGGCCACGGCGACACCAACGTCGACTCGCACCACGCCCTGCCGCGCATCGACGTGGACCTGGACACCCTCCAGGCCCGCGAACTCGTCCCGTTCAAGGCGGCGATCGAGGCCGGTACCAAGGCCGTGATGAGCGCGCACATCCTGGTGCCCGCCCTCGACCCGACCCGCCCGGCCACCCTCAGCCCGCAGATCCTGACCGGCCTGCTGCGGGGGGAGCTCGGCTACGAGGGCCTCATCGTCACCGACGGCATGGAGATGAACGCCATCGCCGGGACGTACGGGATCGAGCGCGGCTCGGTCCTGGCCATCGCGGCCGGCGCCGACGCCATCTGCGTCGGCGGCGGACTCGCCGACGAAGCCACCGTCCTGCGGCTGCGCGACGCGCTGGTCGCGGCCGTCCGCGAGGGGGCACTGCCCGAGGAGCGCCTCGCCGACGCCGCCGCCCGCGTCCGCGCACTCGCCGCATGGACCCGCGGAGCCCGGCCGGACGCGCAGCCGGAGGGGAGCCGCGCGTCCGGCATCGGGCTGACGGCCGCCCGCCGCGCCGTGCTCGTCACCGGCTCGGCGAAGCCGCTCACCGAGCCCTACGTGGCCACGCTCGCGCCCGTCGCGAACATCGCGGTGGGGGACGAGACCCCGTGGGGCGTGGCGGCGGAACTCGCCGAGCTGCTCCCGGGCACCGGGGCGGGCGTCTATCCCGAGGGCTCGTCCGCCGGGGACGTCCTGGCGGCGGCGGGGGACCGTACCGTCGTCGCGGTGGTCCGGGACGCGCACCGGCACCCCTGGATGACCGAGGTCCTCGACGCGCTGGTCGCGGCCCGGCCGGACACGGTCGTGGTCGAGATGGGCCTCCCCCGGACGGAGCCTCGCGGAGCCCTCTACATCGCGACGCACGGCGCGTCCCGGGTCTGCGGCCGAGCCGCGGCGGAGGTCATCGCGGGGGCGTAGCCCTGCTGTTGCGGCTGCGCGGAGAAGGGCCGGACCCCAGCGGCGGGAGTCCGGCCCTTCGTGTCGTGCCCGTGCGGCTACAGGCCCTGCCAGGCGGGCTTGTTGGCGTACGTGTGCCGGAAGTAGTCCGCCAGCTTCAGCTTCGACGCGGCGGCCTCGTCCACGATCACGGTGGCGTGCCGGTGCAGCTGCAGCGCGGAGGCCGGGACCAGCGCGGACAGCGGGCCCTCGACGGTCTGCGCGACGGCCTCGGCCTTGCCCTCGCCGGTGGCCAGGAGGACCAGGTGGCGGGCGTCGAGGATGGTGCCGATGCCCTGGGTGATGACGTGGTGCGGCACCTGCTCCAGGTCGTTGTCGAAGAAGCGCGCGTTGTCCACGCGGGTCTGCTCCGTCAGCGTCTTGATGCGGGTGCGGGAGGCGAGTGAGGAGCAGGGCTCGTTGAAGCCGATGTGGCCGTCCGTGCCGATGCCGAGCAGCTGCAGGTCGACGCCGCCGGCCTCGGCCAGGGCGCGGTCGTAGGCCTCGCACGCGCCGACGATGTCCTCGGCCGAACCGTCGGGGCCCATGAAGGAGGCCTCGGACAGGCCCAGGGGCTCGACGACCTCGCGGAGCACGACCGCGCGGTAGGACTCGGGGTGCCCGGCCGGCAGTCCGACGTACTCGTCGAGCTGGCAGATCCGGGCCCGGGAGGCGTCGACCTGTCCGGCCTTGACCTTGGCGGCGAGGGCTTCGTAGATGGGCAGCGGGGTAGAGCCGGTCGCCACGCCGAGCAGGGCGTCGGGCTTGCGCCGCACCAGGGCGGCCATGGCCTCCGCGATGAGCTCGCCGCCTGCCTTGGCGTCCGGGACGATGACAACTTCCACGCGGGGCCTGCCGATCTGGAGTGGGTAGGGTGGTATAGACCAATCTAGCAGAGGTCGTCACGCGCGGCGGGGGTCTTGCCGCCATCCGTCGCGATGAGGATTCCGGGGTCCCGGCCTCCCCTGCGGTCGGGAGGGTCGGGAGGGGTCGGAGGGGCTGAAGGGTCGGGAGAACCTTCAACTTCTTGGTTGTCCTGTCTACAACTCCATTCTCCTCTACGGTGGTTTATATAGGTAAATCATGGTATATGCGATTGGAGTGGTCGTCATGGGCAGGCACACCAGCTACGCCTTCGAGACCTATAGAGCTGTCGCGGATGCCGGTCGCGCCGAGCTGCTCGCCGCGACCACCTCCCCGTTCCAGATCGAGGTGCGGTTCATCGGGGGGCTGACGAGTGGCCAGCGGGACGTCTTCGCGCAGGCCGCCGAACGCTGGGCCAAGGTCATCGTCGGCGACCTGGAGACCGCGATCCTTCGCGACTTCACCGGCGACGTCGTCATCGACGACCTCTTGATCGACGCCGAAGGCGTGGCGATCGACGGGGTCTTCGGCACGCTCGGGGAGGCGGGGCCGATCCGCTTCCGGCGTGAGACGGCGGTCACCGGAGCGCGCCTCCCCGCCACGGGCATCATGCGGTTCGACAAGGCAGACCTGGGGCAGATGGAGGACGACGGCTCGCTGCTCGACGTCATCACGCACGAGATGGGCCATGTGCTGGGGATCGGGACGATCTGGGGCGTCTTCGGTCTGCTGAAGGACTTCCCCGGCCCCAACCCCACCTTCGTCGGTCCCGGCGCCATGAAGGAGTTCGGCGAGCTCATCGGGGTCGGGCAGCCCACCCCCGTACCGGTTGCGAACGTCGGCGGCGCGGGAAGCGCGGGCGGCCACTGGCGGGAGCGGGTCTTCGGCAACGAGTTGATGTCGCCGACCATCGGGGGCCCCGGCAACCCCCTGAGCAGGCTGACCGCGGCGAGCCTCGGGGACCTCGGCTACCAGGTCGACCTCGATGCCGCGGAGCCCTATGAACTCCCCGACCCCTTCGTCATCGCGATGGCCGGCGGCGCGGAGGCCGCGGCTCCGAGGGGCGTCATGCTCCCGACCGTCCCCAGCGGCATCCCCGCCGACCGGCCCTAGGGCGTGCGTGTCCTGTCGATCGGGCCGGCCCCCGCGAGCCCGGCCTGATCGCCACGACACCCCTCTAGATCAGCGCGAGCTGCAGGCCGCCCGTCGCGTCCAGGTGCTGGCCCGTCACCCAACGGGAGTCCGGCGAGGCCAGGAAGGCCACCACGTCGGCGACCTCCTGGGCCGTGCCCACCCGGTGGAAGACGGAGCGGGCGGCCAGGTGGGCCCGGGTCGCCCCGTCCGCGAGGAGGTCCGCGTTGAGGTCGGTCTCGGTGATGCCGGGGCCGACCGAGTTCACGGTGATCCCGCGCGGAGCCAGCTCGGCGGCCAGCGACCGGGTCAGCGCGTTCGCGGCGCCCTTGGCCATGACCGTGGCCAGGATGGCGGGCAGGGCGATGTCCGGGGTGCCGGTCACGTTCACGATCCGGCCCCCGTCGCGCAGCCGCTCCAGCCCGTACTTGATCACGAAGAACGGCGCCTTGGCGTTGAGCGCGTGCGCCCGGTCGTACATCTCCTCGTCCGTGTCCCCGATCCCCGCGAAGGCCGCCGCCCCGGCGTTGTTGACCAGGATGTCCACGCCCTCGGTGTGGTCGGGATAGGCCGCGTAGGCGGCCCACAGGGCCTGCGCGTCGCCGGGGATGCCCAGCTCGGCCCCGATGGCGAAGGCCCGTCCGCCGGCCGCCCCGATCGCCTCGACCGTCTCCTTCGCCGCCGCCCGGTCGCGTCCGTAGTGCACCGCGACAAGTGCCCCGTCCCGCGCCAGCCGCTCGGCCACGGCCCGTCCGATGCCCCGGCTGCCGCCGGTGACCAATGCCGTCTTCCCCTTGAGCACGCCCATGACGCGCCCCCCTCCGGTAATCGCTAGTGGTCGCTACAGAAATGAACGTACCAGATTTCCTAGCGACCGCTATAGAATGCGGGCATGGTGACCGGACAGCGCGGCAGGCCCCGTTCCTTCGACCGCGACGCCGCCCTCGACAAGGCGATGCTCGCCTTCTGGGAGCGCGGCTACGAGGCGACCTCCATCGCCGACCTGACCGCCTCGCTCGGCATCAGCGCGCCCAGCCTCTACGCGGCCTTCGGCGACAAGCGCAAGCTCTTCGACGAGGTCGTGGTGGTGTACGGCGGCCGGTACGGGGACTTCGCGAGCGTGGCGCTCGCCGAGGAGCCCACCGCCCGGGCGGCCGTCGCCCGCATCCTGCGCGAGGCCGCCGACGTCTACACCGACCCGGCCCATCCGCCGGGCTGCATGGTGATCAGCGCCGCGATCAACACCACCTCGGACGAGGTGGCGCAGGCGCTGCGCGAGCGCCGCAACGCCAACCTGGTGATGTTCGAGAGCCGGATCCGGGCCGACATGGCCGCGGGCGTGCTGCCCGCGGACACGGACGCGCGGGCGCTGGCGCGGTACGCCGGAGCGGTGCTTCAGGGGATGTCCCAGCAGTCGCGCGACGGGGCGAGCCGGGAAGAGCTGGAGGCGGTGGCCGAGCGGGCCCTGCTGGCCTGGCCCGCGGCCTGACCGGCCGGGGGGTCCGGGGCGTCCGCCCGGAGTGCACCCTGCGCGTCCACGCGGAGGAGTTCCTCTGGGCCACGGTGCAGGACGGGACCCTCGACCCGCCCGGCACCGTAGCCCGGAGTACTTACGGCCGACAGGTGTGCGGTTCCCGACGGCCGGTGGAGGTGCCTGCGCGGTCAGGGCAGAGCGCGCGGCTTACCTCGATCCGTCCTCCTGTGCGGGGAGGGCGGAGGTTCTGAAATCAATTGTGGACTAGACCATTCTGTTCTGTCCATCCAATGACAGGGCCTGGAAACCCGTCACTTCCTCCAACAGTACGCGGCCCGCGCCCCGCTTGGATACTCCTGAGTACCGCCGTGGGGAAAGTCATGGCACGTACCCGGGGTACGCTCGCAAGGTGCCCTCCATGAACGACCTCGTACGCCAGCACACCGCTCTCGGAGAAACCGACCTGGAGTGGCTCCACCTGCTGGTCTCGGAGTGGCAGCTGCTCTCCGACCTGTCCTTCGCCGACCTCGTGCTGTGGGTGCCCACCCTCGACGGCACGCGGTACGTCTCGGTCGCCCAGATGCGCCCGAACACCGGCCCCACCTCGTACCAGGACGACATGGTCGGCCACCTGGTGCCGCGCGGCCGCCGCCCGCTGCTGGACGCCGCGCTCGACGAGGGCCGGATCGTGCGCGAGGGCGACCCCGAGTGGCGCGAGGAGGTGCCGGTCCGCGTCGAGTCGATCCCCGTCCGCCGCGAGGGCCGGGTCCTGGGCGTGATCGCGCGCAACACCAATCTGCTCACTGTGCGTACACCGAGCCGGCTGGAGCTGACCTACCTCCAGTCCGCCTCCGACCTCGCCCAGATGATCGCGGCGGGCTCCTTCCCGTACCCCGGCCAGCAGGTCGACATGGACGCCTCCCCGCGCGTCGGGGACGGCCTCATCCGGCTCGACGCCGAGGGCGTGGTCACCTACGCCTCGCCGAATGCGCTCTCCGCCTACCACCGGCTCGGCCTCGCCTCCGACCTCGTCGGCCAGCACCTGGGCAACACCACCGCCGAACTCGCACCCTCCCGCGGACCGGTGGACGAGGCCCTGGTCAAACTCGCCAGTGGCTGGGCCCCCCGGGAGACCGAGGTCGAGGGCAGCAGCGGGGTCATCCAGCTGCGCGCCATCCCGCTCAAGCCGAAGGGCACCCGGATCGGCTCCCTGGTGCTGTGCCGCGACGTGACGGAACTGCGTCGTCGCGAACGTGAATTGATCACCAAGGACGCGACCATCCGGGAGATCCACCACCGGGTGAAGAACAACCTCCAGACCGTGGCCGCACTGTTGCGGCTCCAGTCCCGCCGGATGGATTCCCCACAGGGCCGCGAGGCGCTGAACGAGGCCGTGCGCCGTGTCGGATCGATCGCGATCGTGCACGAGACGCTGTCTCAGAACCTCGACGAGCGGGTCGAGTTCGACGAGATCGCCGACCGCGTCATCGCGATGGTCTCGGAGATCTCACCCGGCAAGGTCGACTGCCGACGCACCGGCAGGTTCGGGATCCTGGACGCGGAGGTCGCCACACCGCTGTCGATGGTGCTGACCGAGATCCTGCAGAACGCCCTGGAGCACGCCTTCACCCAGGGGGAGCGGGGCACCGTGGAAGTGGCCGCGATCCGCACCGGAACCGGTCGCACCGACGGCCGGCTGCTGATCACCGTGCTCGACGACGGCAGCGGCCTGCCCGAGGGGTTCGACCCCCAGCGGGCCGGCAACCTCGGGCTGCAGATCGTACGGACCCTCGTGGAGGGGGAGCTCGGCGGCACGTTCGACATGCTCCGGGCCGAGCCGCGCGGCACCAAGGTCGTCCTCGACATCCCGTCCAGCCCGCAGAAGTAGCAGCCGAGTTGTGACTCAGCGTGACGCCCTGCGTCGCGCCCCGCACAGCACTGAGCCCCGGACCGAATGATTCGGTCCGGGGCTCAAGAGCACGGTGCTGAGCGCTTGTTCGGTTACTACGCGCTGCGCGTCGAGGCTCGAAAGTCGTTGTCAGGCGCTGGCGTTGCGCGCCCGGTTGCGAGCGGCGCGGCGCTTCATGGCGCGGCGCTCGTCCTCGCTGAGACCGCCCCAGACGCCGGAGTCCTGACCGGACTCGAGCGCCCACTGCAGGCACTGCTCCATGACGGGGCAACGGCGGCAGACGGCCTTGGCTTCCTCGATCTGCAGCAGCGCAGGACCGGTGTTGCCGATGGGGAAGAAGAGTTCCGGGTCTTCCTCACGACAAACGGCGTTGTGACGCCAGTCCATGGCTGCTCCATCTCCTTGTATTGCGGGCAAGTTGCTTGTGAATGTGAACGCTTTCACGAATCCCCCCGTGAGGGAAGCGCGACCACCCGGTTTCACGCGGGTGATCAGTCAGAGATTCGTGGAGGGGTTCTGGCGGTCTGTGTGGGTGCCGGGTGTTGCGGGCTGTCCCGATCGCCATGAAGAGATTCGCAAACCTCGGACGGGGATACAACCCCTTCCGGAAAGTTTTTTTTGATTCGTCGGTGTCTACTAGGTCACAGCCCTACATCGTGAGGGTGGACCGACGTGTAAACGTTCGAGTGAAAGGCCTCCGGGCCCTTCCACTCACACAATCACACGCAGTGCACGGCGTACGCCTGTGAACCGAACGCTGGTCCGCAGTCCGAGGTGATCGCCGTCCATCTGGAAGGGAAGCGGAACCTTCGAATGCAAGGTGAAGTCGGTCAGATCGTGCAGAGACACCGCGTGCTTGCCGTGCGGACCCCGCTCAGGAGTGGAGGTCAGGAGCTGTGTCGCGTACCGCGCGACCGCCGGAGTTGACAAACGGTTCAGTGCCAATACGTCAAGCGCAGTATCGAACGAGGCTTCGGGGGAGGCGTAAAGCGGACGATTCCCCAGATACGTCCACGGTGACGTATTGCACACTATCGACAGCACCAGATCGGTCACCGGGTCCGCGCCGGGGCGCTCCAGCGTGACCGTGCCGTGACGCCGGTTCGGTTCCTCCCAGAACTGGCGCATCAGCTGTCGCACATACAGGGCGTGCGTCGAACGCTTGCCGCGCTCGCGCTGCTGCTCCACCCGGCCCACCACGCCCGCGTCGAAGCCGAAACCCGCACAGAACGTGAACCAGCGGGCCGGGACCGACTCGTCCTCCGTGCCCGGGGTGCCGGCCGCCAGGCCCAGACCCACCGTCCGCTCGCGCTGCTCCCGCAGCGCGTCCAGCAGGGCGCCGGTCGCCTCGACCGCGTCGTTGGGCAGTCCCAGGGCGCGCGCGAACACATTGGTGGAGCCGCCGGGAACCACCGCCAGCCGCGGCAGCCGCTCAGGATCGGGCCCGTTGTGCAGGAGCCCGTTGACCACCTCGTTGACCGTGCCGTCGCCACCGAGGGCGACGACGAGGTCGAGCCCCTCGTGCGCGGCCTTGCGCCCCAGGTCCCGGGCGTGCCCGCGGTACTCGGTGGTGACCGCCTCCAGCTTCATCTCGCTGGCCAGGGCGTGGGTCAGGACATCGCGCGTGCGCGCACTGGTGGTCGTCGCTGCTGGGTTGGCCACGAGAAGTGCACGCATGAGCGCCAGACTACCCACCCCTGCACAGGCGGACCCTACTGCCCGTCCCCTCCGGGGTCCGGAGCGCGCCGCTACCCTGCTGGAGTGAGTAAGAAGCAGCCCGCGAACGCCCCCGCCCCCGCCCCCGCCGCCGTCCCGACCGCCGCGCTGCCCGGCCGGCTGACCGCGGCCGCCGCGCTCACCGCCCTGGAGGGCCTGGCGCTGGCCGGCCTCGGGCTCTACATGCTGTTCGTGGGGATCGCCGGTGACCCCGACTCCCCGCAGCAGGCCGAGACGGGCGGGATCACCCTGCTCGCGCTCGCCGCGCTGCCGCTGGTCGCGGCCCGCGGGCTGCGCCTGGGCCGCCGCTGGAGCCGCGGCCCGGCCCTGATCACCCAGCTGATGGCACTGCCGGTGGCCTGGACCCTCTACAGCACCGGCGGCGCGATGATCGCCGCCGCCGTCGCGCTGGCCGTGGCCGCGGTGGCCGTCGTGGCGCTCCTGGTGAATCCGACGGCGACCGAGGCGCTGGGTATCGGGCCCGGGGAACAGGCCCGATAACCGGTCGTCCGGTTCTTCCTCCGCCCGCCTACTCCTCGACGAGGAGCTTCTCGCGGAGCTGGGCCAGCGTGCGGGCCAGCAGCCGGGAGACGTGCATCTGGGAGATGCCGACCTCCTGGGCGATCTGCGACTGGGTCATGTTGCCGAAGAAACGAAGCAGCAGGATCCGCTTCTCCCGCGGCGGCAGGCCCTCCAGCAGCGGCTTGAGGGACTCGCGGTACTCGACGCCCTCCAGGGCCTCGTCCTCCGCGCCCAGGGTGTCCGCGACCGCCGGCGACTCGTCGTCGGTGTCCGGAACGTCGAGGGAGAGCGTGCTGTAGGCATTGGCCGATTCCAGCCCCTCCAGCACCTCCTCCTCGGAGATCCCCAGCCGCTCGGCCAGTTCGTGCACCGTCGGGGAGCGGCCGTGCTGCTGGGACAGTTCGGCCGTGGCCGTCGTCAGCGAGAGCCGCAGCTCCTGCAGGCGACGCGGCACCCGCACCGCCCAGCCCTTGTCACGGAAGTGGCGCTTGATCTCGCCGACCACCGTGGGCGTGGCGTACGTGGAGAACTCGACCCCGCGGTCCGGGTCGAACCGGTCCACGGATTTGATGAGGCCGATCGTCGCGACCTGGGTCAGGTCGTCGAGCGGCTCACCGCGGTTGCGGAAGCGCCGCGCCAGGTGTTCCACCAGCGGCAGGTGCATCCGTACCAGCCGGTTGCGCAGCTCGGCCTTCTCCACCGACCCGTCGGGCAGCGCCCGCAGCTCGATGAACAGGGCCCGCGCGCCGCTGCGGTCGCGCGGATCCGGCAGCGCCGGGGTCACCGGGAACACCGGCACCGGCGCTACCGGGGGCACCACGGGGGCCGTGGCCTCGGCCTCGGCTCCCGTGCCGGCCGGCTGGGATGGTTGTGGTTGTTCCTGCTGGTTCTCGCTCATAGGGCCCGCCCGTCGCTCCGCCGAGTCCAAAAAGCCGTCTTCCGCATCCGCGTCAGCCGGGTGCGGCCGGGCGTGCTGCTGCTCCGGGATGCCGCCGTCGACCTCGTGCCGTACCCGGGGCCGATCCCCGCCCCGCACCGGGATCTCCCCGCCGCTCACGCCGGGCCTGGTCCCGCGCCGCGCTGTTTGTAGAGGCTGATGCTCACCGTCCGGTTCTCCTCGACCGTGGCCTCGACCTTGCCGGCCAGCGCCGACAGGACCGTCCACGCGAACGTGTCACGCTCCGGTGCGCGCCCGTCGGTGGTCGGCGCCGAGACGGTCACCTCCAGCGAATCGTCGATCAGCCGGAACACGCAACTGAGGACGGAGCCCGGCACGGCCTGCTGGAGCAGGATCGCGCAGGCCTCGTCCACCGCGATGCGGAGGTCCTCGATCTCGTCGAGGGTGAAGTCCAAGCGTGCCGCGAGACCGGCCGTGGCCGTCCGCAGCACCGACAGGTAGGCACCCGCAGCGGGCAGCCGGACTTCCACGAAGTCCTGAGTCCCGGGCTCGCCTGCGATCTGGGACACCCTCACCTCCAAGGTGGTACGAGCTCTGTTCGCCGGTGACGCTATCGCGATCCGGGCGATCGTGTCGCGGCACCCCTCTTGGTGCCCGCTTCGAGCACCCCGCCTGCGAGCCAGTGACTGATGGTAAGCCCATGGGTACGCACAGTGGCTAGGGGTCTGCGGGGCCCAAATCAGGGGAACCGGCGGAGGGTTGAACTACCCCGCTTCAGACGATCGAACCGTCGACAAAACACCAGCGCCAGGTCTCACCCGGTTCGAAGCTCCGCATCACCGGATGCCCGGTCTCCTGGTGGTGCGCCGTGGCGTGCCGGTGGGGCGAGGAATCACAGCAGGCCACCTGCCCGCACACCAGGCACATCCGCAGCTGCACGGGGTGGCTGCCGAGGGCCAGGCATTCGGGGCAGGTGTCGTGGGAGGGCACCGGTTCGGGACGCGGCAGTTCGGCAACGTGGGTGCACTCGCTCATCGCATTCTCCTTGTACCGGAACCCCGGCCTTCAGTCTCGGGGCGAACCGCGCGCACGGGCCGGAGCTGAGATGCAGCGGAGTGTCGATGCGTCACGCTTTGACCGGAGCTTGATCTCGTACAGAATACGTTCCCGCCGTGCGAGTCATGGGGATCTCCTCGGCCAAGCCCGCGCGTTCGGGGCGAGCGGCCGACGATTGAGGTGGATCTTCGATGGAGGTATTGCCGCTGGTGGCGCTGATCGCCGGCAGCGCGGCCGTCGCGGGGGTGGCCCGCCGGACCCCGGTGCCGGCGCCGCTGCTGCTGGTCGCCGCCGGTCTGCTGGCCGGCTACGTGCCGGGGGTGCCCGCCTACACGCTCGACCCGCACATCGTGCTGCCGTTGCTGCTCCCGCCGCTGCTGTACACGGCCGCCGTGGACAGCTCGTACCTGGACCTGCGCGCGAACATCCGGCCCATCGCGATGCTCTCGGTGGGCTACGTGCTCTTCGCGACGCTCGCCGTCGGGTACGCGGCGTACCTGCTGGTGCCGGGGCTCACCGTGCCGGTGGCGCTGGTGCTGGGCGCGGTGATCGCACCTCCCGACGCCGTCGCCGCCACCGCGATCGCCCGCAAGCTCCGGCTGCCGAACCGGATCACGACCATCCTGCAGGGCGAGTCCCTGGTCAACGACGCCACCGCGATCACCGCCTACAAGGTGGCGCTGGCGGCGGCGGTCGGGGTGAGCGCCGGCTGGGCGGGCGGGATCGAGGAGTTCCTGCTGGCCTCGGTCGGCGGCATCGCCGTGGGCCTGCTGCTGATGGTGCCGATCCACCACCTGCGCACGCGGCTGAGGGAACCCCTGCTCCAGAACACCCTGTCGCTGCTGATCCCCTTCGTGGCGTACGCGGCCGCCGAGCGGGTGCACGCCTCCGGGGTGCTGGCGGTGGTCGTGGTCGCGCTGTACCTCGGGCACCGGAACTGGCAGGTCGACTTCGCCACCCGGCTCCAGGAGGAGGCGGTGTGGAGGGTGGTCGCCTTCGTGCTGGAGTCGGTGGTCTTCGCACTGATCGGGCTCCAGCTGCCGGTGGTCCTCAAGGGGCTGGGCGAGTACGACGGCGCGCACGCGGCCTGGTACGCGATCGCCGTGTTCCTCGCGGTGGTGGCGGCCCGGTTCCTGTGGGTGTTCCCGGCGACCTTCGTGCCCCGCTGGATGTCGCCGCGGATCCGGGACCGGGAGCCGGAGACCGACTGGAAGGCCCCGGTGATCGTGGGATGGGCCGGGATGCGGGGCGTGGTCTCGCTGGCCATCGCGTTCTCCGTGCCGATGTCGGTGCCGCACCGGAACCTGATCCTCTTCCTGACCTTCACCACGGTCATCGGGACCCTGGTGGTGCAGGGGCTGACGCTGCCGCCGCTGATCCGGGCGCTGAAGCTGCCGCCGAAGGACGTGCAGGCCGAGACCCTGGCGGAGGCGCAGGCGCAGAGCGAGGCCTCGCGGGCGGCCGAGGAGCGGCTGGCGGAGCTGCTGGAGGAACCGGAGAACAGCACGCTGCCGCCGCCGCTGGCGGACCGGCTGCGGACGGTCTTGGAACGCCGGCGCAACGCGGTGTGGGAGCGGCTGGGCGAGGTCAACCCGGAGACGGGCGAGTCGGCGGACGATGTCTACCGGCGGCTCGCGCGGGAGATGATCGCGGCCGAACGGGAGGTCTTCGTGACGCTGCGGGACCAGCGGCGGATCGACGACGAGATGCTGCGGGCGCTGCTGCGCAGGCTGGACCTGGAGGAGGCCGCGGCCTACCGCGAGGAGACCTGAGGGGTGTCTTGCCGGCGTTCGAGGCGCGGGGTCCGGGGCGGAGCTCCGGGAAACGGTGCAAGGGCGGGGCAGGGACCGGCTCCGCGCAGCGGCGGGGGTGCCGGGTGCGGCGCTGCGCGCGGGGCTTCGCGGGCCCTGCAGGAGGTGGCCCGGGTGGGCTGCCCGCGCGCTCGGCGGGTCACGGCCGGCCGGTGATCACCGCGGCCAGGACCGTGCCGTGCGGGAAGGCGCCGGCCGCGGTGAGCTCCGTCAGGGCCCAGAGCAGCTTGGCCACGTAGATCCGCTCCACCGGGAGGCCGTGGCGGGAGCCGAAGTCGGCGGCGAAGGCCTCCAGCACGGCCGGGACCCGGGCGTAGCCGCCGTGGTGGAAGTCCTCGGCCAGGGTCCACGCGCCGGCCGGGCCCCCGAAGGCGGCCGCCTGGAGGGAACGTATCTCCGCAGCCAGGAAACCGCCCGCCAGGACCGGAACCCCGAGCGCACGCTGCCCGGGGGCCAGCCCGGCCGCGAGGCCCGCCAGCGTCCCGCCGGTACCGCAGGCCACCGCCACCACGTCGGCGGCGCCCCGCAGTTCACGGCCGAGTTCGGCGCAGCCGTGCAGGGCGAGGGCGTTGCTGCCGCCCTCGGGGACCACGTACGCTCCGCCCGCGCCCGCCGATTCCACCAGCCGGGGCAGCTCCTGCGGGTCGGCCTTGCGGCGGTACTCCGACCGGGACACGAAGTGCAGCCGCATCCCGTCGGCGGCGCACCGCGCGAGCGAGTCGTTCAAGGGCCGCCCGGCCAGCTCGTCCCCGCGCACGATGCCGACCGTCCGCAGCCCGAGCAGCCGCCCGGCGGCGGCGGTGGCCCGCAGGTGGTTGGAGTACGCCCCGCCGAAGGTAACCAGGCCGTCGTGGCCGCCGGCCAGGGCCGCGCGCAGGTTGGGCGCGAGCTTGCGCCACTTGTTGCCGGGCAGCTCCGGATGCACGAGGTCGTCCCGCTTGAGCAGGAGCCGTACGCCGTGCCGGCCGAACCTGTCGTCGCGGATCTCCTGCAGGGGCGACGGCGGGCGCGGCTGCAGGAGCACGTCAACGTTCGGGGGGCGGTTCACCCGTCCATTGTGAACCGCCCGCCCCGGGCCGCCGCACGTCCACGCCCGGTGCCGGTCCCCGCCTCAGCGAGCCATCCAGGGGACGCGGCAGCTGTGCGGGGCCGAGCCCTCCGGGCAGAGGGTTGCGATCACTGTCCGGCGGATCGCCCGCCAGGTGCGCAGGGAGCACGCCAGACGGACGCGCAGCTCGACCGGGCGGCGCGCGCCGCTGCTGCGGCCGGGATGTTCCACGTCCCACTGTTCCGCGAGGAAGTCGTACATGTCGGCGGTCGACAGCCCGCTCCCGGGGAAGGTGTCCATGACCGTCTCGCCGACGATGCGGGCGCTCCGGGGACCCACGGCGTCCTCGACGAGCCGCCCGACCCAGGCCAGCCCCTGCTCGTCCGCGTACAGGCCGAACCTCAGCTCGCGTGTCCTCATCGCGACCCGCCTTCGAAGGCGGTGGTGAACCAGGAGTGCACGGGCGCGAGCGTGGGTGAGGCGGGCCGGCCGTCGACCGTGGCCAGGAGCTGCCAGTAGCGCTCGGTGTGCGGGTCCGCGGTGGCATGCAGACGGGCGAGGAGCCAGCGGCGCAGGCCGCCTTCGCCGGCCCGCCCGAAGGCGTCGACGTAGAAGCCGCCCAGCGCGTCGGTGGCGGAGGCCGGCAGGAGGCCGGCGGACACGGCTTCGCCGACCCGTTCGCGCATCGCCCGGTCGACGGCCTCGTGCAGGGCGCCGACCTCGTCCTGCCCGGAAGGCTCCTGCGCCTGCTCCTCGGCCGTGCGGCGCAGTGCCGCACGGAAGTCCGGGTCCTGGAAGAGCCCGGCGAGTTCCACCCAGGCCTCGATCTGTTCGGGCGTGGGGTCGTCGGGGAGCTCGGGTACGGCGGAGCGCATCAGGCCCACGAACTCGGGGTTGGTGTCGAGGCCTTCGAAGGTGCTGTCGATGAAGCCGGACACCAGGCGGTGCTGTTCGGCCCGGGAAAGCGTGGCGAGTCGGTGCATGAGGTTCATCTCCATGGGGGTGGGGCCGCGTCCGGCGATCGCGCGGAGCACTGCCCGGCGCAGGCGGAGCGTGTGGATCTGCACGTCCAGGGCGTTCGCGTGGGCTTCCGCGGCGTCCGGTACGGATGCCTCCCGGTCCAGCACCTTGCGTACGGTCGCCAGATCGAGCCCGAGGTCGCGCAGCGTGCGGGCCAGGTCCAGGCGTGCGAGCGCGTCGGGGCCGTAGAGCCGGTAGCCCGCCGGGCTCCGGCCGGCCGGCGGGACGATGCCCTTGTCGGAGTAGAACCGGACGGTCTTCACCGACAGGCCCGTCCGGCGGGATAGCTCTCCGATGGAGTAGAGCGTGTCGCTGTCCATGCCCCCACCTTCATGTCTCCCCCCACGGGAGACTCAACCAGGGGCAGCGCCCTCGGGCCACGGGATTTCCGCTGCCGGGCGCGGCCTGATCGGCAAGACGCCCCCTGGGGTGCGGGGCCCGCCTCCTGAGGTCCTCCGGGGACGGGCCGCGCGCGGTGAGCGGGCTACTTCAGGCGCTCGGCGATGCGGTTGCGCATGGAGTCCATCGTGAAGCCCCTGGGGTCGACCTTGCCGGGCTGCCATTCGCGGTGGCCGATCACCGAGCGGGCCGTCCAGCGGTGGATCCGGCAGACGGCCGCCGAGGCGCGGGCGATGGCGTCGAGCTGGACCGCCGGCCAGGGGTCCTCGCCGTCGCCGAGGTTCTCGCACTCGAAGCCGTAGAAGTGGCGGTTGCCGTCGGTGTCCGTCTCGTTGTCCGGCGGCAGCCGCTTCTCCGCGATCACCGCGGCCAGGACGTCGGAGTCGCCGGCGCCCGCGTGGTTGGCGCGGCCGTAGCCCACGAGGTGGACGCGGCCGTCCTTGGCGATCACTCCGTGGCAGAGCGGGCCGGGCAGGGCGCTGTGGCCCTCCCGGCAGAGCTCGACCGTGTACGGGGTGCCGCGGGTGACGGTGTGGTGGATCATCACCCCGTGCACGGGCCCCCAGGGGCCCTTGTGGTTGCGGTTGTGGGTGCGCCAGGCGCCGACTTCGACGACGGTCAGGCCCTCGTTGCGCAGTGCGTTGATGAAACGGTCCGCGGACATGGGTGCGGCCATGGCCGCCTCCTTCGTTGCGGTGCGCGGCGGGCACCCTCTGTGCCCGTCTCGTCACCCTCCGGTTTAGTGGAGGCGGCCCTTCCGCGGCTAGTGCATTCGTACGGTGAGCGAGCCGATCCGGCCAGGGATCAGGCCGATGCGAGCCACAGGTCCGGGCCGAACGCCTCGTAGTGGATGTCGGCGGCCGGCAGCCCCTTGGTGATCAGCTGCTCGCGCACGGCCCGCATGAAGGGAAGCGGTCCGCACAGGAAGGCCCTGGTGCCCGGGGCGAGGGGGACGGCCGAGAGGTCCATGCGGCCCTCGCCGTCGCCCGGCTCCGCCGACTCCTCGTACCAGAACCGGGCCGAGGCGTCGGGGAGCTTGTGCGTCAGTGCCCGGTGATCGCCCCGCAGCGGGTGGTCGGCGGGGGAGCGGTCGGCGTGCAGCACGGTCACCGGGGCGGTGTGCCCGGTGTCGGCCAGGTGCTCCAGCATCGAGAGCATCGGGGTGCAGCCGATGCCGGCCGAGGCGAGCAGCACCGGGGCGGCCGGGTCCGTCAGGACCAGGTCGCCGTACGGGGCCGAGACGCGCAGGGTGTCGCCGGTGCGGACCCGGGCGTGCAGGTGGTTGGAGACCTCGCCGTCGGGGCCCGCGGCGGCCGGGCCGTGGACCCGCTTGACGGTGATCGCGCGGACTGCGGAGCCCGGGGAGGTGGTGAGGCTGTACTGGCGGATCTGGCGGGCGCCGTCCGGGAGTTCGACCTGGACCGAGACGTACTGGCCGGGCCGGTGGGCGGGCGCCGGGGCGCCGTCGGCGGGGGCGATCCGGAAGGTGGTGCAGTCCGCCGTCTCCGCCACCCGGTCGGTGACGGTCCACTCGCGCCACACGTCACCGGCGACGACCCGCTGCTCGGCGTAGAGGCGCTCCTCCAGGGCGATCAGGGCGTTCGCCATCAGCCAGTAGACCTCGTCCCAGGCCTGGGCGACCTCGGGGGTGACGGCTTCGCCGAGGACCTCGGCGATCGCCTCGAAGAGGTACTGGTGGACAACCGCGTACTGCTCGCGGGTGACGCCGAGGCTGGCGTGCCTGTGGGCGATGCGGCCGAGCATCGCGTCGGGCCGGGTGCCCGGGTGGGCGAGGAGGTGGGTGGCGAAGGCGGCGACGGAGCCCGCGAGGGCCTGCTGCTGGAGGCCGGCCTTCTGGTTGCCCCGGTTGAAGAGGTCGCGGATCAGTGCCGGGTGGGCCGCGAAGAGCTTGGTGTAGAAGAGCTCGGCTATGTCGCCGATCGCCGCCCCGACGGCGGGCAGGGTGGCTCGTACGGTCGCGCTCGACTTCTCGGACAGCATGGGGAACTCCTCGCGTGAGGGACGTGACGGTGTGAATTTGCATCTAAGATGCTTATTTTTGATCGCAGAAGGACCGTCGTGGTGCGGACTTCTGTTCGGACTCCCGCCGGACCGGTTCGGCGGGCGGCGGTAATCGGCCATTCGGCCCGGACGGGTCAGGGGCTCCCGGATCCGGTCGGCGCCCTGCTCGAAATCCCCAGCAGGAGCGGTCCGGTGGGCGACGCCACCAGGTCGTTCACCGTGAGCGGGTCCAGTGCGGCGTAGAAGGCCTCCTGGGCCCGGCGCAGCGCGCCGCGCAGGACGCAGGCCCCGCGCAGCGGGCAGGGGGTGGTGCCTTCGCAGTCCACGACGTCCCCCTCGCCCTCCAGTTCGCGCACCACCGCGCCGACCTGTGCGGCGCGCCCGGCGGCGGTCAGGGTGAGCCCGCCGCCACGGCCGCGCCGGGCCTCGACCAGGCCGAGGTGCTGCAGCCTGGCGACCACCTTGGCGGTGTGCGTGTAGGGGACCTCCATGGTCGCCGCCACGTCACGGGTGGTCGGGAGGTCCGTTTCCTCGACGGCCAGGCGCATCAGGACGCGCAGTGCCAGGTCGGTGAATCGGGTCAGCCGCATGGGGCCACCGTAGGGAAACTTGCATCCATGATGCAAGTTAGACCTTCGTGAGGCTTGCGCTTGGCTGAAATCGATGGGGTGCGTGGGGTGGAAGAGGCTCGTGGGGGAGATGGGGGACCCCAAAGGGTGCCCCGCGCCCGGACGGAGTAGTCCCACCCTTTTGTGTAATGGTCCGACCACGTTCCGTGCTGACAGGCTGCATCCGCAGATCCATGGAGTGATCGAAAGGGAAAGACATGTCGGTCCAGGCAGGTTCCGAGTCCGAGGCCCAGACACCGCAGCGCAGTCTTGGGACGACGGCCGCACGGAACTTGGCAACCACGACCAAGTCCGCGCCTCAGATGCAGGAGATCACCTCGCGGTGGCTCCTGAAGATGCTGCCGTGGGTGTCGGTGCAGGGCGGCACGTACCGCGTCAACCGCAGGCTGAGCTACTCGGTCGGCAACGGCGTCGTGGAGTTCGTCAAGACCGGCACCCAGGTCCAGGTGATCCCGGCCGAGCTCGGCGAGCTCCCGCTGCTGCGCGACTACGAGGACCTCGACGTCCTCGGTGAACTCGCCCAGCGGTGCCGGCAGGTCGACTTCGAGGCCGGCCAGGAGCTGACCTCCTTCGGCAGCCCCGCCGACCAGGTCTTCCTGCTCGCCCACGGCCGCATCGACCAGATCGGCCCCGGCCCCTACGGGGAGGACGCCGTCCTCCGGACCGTCGCCGACGGCGCGTACTTCGGCGACGAGTCCCTCGTCGATGAAGAATCGATTTGGGAGTACACCGCCCGCGCCGCCACCTCCGGCACCGTGCTCGCCCTGTCCCGGCAGGACTTCCAGCTCCTCGCCGACCGGGTCGAGTCGCTGCGCGAGCACGTGGAGGACGTACGGACCCGGCCCGACCGGGAGACCAACAAGTACGGCGAGGCCGCGATCGAGCTCTCCGCCGGTCACCAGGGCGAGGCCGTCCTCCCCGGCACCTTCGTGGACTACGAGGCCCGGCCGCGCGAGTACGAACTCTCCATTGCACAAACGGTCCTGCGGGTGCACAGCCGCGTCGCCGACCTCTACAACCACCCCATGAACCAGACCGAGCAGCAGTTGCGGCTCACGGTCGAGGCGCTGCGCGAGCGCCAGGAGCACGAGATGCTCAACAACCGCGACTTCGGCCTGCTCCACAACGCCGACTACGACCAGCGCATCCAGCCGCACGACGGCGCGCCCAGCCCCGACGACATGGACCAGCTGCTCAGCATGCGGCGCGGCTCCAAGCTGTTCCTGGCGCACCCCAAGGCGATCGCCGCCTTCGGCCGCGAGTGCAACAAGCGCGGCATCTACCCGGAGTCGGTGGACATCGGCGGCAACCGGGTGCCGGCCTGGCGCGGGGTGCCGATCTTCCCCAGCAACAAGATCCCGATCAGCGACGCCCGCACCACGTCCATCCTGTGCATGCGCACCGGCGAGGACGAGCAGGGCGTGATCGGGCTCCACCAGCCGGGCATCCCGGACGAGATCGAGCCGAGCCTGTCGGTCCGCTTCATGGGGATCAGCGAGCAGGCGATCATCTCCTACCTGGTCACCGCCTACTTCTCGGCCGCGGTGCTGGTGCCGGACGCGCTCGGCGTGCTGGAGAACGTCGAGATCGGCCGCTGGCGCTGACCGCGGTGAACGCCATCGCGACCGGTGAGGGCCAGGACGCCGCGGCCCTGCTGGAACGAACGAGAGAAGCGGTCGACCCGCAGCTGCGCCGCACGGTCGAGAGCCTGCCGGGTTCGATGCGGCGCGTGGCGATGTACCACTTCGGCTGGGAGCACGAGGACGGCAGCCCCGCCTCGGGCGGGGCCGGGAAGGCCATCCGGCCGGCTCTGGTGCTGGCCGCCGCCCAGGCCCTGCGCGGTCCCGGGGCCGGTCCGGCCGAAGAGGCCGTACGGGCGGCGGCGGCCGTGGAGCTGGCGCACAACTTCACGCTGCTGCACGACGACATCATCGACAAGGACGTCCGGCGCCGGGGCCGGCCCACGGCCTGGACCGTCTTCGGGACGCCGGACGCCATCATCACGGGCGACGCGATGATGGCGCTCGCGCTGCGGCTGCTCGCGGAGGACCCGCATCCGGCCGCCGCGGCGGCCTCGGCCCGGCTCGCGGCCTGTGTCATCGAGCTGTGCGCGGGCCAGCAGGCGGACTGTGCTTTCGAGCAGCGTCCGCAGGTCACGCTCGACGAGTGCCTGGCCATGGCCACGGCCAAGACCGGGGCGCTGCTGGGCTGCGCGTGCGCGCTGGGCGCCCTGTACGCGGGGGCCGGGCCGGACGGGGTCGACGCCATGGACGCCTTCGGGAGGGAGGCCGGGCTGGCCTTCCAGCTGATCGACGACCTGATCGGCATCTGGGGGGATCCGGGGCACACCGGCAAGCCCGCCGGGGCCGACCTGATCGCCCGCAAGAAGTCCCTGCCGGTCGTGGCCGCCCTGACCTCGGACACCGCGGCGGGGGCGGAGCTGGCCGCGCTCTACGCCGGCCCCATGGCCGGGGACGACGTACGCCGGGCCGCCGACGCGGTGGACCGGGCCGGCGGGCGCGACTGGGCGCAGGCCCAGGCCGCGGACCGGATGGGGCGGGCGGTCCAGCAGCTGTCCCGGGCCGTTCCGGACCTCGGGGCGGCGGGCGGGCTGCTGGCACTCGCGGAGTTCGTGACGCGCCGTACGAGATGAGCGCGCGGGGGCGCGAGCAGATCCGGGGAGCCCGGCCTGATCGGCAAGACACCCCCCAGGCCCGTTCCGGTACCGCACGGTGCCGGAACGGGCCTTACCACATGTCTGTGTCAACTCTAGGATCACTCACGGTTGTTGACGCTTGAGTGAAGGGTGTGACCAGTGGTGCTGGAGATACGTCAGGCGGATCAGTCGGACCGGGACGCGGTGGCGCGGCTGCTCGACGAGGCCTTCCGTACCGACCCGGTGAGCGGCTGGGTCTTCCCGGACCCGGAACACCGGGCCGCGGTGCACGGGAAGTTCCTGGGCGTCTTCGTGGACGTGGCGCTGGAGGAGGGCCGGATCGACTACGCCGTGGACGGCTCGGCGGCCGCGCTGTGGCTGCGGATCCCGGCGGGCGTTCCCGAGGGTGAGGACGAGGTCCCGGCGAGGATGCGGGCCGTGGCGGACCCGGACAACGAGCGGTGCGAGCTGGTCGGGCGCCTCACGGGCGCGGTGCACCCGACGGCGGAGGAGCACGAGTACCTGCTGATGATCGCGGTCGCCCCGGGCCGGCAGGGGCAGGGGCTGGGGAGCGAGCTGATCCGGCCGGTGCTGGAACGCTGCGACCGCGAGGGCGTGCCGGCGTACCTGGAGGCGAGCAGCGAGCGCAGCAAGGGGCTGTACGAGCGGCTCGGCTGGGAGTTCACGGGGGAGGCGGTGCGGCTTCCGGACGGGCCGCTGATGTGGCCGATGTGGCGCAAGCCGCGCGGCTGAGAGCCGCGGGCCCGGTCCCGGGGGAGGTGTCCCCTTGCGTAATCACTGCAAGCGAAGTACTTTATGCGACGTGCTCCGATGCGGTGGCACTCCCCAGTGAAAGAGAATCGCTTGCGCAAGCTCACGTACCTCATCGCCACCTCCATCGACGGGTTCATGGCGGACCCGGACGGGGACGGCGACTTCTTCAACGACTACCTGGACCCCGAGTACCTCGGATACCTCACGGCCGAATACCCGGAGACCCTGCCGACCCACGCCCACGAGATGCTGGGCGTCGACATCTCGACGGCCCGGCACTTCGACGCGGTCGTCATGGGGCGCGGCGCCTACGACCCGGCCCTCAAGATGGGTGTCACGAGCCCGTACGCCCACCTGAAGCAGTACGTGGCCACGCGCTCGATCGCGGTCACCCTCGACCCGGCGGTCGAGCTGATCAGCGGGGACGTGGCGGCCCGGGTACGCGAGCTGAAGGCCCAGGACGGGCTCGGCATCTACCTCTGCGGAGGCGCGGACCTCGCCGCCCAGGTGGTCGAAGAGATCGACGAGTTCGTGATCAAGACCTACCCGGTCCTCACCGGGACCGGGATCCCCCTCACGCGGGCCGGCTTCGCCCGGCGCGAGCTGGAGCTGACCGGGGTCAGGACCTTCGGCGGCGGGCAGGTCGTGACCACCTACGCGCGCAAGCGCTGACCCGCCGAACGCACGGAACCGGCCTACCGTGGAGGTATGGCCGGTGAACAGCAGCACCACGCGCACGAGACGGTGGCCCCGCAGGCCGGGCACGAACAGCAGACGTGCCCGGCGTGCGGGCGCCGCGTCGACAGGGTGGTCAGGCGGCGCAAGTCCCTCGGGATCTTCATCCCGGTGTGGGGCCGGGGTCCCTGCCGGAACCCCGACTGCCCCGATCACGCGGATCCCGAGGAGCGGTGACTCAGCCCTTGGCGGCGAGATCCTTCGCACCGAGACCGGAGGCGAAGCCGTTGGCCCAGAGCTGGTTGACCCGTGCCCGCTCGGCGGAGTTCGGGTTGGCGTTCGTGCACGAGGTGCCCGGGCCGCCACCCGACATCAGCTCGCTGCAGGGGCCCGAGTAGTGGTCCGGCAGACCCAGCACGTGGCCGGTCTCGTGCGCCGTCACCCGGGTGGAGTTGTACTGCTGGTTCTGCCGGTAGTCCAGGAAGATGTAACCCCGGCCGTGCCCGTCCGTGCTCGCGTACGAGCCACGTGAGTCGTTGCCCTCGCGGTACGAGAAGTTCCCGCCCGAGGACACCTCCTGCAGCTTGACGTTGGACACCGAGCTGTTCCAGATCTGCGTGGAGCGGGCTATCTGGCTGCGGAAGCTCGGGGCACTGCGGGTGTTGTACGTGACGGTCACGGCCAGGGCGCCCGGGTTCGCGGCCCGCTGCTCGGCGACCGAACGCTGCACGGCCTCGAAGAAGGCGCGGTTCGCGGCGTCGTTCTCCGGCGAACGCTCGTACGCGGCGTAGCTCACGGCGTTTCCGACGGGGGCGGGCGCGGCGGTGGCGGTGGGGACGACACCAAGGGCGGCGGCGAGGCCGAGGCCGACGGTCGTGGCCAGCATGGCCTTACGGGAGTGGCGCATGTGGGGGAGCTCCTACTCGTCCGGTGCGGTGGGGGGTGGTCTTTCGAACCGGAGTCTGCGGGAGGGGAAGTGCCCGGCGGATGATGTCACTCCCCGATAACGCGGGCCTATCGGGGAGATTTCGGCAGACCAACTAGCGTGAGAATGGCGGGATTCGGGGGGCTATCGGTGGCTGGTGCGGTCAGCAGTGACCGGCCTACCCTCGGGGCATGGAGCTTGAGGTCAGGCACCTGCGCGCGCTGTGCGCCATCGCCGACGCCGGAAGCCTGCACAAGGCCGCCCGGCAACTCGGCGTGAGCCAGCCCTCCCTGACGACCCAGCTGCGCCGCATCGAACGGGCCCTCGACGGCGAGCTGTTCCTGCGCGAGCGGACCGGCTGCCGGCCCACCCCCTTCGGCCGGACCGTGCTGGGCCGGGCCCGCCCGCTGCTCGCCGAGATGGCCGCGCTGGTGGCGGAGGCCCGCGAACTGGCCCACGCCTCACGGCTGCGCATCGGCTCCACCGCCAGCAGCGCGCTGCCGGGCTGGCTGCGGCGGATCCACCGGCGGCTTCCGGACACCGAGACCTCGCTCGTGGTCGACGTCTCCGCCAACGCGCTGCTCAGGATGGTCGCCGCGGGACAGCTGGACGTGGCGTTCGTGCACGAGGTGGAGGGCAGCCCGCTGCGGGTGCCGCCCGAGCTGCAGATGCACGTACTGATGGAACGGGAACCGCAGTTCGTGTCGATGTCCCGGGACCATCCGGCCGCCGGGCAGGCGGTGGTCTCCTTACGGGACCTGGCCGCCGACCGCTGGATGGTCGACCCCTCGGTCGACGGCGAGTGGGACGGCCTGCGCCGGGTCTTCGCCGGGGCCGGACTCGATCCGCCGGTGCTGCACGCCGATTACCACACGGCGACCTCGCTGATCATCTCCGGCGAGGCGGTCGCCCCGTGCCAGCCGACCTCCGGGCCGCGCGAGGACATGGCGATCCGGCCGCTCCACGGGGACCCCCTCGCCGTACGCCTGCTGCTGGCCACCAGACCGGGCGCGCACGCGGAGGTCTACGAGGACCTGCGCGCCGCCTACCGCGAGGCCGCCCTGCGCACGCCCCCGTACCGGGCCTGGCTCCACCACCACGCGAGCCCGCTGCTGGAGGTGGCGTAGCCCCGCACCCCGGGCTCTCTCCTAGGCTGTGGCCTCCGGGCCGGGCGACGCCACACCGGCGGCCGGCCGCTCCGCGGCGGACGTGACGCAGGTCACGGGAACTCCGCCCCGGGTGCCGGACAGCCGACAGGAGTGACGACAGAGATGCGAACCCGGGTGCGGTCCGGGGATCCGGACGCCTATGCGGAGCTGTTCGACAGCTACGCCCGCACCCTCTACAACCACGCCTTCCGGATGACCGGCGACTGGGCCGCCGCGGAGGACGTCATGTCGGCCGCCTTCCTGGAGGCATGGCGGCTGCGCGGCACGATCGACCCCGAGGGCGGCTCGCTGCGGCCCTGGCTGCTGGGCATCGCCACCAACCTCGCCCGCAACCACTGCCGCAGCAACCGGCGCTATCGGGCCGCTGCCGCCGCCACGGCGGCGGCCGGTGCCGTATCCGTGCCCGACCACGCCGAGGAGGTGGCCGGCCGACTGGACGACCGGCGGCAGATCGCGGCCACGCTCGGGCAGTTGAGTGCGCTGCGCGGACCCGAACGCGAAGTCCTCCTGCTGTGCCTGGGCGAGGGCCTGGAGTACGCGGAAGCCGCCCGAGTCCTCGGCATCCCGGTCGGAACCGTCCGTTCCAGGCTGTCCCGGGCCCGTACGAAGCTGCGCAAACTCGCTGAAACAGAACTGAAGAAGAAAAAGCGGGAACTCGCGGCCCGGCCCCGACAGACATATGGCGACCGCACGAACACGGCCCGGTCCGCACAGGAAGGAACCCGATGAACCCCGACCTCTCCCGGCCCCGCCCGGCCGGCGGAGAGGAGCACCCGCTCCTCCTGCCGTTCGCCGAACGGGAACTGCCCGCGGGCCGCCACCAGTTCCACAAGGAGCGCCTGATGGCCCAGATCCACGAAGACCTCCGAGCCGCCGAGGTAGCCACCCCGGCCACCACCACCACCGCCGCCGCCGCGGCCGCCCCCGCCCCCGCCCGTGGCACCGGGGCGCGCAACCCGTTCCTGCGCCGGGCGGTCCTCGTGCCCGCCGCGGCCTTCGCGCTGGCCGGAGTGCTCGCCGTCGGCTTCCTCTCCTACGTGAACCGGGGCGCCGCGGACGGACCCGGTTCCACCATTGCCACGGGCCCGGCGCTGACCACCCGGATCGGCACCGCCGACCCCAAGGGGGCGCCGCAGCTCCTGGACCGGATCTCGCTGGCCTCGGCCTCCGCCTCGGCCTCCGGCCCGGCCGTGCGCGCGGACCAGTTCATCTACATCGGCAGCAAGACGGCCAACACCTACGTGAAGACCGTCGGCGACAAGAGCACCCTGGTCAGCGAGCAGCTGCACATGCGCCACCAGTGGAACTCCCCGGACGGCACCAAGGGCTGGCTGATCGAGCCCGGCAACACCGGACCGGAGGGCGTGACCCTGGCGGGCCCCGACGAACAGGGCAACACCCCGACGCCGCACCTGAACGCGCCCACCCACAACTACCTCGCCACGCTGCCCACCGACCCCGACGCGCTGCTCCGGCGGATCTACCAGGAGACCGAGGGCAAGGGCAACGGCCCCGACCAGGAGGCCTTCACCACGATCGGCGACCTGCTGCACGCCAGCTACCCGCCGGCCGAGCTCACGGCCGCGCTCTACCATGCGGCGGCGAAGATCCCCGGCGTGGTGACGGTCGACGGCGCGGTCGACGCCGCGGGCCGCAGCGGCATCGCGGTCGCCCGGCTCGACGAGTACTCCGGCCGGCGCGAGGAGTGGATCTTCGACCGCCAGACCCTCGCGTTCCTCGGCGAACGCAGCGTCCAGGTGCAGGGCGAGTCCGGCGAGAAGGGCCTGATCAAGCCCGGCACGGTCGTGTTCACCAGCGCCGTCACGACCCGGACGGTCGTCGACCGGATCAAGGAGCTGCCGCCCACGGCCCGCTGACCACCCACCCGGCGTCCGGGCCCGGGACAGCCCTTAGCGCTGCGCCCGGGCCCGGTCGTACGCCAGGGACGCGGTCCCGTGCGCCAGCAGGAGCGCACCCGCCGCCGCCCAGCCCGGGCTGCGGCGGCGGGCCGCCCAGGCCAGCAGGGGCGCGCCGGCCGCCACTTGGACCGCGCCCAGCAGCCGGGCCCTCGGGCCGCGGACCCACGGGCCGAGCGGGCCCTGCTCCACCGCGTCGAGCTCGGCCCGTACCGCGTCGCGCCAGCCGGACCACTCCAGCGTCTCCACACCGGGAGCCACCCGGACCGCCCCCCGCAGCCGGTCGGCCGATTCGCCCGGGGCGAGCCCGGGCGGCAGGGCCAGTCCGGCACGGGCGAGCAGGGCGACCAGCGCGAGCAGCCGGGCCTCCCCGTCCACGGCGGGGTCGGCGTCGGCACGGGTGAGGCGCTCCAGTTCCTCCAGGTCGAGCACGGGGTCCAGGCCGAGCCGCGCCGACAGGGCCCGCATGGCGTCGGGCTCGCCGGCCGGGCGCCCCGCCGCGTCCCACGCGTAGGCGACGGTCCGCCGGAACCCGCCGGCCAGGGCGAATCCGGTCCGGCCGTCCTCCCACCACAGGCTCAGCACCGGCCGGTCGGTGCCGATCGCGATTGCCGAGCCCCAGCCGGAGAGGACCTCGGTCACGGACTCGGGGCCGTCCCGCCACGGCTTGACGTCGGGAACGAGCACGCTCCACGCGCCCGCGGGGGCGAGCAGCAGGCGTACGCGCAACAGGTGTGCCGGGGGCCGGACGGCAAGGGGTTCGGCGCGGCAGAGCAGCATTCCGCCGGTCGCGGCCCTGGATATTGACATGCCCACACAATAGTGCAAAACACCCCGAACCGTGGGGTTTCGGGAGGCGCTTGACTTCCCCCAGCCGCGATATATCGTGTTAGCAGAAGACGCGATATGTTGCGTGCGTCGAGCCCGGTCCGTGAACGCACGAGGAGGATCAGCACCATGGCAGAGCAGTCGCCCGAGTCGTCGTCGCCGTCGACGTGGCACTTCGACGAACCGCAGAAGCTCACCTTCGAGGAGCCGGTGACCGAGCTCCGCGTCCGCCTCGTGAGCGGCACGGTGAACGTGGTCGCCGCCGAGGAGGGCCCGGCCCGCCTGGAGGTGACCGAGGTGGACGGCCCGCCGCTGTACGTCGTGCAGGACGGCGGCACGCTCACCGTCTCCTACGAGGACCTGCCCTGGAACGGTTCCCAGGGTCTCAAGCAGTGGTTCGAGACCAAGCCCTGGAAGGCCTGGGCCGGTTCCGCCTCCGGCCGCAAGGCCTGGGAGCGCAGCGTCGCGATCACCCTCACCGTGCCCGCCGCCACCCAGGTCCACGTGGCCGCGGTCGGCGCCGCTGTCTTCGTGTCCGGCATCTCCGGCGGTACCGATGTCAACGGGGTCTCCGGCGACGCCACGCTGGTCGGGCTGTCCGGCCGGGTCAAGGCGCACACCGTCTCCGGCAGCGTCGAGGCCCAGTCCGTCTCCGGCGAGTTCGGCTTCCACTCCGTCTCCGGCGGCCTGACGGTGGTCGACGGCTCGGGCGGCAACGTGCGGGCGGACTCGGTCAGCGGCGACATGCTCATCGACCTCGCCGCGGACCCCGCCCACCCCGAGCCGGTGGACATCTTCCTCAACTCCGTCTCCGGGCAGGTCGCGATCCGCCTCCCGCACCCCGCCGACGCCAAGGTCGAGGCCAACACCGCCACCGGCCGCGTCTCCAACGCCTTCGAGGACCTGCGGGTCTCCGGTCAGATGGGCGCCAAGCGGATCACCGGAACCCTCGGCTCCGGCGCCGGCACCCTGCGGGCGACCACGGTCTCCGGCTCGATCGCCCTGCTGCGCCGCCCGCAGGCCGACGCGGACCGCCCCGCCGCCCCCCTCAAGCTCGACAAGAAGGTGCTCTGACATGCCGCCCGTCTTCGCCCACGGCCGACTCCGCCTGTACCTCCTCAAGCTGCTGGACGAGGCTCCGCGCCACGGGTACGAGGTGATCCGCCTGCTGGAGGAGCGCTTCCAGGGCCTGTACGCGCCCTCCGCGGGCACGGTGTACCCGCGGCTGGCGAAGCTGGAGGCCGAGGGCCTGGTCACGCACGCCACCGAGGGCGGGCGCAAGGTGTACTCGATCACCGATGCCGGCCGGGCCGAACTGGCCGACCGCGGCGGCGAACTTGCCGACCTGGAGCTGGAGATCCGCGATTCGGTCACCGAGCTCGCCGCCGAGATCCGCGACGACGTCCGGGGTGCGGCGGGTGACCTGCGCCGCGAGATGCGGGCCGCGGCCTCGGCGTCGGCGACCCAGGTCGAGGACGAGTCCTGGAAGGCGGCCAAGGAGGACCTGCGCAAGGCGCGGCAGGAGTGGAAGGAACAGGCGCGCCGGGCGAAGGACGAGAGCCGCCGCGCCCGCGAGGAGGCGCAGCAGGCCCGCCGCCAGGCCAAGGAGGCCCAGGAGCGGGCCCGCGAGGAGGTCCAGCGCATCGCGGGCCAGCTTCAGGAGCAGTTCGCCAGGTCCGGCGGCGTCCTGGGCAGTCTGGCCGGAGCCTGGCTCGGCGGTGCGCCTGCCGCGGGCTCGGCGGGGGGTGCGGGGGGCGACGCCTCGGCGGCGGCGGACGCGGCGGCGGACGCGGGCGCGGGCCGGGCTTCGGAGTGGGCCGCGGATCTGACGGCCACCGGCGATCCGGCCCGTGACCTCGACCGGCTGCTCGACCGTTTCCGCGACGAGGTGCGCGACGCGGCCCGGGACCGGGGGGTGACCTCGGCCCAGGTGGCCGAGGCCCGCCGGCACCTCGAAGCCGCACGTGGCCGACTGGGAACCACGTTCGGGGTCAGGTCGTAGCCCACCCGCGGCACCGCCGCCGGGGCGCCGCCCCGGACCCCGCGCCTCAAACGCCGGCGAGGCTGGAAGGTGGGGCGCCGTCCCGGACCCCGCGCCTCAAGCGCCGGCGAGGCTGGAGGGTGGGGCGCGGGTGGTCAGGCGGCCAGGGTTGTTTCGGCCGTGTCGTAGGTGACGCCGTGGTCCGACAGGACCTCGGCGACGGTGCCGGGGCGGGAGAGCAGGGCCAGGAGCAGGTGCAGGGTGCCGATGTGGTTGTCCTTGCGGCCCAGGGCGATCCGTAGGGACTGCTCCAGCACCTTCTTCGACCCCTTGGTGAAGGGGACGTGGTAGCTGCCCGTGCGGTCGTCCATGTCCGCTCGGCCGAGGGCGGAGCGGAGCGATGCGCCCAGGGTCCGCCTGCGGGGTGCCGGGGTCGCGAGGACGCCCTCGCCGTGGGTCTCCTCGATGCGGGAGACGATCTCGGTGAGGTCGATGCCGAGTCCGGCCAGCGCCTCCTCGTCCGCCCTGGACATGCCGCCCCGGCGGCGGGCCGCCGTGAGGCCGGTGGCCACCGCCGCGCGGTCCACGCCGAGCGGGTCCAGGACGCCCAGGGCCAGCAGGGAGAGCAGCAGGTGTTCCTCGGTGACGGTGGGGGCCCCGGTCTGCCGGGCCTCGGTCACCGCCCCGGTCACGGTCGACCGGGCGTCGCGGGTGAAGCGTTCGAACATCAGAGCCTCCCGTATTTCTTGTGCACGGCCTGCCGGCTGACGCCCAGCTCGGCCGCGATCTCCTGCCAGGACCACCCCTGCGCGCGGGCACTGCGTACCTGTACGGCCTCCAGCTGCTCCAGCAGCCTCCGGAGGGCGGCCACGGCACGCAGGCCCACGCGCGGGTCACGGTCACCGGCCCGCTCGGCGAGATCAGTGGCTTCGGTCATGGATGTCAATGTAGGTTGACGCGGGAGGTTCGTCAACCCCAGTTGACATCCGGGGTGGTCAGGGAGTGAGGACGATCTTGCCGAAGAGGTCGCCCGACGCGAGCTTCTCGAATCCCTCGCGGGCCCGGTCCAGCGGCAGCACCTCGTCGATGACCGGCCGCAGCCCGGTGTTCGCGCAGAAGGCGAGCAGGTCCTCCAGCTCGTCCTTCGAGCCCATCGTCGAGCCGACCACCTTCAGCTCCAGGAAGAAGATCCGGGTCAGCTCGGCGTGCGCGGGGCGGTCGCCGCTCGTGGCGCCGGAGATCACCAGGGTGCCCCCCGGGCGCAGGGACTTCACGGAGTGCGACCAGGTGGCGGCGCCCACCGTCTCGATCACCGCGTCCACCCGCTGCGGCAGCCGCGCACCCGGCTCGAACGCCTCCACCGCGCCCAGCTCCACGGCCCGCTTGCGCTTGGCCTCGTCCCGGCTCGTGGCGAACACCCGCAGGCCGGCCGCCTTGCCGAGGGCGATCGCGGCGGTCGCGACACCGCCGCCGGCGCCCTGCACCAGGACGGAGTCCCCGGGGCGTACCCCGGCGTTGGTGAACAGCATCCGGTACGCCGTCAGCCAGGCCGTCGGAAGGCAGGCGGCCTCCTCGAAGGTCAGCCCGGCGGGCTTGCGCAGCACGTTCCAGGCGGGGACGGTCACCTGCTCGGCGAAGGTCCCCTGGTAGCGCTCGGTCAGGATCGAGCGCGGCTCGTCCGGGCCGACCCCGTGGCCGCTCTGGCCGATCACGGAGTGCAGGACGACCTCGTTGCCGTCCTGGTCGATCCCGGCGGCGTCGCAGCCGAGGATCATCGGGAGTCTTTCCTCGCCGAGGCCGACCCCGCGCAGCGACCAGAGGTCGTGGTGGTTGAGGGAGGCGGCCTTGACGTTCACGGTCACCCAGCCCGGCCGGGCCTCGGGCGCCGGGCGGTCGCCCAGCTCAAGGCCGTTCAGCGGCTGGTCACGGTCGATTCGGGCGGCGTAGGCAGCGAACATGCGGCGACGCTACCGCTCGGTAGGGGCGGGTTCCAGTCCCTCGGGGACCGCCCGCCTGAGGCCTTCGTCTCAGCCGCCCCGGTCACCCCGGCCTCCGGTGAGGGACGAGAATGATCCGCCGGGCGCGATCTTGGTGCCGTGCACAACAACGAGAAAGGCGCCCGAAGGCGGCGTGGGGGCCGCGTACGCGGTCAGGCCCTCCGTGGCCGCGATCTTCCTGGCGGCCCTCGTCCGCTGAGGCGGGTGAACGGAAAGGCCCGGCCGGAGGGGATCCGGTCGGGCCTTTTCTCGTACTGCTCAGGTCCGGTCTCAGACCAGACGGGCCACTCCGTCGGCCTTGGCCGCGGCGGCCACGGCGTTGGCGACGGCCTCGGCCACGCGCTCGTCGAACGGCGACGGGATCACGTAGTCGGCGGCGAGCTCGTCACCCACGACACCGGCGATGGCGTCGGCGGCGGCGATCTTCATGCCCTCGGTGATCCGGGTGGCGCGCACCTTGAGGGCGCCCGCGAAGATGCCCGGGAACGCCAGCACGTTGTTGATCTGGTTCGGGAAGTCCGAACGGCCCGTGGCCACGACCGCCGCGTACTTGTGCGCGACGTCCGGGTGGACCTCCGGGTTCGGGTTGGCCATGGCGAAGACGAACGCGTCCTTCGCCATCGAGGCCACCGCCTCCTCCGGGACCGTACCGCCGGAGACGCCGATGAAGACGTCCGCGCCGTTCAGCGCGGTCTCCAGGGAGCCCGTCTGGCCGGTCTTGTTGGTCAGGCCCGCGATCTCCGCCTTGACGTCCGTCAGGTCGGAGCGGTCCGCGGACACGACGCCCTTGCGGTCGGTGACGCAGACGTCGCCGATGCCCGCGTCCACCAGGATCTTGGCGATGGCGATACCGGCCGCGCCCGCACCCGAGATCACGGCGCGCAGGTCGCCGAGGGTGCGACCCGTCAGCTTCGCGGCGTTGCGCAGCGCGGCGAGCGTCACGATGGCGGTGCCGTGCTGGTCGTCGTGGAAGATCGGGATGTCCAGCGCCTCCTGGAGGCGGCGCTCGATCTCGAAGCAGCGGGGCGCGGAGATGTCCTCCAGGTTCACCCCGCCGAAGGACGGGGCGAGACGGATGACCGTCTCGATGATCTCGTCCGTGTCCTTGGTGGCGAGCGCGATCGGAACCGCGTCCACCCCACCGAACTGCTTGAAGAGGATCGCCTTGCCCTCCATCACGGGGAGGGAGGCCTCGGGACCGATGTCACCGAGTCCGAGCACGGCCGTACCGTCGGTGACGACGGCGACCACGTTGGACTTCCAGGTGTACTCGTTCACCAGCTCCGGCTGCTCGGCGATGGCGCTGCACACCTTCGCCACGCCGGGCGTGTACGCGAGGGAAAGGTCATCCTTGTTGGTGACCGGCACTGTGGCCTGGATGGCCATCTTGCCGCCCCGGTGCAGCGCGAACACCGCGTCCGGGTTGTTGTCCGTGACGCTGTCACTGCGAGGGTTGAAGATTTCCGCTGCCACTTCGTGTGACCCCTTAAGTCCTTTGAATCGTTGAGGGTGGCCACTCCTGGTTAAGGGGTGGGCGGGCACCGCGTCCGTACTCCGCGTCAACGGTTGGCCCGTCTCCGCGAAGGGGAGGTTCGTACGCGCGGGCGCGCCGCACGCGCGCCCTGAGCCCCGGATGAGGGGTGTAAGGATCTGTTCTACCCGAAGAACGCTCGCCCAGACGAGTCGATTCCCGCTCAACTGTAGGCCCCTTGCCCGGCTTTTGGCGAAAAGTCCAAACCTTGCCGTCCAGTGGGCGAGACGCCCCGGAGAAACTTCGGCAAAACCAGCAGGTCACAGCAGTATCTGCGGCCTCGAACCCCCTTCTCCGCAGTCCTGTTGGGCTACCCCGGGCGCCCGTTATGCGATTTTGACCTGACGGGCACCCTGAATGTCTCAGTCCGAATGGCAAGATGCCGTAATCACACAAGGTCGCGACACTCGATGGTGCGTGTTCGACCGTTTTTCGTTGCTTTTCCACCAGCGCCGGAGGAACCAAGCCATGACCGCTAGCACCACCCGTCGTACGACCGCCGCACGGTCCCGGATCGCCGCGGTCGGCGCGATCGCGGTCGCGGGCGCCCTGATCCTCACCGGCTGTGGTGACCAGACCGACAAGGCCTCCGGCACCCCGTCGGGCGCGGCGAACAACAGCAGCGCCCCGCTCTTCTCCAAGCTCCCGAAGAAGATCCAGGACGCGGGTGTCATCAAGGTCGGCACGGACGCCACCTACGCGCCGATGGAGTTCACCGAGGGCGGCAAGATCGTCGGCGTCGACCCCGACGTGGCGGCGGCCATGGCCAAGCAGCTCGGCGTGCAGTTCAAGTTCGAGTCGGGCACCTTCGACACGCTGATCGGCAGCATGCAGACGGGCCGCAGCGACCTGGTCATGTCCTCGCTCACCGACACCAAGGCCCGTCAGGAGGGCCTGGACGACAAGGGCGCCAAGACCGGTGCCGGTGTCGACTTCGTCGACTACTTCTCCGCCTCGACCGGCATCCTGGTCAAGAAGGGCAACCCCCAGGGCATCAAGACCCTCGACGACCTGTGCGGCAAGACGGTCGCCGTGCAGCGTGGCACCACGTACGAGGACTCGGCCAAGACCCAGGCCGAGAAGTGCAAGACGGACGGCAAGGGCGAGCTCAAGATCGAGTCCTTCCCGACCGACGCCGAGGCCCAGACCCGTGTGAAGGCCGGTGGCGCCGCCGCCGACCTGAACGACTCCCCGGTCGCCGCGTACATCGCGCAGACCGCCGGTGGCGGCAACGACTTCGAGGCCATCGCCAACCCGACCGACGCCGGCCTCTTCGGCATCGCGGTGGACAAGAAGAACACCGAGCTGCGCGACGCGCTCAAGGAAGCCCTCGACGCGGTCATCAAGGACGGCACGTACAAGGCCGCCCTGGACAAGTGGAACGCGGGCTCCGGCGCCGTGACCGAGGCCAAGATCAACTCCGGTTCCTGATCTCCGCGTACCACCGCAGCACACTGAAGGGCAGTCACTGTGACTGACAAGCTCGACAAGGTCCCGGACCCGGCGGACACCCCGCCGGCCGGGGCCGTCCCCCCCGAGGCGATCCGCGCCATTCCGGTCCGCCACTACGGCCGCTGGATCAGCGCCGTGGTCGTCATCGGCCTGGTCGTGGCGCTCGCCGTCGCCTTCTCGCAGGGCAACGTCCGCTGGGCGACCGTGCCGGAGAAGCTGTTCGACCCGACGATCCTCCGCGGTGTCGTCAACACGATCTGGATCAGCATCACCTCGATGGCCCTGGGCCTGGTGCTCGGTGTCCTCTTCGCGGTCATGCGGCTCTCGAAGAACCCGGTCACCAGCACCATCGCCTGGTTCTACATCTGGCTGTTCCGCGGCACTCCGGTGTACGTGCAGCTGCTGATCTGGTTCAACCTCGCCCTGATCTTCCCGATCCTGAACCTCGGGTTCTACAAGGACGAGATGACGCAGGTCATGACCCCGTTCCTGGCGGCCCTGCTGGGTCTGGGTCTGAACGAGGGCGCGTACATGGCGGAGATCGTCCGGGCCGGCATCCAGTCGGTCGACGAGGGCCAGACCGAGGCCTCGCACGCGCTGGGCATGACGCGGACGCAGACGATGCGCCGGGTCGTGCTGCCGCAGGCCATGCGGGTGATCGTGCCGCCGTCGGGCAACGAGTTCATCAACATGCTCAAGACCTCCTCGCTGGTGGTCGCCGTGCAGTACTTCGACCTGCTGCGCGCGGCCCAGGACATCGCCTCGACCTCGTTCGCGGTGATGGAGATGTTCTTCGTCGCGTCGATCTGGTACCTCGCCCTGACCAGCGTGTTCAGCGTCGGCCAGTACTACCTGGAGCGCCGCTACGCCCGTGGTGCGCTCCGCTCGCTGCCGCCGACGCCGCTGCAGAAGATCAAGGCGAAACTGTCCAGCTTCTCGAACCGCAAGGCGGTGGCCTGATGACGACTGCCATGGTGAAGGCCGAGGGCGTCCACAAGTCCTACGGTGCGGCGCACATCCTCAAGGGCATCGACCTGGAGGTCGCTCCGCGTGAGGTGTTCTGCCTGGTCGGCCCGTCCGGCTCCGGCAAGTCGACCTTCCTGCGGTGCATCAACCACCTGGAGCAGGTCAACGCGGGACGCCTGTACGTGGACGGGCAGCTGGTGGGCTACCGCCAGAAGGGCGACAAGCTCTACGAGCTGAAGGACAGCGAGGTCGCGGCGCAGCGCCGGGACATCGGCATGGTCTTCCAGCGGTTCAACCTGTTCCCGCACATGACGGCCATCGAGAACGTGATGGAAGCCCCGGTCATGGTCAAGGGCGAGTCGAAGGCGGTGGCGCGTGAGCGTGCCGCCAAGCTCCTGGACCGGGTGGGTCTCGGGGACAAGGGCGGGAACTATCCCACCCAGCTCTCCGGCGGTCAGCAGCAGCGCGTGGCGATCGCCCGCGCGCTGGCCATGGAGCCGAAGCTGATGCTCTTCGACGAGCCGACCTCGGCGCTCGACCCGGAGCTGGTCGGTGACGTCCTGGACGTCATGCGGGACCTCGCCGAATCGGGCATGACCATGATCGTGGTCACGCACGAGATGGGCTTCGCCCGCGAGGTCGGCGACAACCTCGTCTTCATGGACGGCGGCGTGGTCGTCGAGTCCGGCCACCCCCGCGACGTCCTGGGCAACCCCCAGCACGACCGCACGAAGGCCTTCCTCTCGAAGGTGCTGTAGCTCCGACAGGTGCTGTGGTCCGCATCCGCGGACGGATGAGGGGCGGTACGGGATCCCCGTACCGCCCCTCAGCCGTTCCAAGGTCCCTACTTCAGACCTAGGACCAGCGCGTCCGAGGGGGAGCGCCAGACCGTACGGGCCTCCGCGAAGCCCGCGGCGCGCAGGGTCTCGGCGTGCCAGGCCTCGGAGGGGGTGTCGCCGTCCGCGTGCTCCCCGTAGATCTCGAAGCGCTGCTTCACCTGCTCGGCCAGGGCCGGTTCGGCGCCCGCCAGCGCCCACCACTCGCGCCAGTCCACCGCTCCGGCCGCCTTGGCCCGGTCCATGCCGGCGTGCCGGTGGGCGTGCTCGGCGGCGTCGATGCGCGGGGTGGCCGGGTCGGGCATGTGGTCGGCGTTCATGAACACCCCGCCCGGGGCCAGGAGCGGTGCGAGCTGCCCGTACAGGACGGCCAGCTCCTTGCTCGGCAGCCAGTGCAGGGCGGTGGCCGTCAGGACGGCGTCGTAGCTGTCGTGGGGGAGGGCGGCGCGCCAGTCGGGGTCCTTGAGGTCGGCGGTCACCAAGGTGACCCGCGCGTCCCCCGCGAAGTGGCCCTCGGCGATGGTCAACAGGGCGGGGTCGAGATCGACGCCCGTACTGGTGGCTTGCGGGAACCGCCTGAGGACGCGGTCCGTAATACTTCCCGTACCGCATGCGAGATCCAGCACCCGGGGGGCGGGTCCCACCAGTGCCCCGACCATGTCCAGCATCACGCGGAACCGCTCCTCGCGGTCGGGCATGTACCACTCCTGCTGCCGGTCCCAGCTGTCCTGCCAGGCCTGCCAGTCGGTCGTGCCCGTCGCTTCGGTCGTATCCGCCGTATCCGCCGTATCCGTCATCCCGAACCCCTCCATACGTAATACCCTCGAAGACGTCTCAGCCGTTACCGGAGACATTAATCCGCAGCCGTAAGGACTACAAGTGGAACTGGCCCATTACTCGGACTTCGCCGTGCGCCTGGTCAACACCGAGGAGCCGGCCCGCAACAAGGACGCGCTCACCTCGGTGGACGCCGTCCGCGCCCTGTTCGGCGCAAGTCAGCAGATGGCGCGCCGCGTCACCGACGGTGACGTCACCCGCTTCCGCAACGTCCGCGGCCGCCTGCGCTCCGTCTTCGAGGCAGCCGACGGCGGCGACGAGGTCCTCGCGGTCGACCTGCTGAACTCGCTGCTCATGGAGTTCCCCGTCAGCCCCCAGGTGTCCGGCCACGAGACCCTCGCCGACGACGGCCGCCCCGACTGGCACATCCACCTCGCCGAGCACCCCTCGAACGCCTCCGCGGGCTACGCCGCCATGGCCGCCATGGGCCTGGCCTTCGCCCTCACCGAGCACGGCCCCGACCGCCTTGGCCTGTGCCAGGCCGCGCCCTGCCGCAACGCCTACCTCGACACCTCCACCAACCGCTCCCGGCGCTACTGCTCCGACCGATGCGCCACCCGGGCGAACGTAGCCGCCTACCGCGCCCGCAAGCGGCTGGAGGCCGAGGAGTCCGCCCGCAGCGGGCGCAGCGCCGAGACCGCCCAGGACAGCCGGGCCCTCAGCGAACGCTGATCCTCCTCGCGCGGCCGGAAACGCAGCACCGCCGTCGCCAGCACCAGCTCCGCCGGCACCGCGCCGTAGACGGTGCTGTCACCGGTCTCGTTGTACGGGTTGTCGCCGAGCACCCACCAGCTGCCGCCCGGCCGCCGCTCCACCGCGCGCTTGACCACCAGCAGGTCCTGCTGGAGCGGATGCCGCAGCACGACCACGTCGCCCGGCCGTACGGCAGCCCCGTACCGGACCACCAGCCGGTCCCCGTTCAGCAGCGTGGGCACCATCGACGCCCCCGTCACCTCCACCACCTCGAACCGCTTCCGCGGGCGCCCGATCTCCACCATGCGTGTCCTCCTCGTCACCCCCGCATGCTGCCGCACGGGTCCGTACATTCGCTCACCGGTCCGGCCGCGCCCCTGGACTTTTGTCCTAAGCCCATGGGGGCGCCCGCGAAATCCGGTTGTTCAGCGAGTAATCTCCCCCTTGAGAAGACGATCACGAGGAGGACACACTCCATGCTTTCCCGCCTCTTCGCCCCCAAGGCGAAGGTCTCCGCCCACTGCGATCTTCCGTGCGGCGTGTACGACCCTGCCCAGGCCCGCATCGAGGCCGAGTCCGTCAAGGCCGTGCAGGAGAAGTACCAGGCCAACGAAGACGCCGACTTCCGCGCGCGCGCCATCACCATCAAGGAGCAGCGCGCCGAGCTCGCCAAGCACCACGTCTCGGTGCTGTGGAGCGACTACTTCAAGCCCCCGCACTTCGAGAAGTACCCGCAGCTGCACACCCTGGTCAACGACACCCTGAAGGCCCTCTCGGCCGCCAAGGCGTCGAACGACCCGGCGACCGGCGCGAAGGCTCTTGAGCTCATCGCCGAGATCGACCGCATCTTCTGGGAGACCAAGGCCGCCTGATCCTGGGCGCCCGAGGCACCTCCCCGCGCTCCTGTACCGGAGCGCACATGACACCGGCCCGACCGCTCAGAGCGGCCGGGCCGGTGTCATGCGCGGCCCCTACGGGGCGTCCTGCCGACCGGGCCGACTCAGTCCGTCCACGGCGTCCAGCGCCAAATCCCACGGGTATGCCGCCGCGCGCCCCTGCCCGGGCAGGTTGGGCACGAAGCCGCCCTCGCCGTAGAGCACCCGCACGCCGGCGTTACGCAGCGTCGCGATGCTCTGGTCGAACTGGGGGTGCTGGACGTAGGCGGCGTTCACGCACGGCATGACGGCCAGCGGGATCCCTTTGCCGATACCTTCGGCTACCACGCCGACGACGAACCGGTCCGTGAGTCCTAGCGCCCAACCGTTGATCGTGTTGAACGTGGCCGGGGCAACGAGGATTGCGTCGGCCGTCGGCCATACGTCCGCCTCTCCCGGCCGCTTGTAGCGACTGCGGACAGGATGCCCGGTGAGCGCGGCCAGGCCGTCGAGCCCTTCTGCGAGCCAGTCGGCGGCCGTCGGCGTCAGGCCGAGGCACACGTCCCACCCCCGAGACTGTGCCTCCTCGATCACGCGGGCGACGTCGAACACGGGCGGAGCGGCCGACCCGAAGAGGTACAAGGTGCGCGTCATGGCTCCCAGTTGACCACAGGGCCCGCACCCGATCGCAGGTGGTCCGGGGGTGGATCGGGGTACGGTTTCCTGGCGACAAGCCAGAAACGGGAGCGTCCGGTATGCGCACTTTCGGTGATGACCACCCAGGATCCCGCATCCGCGCACAGCGGCGGCTGGCTCACCTCACGCAGAAGCAACTGGCCGAGCTGATCCCATACTCCTACAGCCTGCTGAATCAGGTTGAGTGCGGCGCCAGGCCCGCCACCGAAGCTTTCCTCGCCGCGGTTGCCAAAGCCCTGCGGATCGCTCCTTCGGTGCTGACGGGACAGCCTCACGTCAGCACCATCCAACAGGATCGCCGAGAGGCGCTCGTGCGGCCGATTCGCGATGCGCTCGCCCTGTACGACCTCGGCCATGACCCGGACGTCACAGCCCGCCCACTGGACGATCTCGTGACTGCAGCCGACCGGTTGTGTGCCACCGTTCGTGCGCCGTGCTGCCGTTCGGGGCCCGCTTCGAAGCCGTGCGCATCCCCGACGCCCTCGCGCACGCGGCCGTCGAGAGCTCCGCGGACCGTGTCGTGGACCTCGCGCTCACCCTGGCCCTGGAGGGACCCGTGATCCGCGACGCGCGCGGCCGCAACCGCTACGCACTCGTCGAGCCGGGCACGGGGGAGGGCTGGCAGCCCCGGAGCGCCGTCGAGTGCCTCGGCCACGGCACCCACCTCGGGGTGCCCGACATCGGCCGGGACCGGGTCGGGCCCGGCCGGACCCTCTACTGGGCCTCGGCCCCCGGCCCGGGGGCGTACTTCTGCAGGGTCGCCGCCGTCCGGCTGCTCGTCCGCGTGGGCGCGGCACGGCTCGCCGAGGTGGTGGAGAGGTGACGGGCCGCCCGGATCGCCCGGAGGCCGAGGTGTCCGACGCGCACCCCGACAGGGAGTGCACGAGGGCGCACGCGCCCTGCACCGGATGCGGCTTGCCGGCCCCGATCGCGATCAAGTACGGCGGTCCCATGGCCCACTGCCGCTTCTGCCACTACGCGTGGAGCGTCCACCACGACCCGGTGAGCTGCTGGCAGCGCACCCGTACGGAGGAGGGCCTGATCGCCCGGATCCGCGAGGTGGCGCCGCTCCTCGTCTCCGCCCGCGCCGTGCTCGACGTCGTCGTCGGCGGCCTCTGAGCCGGTCAGGAGCCTGCGTCGGACTGCCCGGTCCGGGCTGCGTGGGTCGTGGCCAGGTGTCTGGTCTGGCGTCTCGTCAGCAGCTCGTCCACCGGCTCCAGGAGCCGGTCCCATGCGCGTTCGGCCTCCGGTGAACGCCGGGGGACGCGTGCGTAGCTCTGGGCTGCGGCGATCGCCTCGTCGTAGAGGCCCTGATCCGCGGGGAGGGCCGTCGAGCGTTCGCGTCGCAGCCACGTGATCAGCCACGGCATGTCCCGGGGCCACTGCGGGTTCCCCAAGGAGCGCACGCGCAGGTAGCCCAGCTGGTCCCACCAGCGGCGGTTGTGCCACTTGCGCGAGTGGGCCGGCGGCAGGCCGGGCGGGAGGTCCTTCACCGGACCCATGGTGCCCGGCGGCGGCGCCGGAGCCGACGGAATTCGGTGGCGGCGGACAGAACCGGCCAGTACGAGCGGGGTCCGGGCCGGGCCCGAAGGCCGGTGCCCGGACCCCCGGGGGTCACTCGTCGTCCGCGTCCTCGTCGTCGTCCAGCCGGGCCAGCCACGTGGCCAGGCGTTCCACCGGGACCTCGAAGTCCGGGTTCAGGTCGACGAAGGTGCGCAGCTGCTCGGCGAGCCACTCGAAGGTGACCTCCTCCTCGCCGCGCCGCTTCTCCAGCTCCTCGATGCCGCGATCGGTGAAGTACAAGTCGGGCTCCGTGCCGTGATGGGGGTGTGCAGGGGGTGTTTCCCGCCAGGATAATCCGCCTTAAGGCGAGACCTCCCGCCTGCGCCCTCCCCGGGTCTAGCCTGGATGCCCAACGAGCGGGGGGTGCGGATGACGGACGGGCGCACGACCGGGTCCGCGCGCGCCTTCGAGCTTCTGGAGCCCCTCGTCCAGGCGGCGACCGTACGCGTCCACGCCCCGCCGGGCGGGTATGACAACCCTCGCAGTCATCGGACCGGTCCCACGTGGGGGAGCGGCTTCTTCATCGCCCCCGGCTGGGTCCTGACGTGCGCGCACGTGGTCGGCGAAGGGGGTGCTGCGGTGCGTCTGACGGGACGCGAGGTCGGCATCACCTTTTCCGCCGGGAGCATCACCGGCACGGTCACCGGGCGCGTGGAGTGCGTCCTGCCCGAGCGGCTGGAAGAGCGGCGGCCCGGCCGGCAGGCACTGTGGGACCTGCCCGACCTCGCGCTGGTCAGGGTGCTGGCTCCCGTCTCGCACGCCTGCGTGTGGCTGACCGACCGCTCCAGACCGCGTTTCGACGAGGTCGCCTACTTCGGCTGCACCGAGGACCTCGGCACCCCCGAGATCACCGGCCGCACCACCCGGCTGCGCGGCACCGCCGGGAACGGCGCGGCCATCCGGCTCGGCGACGACGACGAGATCGAGCCCGGCATGTCCGGCGGGCCCGTGGTGGACCTCGCCCGCGGCGAGGTCGTCGGCGTGCTCAAGGCCCGGCGGCAGACGGGGGGTGGCGGGCTCGCCGTCTCCGTCGTGCAGCTGCGCACCCTGCCGATGGCCGCGCGGGGCCAGGTCGGGCTCTACCGCCGGATCATGCAGGCCCACGACCTGTACCACTACGACCAGCACCTCAGCGATCTCGACAACCGCCGGACCTGGACGGACGTGCACGGCGAGCTCCCGCCGGAGGAGGGCGACCCGTACGCCGGCCGGGGCCGGCTCACCCCCGGCGAGCGCACCACCCTGTACGGGCTGCTGGCCGAACTGCCCCCGCCCGGCTCCTCCGAGGTCGTACGCGCCCTGGTCGAGGAGGCGCGCGGCGAGGAGCCGGACCCGCTGCCGCCGGCCCCGCTGAGCTGGCGCGACGGGCTGGGGCTGCTGCACGACCCGCCGGGCGGGACGGGCGAGGCCGCAGCGATGCTCCGGTACGCGACGGACGTGAGCGTGGCCGAGTACCGGGAGCCGGCCACGCCGGGCGCGGACGAGGAGCTGTGGGACTGGGTACGGGCCACGGCCGAGCGGCTGTGGCGGCCGCTGCGGCGCGAGCTCGGCGAGCGCCACGAGCGGGGCCTCGCCGAGCGCGAGCGGCGCCGCCGGGCCTCGGCCGGGCGGACGGCGCACGGCCCGGCCCGGCGGTCCGGCGGGCTGCCGCCCGGAGCCTCGGTGCTGCTGGAGGTCTGGGCGCACGGCTGGGAGGACGTCTACGACTGGCGGGTCTCGGTGCTGGCCGGTCCCGCGCACACCGGGCGGGTGACACCCGTGGACTCGGGCGTACGGGCCACCCTGGCGAGCCTGCCGGAGGCCTTACGGGCCCCGCTCGCCGAGGGCTTCCGGCGCTGCGACACCCACGAGGCGGCGGCCCTGCTCGAAGTGGCCGTGGCCCCCGCGCTGTTCGGGCTAGCGGTGGACGAATGGGTGGTGGCGGGCGGCCTGCCGCTCGGCGTGCAGCGGCCGGTGGTCCTGCGGCACCCCGCCGGCGCGAACCCGGCTGCCGCGAACCCGGCTGCCGCGAGCCCGGTCGCCGCGAGCCCGGGCGGCGTCGGCCCGGGCGGGGCCAGGGAGCACCCCGCCGACCGCGAGGGCACCGACGCGTCCACCCGCTGGGCGCGGGTCCAGGCGGGACCGCTGCAGGACGAACGCGCCGACTGCATACGGGGGCGCCCGCGCAGCCCCGCCACCGAATGGCTGACCGGACTCCCCGACAACACCGTGCCGGTGCACTGCCGGGCGGCCGACCAGGAGCCCACGCTCGGGTCGCTGCACGCGGTACGGGACGCCGGGTACGGGGTGGTGGTGACCCGGCGGCCACCGCCGGACCCGGGGGCCTCGTGCGCGCCCTTCCACCGAGGGCTGCGCGAGGAACTGGCCGACGCCGGGCGGGCGGAGGTGCTCCCGGTACGCCTGCAGAACCTGCGGGGGCGGGCCTACGGGGCGGATCCCGACGCCTACTGGGCGGCCGGGACGGGGCTGGTGTGGGAGGACCCGGCGCGGCCGCTGCCGGACGAGGAGCCCCTCCAGGGCGACCTGTGACGGAGGCCGGCACGGACGACGCGAGGGAGGGAGCAGGAGCACCATGAATGACGAGTGGCTCATATACCGCGGGGTGGGCGAGCCCCACGACGGGATCGACGCCCTGCCCGACCCGCCGCCCTGGCGGGACTTCGACGGCGGCCCCGTGGCGGAGCCGGGCGGTCCGGCCCAGGCCGCCGACGGCAACGTGGCCCGCCGGCTCGGGGCGCACCGGCAGGCCGCCGAGCTGCACCGGCCGGAACCGGAGGAGCTGGAGGCCATCAACGCGGCCCTCTACCTGCGGCGGCCGCTGCTCGTGACCGGCTTCCCCGGCACCGGGAAGTCCACCCTCGCGCACGCCGTCGCCCACGAGCTGAAGCTGGGGCGCGTGCTCCGGTGGCCGGTGGTGTCCCGCACCGTGCTCCAGGACGGCCTGTACCGGTACGACGCGCTGGCCCGGCTGCAGGACGTCCAGATCGCCGCGAGCGGCGGAGGCGGCCCGGCCGCCGCCGCGGACACCGGGGCCCCCGGCATCGGGAAGTACATCCGGCTCGGGCCCCTCGGCACCGCCCTGCTGCCGACCGCCCGGCCCCGCGTCCTGCTCATCGACGAGCTCGACAAGAGCGACATCGACCTCCCCAACGACCTGCTGAACGTGCTGGAGGAAGGGGAGTTCGCCCTCCCCGAGCTGGAACGGGTCGCCGACAGCGAACCCGAGGTCCAGGTGCTCACCGACGACGGGACCAAGGTCACCGTCCGCGGCGGCCGCGTGCGCTGCCGGGCCTTCCCGTTCATCATCCTGACCAGCAACGGGGAACGGGACTTCCCCGCCGCCCTGTTGCGCCGCTGCATCCAGCTGAAGCTCGGGCAGCCCGGCGAGAAACGGCTCGCCACCATGGTCCGCGCCCATCTCGGCGAGGAGGCCGCCCGCCTCGGGGCCGACCTGATCCGGGAGTTCCTCAGCCGCTCCCAGTCCGAGCTGGTCGCCGCCGACCAGCTGCTCAACGCCGTCTACCTGACCCACTACGCCGCCCCGCCCACCCGGGAGGACCTCGCGGACCTGCTCATCCAGCGCCTCGACCGTCCGAGGTGATCGGCCGTGGCATCCGCCGGCGCGCCCGGCGTCCGTGAACTGGCCGCGCTGCTGCGCGCCGCCGGGCTCGACCCGTCCGCCGGGGAGATCGCCGACGCGCTGTGGCTGGCCGGGCACATCGGCGGGCCCGCGCAGGCCGCCCCGGGCGGGCCGGCGCCGGGCGGCCCGCAGACCGTGCCCGAGGATCCGGGCGGGGAGCCCGCCGAGCCCGTACGCGCAGATGCGGAGGCCGATGCTCCGGTCGGGCTCTACGCCCCCGGGGCGGCCCGGGCCGACGGCGCCGACGGGGAACGGCCGCAGGAGTCGCCCGAGGAGTACGGAGTGCCCGTACGGGTGCCCGGGGCCGCCGCGCTGCCCCGCATCCTGGACATCCAGCGGGCCCTGCGCGCCCTCCAGCGGCACCGCCCGCCCGGCCCGCCCACCCGGCTGGTGATCGACGAGGCGGCCACCGCCGAGGCCAGCGCCCGCGCCCTCGGACTGGTCATCCCGGTGCTCCGGCCGGCGAGCCGGCGCGAGGCGACCGTACGGCTGGTGATGGACGCGTCCCCGTCGATGGCCGTCTGGCAGGACATGTTCGAGGAACTGCGGTCCGTGTGCGAGCGGTTGGGTGCCTTCCGGGACGTCCAGGTGCACTATCTGCACCGCCTCACCGACGGCACGGCCGCGCTCGGCCGCAGCCCCGCACCCGGCTGCGTACGCGCCTCCGGCCTGCGCTCCGGTGACCAGTTGCGGGACCCGACCGGCCGGGCCCTGACCATGCTGGTCTCCGACTGCGCCGGGCCGCTGTGGCGCGAGGGCACGGCGCAGCGGCTGCTGCACCGGTGGGCCGAGTGCACCCCGTGCATGGTCGTCCAGCCGCTCCCGCAGCGGCTGTGGGGGCGCAGCTGGCTGCCCACCGAGCGGGGCACGCTCACCCGGCCGGAGGGCGGCGGGCAGAAGCTCACGTTCCGGCCGGACCGGCCGCCGCTGCCCGGGCGGCCCACGGGCGGGCTGACGGTGCCGGTGCTGCCGCCGAGCGCGACCGCCCTCGGGGCGTGGGCCCGGCTGCTGGCCGGGCTGACGGCCGGGCCCGTACCGGCCGAGGTGGGCCGGGTACTGGCCGACCATCCGGCCGCGCCCGTGCCGCCGCCGCGTGCGGTGCGGCCGCCGCGCGAACTGGTGGCGCGGTTCCGCTCCTCGGCCGCGCCCCGGGCCGTACAGCTCGCGGTGTACCTGTCGGCGGCGCCGCTGACGCTGCCCGTGATGCGGCTGGTGCAGCGCACGATGCTGCCGGACTCCGAACCCTCCGACCTGGCGGAGGTGCTGCTGAGCGGGCTGCTGCGGCGCAGCGGGCCGGGGCCGGGGCACTGGTACGAATTCGTCCCCGGGGTGCAGGACGTACTGCTGGGGCCGCTGGGGCGGGACGAGGCCGCGCTGGTGCTCAAGCACTGCTCGGAGTACGTGCTGGCGCACTTCGGCCGGGGCGTACGGAACTTCCCCGCGCTCGCCGTCTCCCAGCTGACCGGGACCCCGCCGGCGGTCGCCGACCCCGGACCCGAGGAGGACGAGCGGGCGCCCGAGGGGCGGCTCCCGCAGGCCTTCGCACAGGTTTCGGCCAAAGTCGTACGGCGCTACCTGCCCGGGATGCCGCAGCAGGGCCCCGCGGTACGCCGGCCCGCCGCGGCCCCGGTGCCCACCCGGGCCGGGGCGGTGCGCGCCGCCCGGGACCGGCTCGCGGACGCCGACGCCGACGGGGACGGCGGCGCGCGGGCGCTGTACGAGGCCGTGGCGGTGCTCCGGCGGGCGGTGACGGCCCCGGCGGGACCCGGCGATCCCCCGGAGGAGGCGGAGACCGAGCTGGCGGGGGCGCTGCTGCGGCTGTGGGCGGCCCAGCGGGACCCGGAGCTCCTGGCCGAGGCGGAACGGGCCGTGACCGGGCTGCGGACGGCGCGGGCGGGGGCGGTGCTCGGCCGGGTGCTGTACGAGCGGGCGCTGGCCGCCGGACCGGACGCGGAGCTGCTGGCGGCGGCGGACATGGAGTTCGCGGCGGCCGGAGCCGCGGCCGACCCGGAACTGCGCCGGGACTGCGCGGTGCGGCGCGCGGAGACCCTGATCCGGCTGAGCGGGCTCCGGGACGAGGCGGGCGCGCTGCGCGAGGCCCGGGCGGCCCTCGAACCCCTGGCGGGCGGGGCACCGGGCGCAGACCCTGCCGCGGCACCCGGCACGGACGGCGGCGGGGACGGCGGCGGGGACGGCGGCCCGGACGGCGCCACGGACGGCGGCCCGGCCCCGTACCCCGAGCTCCACCTGGCCCTGGGCCGCGTCCTGCTGGCCCTGCTGCCCCGCACCCCGGACCCGGCCGAGCGCACGGCCCTGGCCGCACAGGCCGCGGCCCGCCTGGCCGCGGCCCTGACCGCCACGCCCGGTGCCCACGGCCGCACCGGCCCGGGCACCGCCCAGGTACGGGTGGAGCTCGCCGACGCGCTGCGCCACCTCCCCGGCCGGCTGGAGGAGGCCGCCGGGCAGCTGGCCGCGGCCCTGGCCGAGGCGGGCGGGGACCCGGAACTGCGGGTGGCCGCCCTGGTGTGCCTGGCGCGTGTGCACCGGGAGCGGTACGCGCGGGACGCCGACCCGACGGCACTGGAGGACGCGGCCGAGGCGTACGCCCGGGCCCGCCGGCTGATCCCCCGCGACGCGGAGGCCTTCGGGGAACTGCTGCCCGAGTGGGGCGACGTACTCCTGGACCGGGCCCGGGCCACCGACGGCCGGCGGTTCACCGGGGCCGCCGTACGCGTCCTGCGCGAGAGCCGGGCCGCGGTCCCGCAGTCCGACCCCGGTGCGGCCCACCGGCTCCTGCGGCTGGCCACCGGGCTGCGGCTGCGGCACACGTACGAGGGCGACCCGGTGGACCTGCGGGAGGCCGAGTACCTGCTGGAGCTGGCCGTCCGGCACAGCCGCAACCCGCTGGAACAGGCCCGCATCTGGCGGGACCACGGCGACGTCCAGCAGGAGATCCACGGCCACACCCGGGCGCTGGAGCGCCTCGACCGGGCGGCGGACTCCTACCGGCGGGCCTGGCGGGCCGCCCTGGAGGCCGACGTGGAGGAGCGCGAGGACACCGCCGTCCAGCTGGCCGCCCGCGTACAGCAGCTGCGCGGGGACGTGCTGGAACGCCTCGCCCGGCCCCGCGCGGCCCTGGACGCGTACCGCTCGGCGCTGGAGCTGTGGACGCGGACCCGCGAGGGCGCCGCAGGGCGCTCGGAGGCGGTCCGCGCGCGGATCCTGGCCCTGGAGGCCGGGCTCTGACGCCCGGGCCCGGGGCGAGGCCGGGCCGGGGACCGCCGTTTCCACGGACCGGCCGACGGGAAAGGGAAGTTGACCATCCGGTGTGCGACGCGACAGGGGGCCCGGCGGCACATGGCGACGAAGCAGCAGGAAGTGGCGGCGGCGACCCCGGGATGTCCGGGGCGGCTGCCGGATCTCTCCGGGCTGGACCTGGCGGCGCTGCGCGGGATCGACCATCCCGTGCTGGCCAGGGTGATCGAGGGCATGGTCGAGCGGGTGACCCATCCCGCGGAGATCCTCAACGCCTTCGACTCCAGCGTGGCCTGATCGCAGGCACCATGCCTGATCCGTCCTACCTTGAAACCGAGTTGACCACTTTCCGCCGTTAGCCGGGACCGTCCCCAGGGCAGGGATGGACCGTCCGCCGGGGTGTCCCCGGGCGGCTGTTGCCGGGGGAGGGAGGTGCGGCGATGCGGCGAGCGGTCACGAGCGGAACTCCGCTGCCCGCACCCGGCGGCCCCGACCCCACCGCGCCCCCTGACCGCACCGCGCACGCCGACCCCGCCCCGCACGCCGACCCCGCCCAGCTCGCCGACGCGCGTCCCGCCCCGCACGCCGGTGCGCGTCCCGCCCCGCACGCCGACGAGGCGGCCGGCCAGCGGCTGCGCCACGCCCGGTACGCGCCCTGGCCCTACACCCGGCTCGACGTGGCCGCCGCGCGGGCCGCCGGCCGCCGGCCCCACCCGATACGCCAGTTCGTCCTCAAGACCCGCAGCCGCTGCAACCTCGCCTGCACCTACTGCTACGTCTACGAGATGGCAGACCAGGGCTGGCGCGACCAGCCGCCCGCCATGAACCCCGCCACCACCGCCCGCGCCGCCCAGCGGATCGCCGAGCACGCCGCCGCCCACGACCTGCCCCGGATCGACCTCGTCCTGCACGGCGGCGAACCGCTGCTCACCGCCCCCACCCAACTGGCCGCGCCCGTCGATGCCGTCCGGGCCGCCGTGGCCGCGGCGGCCCCGCGCACCCGGGTCACCGCCACCGTCCAGACCAACGGCACCCTGCTCACCCGCGGCCGCCTCGCGGCCCTGGCCGCCGCCGGGATCCGCGTCGGCGTCAGCCTCGACGGCGGGCTGCCCGTGCACAACACCCGCCGGGTGGACCACGCCGGACGGCCCGGCTTCGCGTCCGCCGCCCGCGGCCTGCGGCTGCTGGCCCGCCATCCGCAGAGCTACGCCGGGGTGCTCTGCGTCGTCGATCTCGACCACGACCCGGTGGAGACCTACGAGTCCCTGCTCGCCTTCGCCCCGCCCAGCATCGGGCTGCTCCTGCCGCTCGCGAACTGGAGCGATCCGCCCCCCGGCCACCAGCCGGGCCGGACCCCGTACGCGGACTGGCTTCTCGCCGTCTTCGAGCGCTGGTGGCACGACGGCGTACGGCGCACCCGGATCCGGCTCTTCGAGGAGATCATCGCCCTGCTGCTCGGCCTGCCCACCACCACCGAGACCCTCGGGCTCACGCCCGCCGCCACCGCCGTGATCGAGACCGACGGCTCCATCGAACAGGCCGACTCGCTGAAATCCGCGTACGAGGGGGCCGCCGCGACCGGGATGACCCTCGACACCCACAGCTTCGACCAGCTCCTCGACCACCCCGGACTCGCCGCCCGCCAGCTCGGCCGGGACGCGCTCGCCGCCCGGTGCCGCGCCTGTGAGCTGGTCGACGTGTGCGGCGGAGGGCACTACCCGCACCGCTACCGCGCCGGCGAGGGCTTCCGCCAGCCGTCCGTGTACTGCGCCGACCTCCAGCCCCTGATCCGGCACATCGCCGCCGCCGTCCAGCGGGCCGCGCAGACCGCCCGGCCCGCCGCCGAGGCCCCCGCACCCGTCGTCCCCGCCGCCGAAGCCCCCGCGACCGGAGCCCGCGCGACCGAAGCCCCCGCCGTCCACCCCCCGGCGGTCGCCTCATGACCGACGCCCTCACCACCTTCACCGTCTCCTCGCCCACCCTGCGCGCCCTCGCCTCCACCGAACCCTCCATGGAGGGCACCCGCCTGGTCCGCGACGTACGCCGCTCCAAGCGCCTGCTCCTGCTGCGCGCGGTCCTCGACGCCGCCCCCGGCGGCCGGTCCGGGGAGACCGCCGACCACTGGGCCCTGCTGGAGGAGGCCGAGCGCCGTGACGCGGCCACCGTGCGCGACGTGCTGCACTACCCGGCCACCGGGGTGTGGGCCGAGGAGACCCTGCGCCGGCTGCACGCCCCCTGCGGCCCCCCGCCCGACCTCGGACATCTCGGGGCCCTCGCCGTCGCGGCCGCCCTGCGCGCCGGGATCCCCTTCAGCCACACCCTGCGGCCCCTGCACGGCCGGCTCGTCCTGCCCACCCTCGGACTGCTGCGCCCGGACCGCCCCGGCCCGCTCGCCCTCTCCGAACGCTCCTGGGACCCCGACGACCCCGCCACCGTGCCCCTGCACGCCCTGCCCGGCGGCCGGACCGCCCTCGACGACCTCGACCCCTACCGGGCACCCGGACCCGCGCAGCCGACCCCGGTCCGCCCCGCCCGGCGGCTCACCCCCAAGGGTCACAAGCGGTGGGACACCCAGTGGTCCGGCGCGCTCACCCTGCTCCAGCGCTACGACACCATCCGCGCCGAGGAGACCGTCCAGCTGCTGCGCTCCGTCGTACCGCTGGCCGGCGGGTCCCGCTCCAGCGGTGCCACCCTCCCCGCGGCCGCAGGCTCCGTACTCGCCCGCGCCCAGGCCCCGCCCGCGCTCGCCGCGACCCTCGTCCACGAGGTCCAGCACGGCAAACTGACCGCACTCACCGACGTACTGACCCTGCACACCGCCGACCACACGCCCCGCCACTGGGCCCCCTGGCGCAGCGACCCCCGCCCCCTGGAGGGCCTGCTGCACGGCGCCTACGCCCACCTGGCCCTCGCCGGGTACTGGCAGCGCGCCGCCCTCTACGGGGCCCGCGGCGCCTGGGCCCAGCACGCCCGGATCCGCGCACAGGTGGCCGCCGTCCTGCCCACCCTGCGGGCGCACGAAGAACTGACCACGGCGGGACGGGAGTTCACCGACGCGATGGGGGTCGCCGAACGCGCCATGGACGACCTGCCGCCCCCCGGCGACCAGCACACCGCGGCCCGCCGCGCCGTCGACCGCGAACGCCGCGCATGGTGCGAGGCACACCCCGAACTCGCGCCGTTCGCACACGGCTGACGGACCGTCCGCTGCGGTACCTTTCAAGCCCGTCCACCGCCCGGATTCCAGGGAGACGGCCCGATGACCACCGGTAGTCGCCAGGACCGTGAACCGGCGGCGCAGCAGCCGCCCCAGCCGCAGCGATTCGTCATCAGCTTCGCGGGATTCAACCGCCCCTGGGCGGTGTGGATCGCGCACCGCCTGGAGGAGCACGGCCACCGCGTCGCCCTCCAGCGCTGGGACCCGCAGAACAGCCCCGGCATCGACCAGGCCCTCGACGACCTGGCCCGCTCCGGCAGCCGGGTCCTCCTCGTCCTCAGCGAACGCTACTTCTCCGCCGGCACCCACACCGACGAGCAGTGGAACACCGCCCTGCGCGCCGTCACCGACCGCCACCCCGACCGGTTCGCGGCGGTCTGCCTCACCGACGCCCCGCTGCCCAGCGCCGTCGCCGTACTGGAGAAGACCGACCTGTGGGGCCTGGACGCGTACGAGGCCGAGTACCGCGTGCTGCGCCGCCTGGAGCTGCCCACCGACCGGATCGGCACCGAGAGCGGCCGCCGCGGCCCCCGCTTCCCCAACGACCCGCCGGAGATCTGGGGCCGCGTCCCGCGCCGCAACCCGCGCTTCACCGGCCGCAACGACGTCATCGGCAACCTGCGCGAGGCGCTCACCGAAGCCCCGCCCGGCGCCTCCACCGTCACCCTCCTCGGGCTCTCCGGCGTCGGCAAGACCCAGGTCGCCACCGAGTACGCCTACCGCTTCGCCTCCGAGTACGACGTGGTGTGGTGGGTCCCCGCCGAGGACCGGCCCACCCTGCGCGAACGCCTCGCCGACCTGGCCCCCGCGCTCGGGCTGCCGCGCGGCGCGGGCAGCTACGGCGAGCAGATCCGGGCCGTCCTCGAAGCGCTGCGGCGCGGGAACCCGTACGGCCGCTGGCTGATGGTCTTCGACGGCTGCGACAACCCGGACGACCTGATCGACCTGTTGCCCTCCGGTGCGGGCGACGTGATCATCACCTCGCGCAACCGCGAGTGGGCCGCCCGGCACACCAGCCTCGTCGAAGTCCCGCTCTACGCCCGCCCCGAGTCGATCACCTTCATCCGCCGCCGGGCCCTGCGCCTGACCGCCGACGAGGCCGACCAGCTCGCCGAGGCCCTGGAGGACTACCCGCTCGCCCTCGACCAGACCGCCGGCTGGCTCGCCGACTCCCCGCTGCCGGTGGGCGACTACCTCGTCCTGCTCCAGCACCGGATGGACTCCCACGAGGCCGTCACGGTCTCCGAGGACTACCCCCTGCCCTTCCCCACCGCCCTCGCCATACTGCTCAACAACGTCCGGGAGAACTTCCCCGACGCCCTCGCCCTGCTCCGGCTGTTCGTCTTCTTCGCCCCCGGCCCGGTGCCTCTGCGGCTGCTGCGCGAATTCCCCGCCGACGACGTGCCCGAACAGCTCGCCGGGCTGATCAACGACCAGATCCGGTGGAACGCCGCCCTCAACAAACTCGTCCAGTTCTCCGTCGTCCGGCTGGAGTACTCCGACCTGGCCGTGGAGGAAGGCGGCGGCGGGCTGGAAACCGTACAGCTGCACCGCATGGTCCACGGCATCGTCCGCGAGGACCTCTCCGAGGCGGAGGCCGAGCCCCTGGCCCGCGCCGTACGCCAGGTCCTCGCCGCCGCCGACCCGGGCCGCCCCTCGGACGCCCGCCTGTGGCCCCGGTACGCCGAACTCATCCCGCACCTGGCCACCTCCGGCGTGCTCACCAGCAGCAACCCGCGCATCCAGAACTTCCTGCTGCACTGCCTGCGCTACCTGATCCTCGCCGGGGAGTACCGCACCTGCCTGCGCCTGTCCGAGGAGACCGACCTGATCTGGCGGGCCCTGCTGGGCGAGGACCACCCCAAGGTCCGCGAACTCAGCTACCAGTACGGCGAAGCCCTGCGCAACCTCGGCCTGTTCCGGCGCGCCGAGACCGTCACCCGCGCCCGCGCCGACCGGCTCGCCGGGGAACGCGGCGACCGCGACCTGGAAACCCTGCGCGCCACCAGCTCGTACGGCGGGGTCCTGCTGTGCATCGCCCGCTTCGAACCGGCCCGGGAGATCTTCGAGCACTGCCTGGCCACCTACCGCGAACTGCTCGGCGAGGACGACTCCACCACCCTCGCCGCCCAGAACAACCTGGCCGCCACCTACCGCCTGCTCGGCCGCTACCAGGACGCCTACGACCTCGACCTGGACACCCTGCGCCGCCGCGAACGGGTCCTGCGGACCCATCACATCTCCACCCTCTCCTCCGGGATCGCCTGCGCCATGGGGCTGCGGCTGATGGGCCGCTACCACGAGGCCCAGACCCGGCAGGAACAGGGCGTGAAGATCAACACGCAGGTGCTGGGCCTGGAACACCCCCAGACCCTGCGCGCCGAGCACAACCTCGGGATGTGCCTGCGCCGCTCCGGGGACATCCCCGGCGCGGGCCTGCGGCTGCGGACCGTGTGGGAACGGGCCACCCGGGTCTTCGGGGTCGACTACCCGTGGACCCTGATGGTCGCCTCCGACTACGCCACCTACCTCAGGGAGTACGGGGACATCGGCGAGGCCCGCCGGATCTCCGAGGACGTCGTCCGCGGCTACCAGTCCCAGCTCGGCCTCGCCCACCCGTACAGCATCGGCACGGTCGGCAACCTCGGCCTCGTCCTGCGGGCCCAGGGCGAACGCACGGCGGCCCTCTCCCTCGCCGAGCAGGCACTGGTGGGCATGCGCGGCGCCCTCGGCGACCGGCACCCCTGGACGCTGGGCTGCGCCCTGAACGCCACCGGGCACCGGAACATCACCGGGCGGCTGGAGGACGCGCTGGACCTGAGCCGGGAGACGCTGCGCGGGGCCGAGCGGGTCTTGGGCCCGGACCACCCGATGGCCCTGAGCGCCCAGATCGCCCTGGCGGCGGACCTCCGGTCGGTACGGGAGTACGAGGAGGCGGCGAAACACGAGGACGCGGGCATCAAGGGCCTCACCCGCACGCTCGGCCCACAACACGTCCACACGATCTCGGCGAAGCAACAGACGAGGCCGTACTGGGACTTCGAACCCCAGCCGTAGGGGGGTGCGGGGCGGTACGGAGCCACGCGCGCGGGGCCTTCACCCCCTCGGCCCCATCACCCCCCTCGGCGGCGGGGCGGGGCCGATCGCCTGCCGGGCGGGGTCGGGCGGCGGCGAGTTCCGGCCCGGCCGGGCTGTCCTGCGAGGCCGGGGCTTCGCCGAGCGGGAGCTGAGCAGACGGCATCAGGGATGTCCTGGGGGTTTCCCGTCAGTCCCATCGTCTCTCCGGTTCGGGCCGGTCCCTCAAGGGCGCTCGTTCCTCGCGTCACTGCGTGATGGCCTTCGGCCACCCTTGACCGACCGACCCGCCCCGGAAAGTCGAAGACTGCCGGGAAGCCCCCGAAGGAACGGGCCGGGGGACAAGAGACCACCGGGGCCGTCAGGGATGCCCGGGCAGGTGCCCAAGGGGGCGGATCCCCAGGCGAGGCCCATCCGCACCGGATCCCGGGTCCGGGGCGGCCGAAGCTCCGTCACGCGGCGGCGGACGAGCCGGCGGCGTGTCGGCAGGCCTGGACGCCTCAGATCGCTACGCGCTTCGGGGGGATCGGCGTCAGGCGCCCGTTCGTGGCTGGTCGTAGGTCGCACAGATCGCTACGCGCTCCGCGATGACGGCGGCGAACGGCCGTTTGTGGCTGGACGGGGTTGGTCATTCGGCTGACTCGACGTTGCCGAGTGCGGTGGTGAACTCGCGGCCGGACGCGACTCGGATGTAGGCCAGCTCCATCCAGTGTGGGTGGACGGAGTCCGAAACGTCCTCGTTGATCACGGCCATCAGCACTCCTTCGGTGCCGGACGCGACATCGCGTACACGGCGGCGCAGCAGGCGATGAGGGACGTATTCGTACCGTTCAGTCACCGGATGGCCCTTCGATTGAGGCAACGAAACGCTTCCACCCGACGAGTGCCCGGTCGAGCAGGTCAGCGCTGGGCTCGGCCGGTGAAGCCACTCGCATCGCGGGGGTGTCTGCGGTGTCGGATCCAAGCGCATCGCGTGCAGCCGACGCTTGGGCTGAGTCCTGACTCATGTGCGCCACTCCTCTGCAGGTGTTGAGCTCTATCACTCATGTATAGGAGTGATGTGTAGAAGAGTGCCTGACTCCTGTGTAGGAGTCAACCCGCTGCGAGGGAAACTCGCAGCGGGTTGTGTGGAGTTGAGCGTCAGTCAGTCGCCGGGATCCGGAACTCGAAGACGAATTGGTCAGCGGCCATCAGGGTGTCGCAGACCTCCACCACCCGACCATCCGTCGTTACGGCATCCCTCAGCAGGTGCACCACCGCAGCGCCAGGACTCAACGCCAGCTCGGACGCCTCGGCCTTGGCTGCCGGCCGCGCCTGCAACGTCTCCACGAATTCCGCGAAGACGTGCCCGTGGTCCTCCAGCCGGGCGTAGATGCCTCCGCCGCCAGGGTTCTCTGCGAAGAGTTCCGGGATGTCGCGCACCACGTCCCACGGCAGATACGACGTCGCCGTCTCGACGGGCGTGCCGTTGCGGAAGTACAAGCGACGGCGGGCGAGTACTTGGGTACCGACGTCCACGCCGAGCCGCTGAGCGATCCCGTCCGGAGCCTTCGCCGGCCCGATGTAGGTCACGCTGACCTTTGCCGTTGCGCCTGACTGTTCGGACTCGGCGAGGTAGGCGGCTCTGCCGCCTCGGCGAAGCGATCGGCGGAAGCGATCAGAAGACCGGTGGCGTACCGGCGGGCGGGCCTTCACGTACGAACCCTTGCCGTGCCGTGTGTCTACGAGACCGCTGGCTCGGACCTCCAACATGGCTTTGCGGATGGTCCCGCCTGAGACGCCGTAGCGCTCGACCATCTCGGCTTCACTCGGCACCTGATCGCCCGGCTTGAGGACGTCGGCGCGGATCTGCTGGACGATGTCCTCGGCGATCTGCAAATACCGAGGTACAGCCTTGCTACCTCCTACAGCTGTTCCCATGGTCCTTCTCTTCCTCCTATGCTCATGTACATGAGTAACAGCGCCCCGTCGACCCGGTCAATGCCGCGCCACTCCGTATCGGTGGCCGGTGTGGTGGTGCGGGACGACGGCCGGATGTTGGCGATCCTGCGCGCGGACAACGGGACGTGGGAGCTGCCGGGCGGGGTGCTGGAGCTGACGGAGGTTCCGGAGGACGGCGTGCGGCGCGAGGTCCTGGAGGAAACCGGAATACACGTCGAGGTGGGCGGACTCACCGGCGTGTACAAGAACACTGCCGCGGGCGTAGTGGCCTTGGTGTTCCGGTGCAAGCTCTCGGGCGGTGCGGAACGCGTCTCCGACGAGACCACGGCAGTTCAGTGGCTCACGCCCGAGGAAGTGTCTGAGCGGATGTCCGAGGTCTACGCGATCCGGCTGCTGGATGCCCTCGACGGTTCCGGGCCTCATGTGCGAAGCCATGACGGGTACCGGCTGCTCGCCTTGAGTTGAGGGATCCCCTCCTTGTGGGGGCATCGAGGTAACGGCTTGAGAGGGGGACCGACGGATGATCGAAGCGGAGCTCAAGGCGTTTGTGCACGCGCCGGAAGAGATGCTGCGCCGACTCGATGAGCGAGGCGTGGGCCGGGCCGAGGTGTATCAGGACACCTACTACGACACGGCGGAGGGGGCTTTGGAGGCCAGGGACGAAGAGCTTCGGGTCAGGACGGTGCGCGGGGCGGACGAGACACGCACGGTCCTCACGTACAAGGGTGCCCCGGTGGACGAAGAGTCCGGGTCGAAGCCGGAGCATGGGACGCGCGTGGAGGACGCCCAGGCTGTGCATGCCATGCTGCGCGGCCTGGGGTACGTGCCGGCCGTCGCGTTCGAGAAGAGGTGCAGGAACTACACCTTCGAGGCGCGGGGCCGGCAGATGCTCGCCACCTTGGTCCGGGTCCCCGAGCTCGACGGGACGTTCCTGGAGTTGGAGACGCTGGTTGAGGAGAAGGACGTAGCAGGGGCCCTTGATGATGTCCGCGAGGTTCTTGTCGAGCTGGGCATCGGCGCGGACGACCTGACGCGCGACCAGTACACCGCGGCGGTGCAGGCCCGTCGCAGCAGCGGAGGCTCCATGAGCGAGGGAGCGTCGAGTCTCCGGCGACGGTGATGAGGGAGAAGATCGCGTGACGGACATCCAGCAGGGGATCACCGAGGACCAGTGGCGTCGGGCCGAGCTGATCTGGGACTACCACCAGATGCGCCACGACCTGGTGCCTGTGGACGTCGCGATCGGGCTGGGTAGCCACGACCTCGGAGTTGCCGCTGCCTCTGCCGATCTCTACCGGGCCGGGCTGTTCCCGGTACTCGTGTTCACCGGAGGCAACAGCCCCACCACTCGGGCTCGCTTCCCCCGAGGGAGGCTGTCCACTTTCGCGAGCATGCTCTGGACCTCGGGGTTCCTGACTCCGCGATTCTCGTCGAGCCGAACGCCGCCAACACCGGCCAGAACATCACCCTCACTCGCAACCTCCTGGCCGCGAACGGCATCACGCCGAAGACCGTGCTGCTCATCTCCAAGCCCTATATGGAGAGGCGATCCTTCGCCACTGCGCGCAAGCTTTGGCCCGAGGTAGAGGTGCTCTGTGCCTCGGAGCCGCTTGAGCTGGACGACTACCTCAAGAGCATCGGTGACGAGAAGCTCGTCCTGGACATGCTCGTGGGTGACCTCCAGCGGGTGATCGAGTATCCGATGCTCGGGTTCGCCATCGCCCAGGACGTTCCGGAGGACGTGTACGACGCGTACGAGTCCCTCATGCGCGACGGGTTCACCAGCCGAGTCATCCGACCCTGATCCCTTGGACCAAGCGTCCGCCGCGGGGAACGGGTGCCCGTTCCTACTGCCTGACGATGTCCGGCAGTTCGGTGAGGGAATCGATCGACCAGTCTGCGGCGGCCCGGACCTCGGGGGTGTCCGCCCACCAGTGCCCCCAGGGGCCACGCCGGATGTGGGCGGTGCGCAGGCCTGCGGCTCGCGCCGGGTGGATGTCGTTGGCCGGGTGGTCGCCCACGTACAGGGTTTCGTCGGCGGGGCTGCCGGACACCGCCAGCACCTGTTCGAAGAAGGCGCGCGCCGGCTTGGACACGCGCCACTCGCCCGACGTGACGACGAGGTCTGCGGGAAGGTCCAGCGCGCGCAGCAGATCACCGGCGCGGGGGCTCTGATTGCCCGCGACGATCACCCGTACCCCAGCGGCTCGGAGTGCTGTCAGGGCCGGACGGACGTCCTCGTAGAGGTCGCTCTCGTCGAGCCGCTCGCCGCGTCCCGCCGCGTCCCGGGCGGCGTATTCGGCGGCGATGTCGATGCCCGGGCGCAGGAGGCGGATCGCGTCCGCGTTGTCCCGGCCGTCCACGACCACGGCACCCACCAGCGCGGAGAGGGTGTGCCTGGGCACGCCGAGCCAGTCCGCCCATGCGGCCCAGTAGCGATCGTCTCGGGTGAGGGTCTCACCGATGTCCAGAACGACGGTCTGAATCATTCCGCCAGCGTACGGGTGGAGGGGTTGTTCCCGTCGGGTGGACGGGAACAACCCTCAGGGGTTGCGGGCCCGGGATCCCGGTGAGGGACCCACCTGGGCGGGGCCGGCGCCCCCGGCTATTTGTTACTTGAGTTGGATGCTGGCTCCGAATATGTTGCCGACCTCCGCGCATTCCTTGACGTCATCGCGGCTGAAGTAAGGGGTGCTGGCGGTGCCGCTCAGTCCCTTCGCGGTCGCAGTGCAGTACCACTTGCGCGGCCCCTTGTAGGCCACCTTCCAAACCTCGCTCTTTCCTGCCGCCATGTTTCCGGAGCATTGCGTTGCGATGTCCGTGTGGACGCAGATGTTCGCGATGGTCGCCGAGAAATTGCTGAGGCGGAAGGCCGCGACCGGTGCCGCCTGACTCGCCGGTGCGGTCACGATCATCCCAGCTCCGACGGCTGTCACCAGTCCAGCGACCGTAGCCAGCCGGGTGCTCCTCTTGACGGTTCGGGACATGGTGCCTCCAGTTGTAGTAATTCTGTGCTGCAATATAGGAATTGATCGGCCCGTGCGTGGTGACAGGTGAATCGGTGGAGCTCTGGCGAATCGTCGCATCGATGCGTCAATGCCCCGGGTGACCGCGCTCGATTTCGGACACCGCCTCATGCGATTCGCATTCTGCGATCGCTCCGATATGCCCGTTGTAATGGCGGCGGCAAAGCCTTCAATCTTCTGGCGCTCGGCTCGTCCCGGCCGGAGTTTTCGGACGTGGAAACGGGGTCGGGATTCAGTGCGCTACGCGGAGTCAGGCCCTGACTCGCCGCGGCCGTTGTCTTGATCTTGGTGGTTCGTGGTCGGTCGTCAGACCTCGCACCGGTGCTGTTCGGCCTGCCGGGCGAGCTCGCCGCGCTCCCGGCGGGCCGCGTCCGCCTCCTCGCGCACCTTGTCGAGACGCTCCTCCAGCTGTGCGACCCGCTCGCGGTAGCGCTCCAGCTCAGCCCGTACGAACTCCACATCGGCCACCTGCTGCGCGGTCTCCTGGCGGATCTTCTCCGTCTCCTCCGCGAACCGGTGCTTGCCCACGTCCAGTTGGGCGATGGCCAGGTCCGCGGCCTCCTCCGCCAGCGCGGTGCGCCGTTCGGCGTCCAGGGTCCGCTGGGCCGCGGCCTTGGTCACGGTGCGGATGCGCTCCTCGGCGGCGGCCGAGTCCGTGATGATGGCCAGTTCCTCGATGTAGCCCGGCAGGTCCGTGGACAGCTGGGAGATGAGCGCCACAAGGTCGTCGCGAGCGCCTGATGCGTCCTTGCCCTCTGGCGCGGCTTCCATGGCGGTCCACATGGCGGCTTCCGTCGTCCGGTCCACGGGGGCGTCGGCCGCCTTCGCGGCCTTCTTGGCTTCGGCCGCCTGGCGCTTCTCGTCCTTGCGCTGCTGCCGCTTCGCCCGGAACGTGCGGAACGCCGACAGTGCGTTGTGGTCCGGGTGGGCGCAGTACCGGGGCTCGGGGTTGCCGGGCGTCGGCGCCTCGGGGTGGTTGGCGCACTCGGGGTAGGCGCAGAGGGGAAGCGTCTCGACCGTCATTGTTCCGCCTTCTCATGATATTTCGGGTTCGTCGGGGTCGAACCGGCAGCGGGCGCGGATCGCGCCGGCCGGTCGCACTCGGGGAGGTACGAACACGCTAGAGGCAGAAGGGGAGTTGTGGGCGTTTCCGGAGGGGGCGTCAGATTTTGGTAAGATCATCGGTCGTCCCGGGGCCAGGACAGCCGGAAGGCCCGGCCCCCCGTGGGGGGCCGGGCCTTCCGTACCGCTGGGATCGGGGCGGGGTTACGCCTCGAAGACCTCGTTCAGCAGGAGCTGCTGCTCCGCCTGGTGGCGCTTCGCGGAGCCCACCGCCGGGGACGAGCCGTGCGGGCGCGAGATGCGCCGCAGGCGCTCGCCCGCCGGGACGTCCGCGCCGACCGCCAGGTCGAGGTGGTCGATCAGGTTCAGCGCGATGAACGGCCACGCACCCTGGTTCGCCGGCTCCTCCTGGGCCCAGATGTACTTCGCCGCGTTCGGGAACTTGGCGATCTCGGCCTGGATCTCCGCGCCGGCCAGCGGGTACAGCCGCTCGATGCGGATGATCGCGGTGTCCGTGATGCCGCGCTTCTCGCGCTCGGCCTCCAGGTCGTAGTAGACCTTGCCCGCGCAGAAGACGACCTTGCGGACCGCGTTCGCGTCCACCGTCGTGTCACCGATGACCGGACGGAACGAACCGGTCGTGAACTCCTCCGCCTTCGACGCCGCCGCCTTCAGACGCAGCATCGACTTCGGGGTGAAGACGATCAGCGGCTTGTGGTGCGGGTTGTGGACCTGCCAGCGCAGCAGGTGGAAGTAGTTCGACGGAAGGGTGGGCATGGCCACCGTCATGTTGTCCTGCGCGCACATCTGGAGGAAGCGCTCGGGACGCGCGGACGAGTGGTCCGGGCCCTGGCCCTCGTAGCCGTGCGGGAGGAGCAGCGTGACGCCGGAGGTCTGGCCCCACTTCTGCTCGGCCGAGGAGATGAACTCGTCGACGACGGTCTGCGCGCCGTTGACGAAGTCACCGAACTGGGCCTCCCAGAGGACCAGCGCGTCCGGACGGGCCAGCGAGTAGCCGTACTCGAAGCCCATGGCCGCGTACTCGGAGAGCAGCGAGTCGTAGACGTTGTAGCGGGCCTGGTCGTCCGAGAGGTACAGGAGCGGGGTGTAGTCCTCGCCCGTCTCCCGGTCGATGAGGACCGCGTGGCGCTGACCGAAGGTGCCGCGGCGGGAGTCCTGGCCGGACAGCCGGACCGGGGTGCCCTCCATCAGCAGCGAGCCGAAGGCGAGGGTCTCGCCCATGCCCCAGTCGATGGTGCCCTCGTCGATCATTGCCGCGCGGCGCTGCAGCTGCGGCAGCAGACGCGGGTGGACGGTGACGCCCTCCGGGATGGTGACCTGGGACTCGGCGATCCGCTTGACGACGTCCTGGGAGATCGCGGTGTTCACGGCGACCGGGAAGTCGGCGGACGGGGCCGGGGCGGCCGGCGCGGCGACCGCGGGCTGCGTGGCGGCCTCGCGGACCTCCGCGAAGACCTTCTCCAGCTGGCCCTGGAAGTCCTGGAGCGCCTGCTCGGCCTCTTCCAGCGTGATGTCGCCACGACCGATGAGGGACTCGGTGTAGAGCTTGCGCACCGAGCGCTTCTTGTCGATCAGGTCGTACATCAGCGGCTGCGTGAAGGCCGGGTTGTCGGACTCGTTGTGGCCGCGGCGGCGGTAGCAGATGAGGTCGATGACCACGTCCTTGTTGAACGCCTGGCGGAACTCGAAGGCCAGCCGCGCGACACGGACGACCGCTTCCGGGTCGTCGCCGTTCACGTGGAAGATCGGCGCCTCGATCATGCGGGCCACGTCGGTCGCGTACATGGACGAACGCGAGGACTCCGGGGCGGCGGTGAAGCCGACCTGGTTGTTGATGACCACGTGCACGGTGCCGCCGGTGCGGTAGCCGCGCAGCTGCGACATGTTCAGCGTCTCGGCGACGACGCCCTGGCCGGCGAAGGCCGCGTCGCCGTGGAGCGCGAGGGGCAGGACCGTGAAGTCCGTGCCGCCCTTGTTGATGACGTCCTGCTTGGCGCGGGCGACACCCTCCAGGACCGGGTCCACCGCCTCCAGGTGCGAGGGGTTCGCGACGAGCGAGACCTTGATCTGCTCGCCGTCCAGGCCCGTGAAGGTGCCCTCGGCGCCCAGGTGGTACTTGACGTCGCCGGAGCCGTGCATGGACTTCGGGTCGAGGTTGCCCTCGAACTCGCGGAAGATCTGCGCGTACGACTTGCCGACGATGTTCGCCAGGACGTTCAGGCGGCCGCGGTGGGCCATGCCGATGACGACCTCTTCGAGGCGGGCCTCGGCGGCCGAGTCGATGACGGCGTCGAGCAGCGGGATGACGGACTCGCCGCCCTCCAGGGAGAAGCGCTTCTGGCCGACGTACTTCGTCTGCAGGAAGGTCTCGAAGGCCTCCGCCGCGTTCAGCCGGCGCAGGATGCGCAACTGCTCCTCGCGCTCCGGCTTGGAGTGCGGGCGCTCGATGCGGTCCTGGATCCAGCGGCGCTGCTTCGGGTCCTGGATGTGCATGAACTCGACGCCGGTGGTGCGGCAGTACGAGTCGCGCAGCACGCCGAGGATGTCGCGGAGCTTCATCATCGACTTGCCGGAGAAGCCGCCGACCGCGAACTCGCGCTCCAGGTCCCACAGGGTGAGGCCGTGCTCGGTGATGTCGAGGTCGGGGTGCTTGCGCTGCTTGTACTCCAGCGGGTCGGTGTCGGCCATGACGTGGCCGCGGACCCGGTAGGAGTGGATCAGCTCGAAGACGCGGGCGGCCTTCGTGACGTCGTCGTCGTGCGAGGCGTCGATGTCCCGGTTCCAGCGGACGGGCTCGTACGGGATGCGCAGCGACTCGAAGACGGCGTCGTAGAAGCCTTCCTCGCCGAGCAGCAGGTTCGCGACGATGCGCAGGAACTCGCCGGAGGCCGCACCCTGGATGACCCGGTGGTCGTAGGTCGAGGTCAGGGTCATGACCTTGGAGATGCCCAGCTTGTTCAGGGTGTCCTGCGAGGTGCCCTGGAACTCGGCGGGGTAGTCCATGGAGCCGACGCCCATGATGACCGACTGTCCGGGCATCAGGCGGGGCACGGAGTGCACGGTGCCCAGGCCGCCGGGGTTGGTCAGCGAGACGGTGACGCCGGTGAAGTCGTCCATCGTCAGCTTGCCGACACGGGCGCGGCGGACGATGTCCTCGTAGGCCTGCCAGAACTCGAAGAAGTTGAGGGTCTCGGCCTTCTTGATGCCGGCGACGACGAGCTGGCGGTCACCGTTGGGCTTCACCAGGTCGATCGCGAGACCGAAGTTGATGTGCTCCGGCTTGACCAGGGTCGGCTTGCCGTCCTTCTCCGCGAAGGAGTAGTTCATGGCCGGCATGGCCTTGATCGCCTGCACCATCGCGTAGCCGATCAGGTGCGTGAAGGAAATCTTCCCGCCCCGGGCGCGCTTGAGGTGGTTGTTGATGACGATGCGGTTGTCGAACAGCAGCTTCACCGGGACGGCGCGGACGGAGGTGGCCGTCGGCACGTCGAGGGAGGCGTTCATGTTCTTGGCGACGGCAGCCGCCGGGCCGCGGAGCGTCACCAGCTCGGGGCCCGCGGGGGCCTCGGTGGCGGGCGCGGCCTTCTGGGGGGCTACGGAGGAGGGGGCGGGCGCGGCCGGTGCGGCGGCCGGGGCCTGGGAGGTGACAGTCACAGCAGGGGCACCAGAGGGGGTGGCAGGAGCAGGGGCAGGAGCTGACACAGGCGCAGAAGCTGGCGCGGCGGCAGCCGCTCCAGCGGAGCCGGTGCTCGCACCGGGAGTCGGAGCAGGGGCTGCGGCGCGCGCCGCCCCCGTGGCGGCGGCGTCGGTGGCCTGCGGCGCCGCGGTGACGGTGGTGGCGGCCTGTGCGGAGGCGCCGTCCGTCGTCGCGGGCTTCTGGGGACCGTCCGACTTCACCGGAGCGACAGCGCCACCCGGCTTGTAGTCGGCGAAGAAGTCCCACCAGGCCCGGTCGACCGAATTCGGGTCCTGGAGGTACTGCTGATAGATCTCGTCGACGAGCCACTCATTGGCGCCGAAGCCTGAGGCAGGGTTCTTCCCGCCCTCTGCTGCTTCGGTCGTGGTGCTCGAGTTACTGGGGGACTGTGGCGACACGGCGGCAACCGCCCTCTTCCGCTTCACAAGGTATGGACAGCGGGAATAAAGGCTACGCCTCCTCGGGCGCTGCATGCAGGCCGGGCGGGACTTACGTCGCGCAGGTCACATCGAACGGCGGGTTTCGGGACGTGGAATGGCGGGAAACGAGCCTGGTTCGGGTAGGCGGCACCGAGGTTGCGGCCCCCTTGGCTTCGCACCCCTGACGGACCCCGGGTACGTGTGGCCGAGATCATGTCCTTCCCACTCGAACCCTACGTCAACACGGCACCTACGAGCTGCCCGGAAGCGTGACGAGGATGCGGCAGCCGCGTGACGATTCGGCCACTCCGATCCGGCCTCCGTGCAGTTCCACGGCCCAGCGGGCGATCGCCAGGCCCAGTCCGGTGCCTCCGTCGCCGCCGCGCGCGCTGCCCCGGTTGAACCGCTCGAAGACGCGGTGGCGCTCCGCCTCGGGGATGCCCGGGCCCTCGTCCCGTACCTCCAGCACCAGGCTTCCGGGCGCGTCGCCGGTCCGGGCGCGGACCGTGACCCGGCCGTGCGGAGGGCTGTGCTTGACCGCGTTGTCGATCAGATTTGCGACCACCTGGTGCAGCCGCTCGGCGTCCGCGTGCGCCCACAGCTCGGGCGGGAAGACGTCCAGGTGCAGGTGCACGTCGTTGCGGGCGTGCCCGCCCGAACCGGAGAGGAGCCCGGGCCGGCCGGCGGCCGCCAGCCGCGATTCCTTCAGCACGCCCGACAGGTACGGCCACACCTCGAAGCGGCGGGCGCGCAGCGGGACCACGCCGTTGTCCACCCGGGACAGGTCCAGCAGGGTCTCCACGAGCCCGCCGAGCCGCTCGGTCTGCTTGAGCATCGTGCGCATGGTCTCCGGATCGGCGGACGAGACCCCGTCCACCACGTTCTCCAGCACGGCCCGCAGTGCCGCGATGGGCGTGCGCAGCTCGTGCGAGACGTTGGCGACGAGCTCCTTGCGGTGCCGGTCCACGGCCTCCAGGTCGTCCGCCATCAGATTGATGGTGGCGGCCAGGTCGCCCAGCTCGTCGCGGCGCCCCGCCCCGCGGACCCGCCGGGTGAAATCGCCGTGGGATATCGCGCGGGCCACCGTCGTCATGTCGTCCAGCGGCGCCGTCAGGCTGTGCGCCACGAACTGGGTGATCAGCATCGAGGCGATCACCGAGAAGACCGTGATGAAGCGCAGCTCGGTGTCGGTACGCAGGGCCACCAGCAGCAGGCCCGTCGTGATGAAGACCGAGACCACCACGAGCGTGCCCAGCTTGGTCTTGATCGAGAACGGCGAGAAGGGCCGCAGCCCCGCAGGAGGCCGTTGCCGCAGCCGCTGCCGGTTCGGCGGGCCGCTCATGCCTGGGCCGGGGTCTCCAAGGCGTACCCGACGCCGTGGACCGTACGGATCCGCTCCGCGCCGATCTTGCGGCGCAGGGCCTTGATGTGGCTGTCGACGGTACGGGTCCCGGACGCGTCGGCCCAGTCCCACACCTCGGCCAGCAGCTGCTCCCGGGAGAGCACCGCCCGCGGGGTCCCGGCCAGGCACACCAGCAGGTCGAACTCGGTGGGGGTCAGGTGCACGTCCTCGGTGTGCACCCGGACCCGGCGCTGGGCGTGGTCGATCTCCAGATCGCCCAGGCGCAGGGTGGCCCCGCGCGGGGTGTGCGCGGCCATGGTGGCCCGCTCCACGCGCCGCAGCAGGACGTGGACCCGGGCGGCCAGCTCGCGCATCGAGAACGGCTTGGTCATGTAGTCGTCCGCGCCGACCCCGAGGCCGACCAGCAGGTCGGTCTCGTCGTCACGCGCGGTGAGCATGAGGACCGGCACGGGCCGCTGGGCCTGGACCCGGCGGCAGACCTCCAGGCCGTCGAAGCCGGGCAGCATGATGTCGAGGACCAGCAGCTCGGGCAGCCAGGTCTCGGCCGCCGTGACGGCCGAGGGGCCGTCGCCCGCGGTCTGCACCTGGAAGCCCTCGGCGCGCAGACGGGCCGCGATGGCCTCGGCGATGGTGTGGTCGTCCTCGACGACCAGCACACGCCGCTGGGCGCCGGGTGTCGCCGCGGCGCTCTGATGGGTGGTGTGTGTCTGTTCCATGTCCGCCCCTGAAGATCCCGCGTGAATGGGGTGCAGCGTAGAGGAGGCGTCGGCCTGCGGCTACGTGGGGTTCGGACATGGCATATGTGCTGGACCACAGTAAGCGGAATATGTGGTACCGGGTGCCGGTCCCCCCACGGGACCGGCACCCGGCGGGCGAGACCGGTCAGGTGCCTCGCCGTCCTTGCCCTCCGAGGGGGTGTCCGGCCTGATCGGCAAGACACCTCCTAGGGGCGTCCGGGGGGTGGCTACGAGCCCTGGAGGGTCAGCCCGTGGCCGTGCGGGAAGACCGGGTCGAGGGTGTCGTTCGGCACATCGGGGCGGGAGGCCTCGACGGCCTTCATCGAGCGCGGGAGCTCGAAGGGGAGGTGGCCCCCGGCGGTGGCGCGGCCGAAGGCCACGTCCAGCAGGGCGGCGTCGCCGGCCCCGTAGTCGGCGATCAGGGCCGCCGCGCGCTCGGCGATCTCCGGGATGACGGCGGCCCGCTCCAGGTTGATGCAGACCAGGGTCGGGACCTGGTCCAGGAGGGCCAGGATCTGCGCCAGCTCAGGCTCGGGGAAGGCCAGTGAACCCGAGTGGAAGTAGGACTCGAAGACGTTCTCGCGCGGCTCGTACGGGGTCCGCAGCCGCAGCACGGCGAGATCGGCGTCGGCAGGGTCGGCGACGACCTCGCCGTACCCGGCGGCGACGGCCGCATCCACGTTGCGCACGTACAGCTTCGGCCCCGTGGCGAGCGGGAGCAGGCCGTCCCGGTTGGTCAGGACGGTGAGGGAGCGGCGCTGGGCCGCGGCACCCAGGGCCGTGAAGTCGGACCGGCCGACGATCTCGGCCGCCGCGTCCGGGTCCACGTACGGGTCCTCGAACAGGCCGAGCGTGAACTTCTCCCGCAGCAGCCGGCGTACCGAGTCGTCGATCCGGGACTCCGCGACGCGGCCCGAGCGGACCAGCTCCACGATCACCTCGGGGCACTGCTCGCCGCCGAACTGGTCGCAGCCGGCCTCCAGACCGCGCGCCGCCCGCTCGGCCACGCTCAGGTGCTCCAGGCCCCAGGCGCGCGCCGGATGCACCTGCCCGAAGATCGTCGCGTCGTTGAGCAGCCCCCAGTCGCTGCAGACGATGCCCTCGAAGCCGAGCTCCTCGCGGAGCAGGCCGGTGACCACGCCCTTGTTGAAGCCGAAGCCGACCTCCTCCCAGTCCGTGCCGACCGGCTGGCCGTAGTACGGCATCATCTGCGCGCACCCGGCGGCGATCGCCGCCCTGAACGGCTCCAGGTGGTGCTCGCGCATGCCGCCCGGGTAGACCTGCTCCTTGCCGTGCGCGAAGTGCGGGTCCTCGCCGTCCTTCTGCGGGCCGCCGCCGGGGAAGTGCTTGACCATCGCGGACACCGACCCGGGTCCGAGGGCCGGGCCCTGCAGGCCGCGTACGTACGCCGCCACGAGCTCGCCCGTCAGCCGGGCGTCGGAGCCGAAGGTGCCGGACTGGCGGGCCCAGCGGGGTTCGCTGGCCAGGTCGATCTGCGGGTGCAGGGCGACGCGGAAGCCGACGGCGAGGTACTCGCGGCGGACGGTGTCGGCGAACCGGTGGACGAGCTCGGGGTCGCCGATGGCGGCCAGGCCCAGGGCCTCCGGCCAGGCGGAGAAGGCGCCGGAGTTGAAGGACGCCCCGATGTTGTCGGTGAAGGTGTGGCGGGGGTCGGTGGAGAGGGTGACCGGGATGCCGAGGCGGGTGGCCGCGGCCATCTCCTGCACGGCGTTCTGCCACCGGGCCATCTCGCGGGGCCCGTAGGTGCCGAGCAGGTTGAAGTGGGTGAGGTGACGGTCCTCGATCAGCTCGGGCGTGGTGAAGGGGAGCATCGAGCCGTCGGTCTCGGTGACCGGGGTGCCGTCCGCGTTCATCATCAGCATCGAGTGGAAGAGCTGGCCGGCCTTCTCCTCCAGGGTCATCCGGGCGAGCAGGTCCTCCACGCGGCGGTCGACGGGCAGTGCAGCGTCTCGGTAATCGGGCGTCGCGTTCATGGCGGGGCTCCTGGAGCACGTGACCGGGCGGATCGGCACGGTCAAGGTAGAGCCGAAAACCGTGTATCTGCTAGGTTTTTGAAAAGTGAGCTGGGTCACGCGGACCGGACGGCCGGAAAACGCCGCGCCTTAGGCTGTCCGCATGGCACAGGACACGGGGCGGACCGAGCGGACCGAGCGGGCGGAGCGGACGGAGCGCAAGGCCTCGAAGGGCTCGGCCCGGGGGACCTACGCGGTGGGCGACGCCCGGCGGCAGAAGATCCTCGACACCGCCGTCGAGCACTTCGCGCAGTGGGGCTTCAACGCGTCCTCGCTGGCCCGCATCGCCGCCGACTGCGGGATCACCCAGGGCGGACTGCTGCACCACTTCCGCGGCAAGGAGGACCTGCTGCTCTCGGTCCTCGCCCAGAGCGAGCGGCACGACGTGGAGCGGCTCTTCAGCGAGCCCGCCGGGTCGGTCGCCGCCCACTTCGCCACCGTCGTGGAACTCGCCGCCGACAACGAGCGGCGGCCCGGCATCGTCCGGATGTTCAACACCCTGGTCGGCGAGTCCGGCAACCCGGAGCACCCGGCACACGCGTACTTCACCCAGCGCTACGACCGGGTGCTCGGCTACACCGTCGACCTGCTGGAAGCGGGCGTCGGACGCGGCGAACTGCGCCCGGACACCGACTGCGGGGCCGTCGGCCGGGAGATCCTCGCCGTCATGGACGGCCTGCAGATCCAGTGGGTGCTGGCGCCCGGAAGCGTGGACATGCCGGCCCGGCTGCGCGGATTCCTGGACCGGCTGCTGCGGGACATCTCGGCCACGCCCTGAGTGACCCCGAGATCCGAAAGAGAGGGGCTAGCCGGCGGTGAACGGGGGCAGCGCGGCCAGCACCTTCGTCAGGGCCTCCGGCAGGGACCCCTGGTCGCCGGCCACCTCGTGGCCGTCGTGGACGAAGGCGTAGAAGTACCCGTCGTAGATCGTCGGGCCGCCGGTGGCGATCCGGGGCAGCCGGGCGAAGTCGGCCTCCCGCAGGGCGGTTCCCAGGGCGGCGAGCTCCGCCCCGGACAGCTTTCCGGTGCCCGTCGGATTCGCCCTGGCGTCCAGCCGGGTGAAGGAGCCGTCGCCCTTGACGACGAGGGTGTGGGTCTGCCCGGCGAAGCCGCCGGTCCGGGTGACCCGGACCAGGGTCTCGCCGGGGGCGGGGACCTGGCCGGCCGCGGGGCTCGTGGTCGGGCCGGCCGTCGCGCCCGGGCTCGCACCTGTGCTCGTACTGGCGCCCGTGCCCGGGTCCGCGGACGCGCTCGCGCTCGTGCTCGTGCCCGGCCCGGTGGAGGACTTCGGGGCCGGGTCGTCGCCGCCCTCGGCGCCCGAGGGCCCGCAGCCCGCCAGGACCACCGTGCTCAGCACTGCCACCGCAACCGCTCGTAACGCGTGCACACCCACCTCCGCAGGGACTCGTGTCCACCCCCGAGTATGGAGTCCGCACACCCGTTGCGACACCCGTCCCGACCGCACGCGGAGGCCGACATCAGCCGGATCGCCCCCTGGCGCCTGCTCCCGCCGCTGCTGGCCGTGCTCCTCGGCGTCTGGGGCCTGGAGCGGGGCGGCAGCATGTGGCGCGACGAGTCCGTCACCTGGCAGGTGGCCCACCGTCCGCTCGGCGGGATCGTGGAGCTGCTGGGCCGGGTCGACGCCGTCCACGGCCTGCACTACGTGCTCATGCACGGGGTGTTCCAGCTGTGGGAGGGCGACCTGTGGGCGCTGCGGCTGCCCTCCGTCGCCGCCACCGCCCTCGCGGCCGCCGGGGTGGCCGCCGTCGCCCACCGGCTCGCGGGGGAGCGGGCCGCGCTGCTCGCGGGCTGCGTGTACGCCGTACTGCCCCCCGTACAGATGTACGCCCAGGAGGGGCGCTCCTACGCCCTGGTCGCGGCCGCCGTGGTGTGGGCGACGTACCTGATGCTGCGCGAGCGGTGGCCGGCCTACACGGTGGTGCTGCTGCTCGGCTGCTGGCTGCACGAGTTCGCCGCGCTCGCCCTGCTCGCCCACGCCTTCACCGCATGGCACTCGCGCGGCTGGCGCCGGAGCGCCGCCGTCGTGCTGGTCCTGCTGCTGCCGCTCGCCGTGGTGAGCGCCCTGCAGGCCGAGCAGCAGCTCGGCTGGCTCGGGCGGCCGAGCTGGCAGGACTGGGTGGCGTACGGGGTGGTGGGCGCCGCGGCCCTGCTGCTCGCGCGGGGCGCTGCGCCCGACCTCGTACGGGTGGCGCTCCCGCTCGTCCTGCTGCCGCCCGGGGTGCTGATGGTGATCTCGCTGGTCAACCCCTGGTACGTCGACCGGTACGTGATCTACGCGCTGGCCGGGCTCGCCCTGCTGGCGGGGGTCCGGCTCGCACAGGCCCGCGGGTGGTGGCCGTGGCTGCTGGCGGGCGTGCTCCTGGTGCCGTTCGCCGTCTGGTCGGTGTGGCTGCGTACGCCGGAGAGCCGCAAGGACGACGTGCTCGCGGTGGCCGCCGCGGTCCGGGAGCGGGCCCGGCCGGGGGACGCGGTGCTGTTCATGCCCTCGCGCCGGCGCGAGTGGCTGCTGTCCTCGCCCGAGCTCTACGGGGAGCTGCGCGACGTGGCCCTGGACCGCACCCCGGCGGCCTCGCACAGCCTCCAGGGCACCGAGCTGTCCCCGGACCGGATCCGTTCGGCGCTGCTGGCCTCGCCCCGGGTGATCGCCCTGCTGGACCCGGCCGGTCAGCCGCTGGACCCGTACCCGCGGGAGGCGGTCAAGCGGGAGGAGCTGGCCGCCCGCTTCGAGCTGTGCTCGGTGACCGGGGTGCGCGGCGCCCGGGTGGCGGTCTACGCCCGGCCGGGCGGCTGCGGCTGACCCCCGCACGGGGGGCCGGTGCGGGCCGCGTCGGAGGATGGGGCGACCCATGTCGTACAGCCGGAGGTGCCGCATGATCCCGCCCCAGGACGCCGTGTCCGAAGCGCAGCCCGGAGCAGGGCCGGGAGCACAGCCCGGGGCCCAGCCCGGAGCATTGCCCGAGGCGCTGCCCGGAGCACAGCCTGAAGCACTGCCCGGAACGTCGGCCGGATCGCTTACCGGGCCCCTTCCCGGACCGCTCGTCGGGGTCGACTGGCTCGCCGGGCGGCTGGGCGCGCCCGGCCTGGTCCTCTTCGACGCCTCCGTCGGCGCCCACCGCGCCGCGGCCCACCGGATCCCGGGCGCCCGCCCCTTCGACCTCGACGGGCCCCTGTCCGACCACACCGCCCCCGCCCCGCACACCATGCCCGGGGCCCCGGAGTTCACCGAGGCGATGCGCGCCCTCGGCGTCGACGACTCGGACACCGTCGTCGTCTACGACGGCGCCGGCGTCTACTCCAGCGCCCGCGCCTGGTGGATGCTGCGCGCCATGGGCTTCGACCGGGCCGCCGTCCTCGACGGGGGACTGCCCGCCTGGACCGCCGCCGGCCTGCCGACCTCGGCCACCGGCCCGGCGTACCAGGGCCCGCGCGGCTCCTTCACCGCCCGGCCCCGGGCCGGGCTGCTGGTCGGCAGCGCCGCCGTCGCGCGGGCCCTGACCGACCCGGCCGCGGCCGTCCTCGACGCCCGCACGCGCGAACGCTTCGCCGGCACCGCCCCCGAACCCCGCCCGGGCCTGCGCGGCGGCCACATGCCGGGCGCGGTCAACCTGCCGTTCGCCGCACTCCAGGACGCGAACGGTCTGATGCGGCCGCCTGGGGAACTGCGTTCCGTCTTCCGGGCGCTGACGGGGGGACGGGAACGGCTCTACCTCAGCTGCGGCTCCGGGGTGACCGCCTGCGTACTGGCCCTCGGCGCCGACCTCGCCGGGTACGGGGAGATAGCGGTGTACGACGGCTCCTGGAGCGAGTGGGGCATGCCCTCGGAACTCCCCGTGACCACCGGTCGCTAGCGGACGGAGGACGGGGGCTAGCCCCACCGGGGATCCGGGTACGAGCCCCATCGGCCCGGGGCACGCTCCCGCTCCAGAATCGGGTCATGACCTCTCACACCGCCGCCGCCCGCACGGCCCGCACCGCGATCGCCGCCCTCGGCGCCGGCCTCCTCCTGGCCGGCTGCTCCTTCCCGGGCGGCGCCTTCGCGGACGACGCCTACAAGACGGCGGCCGCCGACGCCACCGTCACCGAGGCGGTCACGGCGGTGAAGGTGACGGGGGCCCGGTCCGGCTCGATCGACGTCACCCCCGGGACCGGCCCCGGAGTCACGGTCCACCGCACCGTCCACTACCGCGGGGACACCGTTCCGGCGACCGGCCAGAAGGTCACCGCGGGCGTACTGAACTTCAGCGACAGCTGCTCCGGGAACTGCTACATCGACTACCGGCTGGAGGTTCCGGCCGCGGCCACGGTCGAGCTGGAGAGCACCAGCGGCGACATCTCGGTGACGGGTGTGGCGGGGGCCGAGGTGGAGGCCGACTCCGGCACGGTCACGGCCGGCCGGATCGGCGGCCCGCTGAAGGTCCGTACCTCCTCGGGCGAGATCACCGCCACCGAGCTGTCCGGCCCGAGCGCCGAGATCCGCTCGGCCTCGGGCAACGCCCGCCTGGACTTCGCGAAGGCCCCGTCCTCGGTGCTCGCCGAGACCAGCTCGGGCGACGTCACCCTGGAGGTCCCGCAGGCCCCGTACCGGATCAAGGTCTCCACCGACTCCGGCGCCCGCGACATCACCCTCCCCGACGACGCCTCCGCCTCCTCCCGCATCTCGGTGGAGACCAGCTCGGGCGACATCCGCATCTCCGCCGTCTGACGCGTTCGCCCCGGGCGAACGGGCGTTGGGGAACATCGGGAGGCGCACATGCATTGAGTCGGCAGAGCTCAACTTCACTGCCGGAGGGAAGATCATGGCTTCGACGTCCGTCACACTCACCCTGCCCGTGCTGCCGCTCGACGACGAGGTCGTGCTGCCCGGAATGGTCGTACCGCTGGACCTGTCCGACGCCGAGGTGCGCGCCGCAGTGGAGGCGGCGCAGGCCGCCGCCGGGAAGAGCGGCAGCGGCAAACCCCGGGTCCTGCTCGTGCCACGCATCGACGGTACGTACGCCGGGACCGGTGTGCTCGGCACCGTCGAGCAGGTCGGCCGGCTCTCCGGCGGGGACCCCGGGGCCCTCATCCGCGGCCTCGGCCGGGTCCGCATCGGGGCCGGGACCACCGGCCCCGGGGCCGCGCTCTGGGTCGAGGGCGAGACCGTCGACGAGACGGTGCCCGATCCGCTGCCCGGGGCGGTCACCGAGCTCGTCAAGGAGTACAAGGCACTCGCCACCAGCTGGCTCAAGAAGCGCGGCGCCTGGCAGGTCGTGGACCGGGTCCAGCAGATCGAAGGCGTCTCCGCGCTCGCGGACAACTCGGGGTACTCGCCCTTCCTGACGGTCGAGCAGAAGGTCGAACTGCTGGAGACCGCCGACCCGGTCGCCCGCCTCAAGCTCGCCGTCAAGGCGCTCAGCGACCACCTCGCCGAGCAGGACGTGGCCGAGTCCATCGCCAAGGACGTCCAGGACGGCGTCGACAAGCAGCAGCGCGAGTTCCTGCTCCGGCGGCAGCTGGAGGCCGTACGCAAGGAACTGCGCGAGCTGAACGGCGAGAAGGACGGCGAGGAGTCCGACGACTACCGCACCCGCGTCGAGGCCGCCGACCTCCCCGAAAAGGTACGGGAGGCCGCGCTCAAGGAGGTCGAGAAGCTGGAGCGGGCCAGCGACCAGAGCCCGGAGGGGTCCTGGATCCGGACCTGGCTGGACACCGTGCTGGAACTGCCCTGGAACGAGCGCACCGAGGACGAGTACGACATCCGGGGCGCCAGGGCCGTCCTCGACGCCGAGCACGCGGGCCTCAGCGACGTGAAGGACCGCATCACCGAATACCTCGCCGTCCGCAAGCGGCGCGGCGAGCGCGGCATGGGCGTCATCGGCGGCCGCCGCGGCGGCGCCGTGCTGGCCCTCGTCGGGCCGCCCGGCGTCGGCAAGACCTCGCTGGGCGAGTCCGTGGCCCACGCCATGGGCCGCAAGTTCGTCCGCGTCGCCCTCGGCGGCGTCCGCGACGAGGCCGAGATCCGCGGCCACCGCAGGACCTACGTCGGCGCCCTGCCCGGCCGGATCGTCCGGGCGATCAAGGAGGCCGGGTCGATGAACCCGGTGGTCCTCCTCGACGAGATCGACAAGGTGGGCTCCGACTTCCGGGGCGACCCGGCGGCCGCCCTGCTGGAGGTCCTCGACCCGGCGCAGAACCACACCTTCCGCGACCACTACCTGGAGGTGGAACTGGACCTCAGCGATGTCGTCTTCCTGGCCACCGCTAACGTCCTGGAAGCCATCCCCGAGGCCCTGGCCGACCGGATGGAGCTCGTCCGGCTCGACGGCTACACCGAGGACGAGAAGGTCGTCATCGCCCGCGACCACCTGCTGCCGCGCCAGCTGGAGCGCGCCGGACTCGGCTCCGACGAGGTGGTCCTGGGGGAGGACGCCCTGCGCAAGCTGGCCGGGGAGTACACACGCGAGGCGGGCGTACGCACCCTGGAGCGGTCCCTCGCCCGCCTGCTGCGCAAGGTCGCCTCGCAGCACGAACTGGGGGAGCGCGAGCTGCCCCTGAGCATCGGCGCCGACGACCTGCGGGCCCTGATCGGGCGCCCGCACCACGTACCGGAGTCCGCCCAGGACCCGGCCGAGCGGCGCACCGCCGTCCCCGGCGTGGCCACCGGCCTCGCGGTGACCGGCGCGGGCGGCGACGTGCTGTTCGTGGAGGCCTCGCTGGCCGACCCGGAGACGGGCGCGGCCGGCCTGACCCTCACCGGCCAGCTCGGCGACGTCATGAAGGAGTCGGCGCAGATCGCCCTGAGCTTCCTGCGCTCCCACGGCGCGGAACTGGAGCTCCCGGTCGCCGACCTGAAGGACCGGGGCGTGCACATCCACTTCCCGGCGGGCTCCGTGCCCAAGGACGGCCCGAGCGCGGGCATCACCATGACCACCGCCCTCGCCTCGCTGCTCTCCGGGCGGCAGGTGCGCACGGACGTGGCCATGACCGGCGAGGTCTCGCTGACCGGGCGCGTCCTGCCCATCGGCGGGGTGAAGCAGAAGCTGCTCGCCGCGCACCGGGCCGGACTGACCACCGTCATCATCCCCAAGCGCAACGAGGCCGACCTGGACGACGTCCCGGCGGAGGTGCTGGAGAGGCTGGAGGTGCACCCGGTGACGGATGTGCGCCAGGTCCTGGAGCTCGCCCTGGCCCGGGCGGAGGCTTCGGTCGTCGCAGCGGCCTGACGCGTGCACACGGCCCGGTGTCCCGCTCCGGCGGGGTACCGGGCCGTCGGCGCACCCGCTGCGAAATACTGGCCCCGCACCATCCGGGTGCCACACATCATCGAAGGAGCGGGACGTGCACGGGAGTGAAGACCAGGAGTTCCTTGCCCTGGAGCGGGAGCTGTCCGTCTTCCTCCGGCGGGCCCGCGCCTCCTCGGGCGAGATGGCCCGCGAGCTCCACCCCGAGCTGGAGCCCGCCGCGTACGGGCTCCTCGTACGCCTGGAGGCGGCCGGCCGGCAGCGGGCCACCGAGCTCGCCGCCTACTTCGGGGTCGGCAAGGCCACCATGAGCCGGCAGCTGCGGGCCCTGGAGGTCCTCGGCCTGGTGGCCCGCGAGCCGGACCCCGCCGACGGCCGGGCCTCCCTGGTCGGCCTCACGGAGGAGGGCCGGGAACGGTTCCTGCGGGTCCGCGGAGCGCGGCGCGAGCAGTACATGCGAAAGCTCGCCGACTGGGACCGCGGCGAGGTGGCGGAACTGGCCCGGCTGCTGAACCAGTTGAACGCGGGCGCGGAGTAGACCGCTCGGACCGGGGGCCGCTCACAGCTCCGCGTAGACGGCCGACGCGTCATCGTGCCGCTTGTACCGGGCCGGCGGGAAGGCCGCGTCGGACTCGATGGCGCGCACCCGGCCGATCAGGCCCTGCGCACCCTCCTTCCGCAGTACCGCCAGGCAGTCGGCCCAGTCGCCCTGCCCGAAGGTGTCGGTCCACCGGCTCGCCCCGTCCGTGAGCGCGGCCACCGCCCGCACCCGCCCGCGCGGGGTGCGCCCCGTCACGGCCCGGGCCGCCACCGCCGGGTCCGCGGCCGCCGTGAAGAAGCCGCCCTCCGCGTTGCGCAGGGCGTCCGTCGCGGCCACCGAGCCCAGCACCTCCCGCGGGATCCGGTCCAGCCGGTCGTCGAGGACCGCCGTCACCCCGCCGTCGGGTGCCTGCAGGAGCAGTACGGAGTCCGAGAGGACGAGGTGTTCCACGTACTCCGCGTCCCAGCGGACCACGACGACCGTCGCCTGCGGGGTCCGCACGTGAGAAAGGTCACAGGTGTCGCGGTGGGCATCGGCCGTGGCGCGGACGGACTCGGCCAGAACCTGATCGAGCGGCATGTCCCGTCGCGATCCGGACAGTTCGGTCAATCGGCCGCCGAGGCGCGCCGCGAACCAGGGCACTCCGTGCACGCATCCGTCGTCGCCGCGCGGCGGGGTGACCCCGTCCAGGAGCACCAGGACGCCGCCGCCCGAAGCGGGGATCGCGGCCGACACCCAGTCCTCATTGGGGCGTTCCTGGTGGCCGGGGGCCGAGGCGAGGTCGATGCGCATACCCGCATTCTGCCGCGCGGAAGGCGGCCGGCGCGGGTAGGTCCGTACCAAATCGGGCGCGCCGGGGCGGCCCCGCACACCGGCCGTCCGGGACGGGCCGCGAGGGCCGGGACGGCGGGGCGGTCGTGTGGGCGGGCATCCTGCCAAAGCCCGTATCGATCTTTCAACCACCTGTCCACGGAAGTGCTCCGGCACAGGGTGCCCGAGTTGGTCGGCAACTCATCCGTGATGTTCACTCGTTCGAGTGGCCGGTTGGGTGATGTGCGGCTCTCTCCCCAGCACGCTGCAAAGGTCTGAGGCGGTACGAGGGAGCAGGGGGCGTTTACTTGTTGACCGGCCGTTACCTCGGCCACACGAGTAGACGAGCAAGAGCACACGTACAGGATTGCGAGCACCGGTGCAGAAGAAGCGGTCTCGGAAGAACGGCACCGCCGCCGACGGCCCGGCCCCCGCAGGACGCCGCGTCCGCGTGCGCCGCAGGCTGGTCGTCGGCGTGGCCGTCGCCGGCCTCACCGTCCTCGCGGCAGGCGCGCCCGCCGTCGTCTCCGCCTCGACGGAACTGAACGACTCCCAGCACCTGGTCACCCTCGCGGAACAGACCCGGCAGACCCTCACCCTCACGCACCTCCTCGGTGACGAGCGTGACGCGGTCGTCGAGTACGCCGCCAAGGGCCGGCCCGGCGCGGCCAAGGGGCCCGTCCAGGAGCGCATCGCCGGGACCGACCGGCAGCTCGCCGAGGTCCAGGCCGAGGCCGACGAGGCGACCGCCCAGGCCCTCGCCCGCGTACGGACCGTCCGCGCCGAGGCCGTCGACGGCAAGGGCACCGCCCTCGCCGCCCACCAGGCCTACGCCTCGGTCATCGCGGAACTCCTCGCCCCGGGCGACCGGCTCGCCGAGCTGACCCCGCCGCGCGCCGAAGCCGCCCTCACCACCACCCGTCCACTGGCCACGCTGGGCCAGGCCGTGGAACAGGCCTCGGCCACCCGCGGACTGCTGCTCGCCGCGCTGGCCGTCCCCCGCGGCGACCAGGCCCCGGGCTCGGCCGTGGTCGACGAACTCACCACCGCCGCCCAGCGGACGCGCGTACGCGAACAGGCCGCCCTCGACGACTTCGCGCGGGCCGCGCGGCCCGACGTACGCCAGACCCTGGCCGCCACCGTCACCGGCCCCGAGGTCAAGACGGCCGACGACTTCCTCAAGCGGCTCACCGACCGGCCCACCCTCACGCCCGCCGACCGCAAGACCGACGGCGCCACCGTCGGCACCGCGCTGACCGCCCGCATCGACCGCATGCGCACCGTGGAGGCCACCCTCGCGAGTGAACGGGCCTCCGCCCTGGCCGCGCTGCGCGACGACGACGTGACCCGGCTCGAAATCGCGATCGCGCTGCTGGGCGTGCTGTTCCTGTTCGCCGTCGGCGTCTCGACCGCCGTGGCGCGGTCGCTGACCCGGCCGCTGTCGGTCCTGCGCCGCGGCGCGGAGCGGCTGGCCACGCCGGAGGGCTCGGTGGAACCGGTCCGGTTCACGGGCCGCAACGACGAGTTCGCCGAGGTCGTGCGCCACCTGAACGCGGTGCGCGACCAGACGGTCTCCCTGCACACCCGGATCGCCGGGCTCGACGCCGACCGGCGCCGGATCATCGGCCGCAGCGAGGCGCTGGCCGCCGGCCGGGACGTGCTGGAGGAAGAACTGACGAAGCTGCGGGCGGGGCTGGAGGAGCACCGGCGCGTCATGTCGACGACCTCCGTCTCGCTGTCGCTGCGGACCCTGGGCCTGGTGGAGCGCCAGCTCGCGGTCATCGAGGAGCTGGAGTCCAGGGAACAGGACCCCGACCGGCTGGCGACCCTCTTCAAGCTGGACCACCTGGCGACCGTGATGCGCCGCCACAACGAGAACCTGCTGGTCCTCGCCGGGCAGGAACACGGACACGGGCAGGGCCTGCCCGTGCCGCTCGTCGACGTGATGCGGGCCGCCGTCAGCGAGATCGAGCGCTACGAGCGCGTCGACCTCGCCGCGCTCCCCTCGTACACCCAGATCGCGGGCCACGCCGCCGACGACATCTCGCACGTGCTGGCCGAACTGCTGGAGAACGCGACCACGTTCTCCCCGCCGGACGTCAAGGTGAAGGTCTCCGGCTGGCTGCAGGGCTCCGGTGACGTGGTGCTGTCCGTCGTGGACGAGGGCATCGGCGTCACCGAGGACCGCCTGGAATCGCTGAACGCCCGGCTGTCCACGCCCGAGGCCTACGACGAGGAACCCGAGGCGGAACACGGCCTCGGCCTCGGCCTGTACGTGGCGGGACGGCTCGCGGCCCGGCACGGGGTCACCGCCGAGCTGCGCACCCCGCGGCACGGCGGGACCGAGGCCCTGGTGGTCGTCCCGGCGGCGCTGCTGCCCACCACCCCGGTGGTCTCCCCGGTGCACGCCCTGGCCATGCCGGGCGCGCCCGCGCTGCTGCTGCCGGGAGTGATAGCGGAGGCGAACGAGAACACGCTGCCGAAGCGGCGGCGGGGGACGCATGCCGCTCCGGACGCGGAAGCCGAGGCCGAGGTCGAAGCCGAGGCCGAGGCCGAGGCGGTGCCTGCTGCCGAGATCGTCGCCGAGGAGCCGGCCGTCCCGGTTGCCGTCGAGCCGGAGCCGGAGCCGGAGCCTGAGTCGGCCCCGGAGCCCGCCGTCGCGGCGGTCCCGATCACCCTGGCCGAGGCGCTGGCCGGCCCCGCCGTCGTCGCCGAGACCCCGGCGGAGCCGGAGTCCGCGCCCGCCGAGGCGGAGCCGGTGCCCGCCGACCAGGTGTTCGTCGCCGCGCCCCGCGCAGCCGAGCCCACCCCTGAGGAACAGCTGCTCGCACGGGTCGTCCCCGACGCGGAGCCGGCCGCCTCAGGCGTGGCGGACACCACCCCACCCGTGGCCGACGTACCGGAAGCCGAACCGGAGGCGGAGCCGCACACCCACGCCCCGGCCGAGGGCAACTGGCTCCCCCGCCAGGGCAGCCACCCGGCCGACCAGGCCGAGGGCGAAGGCGCCGTCACCGACAAGGGCCTGCCCAAGCGGACCCCGCGTGCCGTCCCCGCCAAGCGCGCGGCCCGTGACGACGTACGGCCCGAGCCGCCACGCCGCGTCGACGCCGAGGAGTTGCGGCGCCGGCTCGGAGGCTTCTACCAGGGAGCCCAGGACGGACGGCGCGTCGTCGCCGCCGAACTCGCCCAGGAGCAGGGGCCCGACCAAGCCCCTGACCAGGCGCTCGACCAGGCCCTCGACCAAGAACCGACGCAGCGGCAGGGCCAGAGCAAGACCGACCGGGGGGACACCGCACAGGAGGCACGCACATGACCGCGCCCAGTACGTACGGACTGAGCACCCAGGCCCGCAACCTGCAGTGGCTGCTGACCGACCTGGTCGAGGAGGTACCCGGCGTCAACTCCGTCGCCGTCGTCTCCTCGGACGGGCTGCTGCTCCTGTCCTCCGACCCGGGAGCGGGCACGGCCGAACCGGCCGAACGGCCCAAGACCAGGGGCCCGCGCGGCGCCTCCGCCGACCTCGCCACCATCGTCTCCGGCCTCGGCAGCCTCACCACCGGCGCCGCGGCCCTCATGGAGACCGGCTCGGTCAAGCAGACCATGGTGGCGATGGAGCACGGCTCCGTCTTCGTCATGGCCATCAGTGACGGCTCACTGCTGGGCGTGCACGCCACCCCCGACTGCGACATGAGCGTCGTCGCCTACCACATGGCCCTGTTCGTCGGCCGCGCCGGCCACGTCCTGACCCCCGAAGTCCGCAGTGAGCTGCGCCAGTCGATGGAGAACACCCCGTGAGGAGTACGGCCTCCGATCGGCTGCCGATACGCGGCGCCGACCGCCGCCCCGCCCGCGTCCGCCCGTACTCCCTCACGGGCGGCCGCACCCGCTTCACGCAGGTCCTGCACGTCGAGACCTTCGTCGCCGCCCTGGACACGAAGGTCTCGGAGCCGCAGAAGCCCGACCGCATGCCCGAGATGCCCGCCATCGTCGAGGTCTGCCGCCGCATGCGGACGATCGCCGAGATAGCCGCGCTGCTGAAGCTCCCGCTCGGCGTGGTCCGGGTCCTGGTCAGCGACCTCGCCGACCAGGGACGGATCCGCGTCTACGCGACGGGCCACGGCAGCGGCCGTCCCGAACGCGCGCTGCTGGAAAGGGTGCTCAGTGGTCTTCGCCGTCTCTGACAACCCGGTGTCCCTGCCGCAGTCGGACGACGACCCGGCCCAGCCCTGGCAGTACGACCGCTCCCGCGCACCCGTCGCCGTCAAGGTGCTGGTCGCGGGCGGTTTCGGCGTCGGCAAGACCACATTGGTCTCCTCCGTCTCCGAGATCACCCCGCTGCGTACCGAAGCGGTGATGACCCAGGCGAGCGCCCCGACCGACGACCTGTCCGGCACCCCCGACAAGAACACCACCACCGTCGCCATGGACTTCGGCCGCGTCACCCTCGACGACGACCTCGTCCTCTACGTGTACGGGACCCCCGGCCAGAAGCGGTTCTGGTTCATGTGGGACGACCTGGTGCGCGGCGCCATCGGCGGTCTCGTCCTGGCCGACACCCGCCGCCTGCGCGACTGCTTCCCGGCCCTCGACTACTTCGAGACCTGCGGGCTCCCGTACGCCGTCGCCGTCAACCACTTCGACGGCTCGCAGTCCTACGAGCCCGACGACGTGCGCGAGGCGCTCAGCGTCCCGCCCCACGTGCCCGTCGTGATCATGGACGCGCGGCGCCGCGACACGGTGGTCGAATCACTGCTCGCCCTGGTGGGCCACGCCCTCGACACCACCCCCGAATAGAGCACCCCGAACAGAGAGCGTGAGAGATGCGCAAGATACTTGTCGTGGGAGCCGGCCAGTCCGGTCTCCAGCTCGCCCTCGGACTCCAGTCGAAGGGGTACGAGGTCACCCTCATGTCCAACCGGACGGCGGACGAGATCCGCACCGGGCGGGTGATGTCCACGCAGTGCATGTTCGACACGGCCCTGCAGCACGAGCGTGATCTCCAGATCAACTTCTGGGAGCAGCAGGCCCCGAAGATCGAGGGCCTCGGCGTCTCCGTCGCCACCCCCGACGCCGGCCGCGCCATCGACTGGCTCGGCAGGCTCAAGGGGTACGCCCAGTCCGTCGACCAGCGCGTGAAGATGGCCGGCTGGCTCGACACCTTCGTGCAGCGCGGCGGGCAGCTGGTCATCCACGGCGCCTCGGTCGCCGACCTCGACTTCTTCTCCCGTACGTACGACCTGGTGCTGGTCGCCGCCGGCAAGGGCGAACTGGTCTCGATGTTCGGGCGGGACGCGGCGCGTTCCCCGTACGACGCCCCCCAGCGCGCGCTCGCCGTCGCCTACGTGCACGGCCTGGACCCGCGCCCGGAGCACCCGGAGACGGAAGCGGTCCGCTGCAACCTGGTCCCGGGCGTCGGCGAGCTGTTCGTCATGCCGACCCTGACCACCTCGGGCCGGGCGGACATCCTGTTCTGGGAGGGCATCCCCGGCGGTCCGCTGGACGTCTTCAACGGCGTCAAGGCCCCGGCGGAGCACCTGGCGCTCACGCTGGAGCTGATGGAGAAGTTCGTGCCGTGGGAGTACTCCCGGGCGACGAAGGCGGAGCTGACGGACGCGGGCGCCACGCTCGCCGGGCGCTACGCGCCGGTCGTCCGCAACCCGATCGGGCGCCTCCCGGGCGGCGGCCTGGTGCTGGGCGTCGCGGACGTGGTCGTCGCGAACGACCCGATCACCGGGCAGGGCTCGAACTCCGCCGCGAAGTGCGCCGCCTCGTACCTGTCGTCGATCCTGATGCACGGGGACAAGCCGTTCGACGAGGCGTGGATGAAGGCCACCTTCGACAAGTACTGGTTCACCACCGGCAAGCCGGTCACCCAGTGGACGAACGCGATGCTGGGCGTCCCGCCGGAGCACGTACTGAACCTGATCGGCGCGGCCGGGCAGTTCCAGCCGGTGGCGAATCGATTCGCCAACGGCTTCGACAACCCGGCCGACTTCGACTCGTACTTCTACGACCCCGAGGACACCGCCGACTACCTGGCGGAGGTCGCCTCGGCGTCGGCGGCCGTGGCGTCCGGGGCCTCCTCGGCGGAGTAGCCGGTGTCGTCACCCGTCTCCGCTGCCTTACCTGCCTCGCCCGCCGCGGCCGCCGCGGCCTCGGGCAGTTCGGGCGGGGTGAACTCCGCCAGCGGGGCGCCGTCCGGGTCCGGCCGGACGGCTCCCAGCAGCGGGTTCGCGGCGATCGGCGAGACCTTGACCAGGGCCCCCGGCCGCGGCGCCTGGATCACCTTGCCGTCGCCGACGTACAGGCCCACATGGGTGGCCTTGGGGAAATAGACCACCAGGTCCCCGGGGCGCAGCTGGTCCAGCGGCACCTTCGGCAGCTGGGCCCACTGCTCCTGACTCGTCCGCGGGATGGTGCGCCCGGCGTGCGCCCAGGCCTGCGAGGTCAGCCCGGAGCAGTCGAAGGACCCCGGCCCCTCCGCGCCCCAGACGTACGGCTTGCCGATCTGGGCCGCCGCGTAGGTGAGGGCGGCACCACCGGCCGCCGTGGGGGTGCCCGTACGGGCGGGGAGGCGACCCGAATCGACCAGGTCCCGCTGCGCGGAGGCGGTGTTCTCGGCCTCCTGCGCGCCGAGCCGCGTGAGCTGGTCCGGGGTCAGGGCGGCGAGTACCCGCTCGACCTCCTTGAGCTGCGCCGCGACCTCGTCCTTGTGGAGCTTCTGCTGCGCGGCAAGGGCCTGCCGGGCGTCCAGGGCCTCGTGGGCCCGGGCGGCGAGCGTGTCGGCCTCCTTCTCGCCCCGGGCGAGCCGGGCCAGTACGCCCGCCCGCCGGGCACCCTCGCGGGCGGCGAGCCGACGCTGGTCCAGGGCGGCCTGCGGGTTCCCGGCGAGCAGCATCCGCGCGTACGCGGACAGCCCCTGGCCGCCCTGGTACTGCTCCCGGGCGATCCGCCCGGCGAGGGCTCTCTCCGAGTCGAGCGCCGTACGGGCCTTGCCGAGTTCGGCGGCGCGCAGCCGCTCCTCGGCCTGGCCGGCCCGGAGGGCCACGTCGGTGGCGTTGTAGGCCTCGGCGGCCTCCTCGGCCTTCTGGTACAGGCCCTGCAGGCGGGTGAGCAGCACCCCGACGGACTCCCCTTCGGGGAGCCCCGGCTCGGCCCCGGCACCAGGGGCCGGCGCGGCGACGACGAGCACTGCGGCGATGCAGGCGGCGCGAAGCGGCCGATATGACAGCCGATGTGACATGGGATCACCTCCGAGGCGGCCGATGCTGCCACGCCCGGTATGACAAATCCCCCAGCGGAGTCGGCCGGTCGCGGAGCCTCACCCGGTTGGGGGTGGGGTGGGGCTTCGGTGGGGCGGGGGCTTCGGTGGGCGGGAGCGGCTCGGGCGGTATCAGGGATGTGTATGGGGGTTTCCCGTCAGTCCCATCGTCCCTCCGTGTCGGGCCGGTCCCTCAAGGGCGCTCCTTCGTCGCGTCGCTTCGCGATGGCCTTTGGCCACCCTTGACCGACCGTCCCGCCCCGGAGAAACGAAAGACTGCCGGGAAACCCCCAAAGGAACGGGCCGGGCGTTCAAGGATCAGGACGGGGCGGCCAGAGATGCGCGAGGAGATCCTGGCGAGCACGACCGAGAGGCGGGGCCGATCACAGACCAGGGCCAATGTCGGGGGAGCGCGCCCGATCGCTACGCGCTTCTCATCTCTCGGCGTCCGACGGCCGTCCGGGGCTGAGCGCTCGCTATTCCGTCGTGGAGCCGGGTCAGCGCGAGCATCACCTCATAACCTCGTGCCCGAACAGGGGTAATTGGGGCAAGCGGTCGGCCTTTCTGGCCGCCCACGTGCGCTGACCCGCATCCACGACGAAATAGCCGCTGTCTCATGCTTCTTCGCCCAGGTCACCCGTCAGACGCCTCCCAAGAGGAGTAGCTCAATTACCTCCGGGGTAATCGCACCGCCCAAGGGCTCTCGGCTACGTTCTCGGTCATCACTCACCCAAGGAACGAGGAGCCCCGTGGTGCCTGCTTACGGCTTCGCTCATCTCCGCAGCCGCCGGAATCACTCCGACGTCATCGAGTACCTGGAGCGCATCCAGGCGACCCTCGACCCCTTTGCAGGCCGCTTCGTCATCCACGGTCCGCCGGCCGAAGTCGTAGAGGGCAGTTGGCCTGGCAGCATGGTGCTGATCGAGTTCCCCAGTCTGACCGAAGCCCGTGCCTGGTACGACTCTCCCGCCTACCGGAGCATCCTTCACCTGCGTACCGACCACATCGAAGGCGACCTACTGCTGATCGAAGGTGTCGGGCCGAACTACCACCCGGCCGAACGAGCTCGCAAGCTGCAGGAAGAAGCCGGCCGGTCGACCAGTTAGGTTCCGTCCGGCGGATCATGTGGCTGTCGGGCGACGCGGTGGCCGTTGGAGCAACGGGATCCTCTTCCGGGTGTGGACCGGCATACCTGGCGTGTTCTTCCCGAGCGTTTCGGCAGTTGGAAGACCGTCTACGAACGCCATCGCCGCTGGTCGGCGTACGGTAGGACCGGATCCTGCGTACTGTCCAGGCAGACGCCGACCTGGCCGGCTTGACTGGAGCATGGTCAGCGTCGACTCCACCTCCTGTCGTGCCCACCAACACGCAGCAGGAGTACGCAGGAAGGCGCCACGCGTTCCGAAAACAGGTCGGCGCCCCGAAAAACCACCGCCCCGACGAGGGGCGCGGACGGTCCCGAGCCGAGGGACCAGCGGGCAAACTGCAAGCGGCGTGGTAGTAAGGGCGGTCGGCCCACCGGCTCAAGAACCACCGGGCCGTCGCCACTCGTTACGACAAACGCGCCTACGTCTTCCACGGCACCGTCACCACCGCTGCGATCCGACTATGGCTCCGCTGATGATCCGCCGGACCGGCCCTGGCGGTGAGGCGCCCGAAAACCAGTGGAAACGTGTCGCTGTCCGCCACTACCGTGCCGTCGAACCGAGTCGTCCAGGCAAGGACATGCCGTTGTACACCCTGTGAGACCCCCCAAGCGCTGATCGGTCGCGCGTCGCACATGTGCGCCGTGCTGCTTTTTGCTGCGGACTTCTCACTGAAACCGGTGTACTTCTGTGCTCAATAACTGGGCGGTCGTGCCCACCTGCCTGCCGCTCGTTCGCCGCCGTTGCCATGCGTGCGCGTCCGAGCGTTTCCGGGCGAACGGCAAATTTCGTGTCAACGCGAACCACAAGCTCCTCGACGCCTGGCTGCTCGTGCTCTGTACCGCTTGCGGGGACACCGCGAAGCTCACGGTCCTGGAGCGGATGAACGTGCGCTCCGTACGACCTGAGCTCCTGGACCGCATGCATGACAACGACCCCGGCCTGGCGGCCGAGGTGCTCCAGGATCCGGTCATACGGCGGCGCAATCGCATCGCCCTCGACTGGGACGACGCCTGGCGGCTCGACACCGGCGGATCGGATCACCTGGGTCGGGAGGTGATCGACGTCTCGGTCCGCTTCGCGGCGCAGATCCCCGTCCGGCCGGTGCGGGTGATCGCTGAAGGTTGCGGTCTTTCCCGGGCCGAGGTCGAAAGACTGATCGCGGACGGGAAACTCGTGTCGGCAGTCCGGCTGGGCGGCAAGCTCTCCGGCGACTTCACCTTCATGCTCAAGCGCTGAGCCCCCTGGACTAGGGCCTGTCCGGCAAGATCCGCCGGACGGGCCCTAGTCCAGCAGCCGCAGTAAGCAGAACCCTCACGGAAGAATTTGCTTACTCCGAGGGAACGTTTTGCTGGGATGGCTCCTCACCAGGGCGACGGAATCCTCTCGCCGACGTAGGAGAACCCATGCCGTACCGGCCCGCCGCCCCGACCCGCGCTGCCGCGCTGGTCGCCTCGGTGCTCACCGTGGACGCCGTGCTCCACCTGTACTGGGCGACGGGAGCCACATGGCCCGCGGCCGACGACAAGAGCCTGTCCCACGCAGTTCTCGGGACGGACGTGCCGTTCACACCGCCGGTCCTGCTTCCTCTTGTCGCCCTGCTCCTCACCGCCGCCGCCATCGTCCTCGCCCGCTTGCGCCGGCCCCGCCTTCTGATACTCCGGGTCGGCACCCTGGCCGTGGCCGCGGGCCTCTCGCTGCGCGCCTTGGCGGGCATCTACTGGTTGTTCGCCAAGGAGACCGGCACCGCCTTCTACTGGCTCAACCTCATTCTCTACACCCCACTGTGTGCCGTCCTGGCCGTCGCCGCTCTGCGCGTGGCGCGGTGGAAGGAAACGGCCCGTGTCTGATGAACGCCCCCAAGACCGGACGGTCCGGCTCGTGCGAGCCGCCCAGCGTGGCGACACTCTCGCCATGGCCGAACTCCTGGACGTCCTCGCCCCGTACGTGAGCCGCGTCTGCGCGCCCATAGCCCTGGGCCAGGGCCCGGACGCTGCGCAGGAAGCCCTGGTGGCGGTCTTCAAGTCGCTGCGCACGCTGAAGGAGCCGGCCGCACTGCACGGCTGGGTCCGTGCCATCGCGGTACGGGAGGCGATTCGCATCGCGCACCGCGCCGCCCGCACCGTGCCGGCCGATCTCAGCGCGCTCCCCGCCCGAGGCGACCCGCAACTCTCCGCCGACATCAAGGACGTACTGGGCCGTCTCTCCCCCGAGCACCGCGCGGTATTGATGCTGCGGGACATCGAAGGCCTGGACGAGCGCACCGCCGCCGCCCTGCTCGGCTTGCGCACGGGCACCCTCAAGTCGCGGCTGCACCGCGCCCGCAACATCTTCCGGAAGGCGTGGACGTCATGAACGAGCCCTGGCCCGTCACGGACCTTGACCCCGTACGCCGCCTGTACGCCTTGGCCGGAGGCATTCGCGGTGCCTACGTGACCGAGGCGTACATCGACGCCCCCTTCGAACGGGTCTGGTCCCTGCTGGGCGACCTGGAAGGCGCCTTCGGGCAGGTCGTGCCCGACATGGAGCGGCTGCGGGTCGTCCGTCGGCAAGGCAAGCATGTAGAGGCGCTGGCGCGCAGCAGGTACGGAATGCGGGCGCGACTGCGCGGGGTGCAGCAGCCCGGCTGGTGCTGGTTGCAGAGCCGATTCCTCCTGCTCGGCGTGGCGGCGGCGCCGGAAGGCCCAGGAACTCGGGTGGCGTTTACCGGCGGAGTGCGCCTGCCGGCCCACGCCGCTCTGATCCCCCTGGGCGTACGCCGCGAGGGCAGCCGCAGCGTTCAGCGTCTGACGGCCTTGCTGTGACTGGCCGGCCGCACCGCACGCGAGGCGACCGCCAACACCCACTTCGCTGGCCCCCCTTAGCGATCCGGCCTGCGACCTGCCACAGGCGGCCGTCGGACGCATAGCGAGCGTGGGATCGGGGTCGTGGGCGGCTTATGCCCAGCCCAGGACGGGGTGGAGACGCTGAGAGATGAGGAGCGCGTAGCGATTTGGCGCGCTTCCCCCAACCCGGGCCCTGGTCTGTGATGGGCCCCGCCTCTCGGTCGCGCTCTCGGGGATCTCCTCGCGCATCCCTGGCCGCCCCGTCCTGATCCTTGAACGCCCGGTCCGTTCCTTTGGGGGGTTCCCGGCAGTCTTCGTATGTCCGGGGCGGGACGGTCGGTCAAGGGTGGCCGAAGGCCATCGTGTAGCGACGCGACGAAGGAGCGCCCTTGAGGGACCGGCCCGACACGGAGGGACGATGGGACTGACGGGAAACCCCCATACACATCCCTGATACCGCCCGGGAGGCTCCCGACTCCCCGTGACACGGGTGCGCGTGACCTACGCCTCCCCGTCCCCGCTCCCGCTCCCGCCCCCGTTCGTCCGCTGCGTGAGGATGCGGCGGAGCCAGCGGGTGCGGGCGTTGCGTGCGTCCTGGCTGAGGGCCGCCTCGGGGGCGAGGCTGTCGAAGCCGTGGAAGGCGCCCGGCCATACGTGCAGTTCGGCCTGCCCGCCGGCACGCCAGATCGCGTCGGCGTAGGCCACGTCCTCGTCCCGGAAGGTCTCGGCCGAACCGACGTCGATGTAGGCCGGGGGGAGCCCGGACAGGTCCGTGGCGCGGGCGGGGGCGGCGTAGGGCGGCAGGTCCGCGGCTCCGGACCGCTCGCCGAGGAGTGCCTGCCACGCGGTGGTGTTGGAGGTGCGGTCCCAGATGTCGACGCCGGCCATCTGGTGGCTGGAGAAGGTGGTGTTGCGGTCGTCGAGCATCGGGCACAGGAGCAGCTGGCCGATCGGCGCGGGGCCGCCCCGGTCGCGGGTGAGCAGGGCGAGTGCCGCGGCGAGGCCGCCACCCGCGCTCTTGCCGCCGATGACGATGCGGCCGGCGTCGATGCCGAGTTCGGCCGCGTGCCCGGCCGCCCAGACGAGGCCGGCGTAGCAGTCCTCCACCGGTTCGGGGTACTGCGCCCGGGGCGCCAGGCCGTATTCGACGGAGATGACGGCCAGGCCGAGGGGGAGGGCCCATTCGCGCAGCAGCTGCGGGAGTACGGACGGGGCGTTGCCCATGACCATTCCGCCGCCGTGCATGTAGTACAGCAGGGGGAGCGGACCGGTGGCCCCGGCGGGGCGGGCGCTCACGAGCGTGACGTCCCGTCCCGGTACGCGCACCTCGTCCACCTCGAAGAGTCCGTCGGCCCGGAGCTCCCGGACCGTCGGCCGGGGCCGGGTCGCGATGTCCCGTTCCTGCTGGGCCGCGAGGTTCTCCGGGGTGAGGGGGTCGCGTACCGCGTCCCCCAAAGCCGCCAGTACGAGACTCAGTTCGGGGTCGAAAGGGGGTGTGTCCCCCTGTGCGAGGTCCATGCGGGGCAGTCAACCACAGGCGGATATCCGTTCGATCTGGGGTTTTGTGCAGGGGATGCCGTCCGGGGATGCCGTCCGGGGATGGGCGAGCACCTTCTCCGTGCGCCGCGACGCCTTCTCCCTCAGTCGCGCAGCAGGCGGGCCTTGGCCGTCGTGAACTCCTGGGGGGTCAGCAGGCCCTCGCGGGCCAGGCCGGCCAGCTGGGTGAGCTCCGCCACCAGGCCGGTCGCGGGGGTCGGCCCGGCCGCCGCGGTGTGGTCCGGCGGGATCGCCGCCGCCGGCTCCGGATCGGCCGGCTGCGGGGGTTCCGGCGGCGGTTCGGCCGGGCCGACCAGGCCCACCGGGTCCGTGGCCGCCGGTGCCGCGGTCGCCACCGAGCCCGCCGTCGGCTCCGTCGCTCCCGACGCCCGCGCCAGCAGGCCCCGCAGCAGCGGGTGCCCCGCCGGGCGGTTCGCCGGGCGGACCGTTACTCCCATCGGGCGGATGAACATCAGGCCACCCCCGCCCGTGGATCCGCCGGTACCCGGTCCGGCGGGATGCGGACCGAGCCGACGATCCGGCCGCCCGCGGTCCGTACGGCGATCGCCGCGTCCTCGGCCCACAGGTGTTCGACCACGAGCAGCAGGGCGCAGCTCCCGCGTTCCAGCAGCCCCGCCGCCTCCTCGATGTCCTCCGGCCCGATCAGCCGCGCCACGTCCCGGCCCGTCAGCAGGCCGTGCAGCTCTACGAACTCGTCGAACTCGGCCGCCAGTACGTCCCCCGAGGCCGTCCTCGTCGCCACGATCCCGTCGATCAGCCGGACCACCCCGGTCTTGCGCAGCCCCATCACGGCCTCGACCGCCGGAGCACGCAGCTGTTCCTCCGGGAAGGCGAGGACGATGAATTCCACAGGTCCCATGCGCCTCGGCTCCTCACCTTCGATACTTCCGACCGTTTGTGACGACTCTTCGGCACACTATGGCATAAGCGGACATATCATCCGCCTGCTTGCTACGTTTCGGTGCATGACCGCTCTGACGGCAAAGGTGACGGAGCCCGCCCCGCCCCCGCCCCCCGGCGCCGGCGCCCCCAGACGGCGCGGCGTCGAGCTGACGCTCCTCGCCGGAGCCGTCCTGATCTCCGTCCTCGGTCACCTCTACGTCGGCCTCGCGACCACCGGCCACATCCCCGGCCCCGCCGCCCGCTACACCACCGGTCTGTGCGTCGCCGCCCTGCTCGCCCACCTCGCCGTCCGCCTGCGGGCCCCGTACGCCGACCCCCTCCTGCTCCCCATCGCCGTCCTCCTCAACGGCCTCGGCCTCGTCCTCATCCAGCGCCTCGACGTGACCACCCCCGGGCACCTCACCGCCGGGGACCAGCTCCTGTGGTCCGCGCTGGGCGTGGCGCTCTTCGTGCTGGCCGTCGCGCTGCTCGGCGACCACCGGGTGCTCCAGCGGTACGCGTACCTCTCCGTCGCGGTGGCCCTGGTCCTGATGCTGATCCCCGTCTTCTTCCCGGCGGTCAACGGCGCCCACATCTGGATCCGGTTCGCCGGGCTCTCCTTCCAGCCGGGGGAGTTCGCCAAGATCCTGCTCGCGGTCTTCTTCGCCGCCTACCTCGCCGCGAACCGCACCGCGCTCGCCCTCACCGGCCGCCGGCTCTTCTGGAAGCTCCGGCTCCTCCCCGGCCGCGTCCTCGGCCCGATCCTCGCGATCTGGCTGCTCAGCGTCGGTGTGCTGGTCCTGGAGCGGGATCTGGGGACCTCGCTGCTGTTCTTCGGACTGTTCGTGATCATGCTGTTCACCGCCACCGGGCGGATCGGCTGGATCGCGATCGGACTGCTCCTCGCCGCCCTCGGCGCGTACGCCGTAGGAACCTTCGAACCGCACGTGCACAGCCGGGTGGACGACTGGCTGAATCCCTTCGCCTCCATCGAGCGCGGCGAGGGCCCCGGCCAGCTCGCCCAGTCCCTCTTCGCCTTCGCCGCCGGCGGCCTCCTCGGCGCGGGCCTCGGCCACGGCCAGTCCTTCCTCATCGGCTTCGCCGCCAAGTCGGACTTCATCCTCGCCACCGCCGGCGAGGAGCTCGGGCTCGCCGGCCTCGCCGCGATCCTGGTCCTCTACGGGCTCCTCGTCGCTCGCGGCTTCCGCGCCGCGCTCGCCCTGCGCGACCCCTTCGGGCGGCTGCTCGCCACCGGGCTCGCCTCGATCGTCGCGCTCCAGGTGTTCGTCATCGCGGGCGGTGTCAGCGGCCTGATCCCGCTCACCGGCATGGCCATGCCCTTCCTCGCGCAGGGCGGCTCCTCCGTCGTCACCAACTGGATCATCGTCGCCCTGCTGGTCCGGCTCAGCGACAGCGCCCGCAGACCCCGCCCCGCGAAGGAGCCGGCCGAGTGATCCGCTACATCCGCTGGTGTGCGTACTTCTGCGCCCTCCTGCTGGTCGCCCTGCTGGTCAACATCGCCCGCGTGCAGGTCTGGGAGTCCGCCGCCTACGGCGCGAACCCGGCCAACAAACGCCCCGCCATCGAGCGCTATGCCGAACCCCGGGGGGACGTCCTGGTCGACGGGCGTCCCGTCACCGGCTCCCGCGACAGCGGCCAACTGCTGCGCTACGAGCGGACGTACACGAACGGTCCGCTGTACGCGCCCGTCACCGGCTTCTCCTCCCAGACCTACGGGACCAGCTTCGTCGAGCGCGCGGAGGACGCGATCCTGTCGGGCACCGACCCGGGGCTTTCGGCCTTCCCGCTCTGGTACGAACTGGCCCGCGGCCGCCCCGCCGGCGGGAACGCCGCCACCACCGTCCGCTCCGGAATGCAGCTCGCCGCGTACGCCGGGCTCGCGGGCAAGCGCGGCGCGGTGGCCGCCGTCGAGCCGGCCACCGGGAGGATCCTCGCGCTGGTCAGCAGCCCCTCGTACGACCCGGCCGTGCTCTCCGGTACGGGTACGAAGGTCAAGGAGGCCTGGTCCACCCTGAACGCGGACCCCGCCCGGCCGATGCTCAACCGGGCGCTGCGCGAGACGTACCCGCCCGGCTCCACCTTCAAGATCGTGACGGCTGCGGCCGCCCTCGACGCGGGCGTGGTCACCGATGTGGACGCGCCGACCCGGACCCCCGACCCCTATCCGCTGCCCGGGACCAGCACCCTGCTGCCGAACGCGGGCACCGGCTGCGAGGACGCCTCGATGGCGGACGCGGTGCAGTGGTCCTGCAACACGGTGATGGCGAAGATCGGGGTGCAGGTCGGGCTGCGCGGGATGGTGGAGGCGGCGCGGCGCTTCGGCTTCAACGGTGAGGGGCTCCGGGTGCCCTCATGGGTGTCCCGGTCGAACTTCGACACCGACATGAGCCAGGACCAGCTGGCCCTTTCCTCGATCGGGCAGTTCAACACCACGGCCACACCGCTGCAGATGGCGATGGTGGCCGCGGCCGTCGCGAACGGCGGCGAGCTCAGGTACCCCTACCTGGTGGAACGGACGACCCAGGACGACGGTTCCCAGGTCCGGCGCGGCGACCAGCGCAGCCTGGGACGGGCGATGAACCCGGCCACCGCCGTCCGGCTGCAGGAGCTGATGGTCAAGGTGGTGGAGAACGGGACGGGCCGCAACGCCGCGATCCCGGGCGCGGTGGTCGGCGGCAAGACGGGCACCGCGCAGCACGGGGTCGGCAACGCGGGGACCCCGTACGCCTGGTTCATCTCCTGGGCCAGGGCCGAGGGCACCGCGCTGCCGCAGGTCGCGGTCGCGGTGGTGGTCGAGGACGCGTCGGCGGACCGGGGCGACATCAGCGGCAACGGCGCGGCGGCGCCGATCGCGCGGGCGGTGATGGAGGCGGCGCTGGCCACCGGCTGACGCCCGGCCCGACCGCAGAGGACCGCCCGGCCCGACCGCAGGGGACCGCCCGGACGCGCCTCAGGGGGCGTCCGGCCGACCGGGCCGGGCCCGACCGGCAGGACAATCCTCAGGGGGCATCCGCCCCGTCGGCGATGGCGGCCTCGACCTCCGCCACCCGCGCCGACTCCTCGGCCGCGAACCGCTCGCGGTCGAGGGCCTCGGCGATCTCCTCGTCCTGACTCATCAGCAGGTCCAGGTTCGAGTCGCCCATGTCGAAGACGCCGAGGTCCAGGTAGGCCCGCTGCAGCCGCTCGCCCCACAGCCCGATGTCCTTCACGCACGGCACGATCCTGCTGAACAGCAGTTTGCGGAACAGGTGCAGGAACTCCGACTGCTCACTGATCAGCGCCGCCTCCTTGGCCGCGATCCCGAAGTTCTCCAGCACCTCCACCCCGAGCAGCCGGTCCCGCATCAGGTAGCAGCCCTCGATCACGAACTCCTCGCGCTCGCGCAGCTCGGCGTCGGTGAGCTGCTTGTAGTAGTCGCGCAGCGCCATCCGCCCGAAGGCCACGTGCCGGGCCTCGTCCTGCATCACGTACGCCAGGAGCTGCTTCGGCAGCGGCTTGGTCGTCGTGTCGCGGATCAGGCCGAAGGCGGCCAGCGCCAGCCCCTCGATGAGCACCTGCATGCCCAGGTACGGCATGTCCCAGCGGGAGTCGCGCAGGGTGTCGCCCAGCAGCCCCTGGAGGCTGTCGTTGATCGGGTACAGCATCCCGACCTTCTCGTGCAGGAAGCGCCCGAAGATCTCGGCGTGCCGGGCCTCGTCCATGGTCTGCGTGGCGGAGTAGAACTTCGCGTCCAGGTCCGGCACCGACTCCACGATGCGCGCCGCGCACACCATCGCGCCCTGTTCGCCGTGCAGGAACTGGCTGAAGTTCCAGGAGGCGTAGTGCCGGCGCAGCTCGCCCTTGTCCTTTGCGGTGAGCTTGGCCCAGTGCCGCGTCCCGTACAGCGGCAGGGCCTCTTCGGGAGTGCCCAGCGGATTGAACGGGTCCACCTCGATGTCCCAGTCGATGCGCTTGCCGCCGTCCCACTGCTTGTCCTTGCCCTTCTGGTAGAGCGCCAGGAGCCGCTCGCGGCCGTCGGCGTACTCCCAGCTGAAGCGGGCGGAGCCGGCGGCGGGAACCTGCCAGACCGGCTCGCCCGGGTTCTCGGTGTAGAGCTCGTGCGTCGACACTGACGCCCCCTCGTCTCACGTACTGCCTTGTGGGACCGGACAGTTGGCAGCGTCACACGTTGGTAGACACGGGGTCAACAAGTCGTGCGCGAGGGATTGACGACCTTGCTGACAGGCAGTCTCATAAGAAGTGACCGCCGGTAACTCGACGACGAGGTGTCCGAACCCATGACGACCGTGACCGAACGAGCCGCGCTCCAGGACGCCCTCGGCCTGCTCAAGGACCGCGAGCAGATAGCCGAGCGACTGCTCGAATCCTCGGCCAAGCACTCCTTCGACCCCGACAGGGAACTCGACTGGGACGCCCCGGCGATCGAGGGCAAGTACTACTGGCCGCCGGAACTGCTCTCCCTCTACGACACCCCGCTGTGGAAGAAGATGGGGGAGGAGCAGCGCATCGACCTCTCCCGCCACGAGGCGGCGGCGCTCGGCTCGCTCGGCATCTGGTTCGAGATCATCCTCATGCAGCTCATGGTCCGGCACATCTACGACAAGTCCCTGACCAGCAAGCACGTCCGCTACGCGCTCACCGAGATCGCCGACGAGTGCCGCCACTCGATGATGTTCGCCCGCATGATCCAGAAGGCCGGCGCCCCCGAGTACCCGGTCTCCCGCCTCAACCACAACCTCGCGCGGATCCTGAAGACCGTCTCCACCACCCCCGGCTCCTTCGCCTGCACCCTCCTCGGCGAGGAGATCCTCGACTGGATGCAGCGCCTGACCTTCCCGGACGAGCGCGTCCAGCCGCTGGTCCGCGGCGTCACCCGGATCCACGTCATCGAGGAGGCCCGGCACGTCCGGTACGCCCGCGAGGAACTGCGCCGCCAGATGCTGACCGCCCCGCGCTGGGAGCAGGAACTCACCCGGATCAGCTGCGGCGAGGCCGCCCGCGTCTTCTCGCTGGCCTTCGTGAACCCGGCCGTCTACGACAACATCGGCCTGGACCGCCGCGAGGCCGTAGCCCAGGTGAAGGCGAGCGGCCACCGCCGCGAGGTCATGCAGAGCGGTGCGAAGCGGCTCACCGACTTCCTCGACGACATCGGTGTGCTGCGCGGGGTCGGCCGCAGGCTCTGGCAGAGCTCGGGGCTGCTGGCGTAGGGGAGGACGGGGGCGAGCCGCTGGTCCTGATCCACAGGACACCCACTCGTCCGGCGCCCGCGGGGCTACCCTGCGGACATGACCGTACGCGCGTACCGCAGGCTGAGCGTCGAGGAGCGGCGAGCCCAACTCCTCGACGCCGCCCTCTCGCTGTTCGCGCACCGGGCACCGGAAGAGGTCTCGCTCGACGACGTCGCCGAGGCCGCCGGGGTGTCCCGCCCGCTCGTCTACCGCTACTTCCCGGGCGGCAAGCAGCAGCTCTACGAGGCCGCCCTCCGCTCGGCCGCCGACCTCCTCGAACTGTGCTTCGCCGAACCGCAGCAGGGGCCCCTGACCCGGCGTCTGTCCCGGGTCCTGGACCGCTACCTCGCCTTCGTCGACGAACACGACGCGGGCTTCGCCGCCCTCCTGCAGGGCGGCAGCGTCGTGGAGACCTCCCGCACGACGGCGACGGTCGACGGCATCCGGCGGGCCGCCGCCGAGCAGATCCTCTTCCACCTGGGCGTCCCGGCCCCCGGCCCCCGGCTGCGCATGATGGTCCGTACGTGGATCACGGCCGTCGAGGCGGCCTCCCTCATATGGATCGACGAGGGCAAGCAGCCCGAGGTCGAGCGCCTCCGGGACTGGCTGCTGGACCAGTTCATCGCCCTCCTGACGGCCACCGCCGCCACCGACCCGGAAACGGCCGCGGCCGCCCGGGCCGCCCTTGCCCTGGAATCGGCGGACGGCCCGGTCGGGGTCCTGGCCCGCCGCGTGATCCCGGTGGTGTCCGAGGCCGCCCACCTGCTGTGACACTGGTGGGGTGAGAAGCCAACCGACCCCGTTCGAGGGCGGCCCGATGGACGGCCGGGTCCTCCCCGTCCTCCTCGGCCCGACCGGACACCCCCCGAAGTGGTACGAGATCCCCGTCCCGGCACCGGACGGCGGCCCGCCGACGGTACTGCTGTACGAACGCGTCCCGGCGGGGTACTCCAAGCGGCTCGGCCTGCAGAAGGGCTGGAAGTACGACTTCCGCCCCCCGGGCACCAAGCCCAAGATCCGCTGGCCCTGGACGAAGACCCCGCGGACCTGAGCCCGCCGGGCCGCGTACCGGGGCCGTTTCCGGGTCCGCGAGCGTCGCGTCGGGCTCCGGCGGGGTCCGAGTACGCGGGGGCGGGGCCGGGCGCGCCGTGCCAGGGCTCCGGCCGGGTCGGGGTACGCCGGGGCCGTTTCCGGGTCCGCGAGCGTCGCGTCGGGCTCCGGCGGGGTCCGAGTCCGCGGGGGCGGGGCCGGGTGCGCCGTGGCAGGGCTCCGGCCGGGTCGGGGTACGCCGGGGCGGGGGCTCCGGCCGGGGCCGGGCGCGCGCCGGGATGTCTCCTCGGGCGCCGAACGTGACGAGGCGTCGGAAGGCGCGGCGGCAAGGCGTTCGGCGCCCTGCGGGGACACCCCGACACACACCCGGCCCCGCCCTCCGCCCAGTCCTGCGACGGGGGAGCCCCGGGCCCAGTATCCCTCCGAGCCACGTGCCCAGGCCCCGCAGGGCTTCCGGCCGGGAACCTGCGGCGGAGCCGCCCTGCCCGTCGAGCCTCCGGCCAGGAACCGGCAGGGTGCGGAGGCCGGGGCTGGGTGTGTGTCGGGGCGCTCCCCGCAGGGCGCCGAACGCACTGCCGCCCGGCATTCCGACCCCTCGTCACGTTCGGCGCCCGAGGAGACGCCCCGGCGCGCGCCCAGCCCCGGCCGTCGGCCCGCGCAGAACACCACTGCCCCGCCATCTCCGGCCGCCAACGCCGTGCCCGCGCCCCGCACGGCCGCCCCGCTGTCTCCGGACGGCAACGCCGAACCTGCGGCCCGCATCGCCGCCCCGCTGTCTCCGGCCGGCAACGCCGAGCCCGCGGCCACGCGTGCGCCCAGCTGGCCCCGCCCGTCGGCCCGCGCAGCGCATCGCACCGCAGCCCCCGCGCCTCCGGCCGGCAGACCGGCTAGTGCCCCGGGAGTCTGAGGACCGCCAGGCCGCCGCCCTCACCGTCCTCCGCCGCGCGGAACTCCAGCCGCGCCCCGATCACCCCCGCCTGCCCCACGGCGATGGTCAGCCCCAGCCCGTGCCCCTTGCCGCCCCCGCTGCGGAAGCGCTGCGGGCCGTGCGCCGCCAGGTACTCGGGGAAGCCGTCCCCGTGGTCCCGTACGGTCACCACCGGCCCGTCCACCGTCAGCACCACCGGCGGCCGCCCGTGCTTGTGGGCGTTGGCCACCAGGTTCCCGAGCACCCGTTCCAGCCTCCGCCGGTCCGTCTCCACGTGCGCATCCCGGACGACCACCACCTCGCAGTCCGTCCCGGACGCCCGCACCACCCGGCGTACCAGCCGCCCCAGCTGGTGCAGATCGCTCTCCACCACCTCGCTGCCCGAGTCCAGCCGGGAGATCTCCAGCAGGTCCTCCGTCAGCTGCCGCATCGTCCGTACCCGCTCGCGCACCAGCTCCGTCGGCCGCCCTTCCGGCAACAGCTCCGACGCCGCCTGCAGGCCCGTCAGCGGTGTGCGCAGCTCGTGCGCCACGTCCGCCGTGAACCGCCGCTCGCTCTCCAGCTTCGACTGCAGGCTCCCGGCCATGGTGTCCAGCGCCGCCGCCACCGTCGCCACCTCGTCCTGGTGCCGCGAGGGGGTCCTCGTCCGCGGGTCGTCCACCCGCGCGTCGAGGTCGCCCTGGGTGATCCGCCGGGCCACGGCCGCCGTCAGGTGCAGGCGCCGGGTCACGCGGGTCACCGCGAAGGCGCCCACCAGCAGCGTGCCGCCGATCGCCAGCAGCGAGGACCCGATGATCGCGTTGTCCAGCCCGCTGATCGTGCGGGCGCTCTGCCCGTAGTCGACGGTCGTCGCGAGGGCACGGCCGTCCGCCGGGCCCGCCGCCCACATGGTCGGACGGCCCCGGTGGTCCGCCACCAGAGTGCCCCGGCGCCCGCTGACGGCGAGCGCCCGCAGCTCGGGCGGCAGCCCGACGGGATCCAGCCAGGAACCGCGCGGAAGGGGCTCGCCCTCCTCGTACGCGCGCGAGACCTCCAGCAGTCTGCCGAGTGCCTTCTCCCGTGCCGTGGCCACCGTCTGCCGGGTCACCTCCACGTGCACGAGGGCGCCCAGCACGGCAGCCAGGGAGCAGCACATCACCACGATGAAGCACGCCGACTTCCAGGTCAGCGTGGCCGTCCAGGCGGGCAGCCGCACGGGCGTCACGGCCGGCCCGGTACGGGAGCGGGTTCCCGGCTCCCAGGGGCCTGCGGATTGCCGGGCACCCGTACGATCTGCTCGCGCGTCGGCAGCATGGTGAGCTGCTTCTCGTCCCAGGACCAGGCCGTGATCAGCTCGTAGCCGTGGTTGCCGCTGGGCACCCGAAGGATCACGTCACGCCCGGCCAGTTCCACCGTGATGACGGTCTCCGTCGTCGCCATGATCCGGTTGAGCCGCCCGTCCGCGTCGGCCGTGTACACCCGTACGGACATCATCTTGTCCGGGAACTCGATGCCGACGATCAGCTCGTCCTCGCCGTTGCCCGTGAGGTCCCGGTAGTACGGCTTCAGCACCGGGCACGCCTCCGGATCCTGTTCGTCCGCGTCCTCGGCCTTCGCGCACTCCTGGATCGCGGCCGCCGTCCGGGACGGCATCCCGTCCGCGCCGACCTCGGTGTCCGGATGGGCGCGCAGCTCGGCCTGGACGAGGGCCACCGGGTCGACGGCGTGCACGTCCTGGTCGCGGACCGGCGGGATCCCCTTGACGTACTCGGGCGGGGCCCCACCCGGGTCGGCGGGCGGTACGGACGCCCCGCGGCGGTCGGGCCACAGGTGTACGGGCCCGCTCGCGGTCGGCGTGGAACCGGCGCTCACCAGCCCGCCGCTGTCCCCGCAGCCCGCCAGCAGCGGGACCAGTGCGAGGAGGGGGAGCAGCGAGCGCGCGGACACACGCAAGCGCAACCTGTTCACAGCTCCTGTGCCCTTCTGCCCGCGATACGCCGACGGCCGATCACGTCGACAACGTCGACCACGTCAACCATATGCGGAGGTACATCCGATTTACCCTGCGGTCTCAGCTGTCCGTGCGTCCTCGGCGCAGCATCGCGAAGCCCAGCCCGGCCGCGCCGACGGCCGCGATCCCGCCGGCGGCGGCGAGCAGCAGCACACCGTCGCCCGGACCGTCCGCCAGCGTACGCAGCCGCCGCCCACTGCCGGAACCGTCGGCGACGACGTGGGTGTCCCCGGTGGCCGCCTTCCGGGGAACTGAGGCCGGAACGACCTGCCCGCCGCGGGCCTCGTTGCGGGTCCCGGTCTTGTGTCCGTCGCCCGCCACGGTGTGGTCGCCGCCCTGGGCCGGGACGCCGCCCAGCCAGGAGGTCAGCCGCCCGGCGGGGTCCAGCGCCGCGTGCAGGTCCCCGGAGCCGCCGACGGCGGTGACCCCGTCACGGCTGGTCAGGGTGGTCGCCTTGGTGCCGTCGGCCGCCAGGATCTCGGCCTGGTACGCGCCGTCGGCCGTGCGGTAGATCTTCGCCGTGGAGACCCCGTCCGCGAGCGAGAGGCTCTTGACGAGGATCGACCGCGGGGCCGCGGAGTGCGCGGACGAGGCCGCGGGCACCCCCTCGGCCAGGGCGGCGGCGGTGGGCAGCGCCAGCAGACTTCCGGCACATGCGGTCACGGCGGCGGCGCGAACGAGAGTGCGGCGGCTGACGGTGCTCACGGGGAAATCCTTCGGTGCCGGTCAGGGCCTGGGCCATCCAGGTGGGTCAAACCTAGGGCCGGGCCGTTGCGGCAGCGCCCCGTTCGTGTAACAGCGGAGTCGCAAGGTTCCGTCGGAGTCGTTACACATCCGAGGGATTGCCCTGCGGCGCCCCGGCTGCTCCCATGGACGGCGGGGGTGAGGGCGATGCGCGGACTCAAGGTACTGCCGAGCGGCCGGCCCGGCCGCGGCCGGCTGTACGTCAATCTGCCCGACGGGCAGGCGGTGGCCTGGTACGACCGGCAGGCCAACCGGATCAGCGTCCTCGCGGACGACCACCGCGAGGCGATCCTGGCGGTGCTCCGCCCCTACCTGAGCGGGACGGTCTCGATCGGCCCGCCCCCGGTCCCCACGGCCTCCGACCTGCGACGTCTCGCGCTACCGCCGGACGCGGACCTGGCCCCGAACCGTCCGGGGGAGACCCTGCTGGGCGAACTGGAACACGGCCCAGCGGGCACCAGAGCCCGGCACCGCCTGCGCCAGGACCTGACCGCGCAGCAGCGGATGGGCGACGCCTTCGACGCCCTGGAACCCGAGGGCTGGCGGACCCTGCACTGCGTCCCGCTCCCGGGGCTGGGCCGCATCGACCACCTGCTCATCGGCCCGGCGGGGATCTTCTGCGTGCGTACGATCCCGGGCCGCCGCCAGCGCGCGGTGATCGGCGACCTCCTGCTGACGGTGGGCCGCACGGAACCCCGCCCGGACCCCCGCTGGATCCGCCGCGCGGCGGCCTTCGCCGCGGCGGCCCTGGCCACCGAGGTCACCCCGGCGCTGGCGCTGGTCGACGCCTCGCGGGTCGAGACGGCCCCCACGGTCCGCGACATCCGCATCCTCCAGCCCCCGACGGCGACCCCGGGCCTCGCGGCATCCCCCACGACGCTGAAACCCCCGGAGGTCGACACCCTCTTCGCCCGCGCCCGCGACACCACCACCTGGCTCGGCGCACACCCCGGCCCCCCTGCCGCACACTCCAGTCCCGCCGGCGTTTGAGGCGCCCCACCCTGTCCACCACCCTGTCCCCCTGCCGCACACTCCAGCCTCGCCGGCGTTTGAGGCGCGGGGTCTGGGGCGGAGCCCCAGTTTCGGGAAGGGGCGGGCAGGGGAATGCGCCGCAGGCCCCGCCCAGCCCCACCGCCTCCGCCACCACTCAGGCGGAGGTCCGCTTCCGCGGCGTCGCGGCCTTCTTCGCCGCCGCGCCGGTCTTCTTCGCCGCTGCGGTCTTGGCCGTCTTGGCCGTGCTCTTGGCCGCCGCCGCGCCCGAAGTCGACTTGCCCGCAGCCGACTTGCCGGTCGTCGTCGTCTTCTTCTTCGTCGCGGCCGAAGCCGCCGTCTTCTTGGCCGAAGCCGCCGTCGACGTCGACTTCTTCCCACCGACGGCCTTCGGGGCAGCCGTACCCGTACCCGTACCCGTACCGGCCTTCCGGCGAATCGGCGTGACCTCGGCCTCCGCCTCGCTCTCCCCATCCGCCTCCCCCCGGGAAGCCTTCGCGGCCCGCACGCTCTTCTCCAACGCGGCCATCAGGTCGATCACCTGCCCGCCGGCCGGCTCCACCAAGGCCTCCGTCGGCTCGAACGCCCCACCCGACTTCGCCACGATCAGCGCCTCCACGGCCTCCCGGTAGTCGTCGTGCAGCGAGGCCATCTCCACCTCGCCCAGCGTCGCCATCAGCGCGTCCGCCAGGTCGAGTTCGGCTTCCCGTACGGACACCGTGGCCTCCGGAGCCACCCCCTCCGGCGCCCGGATCTCGTCCGGCCACAACAGCCCGTGCATCGCGATCACATCGTCCACGACCCGAAGCATGCCCAGCCGCTCCCGCCCCCGCAGTGCGTACTTGGCGATCGCGACCTTCCGGCTCCGCTTGAGCGCCTCCCGGAGCAGCGTGTACGGCTTCGCCGCCGTCGCGCCGTTCGCCGCGAGGTAGTACGCCGCGTCCATCTGCAGCGGATCGATCTCCTCCGCCGGCACGAACGACATGATCTCGATCGTCTTCGCGGTCGCCAGCGGCAGCTGCGCCAGGTCCTCGTCCGTGATCGGGACGATCGACCCGTCGGCCTCCTCGTACCCCTTGCCGATCTCGGCGCTCGGCACCTCCTCCCCGTCCAGCTCGCACACCTTGCGGTACCGGACGCGCCCGCCGTCACTCACATGGATCTGGCGGAAGGAGATCGAGTGGCTCTCGGTGGCGTTCACGAGCTTGATCGGGATGCTGACCAGGCCGAAGGAAATCGCCCCGTTCCATATGGATCGCACGGTTCCTCCTGTTTCGTGGCAGTCTCATCGTATGACGCCGATCACATTGGTGGAGGGCCGTCGCATCGCGCTCAGCAATCTCGACAAGGTCCTCTACCCGGAGACCGGCTTCACCAAGGGTGAGGTGCTGCACTACTACGCCACCGTCGCGGGACCGCTGCTCGCCCACATCCACGACCGGCCGGTGTCCTTCCTGCGCTACCCCGACGGACCGGACGGGCAGCTCTTCTTCACCAAGAATCCGCCGCCCGGCACGCCCGACTGGGTGAGCACCACCCCCGTGCCGCGCTCCGAGGACCTCTCCGCCGCCCAAGTGGTCGTCGCCGACATGGCCACCCTCATGTGGTCCGCCAACCTCGTCGTGGAGTTCCACACCCCTCAGTGGACCGCCGGCCACCCCGCCCTCGCCGACCGGATGGTCCTCGACCTCGACCCCGGCCCGCCCGCCACCGTCGTCGAGTGCTGCGCCGCCGCGCTCTGGCTGCGCGAGCGGCTCGCCGCCGACGGCCTGCACGCCTACGCCAAGACCTCCGGCTCCAAGGGCATGCACCTGGCCGTGCCGCTGGAGCCGACCCCGTCCGAGCGGGTGTCCGCGTACGCCAAGCAGCTCGCCCAGGAAGCCGAGCGCGAGCTCCCCGACCTGGTCGTCCACCGCATGGCCAAGGCGCTGCGCCCCGGCAAGGTCTTCGTCGACCACAGCCAGAACGCCGCAGCCAAGACCACCGCGGCCCCCTACACCCTGCGGGCGCGGGCCCAGCCCACCGTCTCCGCGCCCGTGTCCTGGGCGGAGGTCGAGGCCTGCCGGACCGCCGCCGGGCTCGTCTTCCTCGCCGACGACATCGCACCGAGGCTCGCCCGCGACGGGGACCTCTTCGGCCCGCTGACCGACCCCGCGCAGGCCCGCCCGCTCCCCGGGACCGGAACCGGAACCGGAACCGGAACCGGAACCGGGACCGGGACCGGGACCAGGACCGGGACCGGGACCGGGCCGTGATCCGCGTCGCGCTGGCCGCAGCCGTACGCACCCTGCCGCGCGGGGCGGGACTGGCGTACGAGCCGAAGTTCGACGGTTCTCCAGACACTTTGGAATGTCTCATCCGGGTGACTCTCCGAGCCTTCCCGTAGCCGGTCACGTGATCGTCCGTTGGGGTGACTGTCCGGTTCTTCGGAACAACGGCAGCGTCCCTCGGAGGATTCTGTGCAGCTGTTCTTCACCAACAAGCGGAAGGTCTGGAAGGTCGGTGAGGTCGCCGGCCTGAGTCACGTCCAGCTCACGGATCTTTTCGAGCGACGTCGCATACCCGCAGGTACACCGATCCTGCTCGACGAGGCGATGCGCCCGGTGGAACCGGTCTCGACGTGGTTCCGGAAGATTTCCTTGAGCGGCCTGGACGCGAAGACGATGCGGTCGTACGCGTACACCGTCCTGATGCTGCTGAACTTCCTGGCAGCGCGGGGGCTGGATCTGCGCTCGGCCACCGAGTCGGACATCCAGGAGTTCCGGCAGTGGCGGCGCCAGGACGCGGAGGAGACCGTCGGGGAGGCGACCTGGGACCGTGATTCGGCAGCCATCAGCGGGCTCTACGACTTCCTGCTCCAGGACGGCTTTGTCGAGGTCCGCCCCTGGCGGGCGACGGGACGCAGAGCAGCACTGCGCAGCGGGACCAGCCGTGACCTGCGGGTTCGGCACATGGAGCTGGAGCAGTATCTCTACTGCCGGGACGTGGGTTTCGGTGGGCTGGCACCGGACGCGCAACTGGACTGGACCCCTACCTGCACATCGAGCGCCCGGAGATCGTCGCGAAAGCCCAGTCCAGTCTGCGTCGGCAGCACCGGGATCTCTTTGTGGTCCAGCGGTTCGAGACACGTACCCGGATCTCCATCCGTTTCGGCAAGTTGAATCACTGCACGATGAACGACACCGACCCCGTCGGCGCGAAATGCCTGGAAGAGGCTGTCGTCCCCCAAGGCCACCGGGGCCCGCTTCTCGACCGCTGCCAGCCGTCCCGGTGCGCCAACAGCGTCCTCGGCCCAGAGCACCTGCCCATCTGGCAGGCCGAACGCTCCTCCTTGATCAATTTGCTGGACACACCCAAGATCCCCAAGAACCGGAGGGCCCTGCTCGACGCGCAACTGCAGGATGTCGAGCTCATGATCAAGAGGGCGGACCAGTGACCGTGTCACCCAAGGCCGAGCAAGCGTTCCAGGAAGCCATGGAACGCCTCCTGTCGGGCAATCCGAACCGAACCGACGGCGCACTCACCAAGAACAACCTCTGGCGCAAGGCCGGCGTCAGCCGAGCCACCATGAATCGCGCAACCTCAGTCCTCGCCGAATGGGACAGCCGAGTCGACGAGAGTCCGGCTACCGCCCTGGATCGCCGGCGCCGCGAGGAGCTCAGCGAAGTTCGCGGCGAGCTCCGCAAGAGCCGACAGGAATGCCGACAGCTCCAGGAGCAGGTCGATGCCGCTGCCACCGTCATCGCGGCCCTGCTGGCCGAGAACGCGGCATTCCGCGAACAACTGGCCAAGCGATCAGCCCTCGCCATCCCACTCGACCGCGCTCACACCATCCGTGAATGACCTTCGAGCCCGCGCGGGTGAGGCTGTTCCGGTGACAGACCAGCCGGACCAGCGAGCCCCACCGTGCCGAAGACCTGGCCAGCAGACCCTGGCCGAATGGATGAGAGTTCGCCGAAGGTGGTCCTCCAACCGCCCCTCGATGTCATGCGTCCGCGCCCGGCCGATGAGATCCCCGAGCAGGACAGCATGCCTGGGGGTCTTCAGTACTCCCTCAAGCTGGATGGGTTCCGCGTACTCGCCTTCATCCTGGAGGGCGGAAGAGTGTTCTTGCAGTCAAGATCCGGGAGGGACCTCACCAGGGAGTTCCCGCAGGTTGCCGAATATCTGCACGAGAATCTACCGCCCGGAATCGTCCTGGACGGCGAGCTCTGCGCCTACCGTGACGGGCGGCTGAACTTCACTGATCTGCTTCGATCCCGCGCCGATCGTGAGCGGTCAGGAATTCCGGTCTACTACATCGCCTTCGACATCCTCGCCATCCCAGGCATGGACGTCAGGGGCCTGCCGCTATGGGAGCGGTGGGAGCTCCTCGGTGCGGCTTTGGGTGATGCCGAGCCGCCCCTTCAGCGTGTGCTGGCCACGCTGGACGAGGGGATTGCGTACCTCTGGTTTCGGGAGATGAGGGCCGTGGGTGTCGAAGGGATCGTGGCGAAGTCGCTCAGCTCGACCTATCAGCCGGGGGAAACGTGGGCCTGGAGGAAGATCAGGCACTCCGACACCCGAGACGGCAGACTCCTCGGCGTCTTCGGTCCGGAACAGCGACCGCATGCTCTTCTCGTGGAGCTTCCCGACGGCCGAACCGTGAAGACCTCGCCGCGCCTGACGGGAATGCAGGCTCGGCGGGTCGGCGAATCGGTACGCGGCCGACTGGGCGAGCGGACCGAACGTCCCGACCACGGCCTCGTGACCCCGGTCATCGAGCCTGTCCTGGTTGAAGTGCGCGAGACTGCCGGTCGCCACGAGACAGTCAAGTTCGTGCGTGTCAGGTTCGAGGGGTGAGGTGCTGGATTCCCGGCCCGACCCCATGCCCACGGGGAGCGCTACGGGTTGTGGGGGACGAGAGAAGAGTTTCCGTGGGCTCGCGCATATCGCGCTTGCAACGCAGACTGGCCCAGATCGCGTTCCAGCCGCGCCGCAGCCACTCCTTAGGTGAAGAGTCCCCTGCGCTTCAACTCGGCCCATGCATTCCCTGCGGGCGACCCGACTGCTCTGCTGCCAAATTGACAGCTGCTGTCCAGCATCGCTGATGCTGGACTACTGGCTGTAGGCAGCGGACTGGGTCAGCTCACCAATTCGGCTGTTCCTGCCATTCTTCAAGCCGTTTCGCGAGGCTTGTCGCATGACAGGACAACGGAGAGTTTTGTGAGCGTCACGCCTTCAGGTCGCTTGGTGTAGGACCACCGCTGACCAGCGCGCCACAGACATCCGAAGAATTTCTTGCGGCCATCGCCGTCCTGGGAAAGGGTCCTCTCGGCGGATTCGATGATCAGGATGCGATTGTCCGCCGAAAGCCAATTAAGGTCGCGCACGCAATCGTAGAAGGCCTTCCAGTTCCACCCAAAGTACTCAGGGAACTTGAGTACTTCCGAGAGGTGTTGGAACGCCGACACCTCGGTGGGCATTTCCTGGCCGTTGAGACGCGCCACGTACACGCTGCCCGACGCGGGCAGGAGTTCATCGAGAGGTACGCCACCGCCTGGCGTGATGACATGCATCCACGGGGCGATATGGATCGCCGAAATCTCTTCCTTCATCAATCTACCCATCGAGGGCTTCTGCCCACACCATGTACCTCAGGTCGAACCGCTCGGGTCATCGCCGACCCCATACCGAGAACTCGACCACCACGGCAGATTTGCCCGTCACCACGGAGCGGCCTTCGGCTTGCGGTGCCACCACCAGTGAGCGGAATCGGCATCCCTGCGCCTGCGCCGCAGCCAGGGGGTCCAGTTCCCCGGTGACGTCGCCCACGTTCATGTCGTCCGGCGGCAGAACGAGAACGGCGCCTAGTCGAAGTCGAATAAGCTGTGGGCGATGCCGGTTGAGTTGACGTCGGGCACACCGACGGCTCTATTACTTCAGGTCCCTGCTTCCGTGAATTCTTCGAGAGTGCGAATCAAGGTCGTGATCGCGACCCTTTCCTCTTCTGTCGAGCGGGCTGCATGAAAGTCCCACCTGCCGCTGTCGAGAGGGAACGCTTCGCGCAACACAAGCCCAACCCATCCAAGGCTGCCATCCAACGCGAGTCGCTCCGCGAGCCAATTGCGATACCTTGAAAGGTCGCCACGTTGATCGGCGGCCGAGAATCCGTACAGAAAGGCGGTATAGTTGGAGAACTGTTCACCCAGTCCAAACATTCCAGGCCTGGTTCGCAAATGCGGAATGACTTCTGAGAGTCTCAATCGAGTGGCCTCCAATGAAGTATGTCAAGGTAGTCTGGACTCCAGAGTGCATCGTATTCGGCTCTCGGCAGTCCGTGTCGGCCAGTGAATCCGTCGTAGACCCGATCACCGTAGACGACGACATCGTGGTGGAACCAAATGGGATCCGTGCCACGGTAGGGACCCATTGAGTAAGCTTCGGCGAGCGGGGTAGGAATGGCATTACTGATGCGATACCTCACTCCACCACCCAACTGTTCCTGGATCTTTACTGCGACATCTTCGCATCCGTTCCAGTTCTTCGGGTCCTTAATATCAAGAGGTTTCCAAGCCTCGCCTAGATCCGGGCAACCGTCGGGTGCGAGGCCCAGGCGGTCGGACCAGGTGAGGGGGTTGTGGACATAGGCGGCCGGGTTCGGGGACGGGGTGAGGCCCAGGGGGTCTGGGGTGAGATAGCGGGCGGTTTCCGGGTCGTAGGTGCGGAAGTAGTTGTGGTGAAGTCCGGATTCCGGATCGTAATACTGGCCTGGGAAGCGGAGCGGGGTGTAGGCCGTTGCGTCGCGGTTCCAGGTTGTGCTGCCCCACAAGGTGCTGCGGGTGTGCCACGCCGTGGTGCCGTCCTCCGCCAGAAGGTGGGAGGGGGTGCCGATCAAGTCGGTGACGATCACGAAGAAGCGGTCGTCGACCTCGGACTGGTCGATGCGCTCTGCCTGGGTCAGGGGGTGCAGGCCTTGATGGGTCCAGGTCAGGGTGACCGCGCCGCTGGTCTCCTCGCAGAGGGTGGTTCCGTCCCAGGTGAACAGGGTTTCCTCGGCGACCTCACCGGTCTGTGCAAGGCGCTGCTTAGCTGTGCGGCGGCCGAGGGGGTCGTACTGGTAGAGCCAGCGGGTGCCGTCCGGGGTCGTGACACCGGTGAGCTGATCTTCCGCGTTCCACTCGTAGCGCCAGCTGTCCGGCTTACGGGAGAGACGGCTCTTCTGACGGAGGGTGACGCGCCCCAGCGCGTCGTGCTCGTAGCGGATCGATCCCGCCCGGATGATGCGAGTGCCTGCGTAGGTGCGGGCGCCTTGCGCCTCTCCGTTCGGGTGCTGGGGCGGCCAGGAGGTACTGGTCTGGTTGCCGGCTTCGTCGTAGGCGTAGCGCTCCGACCAGGACGCGGCATCCACCGCCGTCACGCGGGCCGCCGCGTCCAGGGTGAAGCTGCGCGGGCCGGTGACGATGTCGTCGATGCCGGTCAGGTAGCCGTCGGCGCGGTAGCTGTAACCGCGCCGCTGGAGGGTGCGGCCGTCCTGGCCGACGACGGACTGGGCGTTGCGGCGGCCCAACCCGTCGTACTCGTGGGTGAGGGTGAGCGACGGGCCGAGTGTCCGGGTCAGCTCTTGGCCTGCCGCGTCCCGCTCGAACGTCAGCGTGCGGCCGGCCGTGGTGAGGGAGGTCCGCCGGCCTGCTTCGTCGTACGTCCAGTGGGACTCGGCGCCCGTGGGGGTGATGCGGCTGGTGCGGCGGCCCAGGGCATCGTAGTCGTACGTGAGGGTGCGGCCGTTCACCGTCTCCGACAGGAGCTGGCCCCTGGCGTCGCGGAGCCAGGTGACCGTGGTCTCCTGCGAGGATGCCGTCGCAAGGGCGTCGAAGACGTCGTACTCGTAGGTGGTGACCAGGTCGGCCGCGTCCTTGCGGACGACCTGCCCGAGTGTGTTGTGCTCGTACGCCGTGGTCTCGCCTACGGCGTTGGTGCGCGAGGTCAGGCGCCCCGAAGCGTCGTACCCGTAGGTGAGGGTTCGGTCGTCGAAGTCCGTCTCCGAAGCCAGCCGTCCCGCCTCGTCGTAGGCATAGTTCCAGGTGAGCCCTTGCGGGTTGGTGACACCCGTCAGGCGGAGTTGCATGTCGTGCGTGAACGTGTAGCGCGTGTCGTCGGGGCCGGTGCGGGTGGTGAGGAGGTCGAAGTCGCCGTACTCGAAGTCCGTGTCTCCGCCGATCGCGTCCGTGTGGGTCAGGCAGTTGCCCTCGCCGTCGTAGGTCCATGACTCCTTGGTGCCGTCGGCGTTCACGCGGTGCAGGAGGCGGCCCTCGATGCTCCAGGTGAGGTGCGTGGTGTGGCCCAGCGGGTCCGTGATGGCGATGGGGCGGCCGAAGGCATCGCGGACATACGCCGTTGTCCCGCCCAGGGGGTCGGTCGCTGAGGCGACCTGGCCCGTCGGGTCGCTTCGGACCGTCGTGGTGTGTCCCAGGGCATCGGTCACGGACGCGAGGTGGCCGCGGGTGTCGTACCCGAAGTGGGTCGTGGCGCCGGACGTGTCGGTGACCGAGGTGCGGTTGCCGTGGTCGTCGTAGGTGTGGCGGACTACTCTGCCGTCCGGGGTGGTCAGCTTCACAGGCAGGCCGAGCGCGTTGTATTCCGCCCGCGATGCGCGGCCGTCTGGGCGGGTCACGCCGGTCACCCGGCCCGCCTCGTCGTATGTGAAGCGGGTGGTGTGGCCCAGTGGGTCGGTGCGTACCAGGAGCCGGTTGCGGCGGTCGTGCTCGAAGCGGTTCGTCGCGCCGGTGGGATCGATCTCCGCGGTGATCTGGGCGCGGTCGTTGACAAGGAACTGTGTGGTGTGGCCGAGGGAGTCGGTGAGGGTGGTGCGGCCCGGCTCGTAGGTGAAGCGGACGTTGAGGTGGCCGTTGGTGCCGGACTGGGCGATGCACCGGTGCTGGTCGTCGTAGACGTAGTCGAAGTGGCGGTCGTTGGTGTCGGTCCAGGAGGTGATCCGGCCGAGCTCGTCGTAGCCGAAACGGAGTGGAAGACCGGAGGAATTGGTGACCTGGGTGAGGTGGCCGTCGGTGTAGACGTAGCGCAGGACCTGGGTGCCGTCGGCCAGGGCGAGGCCGGTTATTCGGCCATCGGAGGTCGTAAGACGGACCTCGTAGCCGCCGCTGTGGGAGATGGCGGCAGGGGCGCCTGCTTCGTCGTACGTGTAGGTGATCCAGGCGCCGTTGCGGTCGTCGATCTGAGTGAGCAGACCGTCCTCGGCGAAGTGTCGGACCTGGCCGGTGTTGGGGTCGGTGACCGTGTAGCCGCCGTCTTCCTGCTGTTCCAGCGGCCAGCTGCGGCCCAGGCGTGGCAGTACGGGGGCGTCGGGCGAGGGGTGGGGGTAGCCGAGCAGGCTGCCGTCCTCGCTGACCAGGACCACGCCCTCGTCGTCGAACTCCAGCCGCTGGTCGACGGTGCAGGCCCAGGTGGGGCCGAACCAGCGGCCCAGACGGTACGACGACTCGAACGTCCGGCTGAACATCAGCGGCAAGGAGCCGGGGAGGACCAGGTCGGTCTGGGGGAGCGTCATCCGGCCCGTGGCGACGTCGACCGGATCTTCCCGGCAGGTTTTGCAGTCGGATTCTCGGGACCTGTCGTGCGGGTCGTGGCGCAGCTCGTCACCGGCGGAGGGCGCGTCCGGCTCCTTCGGTCCCCTCGGGGCGTTCGGCCCCTTGGGCGTATGTGCCAGGTCGTCGGCGAGGCGGGCGGCTGCGGCGGCTCTGCGGCTAGCGCCGGATAGCAGGCCACCCCCCTTGGGGCCGATGGCTTCCGGGACGAGTGTGCCGCCGAACTCGAAGGGATCCTTCAATGCGCTGTCCAGCATGGCCTTGGCCGCTGCGGCAGGGTCGTTGGCCGTCGTGAGGAAGCCGGCGCTCATGCTGTTGAGGCCCATCTGGGCCACGGTCGGGTGGTTCATGTTGTACGGGTCGTGGGAGTCGAGCCCGCGGGCGAAGTTGACCAGGCCGGCCGTACCCTTGGCGATTCCGCCGACGAAGTGTTCGACCTCTGCGCCCTTGCGGACGATCTCGACCAGCGCGGCGTCGGCGGCCGACACCTTCGGCGCCGCGTCCCGAGCCTTCTCCAGGGCCTGCGCCACCGAGTGGGCGACGTCGTCGCGCTGGCGTCGCGCCTCGGCCAGCTTCTGCCGGGCGGCTTTGATGCCGTCCGTACCCGGGTCGGTGAAACCCGTGGGGCGGGCCGGCAGCGGATTCTGCTGAGCTTTGACAGCCGACTCGTAGTCCTTGACCCACCTGTCATAGGCGGCGTGGGCGTTCTCCGACAGCTTGACGGCGGCCTTGTACTCGTCGATCGCCTCCTTGGCCTGCCCCTGCGCCCAGGTCACCGTGTCGGCGAACCGGCCGACGGCGCCGGCCGCCGTCTCGAAGGCGGCCGCGGCCGCGAACCAGCGGGGTGCCTTCTCCTGGACGGAGTCCCGAAAGGCGTCGGCAGCGGCGCCTTTGATGCCGTCCGTGCCCAACTTCTTCAGGCCCTCCCCGGTACGGGTGAAGGCCGCGTGGAAGTCGTTCAGGTGCCCGGCGGTCGTCCGCAGGGTGCTTGCGCTGCCGTGGACCAGTTGCTTGGGATCGTCGCTCTGGCCGAGCTCGACCTCCGCGACGTCGGCGCCCAGACGGTTCGCCGCGGAGTTCGCCGTGCTCCGGACCGCGTTGGCGCCGCCCTGCCAGCCGACCTCCTCCAGCGTGTCGGCCGTCTTGTCGCCGAGCCACTCGACCGCGTCGCCCGTGAGCGCCGCGCCCTTCTCCAGCCAGTTGCCGCCGCTCATCGGGAACCGCCCCCCTGCTGATCTGGGCCCTGCGGGTTGCGGACACGATCGAGGGTCTCGCGGTCCATGCCCTGCGCTTCGGCCACGTCCTCCAACATGCCGCCGACGAGCCCCTCGTTGAGCAGGCCCTTCTTGGTGTCCGCCCACGTACGGTCGAAGTCCTCCCTGGCCTGACGCGCCTGCTCCGGCGTCTCCCGCTTGAACGCGTGATCGGAGAGGACCGCTTCCAAGGACTTCTTCTCGACCTCGTCGTTCGACGCATGGGGGTTGCCGATACCGGCGTTGACCAGAACCTTGAACGTGCCCTTCAGGTACTGGTCCTGCTCCCACACCGAACCGGCCCCGATACCCAGGCGCTCCGCGAGCCCACTGGTGACGACGAAGAGACTGGCCACGCCCATGTCCCAGCGTTCGCAGAACCCCTCCAACCCCGCAGCGACCGCCGGATGACCGGCCTCCATACCCGTCAGTGCCAGCTGGCTCATACCACCACCCGCCACGGCCGAGGTGCCCATCGCGAACTCACGCAACTCCCCGACCGCGGAACGCAGACCGTCCTGAATGTTCCGTACCGCGACCGGATCCATATCCAGGTCCGGGCTGCCACCACTCATGATCCATCCCCCCCCCAAGGCTGCCGGAGACGCTACACGAGAAGACCGACAACTCCGGTACCGAGCGTCGACGTTCGGCCAGGTCAGCGCACCAACGCGGTATGTCCCGGCCAGTGCCGCAGGCCCCAGTGCTACGCCCACGACAAGCGCCTCGTCGCTTGCACGGAAGGCCATGTCGCGCCGAGTTACTTGTAGCGACTGGGTGTAGCGCTGGGTCGCGTAGAGGCCCAGTAGGGCTGTCGGCGAGGCAGCCGCCAGACTTCGATGTGTCTCATGAGACACATCGAAGTCTGGAGAACGACGGTCACCGGCTCGTCGTGCTGCGCTCGGCGACCGACGTGACGCTCCAGGCGCGCTCCGGCCGGATCGTGACCAGTGCCTTCCCCGACCTGGCAGCGGCCGCGCTGCTGCTGCCCGCCGACACGGTCCTCGACGGCGAGGTGGTGGTCTGGCACGCCGGACGTACGGACTTCGCCCTGGTGCAGCGGCGGGCGGCGGCCACCGCCGCACGGGCCGCCGTACTCGCGCAGCGCCTGCCCGCCTCGTACGCCGCCTTCGACGTACTGGAACTGGCCGGGCTGGACCTGCGCGCACGCCCGTACGAGCGCCGCCGGGCCCTCCTCGTCGACCTGCTGCTGCCGCTCGGGCCACCGCTGCAGCCGGTGCCGATGACGACCGATCCGGAACTGGCCGCAACCTGGTACGAGACCCTGCCGGCCAGCGGGATCGAGGGCCTCGTCGTGAAGCGGCTGGACCAGGCCTACCCGGCCGGGCGGCGCGGCTGGCAGAAGCTGCGGCACACCGACGTCCGGGACGCGGCGGTGGTCGGCTACACCGGCACCCCGCGCCGCCCGCTCGCCCTGGTGCTCGTCCTGCCGGTCGGGGACGAGACCCCCCTGGTGTCGAGCCCGCTGAGCGCGGCGCTGCGTTCGGAGGTGGCGGCCGAGGTGGCCGCCCGCGGGGCGGCCTCGCCGTCCCTGGCCACGGTCACCGCGATCGGGCTCGGGGAGGTCCCGTTCCGGGCGCTCGACCCACCGCTCACGGCGGAGGTGCGGCACACCTCGACCCGGCACCCGCCGCCGGAGGTGCTGCGGCTGCGGACGGACCTCTGACCCGCGCGGGAGGCGCGGGTCAGAGGGTGTGACGGCGCAGGCGGGTCAGGCGTGGGCGCCACGCCCTGCGTCCGGCGGAGCCCCCGGCTGTGGATGCGGTCCCGGCCCCTCCGGGAGTTTGTAGCCGGACTCCCGCTCCGCCCGGACCTCTTCGGGATGGCTGGAGGTGGTGGAGCCGAAGTTCCCGTAGCCCTGCATCTCGTGCGGCCGCAGGCCACCCTCCGGGATCTCCACCTGGTCCCGCTCCTCGCGGACCTCGTAGACCGCGCCGCCCTCGGGCAGATGCGGCTGACTCTCGGGGGTGGGCGGGGGTGGCTCCTTGGCCCGTACCTTCTTGCCCAGCAGGAAGCCGCCCAGCAGGAAACCGGCGACGAGGATGCCGACGACCAGGAACCATGCGATGTCGGCGAGGGTCGCGTCCACGCTCAGAGTCGTGTCCATAGCGACCATGTTCCCGTACTCAGGTCCGAAATGCTTCGCTATGCCCTGGATGCCTTGGGCCATCCGGGGTACACGCCCGGTGTGCGTACACACCGAACGAGAAGGAGGCCGGCCATGCCCCGCGGATCTTCCCCGAAGCGCGAACGGCAGTACGAGCACATCAAGGAAGGCCTGGAGCGGCGCGGCGAGCCCGAGGAGAAGGCGCAGGAGATCGCCGCCCGGACGGTGAACAAGGAACGCGCCCGGGCCGGCGAATCCCGGACCGCGAGCAGGGAATCCGTCGAGGACATCTCCTCGTCGCGGCGCGGGGGCCTGCACTCCCACTCGGGCGCGCAGGGCCCCACGTACGAACAGCTCTACGCCGAGGCCCGGCGCCGCAACGTCCACGGCCGCTCGGAGATGAACAAGACACAGCTCAAGCGGGCCCTGGGGAAGTGAAAGTCCTTCCGGTCGCTAGGAGTTGATGGGGCCGTCGGCATCCCGCAGGGTCCCGGCGGCCTTGCGCTCCCCGAGCGCCCCCAGGATCTCGGCGCAGATCGCCAGCGCGGTCTCCGCCGGGGTGCGGGCGCCGAGGTCCAGGCCGATCGGTCCGTGCACCCGCGCCAGCCGGGCCTCGGTGACCCCGGCCGCGAGGAGCCCCTCCCGCCGCCGGGCCGTGGTCTTGCGGGAGCCCAGCGCGCCGACGTACGGCACCTCCTGGGTCAGGGCCACCCGCAGCGTCGGCACGTCGAACGACTCCTCGTGGCTCAGCATGACCAGGCACGCGGCGTCCCGGCGCGCCTCCAGCACCTTGGCGGCCTCCTCCGGGCCGGTGACCAGCACGGCCTCCCAGCCCAGCAGCAGCGCCTGCCGCTCGATGATCTCGGCGAGTTCACCGCCGCCTCCGATGACCACGTACGGGGCCGACGGGAACGCCTCGACCAGCACCAGCCCCGACTCCGCGTACAGCGCGTCCCGCCCGGCCCGCCGGGTCGCCAGCAGCTCGCCCGCCCGCCGCCCGGCATCGTCACCGGGCGCGTCCGTGGCCCGTACGACCTCACTGGCGGCCTGGTCCGCGGCCTCGTTCAGCCGGGTCACCAACGCCACCCCGACCCCGTCGCCGAGCAGCTCCCACCACTGGGCCGGGATCGCCGAGAGCGGCTGCAGCAGCACCTCGGCCTGCCCGCCGCAGGTCAGCCTCGCGGCCACGGCCTCGGCGGCCCGTACGGACACCTCGCACACCCGGGCCGTGACCCCGGCCGGCAGGGCCGCGACCTCGGCGGCGAGCTCGGCGTCGAAGACCCCGCGGTAGAGCGTGCCGACACACTCCCCCCGCGTATCGATGAGCACGGCCCCGGCCGGATCCCGTGGCCCGAACCCCTGCTCGGTCACGGGCCGGGCCAGATACCCGGCCCGCCCCTCGGCCGCCCACTGCCGCGCCGTCTCCACCAGCTCACGCATCCGCGCCGCCCCTTCTCGATCGTCAGAGCCCGCCACAAGGCGCCTGGCCAGCGGCGCCATGCAGCCTCACCCCCAACGTACGCACGCACCCCACACCTACCCACCCCCCAGATCCCACAGACCCCACCCCACCTCCCTCGTACGGACCACCGGAACCGGTCGCCCCGAGACAAATCCCGGAGCCGGCGCCCGGAGCCACCCGCAGACGCCGGGAAGCCACACTCGGATCTGCGGCACCGAACAGCCGCTCGAATGTCGGTTGTTACTGTGATCATGTCCGATTCGTATGCCAGGGGGAGGCGTCGGTGACGTTCGACGAGGAGTGGGCGGCCGCCAAGCAGAGCACTGCCGCGGCAGGCGGTTCGTCGCACGATCTGGTCGTCACTCAGGACGACCTGGGTGCCGTCGGACACGAGGCGTTCGTCGTCCACGGTGAACTGCGCAAGAAGTCGGACATCGCCGGCACCGGGGCGACCGGCCGGGCCGCTGCCGAGTGCTCCGCCAAGAACCTGGCCATGGGGTCGGAGCTGTCGGTGACCCTCTCCACCTGGGACTCGCAGGTCAAGACGGTGCTGCAGATGTACGCGCACATCTCCAACCACCTCGACTACTCCAAGAAGGCCCACGCCAACGACGACGAGGCCATCGCGGCGAGCCTGCGCCACCGCGACGGTTCCGCGATGTCCGTATCCGAGATCCAGAGGTACGTGAAGTGACTCTCACCTGGACCGGCCTCATCACGCTCGACCTCGGCAAGGTGAACGAAGCCGCCACGGAATGGAAGACGGCCGCGGAGGAGCTCGCGAAGCTGCACGGCACCGTCCGGGACGGCCTGGTGAAGAAGTCGGAGGCGGCCCGCTGGGAGGGGGTCAACGCCACCGTCACCCGGGAATTCGTCCGCAGCGCCGCGAAGGAGGTGGATGACCTCCAGCGCGAGGCCAAGAGCATCCACGCGGTCCTCGCCGACGCCCATGAGGAGCTGACGCGGATCCAGAAGCAGGCGAAGGCTCTGGCCGACGAGGCGAGGCAGGGTGACCCGGCCCACACCCCGGAGCCGGACCCGGGACTGCTGGTGTCCGACGGCGGCGGTGGCAAGGTCCGAGTGGAGTCATCCATCTGCGATGCGAAGGGCCCCAACCAGCGCACCCAGGACATGATCCGCTGGTACGCCGAGACGCTCACCGGCCTCGTGAGCCACGCGGCCGAGGTCGACGCCGCGGTCACCCGGGCCTTGCGCGCCTCCCACGGCGCCGATCCGTACAACGCCGGCCACACCGAATACACCTCGCTCGACCAGGACCAGCTGCCGCGGGCCCTGAAGCTGGCCGCCCTGGGCGAGGACGCCAAGCCCGCTCAGCGGGCCGAACTGCGAAGGCTCTGGCAGTCGCTCAGCCCCGACGCGCGTGCCCAGCTGTGGACCGCCCACAGGGACGACCTGCTCGCCGCCGGACTCTTCAGCCCGTCGGTCAAGCAGGTGGCGCCCGACCGGGGATCCGGCAAGCACGGGGCGGAGGGAATCGAGTGGGGCGACTGGGTCACCAGGACGAAGATGCAGGCGCTCGTCGTCGGTGCCGACGGGGGTGACCTGAACGACGCCTCACGCCACATGAAGCACTATCTGGACAACACCGGCACCCCGATGGAGCTCCCGGTCGACAAGATGCTCACCGACGATGACGGCTTCCAGAGCCATGTGGACCGTCGTCACCTCCTCAACCGCGAGGCGGCATGGCGCGAGCAGGCGCTGGCGGAGTACGAGAGGAACGGTGGTCGAGCCGTCGTGATACCGGTCGAGACACCCAACGCGGACTACTCCTTCACCGAGGCGGACCGCAACTGGTACTACGCGGTCGGCAGCGCCCGATCGAACGTGACGGGGGTGGTGACCGTAGTGCCGGGCGCGGACGGCAAACCGGTGGTCGGCCTCGACTACCAGGTCAACGTCTGGGACCGGTACAACTGGGACGAGGGCAAGGGAGTGCACATCGGGAAGTTCGAGATACCCGACGGCGAAATGGGCCAACAGCACAAGGTCGGCCTGGCCCAGGAGTTCAACATGGCGGGAAGCAGTTCGGTGCAGCACTACGAACTGGGCAGCGGAGCGGCAGTGCCCACCCCGGACGATCCCGGGCGCGCCGGCGAACGCAGCGATCCCGGCCGCCATGCCCGGGACGGCGGAGGGGACATCGACCGATGAGCCACCCTGAGGTTCCGGCCGGTGCCGGTGTGCGAAAGGGGTCCTGGCGGCGAAGGCTCGCCGTCGGCGCCGTGGTCTTCTCGGGCCTGTGCATTCTCGGCGTCCTCGGCACGCTCCTGATGATCATGTACGGGTTGGGGAACCCCACCGAGGGCCAGAAGAAGTGCTGCTGGGAGCAGAACGCCACGCCCGAGTGGACGGCGAAGACGATGGGCTTCCAGGTACCGGAGACGGCCACCGACCGGCGGGCCGGGCTCCACACCAACGCCCAGTACGACGTCGCGCTGCTCGCCTTCACCGTGACGACCGCAGAGGCGGACCGCTTCCTCGGGCCGCTGCAGCCGGAGGGCACGCAACTGGTCCGCAACACCCATCCCAAGGAGCAGGGGTACACCCGAAGCGACGGCTTCACCCACCTCGGCCTGCCTGAGCCCGAGACCTTTGTCGAGGGCATGCGCATCGGCGGCCTCTGCCACGGCGACACCAAGACGCCGGAAGGCCAGGCCGTCAGGCTCTGTACGGATATCTACGCACACGAGTTCCAGCCCGGCACCACCCGCATCTACCTCTGGGCAGGCAGCGACGCCCCGATCCCAAAGCCGCCGGCCTGACCGAGGGATCTGACACGGCCCCGGCGGCCCGACTTCGCCCCCATGCTGCTTTGATCAGCTTCGGCGGAGCTTCCGTTGCCTTCTGGCTCTGATGCCCGTTCTGGACGCTCGTCTGGGTGCTGGCCCTGCCCCTTGGCCTTGGAGCTCTTGTCCTGGCCCACTGGCGGCAGTTGGCTGCGCATACGCGAAGACCCCGTCTCAGCGAAGGCGCTGATGGCGGGGTCTTTGGGCACTTCCTGCGAAGTGCCCCCGGCAGGATTCGAACCTGTGCACACGGCTCCGGAGCACAATCAGAGTTCAGCTTGCAGATGGGCTTTGGTCGGCGAGTTCTTCGATCGAGAGGGCTGTGGGGTGCGCTCCTGTATCGCAGATGGCTCGCAGGAGACCGAACGTGCGGGGGACAGGAGAGGGTTCTCCTACGGCTGTCCTGTCCGAAGTACTCGGGAGTCGAGAAGTCGTAAAGCTCTCAGCTCGATGCGCTGGGGTGTGCCGCCGGCTATCTCGACGGAAAAGACAGCTTCAAAGGGATGCCCGGCTGCGGCAATGGGGTGTGCGAGCAGCTCTGGGCCGACCAGGAGTTGAGCGGCCGCACTGGTGCCGAACCCGAAGCTGCCGGCCAGGATTATGACGTTCCTTGCAGGGTTGAACGGATTGGCTGCTCGAATCAGGATGCCCTGGTCGACGAGGAGTTGGTCCGTGTCGTCGACGACGCACTGCATGGTGTCGCCCGTAGTGGTGTCATAGATATTTGCGTCGTGGACTTCAGGCGAGCCGAAGTGGAAGGTGAGCGGTAGCCGCTGCATGACTTCGGCCGTCACTTGGTTGGAGTGCGGTCCACCGACCAGCACGAGGTTGCCGCGACGCTCCGGCCCGGTGAGCTGGTGGCTGGGGGTCAGGGGTAGTTGGTTCACCCCCGCTTGCTGAAGCTGTTGCCGTAGCTCGTTCAGCGCCATCACATCGCCTACTCCGACCAGTCCGGACCGTTCCCATATGTAGTGCTCCTGCTGGATGAAGATTGAGGTGATCACCTTGAGGTCGCTCGTGACGAACGGCTTCCAGAAGGCCCGAATGCTCCGGAAACGCCACAGGGCCCGCACCCGCTCGTAGGACCTACCGAAGACGAAGGCGAGGGCTGCGGCGAGCAGATTCACAGCAAGGTCATGGAGGCTGCTCATCCAGGGCTACTCCAATCCGGAAGGAGATGGTGCGGTAGCGGACACCCTCGGGCTCTCCAAGGGGACGTGGCCGAGCTCGTCGAGGTGTGTGCCGCCGACGACCCGGAGGAAGATCCGAGAGGCTTCAGGGCTACACCGAAGTGCTCGAAGCTCACGGAATCTCCCGGCCCTTCTCATCCGTGGCTCCGGCCGATGGGTCAGCCACGGTCATATCGATGCTGCCGCCTCCTACTTCCACCGCCCGCCTCCGGCGTACTGCCTGCGGGTTCGGTCACGGAACCCCCATTCCGTCCACACGGAGCCCCGCCCCCAGGACCGCAGGACTGGGTTCTTCCCCCTCGCTCATTCAAGCCAACGCGCTCTTTGTAACAGAATTGTCACATGGGGTGAGAGGCTCCGTGCGTGAGAATCGATGAAGCTTCCATGGCCTGGCCGACCAATGGCGATCTTGAAAACCGTCGTGGCACAAGTCACCGTGGGCTCACATCCCACATCGACCACAGGTGAATGTCCCCTGACCAGGTAGATCGGTCAGGGGCCGTTGCTGCGGTCTCTGCCTGCGAGGGGCCGTCACTCCCCGTCGCTCCCCGCGCTCTCCCGCTCGATCGGGCACGGAAAGGGAACGCCTCGCTAGCCGCTGATCGGCGCCCAGTTCGCTGTAGGGTCCCCGGACTCGATCCGCACGACGGCTCGGTGTACGTCCCCCTTCAATCCACCACTCACTCCGGCTCCCATCCCGTCTGCCGTCGACCCACACGTTTGTCCGTGCCCGTCCGGTAGCCCGGATAGCTCCTCAGGCGGACCGGGCTCGCTCCGCAGCCGGTGCGCGCGCGAGGCTGTCACGCGCACTGCCGAGTGCGGCGAGCTCTGCAGCCGGGCCAGCTCGAAGTGCGGATCGACCTCGACGCCGAGGTCATGCCGCAGCGTGACCCGCAGGAGGTACACGCCGTCGGACAGCGGGCCGCTGAACCATCCCCTGGCTCGCGGGTATGCCTCGTCGAGCTGCGGACTGCTCGGCAGCTGCTTGACGACCGAATACCCGACTCCGAGTGACCTGTTGACGGCTGAGGCCACTTGCAGGACCTCATTCGGCAATGCCATTTGCGCTTGGGAGTACTGCTCGGCCCAGGCTTCCTTGGCAGTGTCGAGTAGGGCCGCGTCGACGTTCTCACCGCGTTCGGCAGCTTCGACGGCGTCTCGGGCGGCGACCCGGTAAGCGCGGGCTGTGGTGTTCAAGTGGGCATAGAGGTCACGCTTGGCCTGCAGCGCTCGCCCGGCGCGCTCCTCCTCGCGTTCACGGTCGGCGCGCCGGTCCTGTTCCGCCGCTTGGGCTCGTCCGGCGCGCTGGCTGAGGACCGCCCCGCCCAGCGTGCCGCCCAGCGTTCCTCCGACGCCTATGAGTGCGACGGCAAGCGTGTTCACGTCCACGAGACCCCCCAGGTCATCCGTTCGTTCCATCCGAGAGCGGCGCGTCACGGGGGATGGCGTCACGGCCCTGCCCTTGGCGCATCTTCCAAGACCGGGGTCCGGGAATGACGAGCAGCCGACGCGACTTTGAGGAGTTCACCTGCGCAAACGCTGCAAGGCCCTGTCCATGCGTAGTCCGCAGGTCCTGACACAGGGCTGCCTACGGTGGCAGTTGGCTGCGCATACGCGAAGACCCCGTCTCAGCGAAGGCGCTGATGGCGGGGTCTTTGGGCACTTCTTGCGAAGTGCCCCCGGCAGGATTCGAACCTGCGCACACGGCTCCGGAGGCCGTTGCTCTATCCCCTGAGCTACGGGGGCGCGTCGTTGGTGTTGCGGCGACGGGTTGAACACTACCAGCTTCCGTGGGGTGATCAGGAACGGGTTTGCGGGGGAGGAGGGAGTGGTTCGCCCGCAGGGGGTGGAAGTGGCGAAAACCCGGACGCGGGGGCCCGGGCGGACCTACTCTCGAGTTGTGCCAGGCGTCTCGGGCCGGGTGCTTGTTGTCGACGACAACAAGGTCATCCGGCAGCTGATCAAGGTCAATCTCGAGCTGGAGGGCTTCGAGGTCGTGACCGCGAACGATGGTGCCGAGTGTCTGGACGTCGTGCATCGGGTGTGCCCCGATGCGATCACCCTTGATGTGGTCATGCCGCGGCTGGACGGGTTCGGGGCGGCCGCGCAGTTGCGGGCCGATCCGCGGACCCGGGATGTGCCCGTCGCCATCGTCAGCGCCTGTACGCAGCAAGAGGTAGAGGCCGGGATCGCGGCCGGGGTGGATGCCTTCCTCGCGAAGCCGTTCGAGCCCACCGAGCTGGTACGCGTCGTGCGCCGGCTGGTCGAGCGCAAGGACCGGAGCGACGGCAGGAAAGGGGCGCCCGCCGGGAGGGGGAGGGGCGGTCCCCTCCAGTAGAGCGCCCTCCCCGCCGGTGCCGGTTGTCCAGTGCTCTGTTCACATGGCGAAACCCTTCGACTGATGACGGTGCGTCTCCCCTAGGCTGGGTCCCGTGATCCCCGCCGACCTCTCCCGTTGCGTCGTGAGCGCCGTGCGCCGCGCCGTCGAGGACGGTGAGCTGGGCGGGGCGGTGCCTGCGCGGGTGGTGGTCGAGCGGACCCGGCCCGGAGGGGTAGGGGAGTACGCCACTCCCGTCGCCTTCCAGATCGCGAAGGGTGCCGGGGCACGGCCGGCCGAGGTCGCCGAGGTGCTCGCCCGCCGGTTGGGCGGCGTGGCCGGGATCGAGCGTGTCGAGGTCACCGGGGCCGGGTTCCTGAATTTCTCGCTGAGTACCGTTTCCGCCGCCCGGCTGGTGCGTGACGTGCGACCCGTAGCGGTGATCGAGGTCCCGGACGCGCCGTCCCGGGAGCTGCGCGAGCGCCTCGTACGGGCCGCCGTCGCACGGATCGAGGCCCTGCAGGGCGTCCGGCCCGGGCCGGAGCTCGCCGTCGCGCCCGTCGCCCGGCGCGACGGGGACGTGCTCGCGCGGTACGGGGCCGACGCCGTCGCCTGGGCCGTGCTCACCACCCCGGCCCGCGAGACCCCCGAGTTCTGTGACGCGCTGCTCGTACAGGGGGAGGGCAACGAGCTCTTCCGGGTGCGGTACGCCCATGCCCGCGCCCACGCGCTCGTACGCAATGCCGAGCAGCTCGGGTTCCGCCCCGAAGCCGGCGACGACGTCGACGCGCCCGCCCTGCTGCGCGTCCTCGCCGACCACCCCCTCGTCCTCGAATCCGCCGCGCACCACCGTGCGCCCGAGCGGCTCGCCCGCCACCTCGTCGAGCTGGCCGACGCGCTGCTCGACTTCCAGTACCGCGTCCTGCCCAAGGGCGACGAGAAACCCTCGGCCGCCCACCGTGCCCGGCTGGCTCTTGCCGAAGCCGCCGGGACGGTGCTGGCCGGCGGCCTGGCCCTGCTCGGCATAGACGCACCGACACGCTTGTGACCCGCGAAGAGAGATACCGATGAGCCGTTCCGCGCACCCCGCCGGGCCCCGCCACGCCGACGTCCTGCCCGAGGGGCACTACTCCCCGCCGCCCGCCGACCTGAACGCGCTCGACGAGAAGGTCTGGGCCCGGACCGTCGAGCGTACGGCTGACGGGGTCGTCGCCGTGGGCGGCATCGAAGTCACCAAGCTCGCCGAGGAGTTCGGGACCCCCGCCTACTTCCTCGACGAGGAGGACTTCCGGTCCCGGTGCCGGGCCTGGGCGCACGCCTTCGGTCCCGACGCCGACGTGTTCTACGCCGGCAAGGCGTTCCTCTCCAAGGCCGTCGTGAAGTGGCTGAAGGAGGAGGGGCTGAACGTCGACGTGTGTTCCGGCGGGGAGCTGACCACCGCGCTCGCCGCCGGGATGCCCGCCTCGCGGATCGCCTTCCACGGCAACAACAAGTCCGAGGGCGAGATCCGCCGGGCCGTCGAGGCCGGGGTCGGGCGCATCGTCCTCGACTCCTTCCAGGAGATCGCCCGCGTCGCGCACATCGCCCGTGAGCTGGGCGTACGTCAGCCCGTCCAGATCCGCGTGACGGTCGGCGTCGAGGCGCACACCCACGAGTTCATCGCCACCGCGCACGAGGATCAGAAGTTCGGCATCGCGGTGGCCGACGGGTCCGCCGCCGAGGCGGTGCGCCGGGCGCTCGGGCACGACTCGCTGGAGCTGCTCGGCGTCCACTCCCACATCGGTTCGCAGATCTTCGACATGGCCGGCTTCGAGGTCTCCGCCAAGCGCGTCGTGCGGCTGCTGGCCGCCGTACGGGACGAGCACGGGGTGGAGCTGCCCGAGATCGACCTCGGCGGCGGCCTCGGTATCGCGTACACCTCGAACGACGACCCGCGCGAGCCCCACGAGATCGCCAAGGCCCTGCACGAGATCGTGGCCCGGGAGTGCGAGAGCGCCGGACTGCGCGCCCCCCGGATCTCGGTCGAGCCCGGCCGCGCCATCGTCGGCCCGACCGCCTTCACGTTGTACGAGGTGGGGACGATTAAGCCGCTGGAAGGCCTGCGGACCTACGTGAGCGTCGACGGCGGGATGTCCGACAACATCCGCACCGCCCTGTACGACGCCGAGTACTCCATTTCCCTGGTCTCCCGCACCTCCGACGCCGAGCCCATGCTCGTACGCGTCGTCGGCAAGCACTGCGAGAGCGGCGACATCGTCGTGAAGGACGCGTTCCTGCCCGCCGACCTCGCGCCCGGCGACCTCCTGGCCGTCCCGGCCACCGGCGCGTACTGCCGCTCCATGGCCAGTAACTACAACCACGCTCTGCGCCCGCCCGTCGTCGCCGTGCGCGACGGACAGGCCCGAGTGATCGTCCGCCGCGAGACGGAGGAAGATCTCCTGCGTCTCGACCTCGGATGATGAAATAGGTGTCTCACTCAATGGACCGAGGATGGAAACTGCTGTCCATTGAGTGAGACTGGTTCCACCCGGCGGGCAAACCGCCCGCGGGGTACTGATGGAAGATCGAAAGGCGTAGGTCGAATGATGCGTACGCGTCCGCTGAAGGTGGCGCTGCTGGGCTGTGGAGTGGTCGGCTCAGAGGTGGCTCGCATCATGACGACGCACGCCGACGACCTCACGCAGAGGATCGGCGCGCCCGTCGAGCTCGCCGGCGTGGCCGTGCGCCGCCCCTCCAAGGTCCGCGAGGGCATCGACCCCGCGCTGGTCACCACCGATGCGACCGCCCTCCTCAAACGCGGTGACATCGACATCGCCATCGAGGTCATCGGCGGCATCGAGCCCGCCCGCACCCTCATCACCACCGCCTTCGAGCACGGCATCTCCGTGGTCTCCGCGAACAAGGCGCTGCTCGCCCAGGACGGCGCCGCGCTGCACGCCGCGGCGGAGCGGCACGGTCTGGACCTCTACTACGAGGCCGCCGTCGCCGGCGCCATCCCGCTGGTCCGCCCGATGCGCGAGTCCCTCGCGGGCGACAAGATCAACCGCGTGATGGGCATCGTCAACGGCACGACGAACTTCATCCTCGACAAGATGGACTCCACCGGCGCCGGTTACCAGGAGGCGCTCGACGAGGCCACGGCCCTCGGGTACGCCGAGGCCGACCCGACCGCCGACGTCGAGGGCTACGACGCCGCCGCCAAGGCCGCGATCCTGGCCGGCATCGCCTTCCACACCCGCGTCCGCCTGGACGACGTGTACCGCGAGGGCATGACCGAGGTCAGCGCGGCCGACTTCGCCTCCGCCAAGCGGATGGGCTGCACCATCAAGCTCCTCGCCATCCTGGAGCGCGCCGCCGACGGCGAGTCCGTCACCGCCCGCGTCCACCCGGCGATGATCCCGCTCACCCACCCGCTCGCCTCCGTCCGCGAGGCGTACAACGCGGTCTTCGTCGAGGCGGAGGCCGCCGGGCAGCTCATGTTCTACGGGCCCGGCGCGGGCGGCGCGCCCACCGCGTCCGCGGTCCTCGGCGACCTCGTCGCCGTCGCCCGCAACAAGCTCGCCGAGGCAACGGGGCCCGGCGAGTCGGCGTACACCCAGCTGCCGGTCAGCCCCATGGGGGACGTCGTCACCCGCTACCACATCAGCCTCGATGTGGCGGACAAGCCGGGCGTCCTCGCCCAGGTGGCGACCACCTTCGCGGAGCACGGCGTGTCGATCGACACGGTTCGACAGCAAGGACGTCCGGACGGGGTCGGCAAAGAGGCCTCCCTCGTCGTCGTCACTCACCGCGCACCCGACGCCGCCCTCTCCGGGACCGTCGAGGCGCTGCGGAAGCTGGACACCGTCCGCGGTGTCGCCAGCATCATGCGTGTTGAAGGGGAGTAAGGACCCATGAGCAGCAATCGCACCCACCAGTGGCGCGGCATCATCGAGGAGTACCGGGACCGCCTGCCGGTGACGGACACGACTCCCGTGGTGACGCTCCGCGAGGGCGGCACTCCCCTCGTCCCCGCCCAGGTGCTCTCCGAGCGCACCGGCTGCGAGGTGCACCTGAAGGTCGAGGGAGCGAACCCCACCGGGTCCTTCAAGGACCGCGGCATGACCATGGCGATCACCAAGGCCAAGGAAGAGGGTGCGAAGGCGGTCATCTGCGCCTCCACCGGCAACACTTCCGCCTCCGCCGCCGCGTACGCGGTGCGCGCCGGGATGGTCTGCGCGGTGCTCGTGCCCCGCGGCAAGATCGCGCTCGGCAAGATGGGCCAGGCCCTGGTGCACGGAGCCAAGATCCTGCAGGTGGACGGCAACTTCGACGACTGCCTGAACCTGGCCCGCGCGCTCTCCGACAACTACCCGGTCGCGCTGGTCAATTCGGTCAACCCGGTGCGCATCGAGGGTCAGAAGACGGCCGCGTTCGAGATCGTCGACGCGCTCGGTGACGCGCCCGACATCCACGTGCTGCCAGTCGGCAACGCGGGCAACATCACCGCGTACTGGAAGGGCTTCAAGGAGTACAAGGCCGACGGCCTGTCCACCCGTACGCCCCGTGTGTGGGGTTTCCAGGCCTCCGGTTCGGCGCCCATCGTGCGCGGCGAGATCGTCAAGGAGCCGCACACCATCGCCACCGCGATCCGGATCGGCAACCCGGCCTCCTGGGACTACGCGCTGGCCGCGCGTGACGAGTCGGGCGGCTTCATCGACGAGGTGACGGACCGCCAGATCCTCGCCGCCTACCGGCTGTTGGCCGCGCAGGAGGGCGTCTTCGTCGAGCCCGCCTCGGCCGCCTCGGTGGCCGGTCTGCTCAAGGCCGCCGAGCTGGGCCTGGTGGACCCCGGTCAGAAGATCGTGTGCACGGTCACCGGCAACGGCCTGAAGGATCCCGACTGGGCGGTCGCCGGAGCTCCGCAGCCGGTCACCGTTCCGGTGGACGCCGAAGCCGCCGCCGTGCGCCTCGGCCTGGTCTGACCGCAGCACCGCAGCACCGCGGCACCACCTCGGCGCCGCAGCAGTACCGCAGTACGCAGTACGCAGCACAGTGTGAGCCGGGTTCCGGAGGGCGCGTGAGGGCCTGCAGAGGCCTTCCCGAGACCCTTCGGAACCCGGCAACTCACCCCGTACGACAACAAAAATGCGGCTGAAGTCGGTCGAAGTCGGTCGAAGTCCGCGACACGCATCGTGCGCCTCCTGTGCGCCCTATGTCGCGAGAGAACCTTCCTTCGATACGCTGTACCTACATCCGCCACCGCGCATATGACTGCGGTGCTGCCCCGAGGGCCTTCGGGTGTCGTACGTTCTCCAGTACATTCGCAGCGAGCCAGCGAAGAGCGAAGATCTCGCACAGTCACAAGGAGTGTCATCGGACGATGGCCGGTCCAGCGTTCCGCGCCGCCGCCGTACGGGTGCGCGTCCCCGCCAGCAGTGCCAACCTCGGCCCGGGCTTCGACGCCCTGGGCCTGGCCCTGGGGCTCTACGACGACGTAGTCGTCCGGGTGGCCGACTCCGGCCTGAACATCGACATCGCGGGTGAGGGCGCCGACACCCTCCCGCGGGACGAGAGCCACCTGCTCGTACGCTCCATGCGCACCGCCTTCGACCTGCTGGGCGGCCAGCCGCGCGGCCTGGAGGTCGTCTGCGCCAACCGCATCCCGCACGGCCGCGGCCTCGGCTCCTCCTCCGCCGCGATCTGCGCCGGCATCGTCGCCGCCCGCGCCGTGACCATAGGCGGCGAGGCCAAGCTCGACGACGCGGCGCTGCTGGAGCTCGCCACCGAGATCGAGGGTCACCCCGACAACGTCGCCGCCTGTCTGCTCGGCGGATTCACCCTCGCCTGGATGGACGGCGGCAGCGCCAAGGCGATCCGGATGGAGCCCGCCGAATCCATCGTTCCGGTGGTCTTCGTACCCTCCAGGCCGGTCCTCACGGAGACGGCGCGCGGCCTGCTGCCGCGCTCCGTCCCGCACGTGGACGCGGCTGTCAACGCGGGCCGCGCGGGCCTGCTCGTGGAAGCCCTGACCAGGCGTCCCGAGCTGCTCCTGCCGGCCACCGAAGACCGGCTCCACCAGGAGTACCGGTCCCCGGCGATGCCCGAGAGCGTGGCACTCGTCAACAGGCTGCGGGCGGACGGGATCCCCGCGGTCATCTCCGGCGCGGGCCCCACGGTCCTCGCGCTGGTCGACAACGGCGCGGCCGACAAGGTCGCGCAGCTCGCGGGCGACGGGTGGGCGGCCAACCGGCTCGCACTCGACGCCGCGGGCGCGAGCGTACTTCCGCTGGGCACCCAGGGCGGCTAGACCCGCTTTCCCGGAGTGCACAGCCGGTCAGGGGCGGGCGGCCAGGGCAGGCCGCCCGCACGGAAGGGCGCGATTGCCGGTGATTGAGAGGGGGAATATCTATTGGATCCGGTAGTGTTAGTCTCAAGTGCGCATCGGAAGCCGCCACGGCTCGGTGCTCAGCGTCCCCATTCGGGACCACATTTCTTCCGGGAGCCTCCCCGACTGCTTTGATCACTTCCAGCAGTTTCGAGCACGCTCCGGAATCGGCGTGACATTCCCACGCTTTCAGCTCGGGGGCTTCTCGCCGGAACCAGCCATGCACGTTTCTTCCGCCGTATTTCTACCGGCGGACCACCGCCCCGGCACGGTCCACACCTAGGACTGCTGTCGGACAGCACAACCGGTCGCCGAGCCAGACAGGCCGACGTCCGCTCCAGGGAAGGACCCTTCGTGAGCGACACCACCGATCTGATGGGCGCTGCCGACACCTCTGTCGACGCCAGTGCCCCCGCCGCGGGCGCCGCACCCAAGCGTCGACGCACCGGCACCGGCCTTGACGGCATGGTCCTGGCCGAGCTGCAGCAGGTCGCGTCGGGCCTCGGGATCAGGGGCACCGCGCGGATGCGCAAGAGCCAGCTGATCGAGGTCATCAAGGAGGCGCAGGCGGGCAGCGGTGCCCCCAAGGCCGCCGCCTCCGCTGCCGCAGACACCGCCGAGGCCAAGCCGAAGCGCCGCGCCACCAGCAAGGCCCGCACGGGTGAGGCCGCCGCCGAGGCGCCCGCCGAGAAGCCCGCCGCGCAGGCGCAGATCGAGATCCCGGGCCAGCCGGCCAGCGAGGACGCCCCGGTCGGCGAGCGCCGCCGGCGTCGGGCCACGGCCCCCTCCGGCAGCCCGGAGGCCTCGGCCCCCGTCGCCGTACAGGTCGAGCAGAAGACCGAGACCGCGCCCGCCGCCACCGCCCCGTCCGAGGCCAAGGCCGAAGCCGCCACCGCGGTCTCCGCCGGCCAGGCGCAGGGTCAGGACGGCGAAGGCCGTGGCCGTCGCGACCGCCGTGACCGCGGCGACCGCACCGACCGCACCGACCGCACCGACCGTCAGCGTGACCGCCGTGACCGCGGAGCCAAGGCCGACGACCAGGGCCAGGGCGGCCAGGGTCAGGGCCAGGGCGCGCAGGGCGGACAGGGCGGCGGCCGTCAGGAGCGCGTCGACCGTCAGCAGCAGGGCGGCCGCGGCCAGGGCCAGGGCCAGGGCCAGGGCCAGGGTCAGCAGGGCCGTCAGGACCGCCAGGACAACGGTCCCCAGGACGACTTCGACGGTGAGGACGGCCGTCGTGGCCGGCGCGGCCGCTACCGCGACCGCCGTGGCCGGCGTGGCCGCGACGAGTTCGCGGGTCCGAGCGAGCCGACGGTCGCCGACGACGACGTCCTGATCCCCGTCGCGGGCATCCTGGACATCCTCGACAACTACGCGTTCATCCGGACCTCGGGCTACCTGCCCGGCCCCAACGACGTGTACGTCTCCCTCGCCCAGGTCCGCAAGGCCGGTCTGCGCAAGGGTGACCACACCACCGGTGCCGTGCGCCAGCCCAAGGACGGCGAGCGCCGCGAGAAGTTCAACGCCCTCGTGCGTCTGGACTCGGTGAACGGCATGGCGCCCGAATCCGGCCGTGGCCGCCCGGAGTTCCAGAAGCTCACCCCGCTCTACCCGCAGGACCGGCTCCGCCTGGAGACCGACCCGGGCGTGCTGACCACCCGCATCATCGACCTCGTGTCGCCGATCGGTAAGGGTCAGCGAGGCCTGATCGTGGCCCCGCCGAAGACCGGTAAGACCATGATCATGCAGGCGATCGCCAACGCGATCACCGTCAACAACCCCGAGTGCCACCTGATGGTCGTCCTGGTCGACGAGCGTCCGGAAGAGGTCACCGACATGCAGCGGTCGGTCAAGGGCGAGGTCATCTCCTCGACCTTCGACCGCCCGGCCGAGGACCACACCACCGTCGCCGAGCTGGCCATCGAGCGCGCCAAGCGTCTCGTCGAGCTGGGTCACGACGTGGTCGTCCTGCTGGACTCCATCACCCGTCTGGGCCGCGCGTACAACCTCTCGGCTCCCGCCTCCGGCCGCATCCTGTCCGGTGGTGTCGACTCGACCGCGCTGTACCCGCCGAAGCGCTTCTTCGGTGCCGCGCGCAACATCGAGGACGGCGGCTCGCTGACCATCCTGGCCACCGCGCTCGTCGACACCGGCTCGCGCATGGACGAGGTGATCTTCGAGGAGTTCAAGGGCACCGGCAACATGGAGCTCAAGCTCGACCGGAAGCTCGCCGACAAGCGCATCTTCCCGGCCGTCGACGTCGACCCGTCGGGCACCCGCAAGGAGGAGATCCTCCTCAACGCGGAGGAGCTCGCCATCGTCTGGAAGCTGCGTCGGGTGCTCCACGCGCTCGACTCGCAGCAGGCGATCGAGCTGCTGCTCGACAAGATGAAGCAGACGAAGTCGAACGCCGAGTTCCTGATGCAGATCGCGAAGACGACCCCGTCGGGCAAGAACGACGACTGACGTCCGGCACGCGCATCACGCGACAGCCCCCGCCGCACCCGCGGCGGGGGCTGTCGCGCGTACGGGCGGCTTTTCGGGGTACGGGCGCCCCGGTGGGGCGGCTGCGCCCCGGCTGGGCGGTTCGGGGCGGAATGGAACCCTGCGCGGCGTACGCCCGTCTGTGTCAGAGGAACCGCGGGGTGGACGGCGGGCCGGAACGACCAGGGGACCGGACACAGGACTGAGGAGAGCATGACCGAGGAGAGCAAGGACCACGGCGGACGTGCCGCGGCCCGGCGCGCCCGCCGCAAACCGGCGAAGCGCCGCAAGGCCGTCGCCGTCGCCGCCTGGAGCGCCGCGGGGGTGGTCCTGCTGGGGGGAGCGGGCCTCGGCTACTTCTACTTCAAGTTCAACGGCAACCTGAAGACCGTCGACATCGACCAGGCCCTCGGTACCGACCGCCCGCAGAACGTCGACAACGGCTCGATGGACATCCTCGTCCTCGGCTCCGACTCCCGCGGCGGCGCCAACGGCGAGTACGGCCAGGACGACGGCGGCTCCGCCCGCTCCGACACGGCGATGATCATCCACCTGTACGAGGGCCACGAGAAGGCCAGCGTCGTGTCGATACCGCGCGACACCATGATCTCCCGGCCCTCCTGCCCGACCGCGGGCGGGAAGACCGACCCCGGTGGCCAGCGCACCCAGTTCAACGAGGCGTTCACCGTCGGCGGGGCCGCCTGCGCGGTCAAGACCGTCGAGAAGATGTCGGGGATCCGTATGGATCACTACATAGAGGTCGACTTCACCGGCTTCAAGAAGATCATCGACAACCTCGGCGGCGTCGAGGTGACCACCACCAAGCCGATCAAGGACGGGTCCAGCCACCTCGACCTCGCCGCCGGCACCAACAGGCTCGACGGGGAGCAGGCCCTCGGCCTCGTACGCACCCGCAAGAGCGTCGGCGACGGCAGCGACCTGGGCCGAATACAGCTCCAGCAGGCCTTCATCAAGGCGCTCATCAAGCAGGTGAAGGGCATCGGGGTGTTCGACAACCCCAAGAAGCTGCTCGGCATCGCCGACTCCGCGACCAAGGCGATCACCACCGACAAGGCGCTCGGTGATGTGAAGTCCCTCATGGGCTTCGCACAGGGGCTCCAGGGCATCGACGCCCAGGACATGCAGATGATCACGCTGCCGGTGACCACGGACCCCCGCGACCCGAACCGCGTGGCCCCGCTCACCAAGGAGACGAAGATGGTCTGGGACGCCCTGCTGGCGGACCGGCCGATCCCGGCCGAGGCCACCGTGAACTCCTCCGGGGACAAGAGCGCCGCCGGGTCGATCGTCCAGTAGGGCCCTTCCCGGCAGGGTCCGCGGGGCGGTGCGGAATAGACGGCGACCCCATGCCGTTGAGGGAGGCGTCCTCAGAATTTTGACAGGCGGCCCGGTCCTGGCAGACTGGTCTGTCGGCCCCGGTTCACGCAGTGCGCAATTCGGCTCCTGCGACCCGGCGCCCTCCCGAATCTAGGAGACACCTTGAAGCGCGATGTTCACCCCGAGTACGTCGAGACCCAGGTCAGCTGCACCTGTGGCGCGTCGTTCACCACCCGTAGCACCCTGACCGAGGGCTCCATCCGAGCCGAGGTCTGCTCCGAGTGCCACCCGTTCTACACGGGCAAGCAGAAGATCCTCGACACCGGCGGCCGCGTGGCCCGCTTCGAGGCGCGCTTCGGCAAGGGTGCGGCCAAGAAGTAGCGCGACCCAGGCGCCGGTCTCCGGCCGCCCCCTGTCCACTCGGGGGCGGCCGGACCGGCGCCTTTGTCGTCGTTCCGGCACGTCCCCCCCCTGCAGTCCTTCGCACTTTTCACCCCAGGAGTCCCCCGATGTTCGAAGCGGTCGAGGAATTGGTCGGCGAACACGCCGATCTTGAGAAGAAGCTCGCCGACCCTTCGGTCCACTCGGATCAGGCCAACGCGCGCAAGCTGAACAAGCGCTACGCGGAACTGACCCCGATCGTCGCGACCTTCCGTGCCTGGAAGCAGTCCGCCGAGGACATCGCGACGGCCAAGGAGTTCGCGGCCGACGACCCGGACTTCGCCGCCGAGGCCAAGGAACTGACCGCACAGCGCGAAGAGCTCACCGAGAAGCTCCGCCTGCTGCTCGTTCCGCGCGACCCCAGCGACGACAAGGACGTCCTCCTGGAGGTCAAGGCGGGCGCGGGAGGCGACGAGTCGGCGCTGTTCGCCGGCGACCTGCTGCGCATGTACCTGCGCTACGCCGAGCGCGTGGGCTGGAAGACCGAGATCATCGACGCCACCGAGTCCGAGCTCGGCGGTTACAAGGACGTCCAGGTCTCCGTCCGCACCAAGGGCGGCAACGGCGCCACCGAGCCCGGCCAGGGCGTGTGGGCCCGCCTGAAGTACGAGGGCGGCGTGCACCGCGTCCAGCGCGTTCCGGCCACCGAGTCCCAGGGCCGCATCCACACCTCCGCCGCCGGCGTGCTCGTCACCCCGGAGGCCGAGGAGGTCGAGGTCGAGGTCAACATGAACGACCTCCGCATCGACGTGTACCGCTCGTCCGGCCCCGGCGGCCAGTCCGTCAACACCACCGACTCGGCCGTGCGCATCACGCACATCCCGACCGGTGTGGTCGCCTCCTGCCAGAACGAGAAGAGCCAGCTCCAGAACAAGGAGCAGGCCATGCGCATCCTGCGCTCGCGGCTCCTGGCCGCGGCCCAGGAGGCCGCCGAGCAGGAGGCCTCGGACGTGCGCCGCAGCCAGGTGCGCTCCGTGGACCGCTCCGAGAAGATCCGTACGTACAACTACCCGGAAAACCGGATCTCGGACCACCGGACCGGTTTCAAGGCGTACAACTTGGACCAGGTGCTCGACGGTGACCTCGACGCGGTCATCCAGGCCTGTGTCGACACGGACTCCGCGGCCAAGCTCGCGGCCGCGCACTGACCCGACCCCCGCACCACCCCCCCCGTACGACAGCAGCCCGGAGGACCAGCGTGAACTTGCTGCTTGCCGAGGTGGCCCAGGCCACCCAGCGGCTGGCCGCCGCCGGCGTGCCCTCACCGCGCTTCGACGCGGAGGAGCTCGCCGCCTTCGTGCACGGCGTCAAACGGGGGGAACTGCACCACGTCAAGGACGCGGACTTCGACGCCCGCTACTGGGAGGCCGTCGCCCGCCGCGAAGCGCGCGAGCCGCTCCAGCACATCACCGGCCGCGCCTTCTTCCGGTACCTGGAGCTCCAGGTCGGGCCCGGGGTCTTCGTGCCCCGGCCCGAGACCGAGTCGGTCGTGGACTGGGCCATACACGCCGTGCGCGCCATGGACGTCGTCGAGCCGCTGATCGTGGACCTGTGCACCGGCTCCGGCGCCATCGCCCTGGCCATGGCCCAGGAGGTGCCGCGCTCGCGCGTGCACGCGGTCGAGCTGTCCGAGGACGCCCTGCGGTGGACCCGTAAGAACGCCGAGGGCTCCCGGGTCACCGTCCACCAGGGCGACGCCCTGAGCGCGCTGCCCGAGCTCGACGGCCAGGTCGACCTGGTCATCTCCAACCCGCCGTACATCCCGCTCACCGAGTGGGAGTACGTCGCCCCCGAGGCCCGTGACCACGATCCGGAGATGGCGCTCTTCTCCGGCGAGGACGGCCTCGACACCATCCGCGGCATCGAGCGGACCGCCCACCGGCTGCTGCGACCCGGCGGCATCGTCGTCATCGAGCACGCCGACACCCAGGGCGGCCAGGTTCCGTGGATCTTCGCCGAGGAGCGGGGCTGGGCCGACGCGGCCGACCACCCGGACCTCAACAACCGCCCGCGCTTCGCCACGGCCCGCAAGGCCCTGCCGTGACCGGCGCGACGATTCCCGCCACCCCCCTGCTGCACGAGGAGGCCCGCTGATGGCCCGGCGATACGACTGCAACGACGCGACGGACCGTAAGACGGGTCTGCGTGAAGCCGCATCCGCCGTGCGCCGCGGCGAGCTCGTCGTGCTGCCCACCGACACCCTGTACGGGATCGGCGCGGACGCCTTCAGCCCGGAGGCCGTCCACGACCTGCTCGCCGCCAAGGGCCGGGGCCGCGGTATGCCCACCCCGGTGCTCATCGGCTCCCCGAACACGCTCCACGGCCTCGTCACGGACTTCTCCGAGCAGGCCTGGGAGCTCGTCGACGCCTTCTGGCCGGGCGCGCTGACGCTCGTCGCCAAGCACCAGCCCTCGCTGGCGTGGGACCTCGGGGACACCCAGGGCACCGTCGCCGTACGCATGCCCCTGCACCCCGTGGCGATCGAGCTGCTGACCGAGGTCGGCCCGATGGCGGTGTCCTCGGCCAACCTGTCCGGTCACCCGGCGCCCGAGGACTGCGACGCCGCGCGCGAGATGCTCGGGGACTCCGTGTCCGTGTACCTGGACGGCGGCCCGACGCCCGGCATCCAGCCGTCGTCGATCGTCGACGTCACCGGGAAGGTTCCCGTCCTGCTGCGCGAGGGGGCACTCACCGCAGACCAGCTGCGGGAGGTCGTACCCGACCTCGAGGTCGCCCCGTGAGCCCTGAGGGGCGTGGCATAGCAGGGGGGTACCGCCCGGCGGTAGCCGGGGGAAACACTTTCCGCATACTCCACGTCAGCACCGGGAACGTATGCCGCTCGCCCATCACCGAGCGGCTGACGCGGCATGCCCTCTCGCACCGCCTCGGCGGCCTCGTCACCGGCGACCTCATCGTGGAGAGCGCCGGCACCTGGGGCCACGAGGGCGCACCGATGGAGGCGAACGCGGCCGCCGTGCTGGCGGACTTCGGCGCCGACGCGTCCGGGTTCACCGGGCGGGAGCTGCTGGACGAGCACGTCATACGCGCCGACCTGGTGCTGACCGCCACCCGTGACCACCGGGCCCAGGTCATCTCGATGGGCCACTCGGCGGGGCTGCGCACCTTCACGCTGAAGGAGTTCACCCGGCTGGTGCGGGCGATAGATCCGGCCACGCTGCCGCCGCTGGACGACGGCATGGCGGAGCGGGCGCGAGCGCTCGTCCGGGCCGCCGCGGCCCTGCGCGGCTGGCTGCTGGCGCCGTCGCCCGACGCGGACGAGGTGTACGACCCGTACGGGGCCCCGATCACCTTCTTCCGCTCGATCGGCGACGAGATCAACCAGGCGCTGGATCCGGTCGTGACCGCCCTGACGGGTGTGACCGCCGCGCGCTGAGTGTTCGTCGGCCGGAGGCCGGCGCAGCGGTATGAAGCCCGGGAGGCCCCCGGGGCCGAGCGGCGCGAGTGCCGCGTCGAGGAGGGGCTCAACCAGGCGCTGGATCCGGTCGTGACCGCCCTGACGGGTGTGACCGCCGCGCGCTGACAGGGCATGGTGGGGTCCGCGGGCCTACAGTGGCTGGTACCCGGTACCCCTGGAGCGCCGCCATGAGCGTCATCACCCAGCCCACGGACCTGCTGCGCGCGCAGGACCCGCAGATGGCCGACGTCCTGGCCGGGGAGCGGCAGCGGCAGGCCGCCACGTTGCAGCTGATCGCCGCGGAGAACTTCACCTCGACCGCCGTCCTCGCCGCGCTCGGGTCCGCGCTCGCCAACAAGTACGCCGAGGGGTACCCCGGCGCCCGGCACCACGGCGGGTGCGAGTACGCCGATCTGGCCGAGCGGACCGCCGTGGAGCGGGCCAAGGCGCTCTTCGGGGCCGAGCACGCGAACGTGCAGCCGCACTCCGGCTCCTCCGCCGTCCTGGCCGCGTACGCCGCCCTGCTGCGGCCGGGGGACACCGTGCTGGCGATGGGGCTTCCGTACGGCGGGCACCTCACCCACGGGTCGCCCGCCAACTTCTCGGGGCGGTGGTTCGACTTCGTCGGCTACGGCGTCGACGCCGGGACGGGCCTCATCGACTACGGGCAGGTCCAGCGCCTCGCCCACGCGCACCGTCCCAAGGCGATCGTGTGCGGCTCCATCTCCTACCCCCGCCATCCGGAGTACTCGGCCTTCCGGGAGATCGCCGACGAGGTCGGGGCCTACCTCATCGTGGACGCCGCCCATCCGATCGGCCTGGTGGCCGGCGGGGCCGCGCCCAGCCCCGTCCCGTACGCCGACATCGTCTGCGCGACGACGCACAAGGTGCTGCGCGGCCCGCGCGGCGGCATGGTGCTGTGCGGCGCCGAGTACGCGGAGCGCGTCGACCGGGCGGTGTTCCCCTTCACGCAGGGCGGGGCCCAGATGCACACCATCGCCGCCAAGGCCGTGGCCTTCGGCGAGGCGGCCCGGCCGGCCTTCACCACGTACGCGCACCGGGTCGTCGCCAATGCCCGGGTGCTGGCGGGCGCGCTCCAGGAGCACGGGTTCACCCTCACCACCGGCGGCACCGACACCCATCTGATCACCGCCGATCCGGCGCCGCTGGGCGTGGACGGCCCGACCGCCCGCGGCCGGCTGGCCGCCGCCGGGATCGTGCTGGACACCTGCGCCCTCCCGTACGGGGACCAGCGCGGCATCCGGCTGGGAACGGCCGCCGTGACCACCCAGGGGATGGGGGAGGCCGAGATGGTCCGGATCGCGGCGCTGTTCGCCGCGGCGCTGGACGGAGACGGCGTGAAAACACGTACGGAGGTCGGCGAGCTCACGACCGGATTTCCCCCTTACGGGGAGTAAACAGGACAAGCAGGGCGTACAGGAACCGGGATACAGCCCCCTCGCGTCCTCGGTGGAGGTGACATCGCAGCTAATGTGTGGGGCTGAGATGGCCGGCGATACATCTGGGGCAGCCCGTGCGTGAATATCTGCTGACGCTTTGCGTCACGGTCGCGGTGACCTACCTGCTGACCGGGCCCGTGCGGAAGTTCGCGATCGCGGCCGGGGCCATGCCGGAGATCCGTGCCCGCGACGTGCACCGCGAGCCCACACCGCGACTGGGCGGCATCGCCATGTTCGGCGGTCTGTGCGCGGGCCTACTGGTCGCGGACCACCTGCGGAACCTCAACGGCGTCTTCGAGCTGTCGAACGAACCGCGGGCGCTGCTCTCCGGAGCGGCGCTGATCTGGCTGGTCGGCGTCCTCGACGACAAGTTCGAGCTCGACGCCCTGATCAAGCTCGGCGCGCAGATGATTTCCGCCGGTGTGATGGTCATGCAGGGTCTGACCATCCTGTGGATCCCCGTCCCGGGAATCGGCACGGTCCCGCTCACCCAGTGGCAGGGCAACCTGCTCACGGTCGCACTCGTCGTCATCACCATCAACGCCGTGAACTTCGTCGACGGCCTGGACGGGCTGGCCGCCGGCATGGTCTGCATCGCCGCCACCGCACTGTTCCTCTACGCGTACCGGATCTGGTTCGGCTACGGCATCGAGTCGGCCGCGCCCGCGACCCTCTTCGCCGCGATCCTGATGGGCATGTGCCTGGGCTTCCTGCCGCACAACATGCACCCCGCCCGGATCTTCATGGGCGACTCCGGCTCGATGCTCATCGGCCTGGTGCTGGCCGCCTCCGCCATCTCCCTCACCGGGCAGGTGGACCCGGACGCCCTGGCCCTGTTCGCGGGCGGCGAGCGCAACGCGACGCACGCGATGCTCCCCGCCTACATCCCGCTGATCCTGCCGCTGACGGTCATCGCGATCCCGGTGGCGGACCTGATCCTGGCCATCGTGCGGCGCACCTGGAAGGGCCAGTCGCCCTTCGCCGCGGACCGCGGGCACCTCCACCACCGGCTGCTGGAACTCGGGCATTCCCACAGTCGCGCGGTCATGATCATGTACTTCTGGTCAGGCCTGATCGCCTTCGGCACCGTGGCGTATTCGGTGCATTCCGCCACGATGTGGATCGTGCTGGCGATCGCCGCGCTGAGTGCGGTGGGCCTGTTCCTGCTGCTTCTGCCGCGCTTCACCCCGCGCGCCCCGCGTTGGGCGGAGGGTCTGGTTCCGCCGCGTTACCGCCATGCCGAACGTGCGGCCGAAGCCGCCGCGGAGGCGGCCGCACGCGATGCCTCGGGCGCGGAGCCGGAGCCCGCGAAGCCCATCGCCGCGGGTGTGTCCGGCGTCAACGGAGCGACCGCCGTGGGCCCCCGTTCGCGCTTTCCCGACCGGCGTAAGGCTGAATCCACCCGCTGACGGTCGATTCGCATGTCGGACATGAATGCCCTTTACCAGACAAGCCGCACCCCTGTCGCGCACACACGGGCAGGGTCACTCTCATGTGTGACAGTCGGCACACCTGACAGGTAAAGCTCTCATCAAATAGTTTGTGATACCGTTCACTAAACCCGGCGACAGAGCCGAAGGACCGTAGTGCGACGGTCCCTTGGCCCGAGGTCCTCTCTCGGACCGGGCTTACGCTCGTCCCGTACGAGTCCCGTTACCCCCACCATCACGCGGAGCCATGCGCCATGCTGTCCGATGACGCCCGAACCCTGTTGCACACCGCCGTACCCACCGCTGCCGTCGGCGTCGTTGCCGCCATCGTCGGTGGCGTGGTCGCGGGCGGTAAGGGGGCGATCGGGGCGATCGCGGCCACGGTCGTCGTGATTCTGTTCATGGGTATCGGATTCGTCATCCTGCAGCGGACGGCACGATCGCTGCCGCATCTGTTCCAGATGATGGGTCTGGCGCTCTACACGACCCAGATCCTGCTGCTCTTCGTCTTCGTCGCCGTGTTCAAGAACACGACGCTGTTCAATCCCAGGGCATTCGCGATCACCATCGTCGCGGCGACCCTTGCTTGGATCGCCGCGCAGACGCGCGCGCACATGAAGGCCAAGATCCTTTACGTCGAGCCCGAGTCCACCAAGCGTGGTGGCAAGGGTGACAAGCCTGAAAACACGGGGCCCTCGTCGTGAACGGTAGGGGTGGAATAAGTGCGCGTTCGAGATGCTGCTATCGTCCGGTGCCATATGCGGCATCGCGGGCGCAGGCAGCTGAGCTGACGCCTGCTCAATCGCGAGGCTCACTGCCTGCAAGCCGCCCCCACATCCGTAAGACCAGTCCCGTGCCGAACCGCGGCTGTGCGCCGCGCCGACACAACGAGGTTGCCGTACCTATGCGCCACGCTGAAGGAGCCCGCGGTGAGTGCTGACCCGACGCAGGTGCTCGCCTTCGAGACCGATTGCCACATCTTCGACGGCTGTGGTTTCCCGGCTCCTGGCCTGCACTCGTTCCTGTTCGAGCCGATCTTCGGCGACATGGACGGAGCCGTCTACTTCAACAAGACGATGCTCCTGGCCCTGCTCGGGTCCGTCATCATCGTCGGATTCTTCTGGGCCGCCTTCGCCAAGCCGAAGCTGGTTCCGGGGAAGCTCCAGATGGTTGCCGAAGCCGGCTACGACTTCGTGCGCCGGGGCATCGTCTACGAAACGATGGGCAAGAAGGAGGGCGAGAAGTACGTCCCCTTCATGGTCGCGACGTTCTTCTTCGTCTGGATCCTGAACCTCTGGTCGATCATTCCGGTCGCCCAGTTCCCGGTGACCGCGGTCATCGCATACCCGGCCGGTATGGCCCTGGTCATCTACTTCATGTGGATGTCGGTCACCTTCAAGCGCCACGGCTTCGTCGGCGGCCTGAAGAACCTCACGGGCTACGACAAGTCGCTCGGTGGCATCCTGCCGCTGGTCATGCTGATCGAGTTCTTCTCGAACGTGATCGTCCGCCCCTTCACCCACGCGGTCCGTCTCTTCGCGAACATGTTCGCCGGTCACACGCTGCTGCTGCTCTTCACGATCGCCAGCTGGTACCTGCTGAACGGCATCGGCATCGCCTACGCGGGCGTGTCCTTCGTGATGGTCATCGTGATGACCGCCTTCGAGCTCTTCATCCAGGCTGTCCAGGCCTACGTCTTCGTGCTGCTGGCCTGCAGCTTCCTCCAGGGCGCCGTCGCCGAGCACCACTGACCGCCCCACCCCCAAACCACCAGTCGTCCGGTGGCCAACCCCCACCGGTCCATGAAAGAGAAGGAAGAACCGGCATGTCCGCTCTCCAGACCCTCGCTGCTGGCGTCGAAATCAAGGGCAACCTCGGCTCCATCGGTTACGGCCTCGCGGCCATCGGCCCCGGCGTCGGCGTCGGCATCATCTTCGGTAACGGCACCCAGGCCCTGGCCCGCCAGCCCGAGGCCGCCGGCCTGATCCGCGCCAACCAGATCCTCGGCTTCGCCTTCTGTGAGGCGCTCGCCCTCATCGGTCTGGTCATGCCGTTCGTCTACCCGACCTCCTGATCCCGGTAGCGAACAGACCCTTTAGTCGGAAGGCACTGATGTGAACCCTCTGGTTCAGCTCGCGGCCGAAGAGGCGGAAAACCCCCTCATCCCGCCGATCCCCGAGCTCGTCATCGGTCTGATCGCCTTCGTCATCGTCTTCGGTTTCCTCGCGAAGAAGCTCCTCCCGAACATCAACAAGGTTCTGGAAGAGCGTCGCGAGGCCATCGAGGGCGGTATCGAGAAGGCTGAGGCCGCTCAGACCGAGGCCCAGAGCGTGCTGGAGCAGTACAAGGCCCAGCTCGCCGAAGCCCGGCACGAGGCCGCGCGCCTGCGCCAGGAAGCGCTGGAGCAGGGCACTGCGCTCAAGGAAGAACTGCGCGCAGAGGGCCAGCGGCAGCGTGAGGAGATCATCGCTGCCGGCCACGCCCAGATCGCGGCGGACCGTAAGGCCGCCTCTCAGGCGCTGCGTCAGGACGTTGGCAAGCTCGCCACCGACCTGGCCGGAAAGCTCGTCGGCGAGTCCCTTGAGGACCACGCCCGGCAGAGCCGCACCATCGACCGCTTCCTCAGCGAGCTTGAGGAGAAGGCCGAGGCGGCCCGATGAACGGAGCGAGCCGCGAGGCGCTGGCCTCCGCGCGTGAGCGTCTCGACGCGCTGACGGACAACACGTCCGTCGACGCGGCGAAGCTCGCCGGTGAGCTGGCTGCCGTCACCGCGCTGCTCGACCGTGAGGTCTCGCTGCGTCGGGTCGTCACGGACCCGGCGCAGTCCGGCGAGGCCAAGGCCGAGCTGGCCGGTCGCCTGCTCGGCGGCCAGGTCGGCGGGGAAACCCTCGACCTGGTGTCCGGCATGGTCCGGTCCCGCTGGTCGCAGTCCCGCGACCTGGTGGACGCGCTGGAGGAGCTGGCGGCCACCGCCGACCTCACGGCGGCCCAGCAGGGTGGCGCGCTCGACAACGTCGAGGACGAGATCTTCCGCTTCGGCCGGATCGTCTCCTCGAACACCGAGCTGCGTTCCGCGCTGACCGACCGTGCGGCCACCGCCTCCGCCAAGAGCGAGCTGCTGCGCAGCCTGCTCGGCGGCAAGGCGAACGCCGTCACCGAGCGCCTGGTGATCCGTCTTGTCACGCAGCCGCGTGGACGTAGCCTGGAAGCGGGACTGGAGTCCCTTTCCACGCTCGCCGCCGAGCGCCGCAACCGCATGGTCGCCACCGTGACCAGCGCGGTTCCGCTCAGCGACGTGCAGCGGGCGCGTCTCGGCGCGGTGCTGGCCAAGCTGTACGGCCGACAGATGCACCTGAACCTCGACGTGGACCCCGAGGTCCTCGGCGGGATCTCGGTGCGAGTCGGCGACGAGGTCATCGACGGCACCATCGCGGACCGCCTCGCCGAGGCGTCGCGCCGCATGGCCGGCTGACCAGCCACCAATAGAACAGAAGCATTCCTAGCGGCCCGGTTGGGCCGTGCAGAACTTGCAGAAGATTCCTGGGGGTCGCCCCCAGACCCCTAAGAAGCTTCAGGCCCAACAAGGAGAGCAGGGAACCCAGATGGCGGAGCTCACGATCCGGCCGGAGGAGATCCGGGACGCACTGGAGAACTTTGTCCAGTCGTACCAGCCGGACGCGGCCTCGCGCGAGGAGGTCGGAACGGTCAGCGTTGCCGGCGACGGCATCGCGAAGGTGGAGGGTCTGCCCTCCGCCATGGCGAACGAGCTGCTGAAGTTCGAGGATGGCACCCTCGGTCTCGCCCTCAACCTCGAGGAGCGCGAGATCGGTGCGGTCGTCCTCGGCGAGTTCAGCGGTATCGAGGAGGGCCAGCCGGTGCAGCGCACTGGTGAGGTGCTCTCGGTCGGCGTCGGCGAGGGTTACCTCGGCCGCGTCGTCGACCCGCTCGGCAACCCGATCGACGGTCTCGGCGAGATCGCGACCGAAGGCCGTCGCGCCCTGGAGCTGCAGGCTCCGGGCGTCATGGTCCGTAAGTCGGTCCACGAGCCGATGCAGACCGGCTACAAGGCCATCGACGCCATGGTGCCCGTCGGCCGTGGCCAGCGTCAGCTGATCATCGGTGACCGTCAGACGGGTAAGACCGCTCTGGCCGTCGACACGATCATCAACCAGCGCGACAACTGGCGCTCCGGCGACGTGAACAAGCAGGTTCGCTGCATCTACGTCGCCATCGGCCAGAAGGGCTCGACCATCGCGTCCGTTCGCGGCGCCCTGGAAGACGCCGGTGCGCTCGAGTACACGACGATCGTCGCCGCCCCGGCGTCCGACCCGGCCGGCTTCAAGTACCTGGCGCCGTACACCGGTTCCGCCATCGGCCAGCACTGGATGTACGCCGGCAAGCACGTCCTGATCATCTTCGACGACCTGTCGAAGCAGGCCGACGCCTACCGCGCCGTGTCGCTGCTGCTGCGCCGCCCGCCGGGCCGCGAGGCCTACCCGGGTGACGTCTTCTACCTGCACTCCCGTCTGCTGGAGCGCTGCGCGAAGCTGTCCGACGACATGGGTGCCGGTTCGATGACCGGTCTGCCGATCGTCGAGACCAAGGCGAACGACGTGTCGGCGTTCATCCCGACCAACGTCATCTCCATCACCGACGGCCAGTGCTTCCTGGAGTCCGACCTGTTCAACGCGGGCCAGCGCCCGGCGCTGAACGTCGGTATCTCGGTCTCCCGCGTCGGTGGCTCCGCCCAGCACAAGGCCATGAAGCAGGTTTCCGGCCGTCTGCGTCTGGACCTGGCCCAGTACCGCGAGCTGGAGGCGTTCGCCGCCTTCGGTTCCGACCTGGACGCCGCGTCGAAGGCTTCGCTGGAGCGCGGCAAGCGTCTGGTCGAGCTGCTGAAGCAGGGCCAGTACCAGCCGATGCCCGTCGAGGAGCAGGTCGTCTCCGTCTGGGCCGGCACCACCGGCAAGATGGACGACGTTCCGGTCGTCGACGTCCGTCGCTTCGAGTCGGAGCTGCTGGAGCACCTGCGCCGCGAGCGCAAGGACCTCCTCACCTCCATCGCCGAGGGCGGCAAGATGTCGGACGACACGCTGACGTCGATCGCTGACGCCATCGCCGGCTTCAAGCGCCAGTTCGAGACCTCGGACGGCAAGCTCCTGGGCGAGGACGCACCGGCCGTCAACGTCTCCAAGTGACGACGGAAGGGACCTGACTCATGGGAGCGCAGCTCCGGGTCTACAAGCGTCGCATCCGTGCCATCACGGCGACCAAGAAGATCACCAAGGCGATGGAGATGATCGCCGCCTCGCGCATCGTCAAGGCGCAGCGCAAGGTGGCGGCATCGATGCCGTACGCGACCGAGCTCACCCGTGCGGTGACCGCGGTGGCGACCGGCTCGAACACCAAGCACGCCCTGACCACCGAGGTCGAGACGCCGACCCGTGCCGCGATCCTGCTCATCACGAGCGACCGCGGTCTGGCCGGCGGCTACTCCTCGAACGCCATCAAGCAGGCGGAGCGGCTCACCGAGCGGCTGCGCGCCGAGGGCAAGGACGTCGACACCTACATCGTCGGCCGCAAGGGTCTGGCCTACTACGGCTTCCGTGAGCGCAAGGTCACGGATTCGTGGACCGGCTTCACCGACAGTCCGGCCTACGCCGACGCCAAGCGCGTCGCGGGGCCGCTGATCGAGGCCATCCAGACGGAGACGGCCGAGGGCGGCGTCGACGAGCTGCACATCGTCTACACGGAATTCGTGTCGATGATGACGCAGAACCCGGTCGACGGCCGGATGCTGCCGCTCAGCCTTGACCAGGCTCCGGAGGAGACCGGCGCGAAGGGCGAGATCCTTCCGCTGTTCGACTTCGAGCCGTCGGCGGAGGACGTCCTCGACGCCCTGCTGCCGCGCTACGTCGAGAGCCGTATCTACAACGCACTGCTGCAGTCGGCCGCTTCCGAGCACGCCGCCCGCCGCCGCGCGATGAAGGCGGCGACCGACAACGCCGGAGACCTCATCAAGAGCCTCTCCCGGCTTGCCAACGCGGCCCGCCAGGCCGAAATCACCCAGGAAATCAGCGAGATCGTCGGTGGCGCGAGCGCCATGGCTGACGCGACCGCGGGGAGTGACAAGTAATGACGACCACTGTTGAGACGGCCGCCGCCACGGGCCGCGTCGCCCGGGTCATCGGCCCGGTCGTCGACGTGGAGTTCCCCGTCGACGCCATGCCCGAGATCTACAACGCGCTGAAGGTCCAGGTCGCCGACCCGGCCGAGGACGGCGCGCTCAAGACCCTGACCCTCGAGGTCGCGCAGCACCTGGGTGACGGCCTCGTCCGTACCATCTCGATGCAGCCGACCGACGGTCTGGTCCGCCAGGCCCCGGTGACCGACACGGGCGAGGGCATCACCGTCCCCGTCGGTGACTTCACCAAGGGCAAGGTGTTCAACACCCTCGGTGAGGTGCTGAACTACCCGGAGGAGAACGCCAACGTCACCGAGCGCTGGCCGATCCACCGCAAGGCGCCCCGCTTCGACGAGCTTGAGTCGAAGACCGAGATGTTCGAGACCGGCGTCAAGGTCATCGACCTTCTCACCCCGTACGTCAAGGGTGGAAAGATCGGTCTGTTCGGTGGTGCCGGTGTCGGCAAGACCGTTCTGATCCAGGAAATGATCTACCGCGTCGCCAACAACCACGACGGTGTGTCGGTGTTCGCGGGCGTCGGTGAGCGTACCCGTGAGGGCAACGACCTCATCGAGGAAATGGCCGACTCCGGCGTCATCGACAAGACGGCGCTTGTCTTCGGCCAGATGGACGAGCCCCCGGGCACCCGTCTGCGCGTCGCCCTTGCCGGTCTGACCATGGCGGAGTACTTCCGCGATGTGCAGAAGCAGGACGTGCTGTTCTTCATCGACAACATCTTCCGGTACACCCAGGCGGGTTCCGAGGTGTCGACCCTGCTCGGCCGTATGCCCTCCGCGGTGGGTTACCAGCCGAACCTGGCCGACGAGATGGGTCTCCTCCAGGAGCGCATCACCTCGACCCGTGGTCACTCGATCACCTCGATGCAGGCGATCTACGTCCCCGCGGACGACCTGACCGACCCGGCGCCGGCGACCACCTTCGCCCACCTCGACGCGACGACGGTTCTTTCCCGTCCGATCTCCGAGAAGGGCATCTACCCGGCCGTGGACCCGCTGGACTCGACGTCCCGCATCCTCGACCCGCGGTACATCGCGGCGGACCACTACGCCACGGCGATGCGCGTCAAGGGGATCCTGCAGAAGTACAAGGACCTCCAGGACATCATCGCGATCCTCGGTATCGACGAGCTGGGCGAGGAGGACAAGCTCGTTGTCCACCGTGCCCGTCGCGTCGAGCGCTTCCTGTCGCAGAACACCCACGTGGCGAAGCAGTTCACCGGCGTGGACGGTTCGGACGTTCCGCTCGACGAGTCGATCGTCGCGTTCAACGCGATCTGCGACGGCGACTATGACCACTTCCCCGAGCAGGCGTTCTTCCTGTGCGGTGGCATCGAGGACCTGAAGGCCAACGCCAAGGAGCTGGGCGTCTCCTGATCCGGCGCGCTCCTCACGGAGCGCATCCGGTTCGCAGGTTTTCCGGGAGAGGGGTGGGTGTGTCCCGTCCCTCTCCCCACGCCCATTAGAATTTGACCCAACACCCGGCCGACCCGCCGGGTGGTGACCCGAGGAGCCACCTTGGCTGCTGAGCTGCACGTCGAGCTGGTCGCGGCGGACCGCAATGTCTGGTCCGGCGAGGCCACCCTTGTTGTCGCCCGCACCACGTCCGGCGACATCGGCGTCATGCCCGGTCACCAGCCGCTTCTCGGTGTGCTGGAATCGGGCCCGGTGACCATCCGTACCAGCGACGGCAACACCGTCGTCGCCGCGGTGCACGGCGGTTTCATCTCGTTCGCGGACAACAAGCTGTCCCTGCTGGCCGAGATCGCCGAGCTCGCGGACGAGATTGACGTCCAGCGTGCGGAGCGGGCACTGGAGCGCGCGAAGGCGGAGGCCGATGCGGCCGCCGAGCGTCGCGCTGATGTCCGGCTGCGCGCCGTAACGGGCTGAACGCCCGTCGGAGTTTGATCGTTTGAGTCCCGGGGGGCGACCGCCGGGACTCGGCAGACCTCAGCCGCGGTCCGTGCTGGAATTTTCCAGACCGGGTCGCGGCTGAGGCGATGCAGGTCCGTTTTTTTCTCATGTGTATTCGATGAGCGAGGAGGTCGGTGAAGATGCTCCTCGCTCTGCTTGTGAGCGGCCTGGTCGTAACCCTGGTGGTGATCGGGCTGTTTGTCTTCGGGCTGCGCCGCAGACTCATCCAGCGGTCCGGCGGCACCTTCGACTGCAGCATGCGCTGGGGTGTGTCCGAGGAGCCCGACATCTCCGGCAAGGGCTGGGTGTACGGGGTCGCGCGCTACAGCGGTGACCGGATCGAGTGGTTCCGGGTGTTCTCGTACTCCCCGCGCCCGCGCCGGCTGCTGGAGCGGTCCTCCATCGAGGTCGTCGCCCGCCGTGCCCCGGAGGGTGAGGAGGAGCTGGCCCTGCTCTCCGACGCCGTCGTGCTCGGCTGTCTCCACCGGGGGACCCGCCTGGAGCTGGCGATGAGCGACGACGCGCTGACCGGCTTCCTGGCGTGGCTGGAGGCGGCGCCTCCCGGCCAACGGGTGAATGTGGCCTAAATTCCCTTCCCGTTGACTGGGGGTCCCCCCGGACGAAGTCTGGGGGAGGGTGAATGTGGCTCGGACAACGAGAAGCCGGGGAGACGGGGGCGGACCCGTTTCCCCGGCTTCGGTCTTTACTGCAGCCCGGTGTGGACCGCGTTCGCGAGCTCACCGTTCGTGGTGTCGCCGCTGAACTCCCAGAAGAAGGCTCCCCTGAGGCCCTGCTGCTTGGCCCAGGTCATCTTCCCGGCGATCGTGGCGGGGGTGTCGTAGCTCCACCAGTTGCTGCCGCACTTGGCGTAGGCCGTGCCGGCGACGGTGCCGGTGGCCGGGCAGCTGGTCTTGAGCACCTTGTAGTCCTCGATGCCCTGCTCGTACGTGCCCGGCGCGGGTCCGGTGGCGGTGCCGCCGGGGGCCGCCTGGGTCACTCCGGTCCAGCCGCGGCCGTAGAAGCCGATGCCGAGGTTGAGCTTGGCGCCCGCGACGCCCTTGGCCTTGAGCTTGGCGATGGCGTCGGCCGAGTTGAAGCCCGCCTGCGGGATGCCCGCGTAGGAGGTGAGCGGGGAGTGCGGGGCCGTCGGGCCCTGGGCCGCCCAGGCGCCGAAGAAGTCGTACGTCATGACGTTGTAGAAGTCGACGTACTGCGCGGCGCCGCCGTAGTCGGCCGCGTCGATCTTGCCGCCGCTGGAGGCGTCGGCGGTGATGGCCGCGGTGACCAGGTTGTTCGCGCCGAACTTGGCCCGGGTCGCCTGCATCAGGTTCTTGAAGGCGGCCGCTCCGCTGGTGTCGCAGGACAGGCCGCAGGCGTTCGGGTACTCCCAGTCCAGGTCGATGCCGTCGAAGACGTCGGCCCAGCGCGGGTCCTCGACCAGGTTGTAGCAGGACTGGGCGAAGGCGGTCGGGTTGGCGGCGGCCTGCGGGAATCCGCCGGACCAGGTCCAGCCGCCGAATGACCACAGGATCTTGATGTTCGGGTAGGCCTTCTTCAGCTTGCGCAGCTGGTTGAAGCTGCCGCGCAGCGGCTGGTCCCAGGTGTCGGCGACGCCGTCGACGCTCTGGTCGGCGGTGTAGGCCTTGTCGTAGTCGGCGTAGGCGTCACCGATGGTGCACTGGCCGTTCTGGACGTTGCCGAAGGCGTAGTTGATGTGGGTGATCTTGCCTGCGGTGCCGGAGGTGACCAGGTTCTTCACGTGGTAGTTGCGGCCGTAGACGCCCCAGTTGGTGAAGTAGCCGAGCTTGACCTTGCCGCCCGGGTCCGGGGGGATGACCCCGCCGGTCGTCGTCGCCGTGGCCGAGCCGGAGGAGGGGCCGGTCTGGTCGATGGTGTCGCGGGCGGTGACGCTGTACGTGTACGTCGTGCCCTTGGTCAGGCCGGAGTCGGCGTAGCTGGTCCCGGTGACCGTGGCGATCCTGGCGGAGCCCCGGAAGACGTCGTAGTTCTTGACGCCCTTGTCGTCCGTGGCCGGGGTCCAGGTCAGGGTGAGCGAGGTGTCGGCGACGTTGCTCGCGGTGGGGGTGCCGGGAGCGGTGGGGGGAGTGTCGCCGGGCTGGGTGCCGCCGTCGCAGGAGGCGCCGTTGATCTTGCAGCCGCTCGGGGCGCCGCCGCCGGCGCCGTTGAAGCCGAAGGAGGCGGTGGCGCCGGGGGCGAGGGTGCCGTTCCAGCCGAGGTTCTTGGCGGTCCAGTGGGTGCCCGAGCTGGTGACGGTGGCGTCCCAGGCCGAAGTGACCGAGGTGCCCGCCGGGTAGTCCCACTCCACGGTCCAGCTGCTGAGGGTGGTGGTGCCGGTGTTCTTCACCACCCACTTGCCCTCGAAGCCGGAGCCCCAGTCGGAGACCTTGGTGTACGTCGCCGTCGCCGAGGCGGCCGCCTGGGCCGGGCCGGCCAGGGCGACGAGTCCGCTGACGGGCAGGGCGAGCGCGGCCACGATCGCCGCGACTCGGCTGAAGAACCGGGTGCGCCTGGTACGGGGTGGGGATGCTGTGCTCAAGGGTGATCCTCCGTAGGTCCGTCGCGGTCGTGGGGGCCGACTGCGACATGGGGGTGGGACCTGCGCCGCCCGTGAGCACGCTTTGTCATGGCACGCTCACCACAGTGTTGCGGCGAGCGTAGAAAGGTCTGGACCAACCGTCAAGAGGTCCAGACCGGTGCGCGCCCTGCTCGCCTATATCCCCAACTCCTGGGCCAGCACCGCCGCTTGGAGCCTGCTGCGCAGCTCCAGCTTGCCGAGCAGCCTGCTGACGTGCGTCTTGGCCGTCGCCTCCGCCATCTCCAGGCGCACGGCGATCTCCGCGTTCGACAGGCCCTCGCCCAGCGCGCTCAGCACCTCCCGCTCCCGCCGCGTGAGGGAGGCGACCGCGGCGGCCCGCTCCGGCGCCGGGGCGGGCCGCGCCGGGCGGGGCGCCGCGAACTCCGCGATCAGCCGCCTGGTCACCGCCGGGGCGATCAGGCCCTCCCCGCGCGCGACGGTCCGTACCGCCTCGATCAGCTCCGCGGCGTCCGCGTTCTTCAGCAGGAAGCCCGCGGCCCCCGCCCGCAGCGCCCCGAAGACGTACTCGTCGAGGTCGAAGGTGGTCAGCACCAGGACGTCGGCCAAGCCCTCCGAGACCACCTGACGGGTCGCGGACACCCCGTCGAGCCGGGGCATCTGCACATCCATGAGGACGAGATCCGGCCGTAGCTCCCGGGCCAGGCGCACCGCTTCCTCCCCGTCGCCCGCCTCGCCCACGACCTCCACGTCGCCCGCGCTGCGCAGGATGAGCACCAGCCCGGCCCGGACCGCGCCCTGATCCTCCGCCACCACCACCCGAATGGTCATGCCTCCACCGCCTTCTCCTCCGCGGGCAGTGTCGCCCGTACCTGCCACACCGCACCGGACCGCCCCGCCGTGAACTCCCCGCCCAGCAGCTCCGTCCGCTCCCGCATGCCGATCAGCCCGGCCCCCGAGCCCGGGGCGCGGGGTCCCGGCCGGTCCCCGAAGGGCGAGTCCACCGCCACAGTCAGCAGTCCGTCGGTGTGCGCCACGCGGACCGTGACCCTGCCCGGTGCGGCGTGCTTGAGGGCATTGGTCAGCGACTCCTGGACGATCCGGTAGGCGGCCAGCTCCACGGGCGCCGCCGCCGGCTCCCCGGAGGTCCGGTCGTCGTGGAGCGCGAACGTCAGCCCGCTCGCCGAGCCGTTGGTCCTGGCCTGCCCGAGCAGGGCGTCCAGGCCGTCCAGCGAGGGCACGGCGACCGGCTCCTTGTCGCCGCCGGCATCCCGCAGCAGCCCGATCAGCCGACGCATTTCGGCCAGCCCCTGCACGCTGTTCTCGCGGATCACCCCGAGCGCGTCCCGGCTCGTCGCGGCCGTGTCGATGGAGAGCGCGGCGGTGGAGTGGATGGCGATGGCGGAGAGGTGGTTGGCCACCATGTCGTGCAGCTCCCGGGCCATCCGGGCGCGCTCGGCGGCCACGGCCTGACTGCGGTCCATCTCGGCCAGCAGCGCGGTCTGCTCGGCGCGCAGCCGGGCCGCCTCGGCGGCCTCGCGGTGGTTGCGCAGGGTGGCGCCGGTCAGGGCCGGGCCGAAGCTCACGATGCCGGTGATCGCACCGATCAGCAGGGCCTGCGGGGTGCGCAGCCAGGCCAGCGAGGCGATGGTGACCACGAGGGTGATCAGGCCGGTGCTGATCGGGAGCCGCCGGGCCATGGCCGGTTTTCCGTACACGACGGCGGCGTACATCAGGTCGGTGAAGATCACGACGGTGGCGAGGCTGCCGACCGTGAACTGGTCGGCGACCACCCCGGCGGTGCCGACGGCCAGGGTCAGATTCGGCTTGGTGCGGCGCAGCAGCTCCATCGAGCCGAGGGCCACGAGCGGGACCAGGGCCGCCCAGGCCGGCAGGGAGCCCCGGCCGGGGCTGCTGTAGACCCCGAGCGACCAGAAGGCCAGGCCCGCGGCCGTGCTGACCACCGCGAGGAAGACGTCGTCACGGTGGGGGCGAAGGCTCTTCTCGGTCACGTTCCCATCCAACAGGGTGCGCGGGCCCCGCACGTCGGCGGAGAGGCCGAGGTGCGGGTACATCGAACGATGCAGGCCCACATGGTCAATGGCGACGACGTATCGGGTCCGGCCGGACGGGAGTCTGGGAGGGAACGGAGAACCCGAGCGGACGGAGAGTCCCATGATCGTCGCGCTGATCATCGCCTGTGAGGTCGGCTTCTGGGTACTGCTGGCGGCCGGCCTGGCCCTGCGCTACCTCGCGAAGATGCCCAGGCTGGGGGCGGCGGTCCTGCTGTGCGAGCCCCTGATGGAGCTGGTCCTGCTGGTGGTCACCACGCTCGACCTCAAAAACGGCGCCGAGCCGGACTGGAAGCACGGACTCGCCGCCCTGTACATCGGCTACACCGTCGCCTACGGCCACTACACGATCAAGTGGCTCGACGGGCACGCCGCGTACCGGCTGGCCGGGGGACCGAAGCCGACGGGTCCCGGGTACGGGAAGGCGCGGGCCATGCACGAGTGGAAGCTCTGGGTCCGTACGGTGATCGCCGCCGCGGTCGCCCTGACGCTGCTGCAGGTGGCGATCTGGTACGTGGGCGACGCGGGCGACGTCAGCTCGCTCCAGGGCTGGCAGTCCGGCGCCCTGCGGGCGGTCGGGATCCACGCCCTGGTCGCCGCGGGGTACACGATCTGGCCGAGCAAGGCCCCGGCCGTCCCGGACGACGCCGGGGAGCGGCCGCTCGCCCGGACCGAGCGTCAGCGCTAGAAGGGGGTGTCTTGCCGGTCAGGCCGGGCTCGCGGCGTCCGGCACGCACGCTCGCCGCGTTCTCGTCGGTCGCCGACGCTCCGCGTCGACTCCCTCCTCGGCCGTGCGATCGCACGCACCGGACACCGCTCCCTGATCCGGCCCGACCGACAAGGCACCCCCTTCTAGCGCTCGCCGCCCGGCACCCACAGAACGTCCCCGACCTCCTTGTTGGCCACCCGGGCCAGGATGAACAGGAGGTCGGAGAGCCGGTTCAGGTAGGTGGCGGTCAGCGGGTTCATCACCTCGCCGTGCACCTCCAGCGCCGCCCACGTCGAGCGCTCGGCACGCCGGACCACCGTGCAGGCCTGGTGCAGCAGGGCCGCACCGGGGGTGCCGCCGGGGAGGATGAAGCTGCGCAGCTTCTCCACCTGCTCCAGGAAGTGGTCGCAGTCCGCCTCCAGCTTGTCGACGTAGAACTGCTCCACGCGCAGCGGCGGGTACTCCGGGTTCTCGACCACCGGGGTGCACAGGTCCGCGCCGACGTCGAACAGGTCGTTCTGCACGCGGACCAGGACCTTCACCACGTCCGCCGACAGCCCGCCGAGCGCGATCGCCGTCCCGATGGCCGCGTTGGCCTCGTTGGCGTCGGCGTACGCGGAGATCCGCAGGTCGGTCTTGGCGGTGCGGCTCATGTCGCCCAGGGCGGTCGTGCCCTTGTCGCCGGTACGGGTGTAGATGCGCGTGAGGTTCACCATGCGGCCAGGGTAGACGGGCCCGCCGGGAAAATTCCGGGCGAGGTCACCGCCGCCCGCGTACGGTCCGGTGGGGGCCGCGGGCCCCGGGACGGGGGGAGCGGCGAAGTGGCCGACGTGTACTACATCTGGCGCCTGGCCGAGGCCGCCCAGCAGATCGATCTCCTGGCGGGCTTCCTCGCCACCCGGCACGGGCAGCGGGACCCGGACGTCCGCGGTGAACCGGCCGAGTGCGCCGGGGCCGGGCGCGCGGCCGTGGCCGCCGGGCGCCTGGGGGAGGCCCTCGACCGCCTGGACGACCTGCGCGAGCACGCCGCCGCCTGGGCGGGCCATCCGCACCATCCGGGCGAACCGGGCGCCGCCGAGCACGACGCGAGGGTCTGGGACTACGCGAAGGACATGCTGCGCGCGGAGCACGGGCCCGCGCCGGCGTACCTCCCCACGGCCCGCGACATCGTGTGGCAGCTCCGCTTCCTGCAACGGCAGATCTGTGCGCGGCCGCAGGCGGACGCGCAGGCCAAGGCCGACGCGCACTACCTCGCGGGCCGGGGCGCCATGGCTGTAGAGATCGGCCACCTCGGCGCCGCGCGCAAGGAGCTGAGGAGGCTGCGCGCACTGGCCGAGAAGTGCACCGGGGCCGACGGCGGGTGAACTGGGCGGCCGGGCAGGGCTGCTGGGCCGTACCGGTGTGATGTCCGTCATCTGAGACGTGACGCGTGTTACTTCACGGTCACACCGCACCGCCCGGGCGCTAGTCTCCGCCGGAGTGGCTACGTGACTGTGCCGTAGGGAAACGAGGGGTGTGTAGTGGCTGGGAAGCTCGCCGTCATCGGTGCCGGACTCATGGGTTCCGGAATCGCGCAGGTCTCCGCTCAGGCGGGTTGGGACGTCGTACTCCGCGACGTCACCGAGGCCGCGCTGACCCGTGGCACGGACGGAATCAAGGCCTCCTACGACAAGTTCGTCTCCAAGGGCAGGCTGACGGCCGAGGACGCCGAGGCGGCGCTCGCCCGCATCACCACCACCACGGACCTCGACGCGGTCGCCGACGTCGACATCGTGGTGGAGGCGGCCTTCGAGAAGATCGAGATCAAGCACGAGATCTTCCGCGCCCTGGACAAGATCGTCCGCGAGGACGCGATCCTCGCCTCCAACACCTCCGCCATCCCGATCACGAAGATCGCGGCCGTGACGGAGCGTCCGGAGCGGGTCGTCGGCGCCCACTTCTTCTCGCCCGTCCCGATGATGCAGCTGTGCGAGCTCGTGCGCGGCTACAAGACGAGCGACGAAACCCTCGCCACCACCCGGGCGTTCGCCGAGTCCGTCGGCAAGACCTGCATCGTCGTCAACCGCGACGTCGCCGGCTTCGTGACGACCCGCCTGATCTCCGCGCTGGTCGTCGAGGCCGCCAAGCTGTACGAGTCGGGCGTGGCCTCCGCCGAGGACATCGACATCGCCTGCAAGCTCGGCTTCGGGCACGCGATGGGCCCCCTGGCCACCGCCGACCTCACGGGTGTCGACATCCTGCTGCACGCCACCAGCAACATCTACACCGAGTCCCAGGACGAGAAGTTCGCCCCGCCGGAGCTCATGCGCCGGATGGTGGACGCAGGGGACATCGGCCGCAAGAGCGGCCAGGGCTTCTACAAGCACTGAGGCCTGGCCCTGCCACGGAGCACCACCGTTCGAATGCCGTCACCCCCCAGGGTGAATTAGGTATCGGTTCGCTCACGGTCGGCAACTTCCCTGCCCGTGGGGCAGTCAGTTGCAGTGAGAGTTGCCGACCACGGACCAGTCGGACCATACGTACGCAGTACCGCCGGGAGTACACATGCACATCAGGGGCGACCACGCCGAACTCGCTGTCGGGGGCCGCCTCGACGTGCGCAGCGCGGCGGACGCCCGTACGGCCCTCCACTCCGCCCTCGACGACGGCCAGGGCGATCTCGTCCTCGATCTCACGGGGCTCGACTCCTGGGACGCGACCGGCCTCGGCGTGATCATGGGAGCGCACCGCCGGGCCGGCCGGACCGGCCGGCGTCTGGTCCTGCGCGGCGTCCCGCCCCAGATGCAGCGGCTGCTCGTCGCGACCCGGCTGCACCGGATCCTCGCGATCGAAGGCGGCCTGGAAGCCGAGTCCCTGCCCCGCGTCTGACCGGCAGGCCGCTGACCTCCGTATTCCCTGCGCAAACGTAACGGTCCGGTGGTGATCGCCCCCCTGCGGTTTCCCGCACGACCGGCCACGGTCTAGGGTTCGGGCGGAAACCGGACCGGTGGCGACAGCGGGTGCGCGAAGGCCGGGCGGTACGACGGCGAGGCGCGCGGCCCGCGATCGGGGGACTGGGTCATGGACCGTACACAGGGGCAGACCGGGCAGCACGAGCAGCCCACGGGCGGCTCCGCGCCCGCGGCGCCCACCGCGGGCGCGACACCCGCGGCGGCCGGGCCCGCCCGGGTCGTCAGCCTGACCGCGGGCGAGTTCGCCCTCACCGTCAACCCGGTCGACGGCAGCGAGATCGAACCGCTGCGCCCCGGCACCGAGCCGGCCCGGCCCGCCAAGCGCGACGCGGCCGCCCGCGCGGCCCGCGCCGCCGCCGAACGGCCGCCCGTCCTGCCGGGCTCCGCCGTCCCCGCCCGCCCCCTGCTGGAGCGCGAGGAGGAGCGGGAGCGGCTGGTGCGCCTGCTGGGCCGGGGCCGGTCCGTACGGCTGACCGGTCCCTCGGGATCCGGCCGCAGCGCCCTGCTCGACGCGGTCGCCGACCGGTGCGCGGGCCTCGCGCCCGACGGCGTCGTACGGCTCAGCGGATACGGGCACCAGCAGCCCGGGGAACTGCTCCACGCCCTCTACGCGACCGTGTACGAGGCCGAGCAGCAGCGCCCCGGACGGGCCGAGCTCCTGGCCCGCGTACGGGAGATAGGCGCCGTCGTCCTCCTGGACGACCTGGAGATGGGCGGGAGCGCCCTCGACGAGCTGATGCGCGCCACCCCCGAATGCGCCTACCTGCTGGCCGCGACCCCGGACACCCGGACCCCCTCCGACGACTCGCACGTCGAGGAGGTCTTCCTCGCCGGACTGGGCAAGGCCGACTGCCTGGAACTGCTGGAAGCGGGCGTCGGACGGCCGCTGACGGACGAGGAGACCGCCTGGGCGGGGGACCTGCGCTTCGCCTCCGAGGGGCTGCCCCTGCGCTTCGTACAGGCTGCCGCGCTGCTGCGGCAGCGGGACGAGCTCAACCACAGCGACGAGGACGACGAGGAGGAGGAGCCCGGCGTCTTCGAGGAGCGCCCGCGCGACGCCGTGCACGTACCGCTGCCGACCCTCGCCGAGGGCGCAGCCCCGGCGGAGCTGCTGGCCTCGCGGGTCAGCGAGTCGGCGCGCGCGGCCCTGCGGATCGCCTGCGCGCTGGGCGGCGAGCTGCCGCACCACGCGCACCTGCCCGCGCTGGTGGGGGACACCCACGCCGACACGGCGGTGGCGGAGCTGCTGGCCTGCGGGCTGCTGACGCCCGTCGGGACGCGGTACCGGCTGGCGTCGGGCGTCGCGCGGCAGCTGGAGGAGGTCGGCTACGGGGACACCGCGTCGGAGGAGGCCCGTACGGCCGCCCGGCACTACGCCTGGTGGACCGGGCACGCCTCGGTGGTCCCGGCGCGGGTCGCGGCGGAGGCGGACGCGGTGCTGGCGGCGCTGGCCGGTGCGGACGTGGTCGCGGCCGTGCTGCTGGCGCGCACGGCGGCTCCGGCGTTCGCGGCCTCGCTGCACTGGGAGGCCTGGGAGCGCGTGCTGCGCTCGGGGGCCGAGGCCGCGCGCAAGGCCGGTGAGGTCGCCGAGCAGGCCTACTTCCACCACGAACTCGGTGTGCTGGCCCTGTGCGAGGAGCGGCTGGACCGGGCGCGGGCCGAGCTGGAGACCTCGATCGGGCTGCGGGGCGCCCTGGCGGACAAGCGGGGCACGGTCGCGGGGCGGCGGGCGCTGGCGCTGGTCGTCGACCGGGAGACGGCCGGGGCGGCCGTGTCACCCCCGCTGCGGCTGGAGGCGCCTGCCGCTCCGGCGGCGGCTCCGGAGGCCGTCACGATGGCCACCCCGGCCGCCCCCGCCCCCAAGGCCGCCCCCGGGCCCAAGTCGGCGGCCCCGGCGGCCTCCGAGGCGCCCACGGCCAAGGTGGCTCCCGTGACCCCCGGGGCCCGGGTCGCCCCCGTCGTCCCGGTCTCCGCGGAGGCGGTGACCCGGATGACCCCCGTCGTGCCGGTGACCGCCCGCTCGGAGGCGCCCACGACGCTGTCCGAGGTCTTCGAAGACGCCTTCCCGCTGAATCCGAAGCCCGCCCCGCCCGCCCCGCCCCGGCCCGCCGCCGCCCCGGCCCCGGCCCGCGGCCGTCGCCGGCTCGTGCTGCTGGCCGGCGCGGGCGCGCTGACGGTGGTGGCGCTGGGCACCGTCGTGAGCCTGGCGCTGAGCTCCTCGGACACCGCGCCGCCGGCGCAGGAACCGGCGGTGTCCGCCACCCCCACGGTCACGGAGTCCGCCACGACCGCCGTCAACAGCGGGAACGATCCTGCACCGGAGCCGCCCGTATCGGCCCCGCCGGCGGAAACCCCGGAGCCCGGGCAGAGCGCCGCCCCGACCCCGGGCCGCAGTCCCGCCCGGACCCCGTCGCGCCGCCCGTCCCCGACGCCGCCGAAGTCCCCGCCGGCGACGTCCGTTTCGCCGCCGCCGACGACGAGCGCGGAGCCCTCGCCCACCCCGACGGAGACCGCCGCGCCGTCGCCGACGACCACCACCCAGACGGGTACGGGCACGGCCGTCCCACCGGCCACCGACCGGTGAACGACGACGGCTCCGTCCCTGGGGGGTGTCTTGCCGATCAGGCCGGGCTCGCGGGGCCCGGCACCGCGCCTCGCCGCGTTGTCCTCGGTCGGCGACGCTCCGCGTCGCCTCCCTCGTCCGCCTTGCGATCCACGGCACCGGACCCCGCTCCCTGATCCGGCCCGATCGGCAAGACACCCCCCTCGGGACGGAGCCGTCGTGCCGGCAGGAGCGGAGGATCAGAACAGGCGGAGCTTGTCGTCCTCGATGCCGCGCAGCGCGTTGTAGTCCAGGACCACGCAGTCCATGCCGCGGTCCGTCGCCAGGACCTTCGCCTGCGGCTTGATCTCCTGGGCCGCGAAGATGCCCCGGACCGGGGCCAGGTGCGGGTCGCGGTTGAGGAGTTCGAGGTAACGGGTCAGCTGCTCGACACCGTCGATCTCGCCGCGGCGCTTGATCTCCACGGCCACCGTCGCGCCCGAGGCGTCCCGGCACAGGATGTCCACCGGGCCGATCGCCGTCATGTATTCGCGCCGGATCAGCGTGTAGCCCTCGCCCAGCGTTTCGATGCGGTCCGCGAGGAGTTCCTGGAGGTGTGCCTCGACGCCGTCCTTGATGAGCCCCGGGTCGGTGCCCAGCTCGTGGGAGGAGTCGTGGAGGACTTCCTCCATGGTGATGATGAGCTTCTCGCCCGCCTTGTTGATGACCGTCCAGATGTTGGCCTCATCCCCGCTCCCCTCCTTGAGGGTGCACGGCGGCGACATCCAGTTGAGCGGTTTGTACGCTCGGTCGTCCGCGTGGATCGAGACACTGCCGTCGGCCTTCACGAGGATCAGACGGGGTGCCGAGGGCAGATGGGCGGTGAGCCGGCCCGCGTAGTCGACGGAGCAGCGGGCAATGACGAGACGCATGGTCGGCAACGCTACTCGACGAGAAGGCCTTCACGCGATTCGCCCCTGAAAGCCCCGTTCGCCGATGGCGCGTTGTATGCGCATTCTCCTGGTGCGTCACCGATGGGACGCCTACCGTGGTGAGCGGGAGGTTGTCGAGCGTGCACTCTGCGTCGCGACCTCCTTCCCTGCCCGTAAGACTCCGGCAACCCAAACAGCCGGGGTCGCGAGAGGAGAACCCATGTCGCTCGACGTCTCACCGGCCCTACTCGAACAGGCCGAGCGAGGCGAGGTCGACGAAGCCGCTTTCGTCGACTGCGTCCGGACCTCCCTGCCCTTCGCCTGGGAGATGATCAGCTCGCTGGTGGCTCAGCTGAAGGTGGACGGCGGAGAGTTCGCCGACAACCAGACGCCGCCCCCGGACGAGCAGGCGCGGGGGCAGCTGCTGCGCGCCCTCGCGAGTGACGCGATACGCGGTGCGCTGCAGCGGCACTTCGGAGTGCGCCTGGCATTCCAGAACTGTCACAGGGTGGCGGTGTTCCCGCTGGATCCCTCGGTGGACGACCGCCTGGCCAAGTTCACTTCGATCCGCGGTCAGCTGCTCAACCAGTCGCCGGAGCTGCGCGACTGCTAGGCCCTGACAGCCGTGTCCTGGCCGCCTCTTTCGGATCATGCCGCCCGGGCGTGATCCGAAAGAAACGGCCCAGGTGGGGCCGGCGGGCCGTCTCAGCCGAGGCGGGGAAGGACTTCGGCGCCGAGCCGGCGTACGTTCTCCTCCGTCGCGGCGAGATCGCCCGAGCCCTCCGTCAGGAGGGCGAAGCGCGTGATGCCCGTCCGTGCCGACGTGGCCGCCAGCCGGTCCGCCGCCACCTCCGGGGTGCCCACCGGGTGCAGGTCGCACAACAGTTCCGTGTAGGCGACCGGATCCCGCATCGCACGCACCCGGCCGTCCACCGTCACATGCGCGTCGAGGCCTTGCTTGAGCCAGCCCGGCAGCGCCTTCAGCAGGGTCTCGCGTGCGTCCGCCGTACGGTCCGCGATCTGGCACACCCCGGCCGAGACGTGTCCCGCGCCGGCCACGTGCTCGCGCGAGTGGCCCGCCGCCAGCGCCGTGCTGCGCCACAGCGCGACCATCTCGGCCTTGCTGTCGTCCCCGCAGTGCATCCCGAGGAGCATCGGCAGCCCCCGCTCCGCGGCCATCCGTACCGACGCCGGCGAGGTGCAGGCCACGATGACCTCGGGCCCCGCCGCGTCCCCGTCCAGGGCCTCCGAGGGCCGCGGTACGACGTCCACCTCGCGGAATGCGTACCGCTCGCCGGCGGCGCCCACCCGTGCCCGGGTCAGCCAGCGCCGCAGCAGGTCCAGGGCCTCCGGGAAGCCGTTCTCGTAACTGTCCAGGCCGCCCCCGAACACCTCCAGGTCGACCCACGGCCCGCCGCGGCCCACCCCGAGGGTGAACCGGCCGCCCGAGGTCACGTGCAGCAGGGCCGCCTGTTCCCCGAGCGCCACCGGGTGCGTGCTCGGCAGCACGCTCACCGCCGTGCCCACCCGCAGCCGGCGGGTCCGGCCCAGCAGCAGGGCCGCCAGGGTCACCGCCGAGGGGCAGACCCCGTACGGCACGAAGTGGTGCTCGGCGAGCCAGACCGAGTCGAGCCCGGCCTCCTCGGCCACCTCGGCGGTCCGCACCGCCCGGTGCAGTGCCTCTCCCTGTCCCTGGCCCGGGAACTGGGCCGCCAGTACAAACGCTCCTACGCGCATCGCCTTTAGCCTCCTCGCGGCTGACGCGGCCTCCCCCAGGTTGACCGGTTCTTCCTATGGCAACAACGTCTGACACGTGCCAAAGGCACGGGCTGACACGAAAGTTATTGGGATTGTCGGGCCATTCCTCTTCGCGCGGCCGCCTTCCTCAGCAACCCTGCGGGTACCCGGCCTCGCTGCGCGTAGTCTGGGAGAAAGTCACTGCCGTCCGCCCATCCGTGAGGTATACGTGTCACCGCGCAACAACCGCCCCAGGGGCGGCGAGACCCCGGACGAACGCCCCAGCACCGGCCTCGACCGCTACGGGCTGGAGCGCACGGAGGAGTACCAGGGCGAGGACTGGAAGGTCCGGCACGTGGCCGGTGCGAGCGCGGCGGGAAAGCGCTACCGCTGCCCCGGCTGCGACCAGGAGATCCCCTCCGGCACCCCGCACCTGGTGGCCTGGCCCGAGTACGGCGGCGTGGACGACCGCCGGCACTGGCACAAGGCCTGCTGGAACGCGAAGGACCGCCGCACCTCGAAGGTGCAGCGGTCCCGCAACGCTCCCAGGTACTAGTACTGGTACTAGACGTCCCGGCGGCCGACGACCACGTACGAGCCGGCCACCGCGGCGCCGGTGATCAGCACGATCAGTGCCAGGTGCGCGAAGTTGCTCGGCGCCGGGCCGAGGTCGCCGCCCTCCGGCAGGCCGAACAGCTGCATCATCGCCACCGGTACGTTGTGCCGCAGGATGAGCCGCCCGATGGGCTCGATGGCCACCCACATGCTGAGCATGCCCCCGATCACCGGCGGCAGCGTGACCAGGCCCAGCATCACGGAGATCGCCCCGGCCGAGTGCCGCACCAGCGCGCCGATCGCGAGCGCGAGCACGCCGAGCAGGGTGACGTAGCCGCAGCCGAGCAGTGCCCCGAACCACTCGCCGGCTGCGTGCGGGCCGGACGCGGTGCCGCCGCGTACGACCGCCGCGGAGACCCCGACCACGAACACCGACAGCGTGGTGGTGACGAAGGCCGTCATGCTGAAGACGAGGTACTTCGCGGTGAGCACCCGGTGCCGGTCGGGGGCGGCCGTGAAGGTGGTCCGCACCAGCCCGGTGCCGTGCTCCGAGCTGATGGTCAGCACGCCGAGGACGATCACCGCGAGCTGGCCGACCAGCAGGCCGATCAGGGCCGGCGTGGTGAAGTTGATCTGCGCGAAGTCCTCGTCCCCAGTCTGCGCGACGACGAGCAGGCCGACGCCGACCACGATCAGCACGAGCGAGCCCAGCGTCCACAGCGTGGAGCGGAGCGAGACCAGTTTGGTCCACTCCGAGGCCAGGGCGTGCCCCAGGTGCGGCCGCGGCGTGGCCAGGGGGGAGCTGTAGCTCCCGGGCTGCTCCGCCGTCGTGGTCGTCGGGGTCATCGGGTGTCCTCGGGGGTGTGCGGGGTGGTGTTCCTGGTGGTGCTCGCGAGCTCGCCCGGCTTGCTGGGCATCAGGAAGGGCTGCCCGCCCGCACCGGGCGGCGGCGGAGCGTAGAAACCGTTCTGCGGGACCTCGGGGGCGGCCTCCGCCTCGTCCTCCCAGGCCGGGAGGGAGAGCGGTTCCGGCTCCCACAGCTCGGCCCGCGGGTCCTCGGTGGAGGTGTACTCGACCGCGGACTGGGTCATCCGCATGTACGCCTCCTCCAGCGAGGCCCGGTGCGGTGACAGCTCCCACAGCCGGACACCGGCCGCGTGCGCCAGGTCCGAGATCTGCGGCAGCTCCAGCCCCGTCACGCGGAGTGCTCCGTCGGACTCCTGGAGGACCCGCCCGCCCGCCTTGGCGAGGGTCGTACCCAGCGTCTCCCGGCCATGACGATCAGTGTCGGCCGCGCGCACCCGAGCGAATCCGGCCGAGTTGTGCGCGATGAACTCCTGGGTGCCCATGTCGGCCAGCAGCCGCCCCCGGCCGATCACGATCAGGTGGTCGGCGGTCAGCGCCATCTCGCTCATCAGGTGCGAGGAGACCAGGACGGTGCGGCCCTCGGAGGCGAGGCGGCGCATGAGATTGCGGACCCAGAGGATGCCCTCGGGGTCGAGACCGTTGACCGGCTCGTCGAACAGGAGCACCTGCGGGTCGCCGAGCAGGGCCGTGGCGATGCCGAGCCGCTGGCCCATGCCGAGCGAGAAGCCCTTCGTGCGCTGCCGGGCGGCGTCCTGGAGGCCGACCACGGCCAGCACCTCGTCCACCCGCTTCTCCGGGATCCCGGAGAGCTGGGCGATGGACAGCAGGTGGGCGCGGGCCCGGCGGCCGCCGTGCACGGCCTTGGCGTCGAGCAGGGCCCCGACGTGCCGCTGGGCGTTCGGCAGCTCCCGGAAGGGCCGGCCGTTGATCGTGACGTGGCCGGATGTGGGCCGGTCCAGGCCCACGATCATGCGCATGGTGGTGGACTTCCCGGAGCCGTTGGGCCCCAGGAATCCGGTGACGTGACCCGGCTTGACCTGGAAGGACAGCTGGTCGACGGCGGTCTTCGCGCCGTAGCGCTTGGTCAGGCCGACTGCCTCGATCATCTTGCTGCCCCTTACCAGGCCGGGACGACTTTCGCCCGCGTAAGGGTTAAGAGGATAACGAGGTTCCTGCGGTTCCGTCCCGAGCCGGATCCCTGAGCTGCCCCTGAGACCGACCCGGGCATCACCCGTAGTACTTCAGCAGGGGGCCGGCCGTCAGGCGTCCCTCTTCTTGAGGACGAGGTAGCCCCCGAGGACGGCTGCGAGCGTCCACAGGGTCATGATCCCGAGGCCGCCCCAGGGTCCGTACGGGGTGTCCGGGGAGTCCATTCCGTTCGGCACGACCTGCATGATCTTGGATCCGGCTTGATTGGGCAGGTACATGCCCACCTTTCGGGTCGCCTCGGCGATGGACAGGATGGCCGGGAGCACCAGGATGAAGGGGATCATGAGGCACATGGACAGGACCGAACTGCGCAGCAGTGCGGTCACCCCCATCGAGAGCAGGGCGAGCAGGGCCATGTAGAGGCCCGCGCCGACCACCGCCCGCAGCACGTTCTCCGCACCGATCCCGATACTGCGGTCGCCGAGCAGCGCCTGACCGAGGAAGAAGGAGAGGAAGCTGGTGAGGAGGCCGACCACCAGGGCCAGGGCGGTCGCCACCGTGAGCTTGCCGAGCAGGAAGTACTCGCGCCGGGGTACGGCGGCCAGCGAGGTGCGGATCATGCCGGTGCTGTACTCGGTGCCGACCACCAGCGCCCCGAAGACGATCATCGCCAGCTGACCGAGGGTCATCCCGGCGAAGCTCGCCTGGGTGGGGTCGAAGGTGGCCTGCTGGGCCGGGGGCATGTCCTGGAAGCTCGCGTTGATGAAGGCGCAGATCGCGGCGCTGATGCCGACGGTGACCACCAGTGAGACGATCAGCGTCCAGCTGGTGGAGGCGACCGTGCGGATCTTGGTCCACTCGGACTGCAGGACGGCGGTGAAGGCCATGCTCACTCACCGCCCTTGCGCGTCGCGGTGAACCCGGCGCCCCAGGCGGGGACGTCGGCCGGCCGGGCCGGGTTGTCGGCAGCCATGCCCGGTGCGTGGGCGTGGTACTCGACGGAGTCCGCCGTCATGCGCATGAACGCTTCCTCCAGTGAAGCCCGTTGCGGGCTGAGTTCGTGCAGCACGATCTGGTGCTGGGCGGCCAGCTCGCCGAGCTGCTCCGCACTCACGCCGTCGATCTCCAGGGTGCCGGTGGCGGGAACGCTGACTGCGTTGATCCCGGCCTCGTGCAGGATGTCCTTCAGCCGCTCCTGCTGCGGTGTGCGCAGCCGGACGTAGCTGCGCGAGTTCTGCTGGATGAAATCGGCCATAGGCAGGTCTGCCAGCAGCTTTCCCTGTCCGATCACCACCAAATGGTCTGCGGTCAGCGCCATTTCGCTCATCAGATGGGAGGAGACGAAGATCGTCCTTCCCTCCGCCGCCAGGCCCTTCATCAGATTGCGGATCCAGAGAATTCCTTCGGGATCCAGGCCGTTGACCGGCTCGTCGAACATCAGGATTTCCGGGTCGCCCAGCAATGCAGAGGCGATTCCCAGCCGTTGGCTCATTCCGAGCGAAAATCCTTTGGACTTCTTCTTCGCCACGGCCGTCAGGCCGACCAGATCCAGTACCTCGTCGACCCGCTGCCGAGGGATGCGGTTCGACTCGGCCAGACAGAGAAGGTTGTTGTATGCACTTCGGCCACCGTGCATGGCCTTCGCGTCCAGCAGCGCCCCCACGTGCTTCAGCGGCTCCGCCAGGTCGCGGTAGTGCTTCCCGTAGACCCGGACCGTGCCGCTCGTCGGGTTGTCGAGGTCGAGCATCATGCGCATGGTCGTGGACTTGCCCGCGCCGTTGGGGCCCAGGAAGCCGGTCACCACCCCCGGTCGGATCTGGAAGCTGAGGTGGTCCACGGCAGTCGTCGTACCGAATCGTTTGGTAAGGCCCTCAAGCTCGATCATGCGGCCACGCTAGAACGCCCGAGGGCCCTACGCCACCTCAAAAGGGTGACATAGGGCCCTCGATCGGGCACACGACGGGTGCTGCGTGCTACCCGCCGGTAATCAGCGGCTCTGCTGCGCCGGCACGCCGCGGGTGACGGGCTCGTCGTCCACGATCGGGGTGGCCGCCGCGACGGCCGCACCGGTCAGCGTCGCCAGCATCTCGCGGACGTTGGTCAGCTGCGCGTTGATCGAGTCGCGGCGGTTGGTGAGCGCCGCGAGCTCGCGCTCGGACTCGCTGCGGATGCGGTCCGCCTTGGCGTTGGCGTCGGCCACGATGTCCTCGGCCTGGCGCTGCGCGGTCTCCACGGTCTGGCGGGCCCGGCGCTCGGCGTCCGTACGCAGCTTCTCGGCCTCCAGGCGCAGCTGCTCGGCGCGGTGCTCGATCTCCGCGAGACGCTTCTCGGCCTTGGCCTGGCGGGAGGCCAGGTCGCGCTCGGACTGCTCACGGCGCTTGGCCAGGTTGGTCTCGAAGTCCGCGGCGGCCTGGGCGGCCTTGGCACGGGTCTCCTCGAAGAGGGCGTCGGCCTCCTCGCGCTTGGAGGCCGCGTCCTTCTGCGCCTCGGCGCGCAGGGTCGACGCGTCGCCCTTGGCCTTCTCGACGATGCGGACGCCCTCGTCCTCCGCCTTCGACTTGCGGTCGGCGGCGAACGACTCGGCGTCGTTGCGCACCTGCTGGGCGGCCGACTCGGCGAGCTCACGGTGCTGCTCGGCCGCGCGACGGGCCTCCTCGCGCAGGTCCTTCGCCTCCTCCTCGGCCAGCCGCAGGATCTTCTCGACCCGGGCGCCGAGACCGGCGTACGACGGCTCGGCGTCGTTCACCTGGGCCTGGGCGTTCTGCGTCTCGAGGTGCAACTCCTCGATCCGCTTTTCCAGAGAGTTGATACGTCCAAGGGCGCTGTCGCGGTCGGAGACCAGCTTGGTAATGCGGTCGTCCACCTGACCACGGTCGTAACCACGCCGCACGAGCTCGAAGCCGAAGGGGGAGGAAGTGTCGCTCATGGGGTTCCTGTCGAATGAGACCGATGAGGTGCTACGTGAGGTGTTAGGGGAATCCTAGGCGCCCAGACGGCGTGTCATCGAGTCAATCCGCGTTTGATCTGGACAATGACACCCCTTTTGAGTGGCAAGGCGGCAGAATGCTTGTCACCCGTTCGCCTGAACCTTCATCAGGTGCACACACCCCAGAGCATTTGGCTACCCCTCCGACGCCTTGCCACCCGAACGAGTGGATCCCGCAGTCACCCCGGCCTTGGCACCCCCCGAGCCCTGGCCGCCGACCGTGGGCTTTCCGCCACCCGAAGGCGCCTCGAATGATTCCAACGCCTCAAGAACGTCCTGGACACGGGAGATCTCCCCCTGAATGTCCTGCCTCCGACGGACCAGGACCTCCAGCTCGCGGCGGCCCTCCTCGACGAGGCGTTCGGCCTCCGCCTTGGCCTCAGCCAGGGCGCTCTCGGCCTCCCGGGCCAGCTCCGCCTTCTTCTGCTCGGCCTCCTTGAGGAGCGCCTCCGCCTTGCGGACCGCCGCGATGCGCACCTTGCTCGCCTCGCTGCTCGCGTCCGACACCAGCTCCTTGGCCTTCGCCTCGGCCTCGACGCTCTGCTCCGTAGCCGCGCGCACCAGCTTGTCCACGCGCTCGCCGGCCGACTTCATCTGTTCGGCCGACTCCCGGCGGGCCCGCTCGTGCAGCTCCTCGACCTCGCCCTCGACGCGACCGCGCAGCTCCTCCGCCCGTTCCCTTATGGCAGCAGCATCCGTGCGCGCGCCGACCAGCAGCTCGTCCGCGTCCGTACGGGCCTTCTCCACCAGGGAGTTGCCCTCGACGGTCGCCTCGGAGGTGATCCGCACGGCCTCCTTGCGGGCAGCGTCGACCATCGCGTCGGCCTGCTCCTCGGCCGCCGTGGTGGCGGCGAGGGCCTGCTTCTGCGCATCGGCCGTGAGCTTCTCGGCTTCCGCCGAAGCCTCCGTGATGAGCCGGTCGACCTGCTCCGCGGCCTCGCTGCGGCGCTTGTTGGCCGCCTCGCGGGCCTCGTCCAGCAGCCGCTCGGACCCGGTACGGGCCTCGCCGCGGATGCGCTCCGCCTCGGCCGCCGCCTGCGCCTTGACCCGCTCGGCCTCCGACCGGGTGCGGGTCGCGTGCTCCTGCGCCGACGACAGCGCCTCCGACGCGTCCGCGCGCAGCCGCTCGGCCTCGCCGGCCGCCTCGCCGACCGTGCGCTCGTTGTCCTTGCGGGTCTGCTCGGTGAGCTTCTCCGTCTCGGAGACGGCCTCGGTGACGAGCCGGTCCGCCTGCTCGGCCGCCTCGCTGCGCAGCCGGTTCGCCTCGGCGCGCGCCTCGTCCAGCGTCTGCTCGGCGTCGCGCTCGGCGCCCGCCAGGGTCTCGTTCGCCGCGACCGTGACCCGCTCCGCCTCCGCGGTGGCCTCGCCGATGATCCGGCCGCCCTCCGCGCGGGCCTCGTCCAGCACCCGGGCCGCCTCGGCGCGCACCCGTTCGGCCTCCGCCGCGGCCTTGCCGACGGTGGCCTCGTTGGCCACACGGGTCTCGTCGATCAGACGGTCGCCCTCGGCACGCGAGTCGACCATGATCCGCGCGGCGTCGCGCTCGGCGCTCGCCAGCGTCTCGGCCGCCTGCGCCTTGAGCCGGGTCGCCGCGGTGGTGAGCCGCTCGGCCTCCAGCGTCGCCTCGCCGACGGTGGCCGCGTTCGCGGCGCGGGTCTCGTCGGTGAGCCGGTCGGCCTCCGCCGCGGCCTCGGAGATGAGCCGGTCGACCTGCTCCGCGGCCTCGGTACGCAGCCGGTTGCCCTCGGCCCGTGCCTCGTCCAGGGTGTTGGCGGCCTCGGTGCGGGTGGCCTCGGCGGCCTCGGCCGCCTCGGCGGTGATCCGCGCGGCCTCGGCCTCGGCGTCGCCGACGGTGGCCGCGTTCGCGGCGCGGGTCTCCTCGGTGAGCCGCTCGGCCTCCGCCGTCGCCTCGGCCGTGATCCGGGCGCCCTCGGCGCGGGCGGACTCCAGGGACTCCGCCGCCTCGCCGCGGATGCGGTTCGCGTCGTCCCGGGCGTCGGCCCGGGTCCGGGCCGCGTCCCGCTCGGAGGCGGCCAGCGCGTCCGTGGCCTCCGTACGCACCCGCTGCGCGTACTCGGCGGTGTCGCTGCGCAGCTGCTCCGCCTCGGCGATGGCCTCGCCGACCGTACGCTCCGCCAGTGCCTTCGCCGCGTCCGTCTCGGCCCGCGCCTCGCTGCGGACCCGGTTGGCGTCCTCGGTGGCCCGCTCCCGTTCCGCGTAGGCGTCCGCACGGACCCGGCCGGCCTCTTCCCCGGCCTCCGTCTTCGTACGCTCCGCCGCGTGCTCGGCGGCGTTGCGCAGCCCGGCGATCTCCTCCTCGGCCTGCTCGTGCAGCCCGGCCACGGAGTCCCGTACCTGCTGGGCGGTGGCCTCCGCCGCCGACACGACCTCCGACGCGCGCCGCTCGGCCTCCTCCGTCAGCCAGACCGCCTCGGCCTGCGCCTCCTCGGAGCGCTTGCGGGCCTGCGCCAGCAGTTCCTCGCTCTGCTCGCGGGCCTGGGCCCGCTCGTTGTCCGCGTCGGTCCGCGCCGACGCCAGGGTCTCCTCGGACTCCCTGCGGCGCCGGGCGGCCTCCTCCTGCGCGGCGGCCAGCGCCTCCGCGGCCTCCTCGGCGACCCGCTCGGCGGCGGCCTTCGCCTCCGCGCGCAGCCGGTCCGCGGTCTCCTGGGCCTCGGAGCGCACCCGCTCCGCCTCGGCCTCGGCCTCACCGCGCAGCCGCACGGCGGACTGCTCGGCCTCGGCACGCACCCGGCCGGCGTCCTGCGCCGCGTCGGTGCGCAGCTGGTCGGCCTCGGACTCCGCCTGCGTCTGCAGGGTGCGGATCCGCTCCGCCGACTCGGCGCGCAGCCGGTCGTTCTCCTCCGCGGTCTCCCGGCGGATGTTCTCCGCCGCACCGCGGGCGTCACGCAGCGTCTGTTCGGCCGTCGTCAGCCGGGTCTCGGCCTCGGTGTGCAGCCGTACGAGCTCCTCGTCGGCCTCCGCCCGCTTGGCGGCCAGCGCCTGCTCGGTCTCCTGGCGCCGGGCGGCGGCCGCCGCGTCCGCCTCGGCCCGCACGCCCTCGGCCTGTTCCTCGGCCTCGGCGCGCAGCCGCTCGGCCTCGGCGCGGGTCCGCTCCAGGGTCTCCTCGGCCTGCTTGCGCAGCGTGCCGGCCCGCTCCACGGCCTCGGCGCGCACCCGCTCGCTCTCGGCGGTCGCGCCGCCGCGCAGCTCGTCCGCGTCCGCCTTGGCCTTGCCGAGCAGCTCCTCGGCGGTCCGGGCCGCCTCCTCGATCTGCTGGACGGCCTCGCGGCGGGCCTCGCCGCGGATCCGCTCGCCCTCGGCGACGGCCTCGGCGCGCAGCTGCTCGGCCTCACCGCGCAGCCGCCGGGCCTCCGACTGGAGCTCGACCGTGCGAGCCCGGTACTCCTCGGTGTCGTCCTTCGCCGCGCCCTTGAGCTCGTCGGCCGTGGCCGCCGCCTGCACGCGCAGCCGGTCGGCCTCGGTCTCGGCCTCGCGGCGGATCCGCTCGGCCTCCTCGGACGCGGCCCGGGTGGTGGCCCGGGCGTCCTCCGAGGCCTTGTTCAGTACGTCCTCGGCGGTGCGGGCGGCCTTCGCCAGCTGCGCCGCCATGTCCTCGGCCGCGGCCGTACGGGCCTGCTCGCCGGCCTCGGTGCGCTGCCGCTCGGCGTCCGCGCGGGCATCGGCCAGGACCTGCTCGGCCTCCGCCTTGAGGACCTCGGCCTCCTTGGTGGCCTCGCCGACCAGCCGGGCGACCTGCTCCTTGGCGGTGCGGGTGCGCTGCTCGTTGACGGACTCCGCCGACGTCAGCTGCCGGGTGGCGCTCTCCTTCGCGTCCGCGAGGAGCTTCTCCGCCTCGGCACGGGCCTCGCGCAGCGCGGAATCGGCTTCCTGCACGCGGGATTCGGCGATCCGGCCCAGATCCAGGGTCTGCTGGCGGGTGTGCTCGGCCTCGGCGGTGGTGGTGGAGCGCAGCCGCTCCGCGTGCTCGCTGGCCTCCTGGGCCTGCGAGGAGGCGGCGGTCAGCAGCCGCTCGGCCTCCTTGCGGGCACGCAGCAGGGTGGCCTCGGCCTCCGCGCGGGCGGTCTCCGCGTCCGTGGCCATGCGGCGCCGGGTCTCCTCGGCGACCCGGGCGGCTTCGGCGCGGGCGGCGTTCAGGGACTGTTCGGCCTCGGCGCGGGACTCCTCCATGAGGCGGCGCGCCTGGGCCTCCGTACGGGCGCGCAACTGTTCGGCCCAGGCCACGTTCTCGTTGACGTGGGCCTCGACGGTCTGGCGCCGCTCGCCCAGCTCCTGGTCCAAGCGCTGGCGGCGGTTGACGGCCTCGGCGTGCAGCTCGGCCTGCAGGCGCGCCTGGTGCTCGGCGTGCTCCTGGAGGATGCGCTGGGTCTGGGCCCGGGCGTCACGAAGCTCGCGCTCGGCGTCCGAGCGCATCTGGTCGGCCTGGATCTGGGCATTGCGGAGCAGCTGCTCCGCCTGGTATCCCATGTCCGCACCGTCGTAGGCGGGGCGGGACGCCAGAGCGCGCCGTACCTCGTGCAGCTTGGCGCGCAGCACCTCGACCTGGTATCCCAGGTCCTCGGCGTGCTGGACGGCCTTCCCGCGCTCCTTCTTCAGCCGCTCCATCTCGGCTTCGAAGCGCGAGAGGTGGTCGGCTTCGGCCTGATGGCTCTCCTGGCTTTCGTAGCCCCGCACAGCGCGGTCCCATCCGTCCCCTGGTCGCAAGCTCACTCCCAATGAGCATCGCTCGCCCGCTGAACGACGCCCCCGGGGGAATGGTGTCAGATACGGGCAGGGGTCACAGGCCCCGACCCCGTTTCCGCGCCGAACCCCGGCCGAGCCATGGCCACTCTACCGGCCGGGGAATCGGGCCATCAGTGGTCCGTCAGTGCTCGGGGTTCGAGGTGACCAGTTCGGTGAGAACGCCGTGGCAGTCCTTGGGGTGCAGGAAGGTGATGGAGGAGCCCATGGAGCCGGTGCGGGGCTCGTCGTAGAGGACGCGGACGCCCTTGCCGCGGATGGCCTCGGAGTCCCCCTGGACGTCCTCGGTGCCGAAGGCGATGTGGTGGACGCCCTCGCCGTTCTTGGCCAGCCATTTGCCGACGGCGGAGTCCTCGCGGGTGGGCTCCAGGAGCTGGAGGTACGAGGCGCCGCCGTCGGACGTCTCGTTGATCTTCAGCATGGCCTCTCGGACACCCTGCTCCTCGTTGACCTCGGAGTGGAACACCTCGAAGCCGTACGTGGCACGGTAGAACTCGACAGTCTTGTCCAGGTCGAAGCAGGCGATCCCGATGTGGTCGATTCTTGTCAGCATGGTGACAGTGCACCGCCGAAGGGGCCGTCACGCAACGTGCGCGCGATCACACCGGCAGCCCGGTGACCGCTGCGGTACCGCCCAGTACATTCACGTAAACCCTCGTTCACTCCTCATCCAAGGGGCTGTGCCTCATGTCCGGATCGAACAACACCACTTCTGTGATCGTCGCCGGGGCCCGCACGCCCATGGGGCGCCTGCTCGGCTCGCTGAAGTCCTTCTCGGGTGCCGACCTCGGCGGCTTCGCCATCAAGTCCGCGCTGGACCGGGCCGGGATCTCCGGCGACCAGGTGCAGTACGTGATCATGGGCCAGGTGCTGCAGGCCGGTGCGGGCCAGATCCCCGCCCGCCAGGCCGCGGTCAAGGCCGGCATCCCGATGAACGTGCCCGCGCTCACGATCAACAAGGTGTGCCTCTCGGGCCTGGACGCGATCGCGCTGGCCGACCAGCTGATCCGCGCCGGGGAGTTCGACATCGTGGTCGCGGGTGGCCAGGAGTCCATGACCAACGCCCCGCACCTGCTGTCCAAGTCGCGCGAGGGCTTCAAGTACGGCGCCGTCGAGATGCTGGACGCGATGGCCTACGACGGCCTCACCGACGCCTTCGAGAACATCGCGATGGGCGAGTCCACCGAGAAGCACAACACCCGCCTGGGCATCGAGCGCGCCCCGCAGGACGAGTTCGCCGCCTCCTCGCACCAGCGGGCCGCGGCCGCGCAGAAGAACGGCGTCTTCGAGGCCGAGATCGTGCCCGTGGAGATCCCGCAGCGCAAGGGCGACCCGGTGATCTTCTCGACCGACGAGGGCATCCGCCCCGAGACCACGGTGGAGTCCCTCGGCAAGCTGCGTCCGGCCTTCGCCAAGGACGGCACGATCACCGCCGGCACCTCCTCCCAGATCAGCGACGGCGCCGCCGCCGTGGTCGTGATGAGCAAGGCGAAGGCGGAGGAGCTCGGCCTGGAGTGGATCGCCGAGATCGGCGCCCACGGCAACGTGGCCGGTCCGGACAATTCCCTCCAGTCGCAGCCGTCGAACGCGATCCTGCACGCCCTGAAGAAGGAGGGCCTGCAGGTCTCCGACCTGGACCTCATCGAGATCAACGAGGCCTTCGCGGCGGTCGCCGTGCAGTCAATGAAGGACCTCGGCGTGACCCCGGAAAAGGTGAACGTCAACGGCGGCGCCATTGCCCTGGGGCACCCGATCGGCATGTCCGGAGCCCGCGTGGTGCTGCACCTCGCGCTGGAGCTGAAGCGCCGTGGCGGCGGCGTCGGCGCGGCCGCGCTGTGCGGCGGCGGCGGCCAGGGCGACGCGCTGATCGTCCGCGTCGCCAAGTAGGCGGCGCCAGGCCGCCGGGCCCCGACGCGGGGGCCGGCGGCCCCCCTTCCCCGGGCCCGGCGGCCCGCAGGCATCCCGTACGAGAACCGAGGAGCGCAGCACAGATGACGGCGGTGGACGTCCCCCAGCTGGTGGCCCAGGCCCGTGAGGGCCGGCCGAGAGCGGTGGCCCGGCTGATCTCGCTGGTCGAGGGGGCGTCCCCGCAGCTGCGCGAGGTGATGGCCGCGCTGGCCCCGCTGACGGGCGGGGCGTACGTGGTGGGGCTGACGGGATCGCCCGGCGTCGGCAAGTCGACCTCGACCTCGGCGCTCGTGTCCGCGTACCGCAAGGCCGGCAAGCGGGTCGGCGTCCTCGCCGTCGACCCGTCCTCGCCCTTCTCGGGCGGGGCTCTGCTCGGTGACCGGGTGCGGATGTCGGACCACGCCTCGGACCCGGGGGTCTACATCCGCTCCATGGCCACGCGCGGCCACTTGGGCGGGCTCGCCTGGGCCGCCCCGCAGGCGATCCGGGTGCTGGACGCGGCCGGCTGCGAGGTGATCCTGGTCGAGACGGTCGGGGTCGGGCAGTCGGAGGTGGAGATCGCCTCCCAGGCCGACACCTCGGTGGTGCTGCTGGCCCCCGGGATGGGGGACGGGATCCAGGCCGCCAAGGCGGGCATCCTGGAGATCGGCGACGTCTACGTGGTCAACAAGGCGGACCGGGACGGCGCGGACGCCACCGCCCGGGAGCTGAACCACATGCTGGGCCTGGGCGAGGCCCGGGGCCGGGACGACTGGCGGCCGCCGATCGTGAAGACGGTCGCGGCCCGCGGCCAGGGCATCGACGAGCTGGTCGAGGCGCTGGAGAAGCACCGGGCGTGGATGGACGAGCGCGGCGTGCTGGCGCAGCGCCGGGCGGCCCGGGCGGCCCGGGAGGTCGAGACGATCGCCGTGACGGCGCTGCGGGCGCGGATGGCGGACGTGCACGGCGACGCGCACCTCGACGCGCTGGCCGCCAGGGTGGCCGTGGGCGAGCTGGACCCGTACGCGGCGGCGGACGCGCTGCTGACGACGCTGACGGAGGCGTAGACCCGGGCCGGGCCCCGGCAGGGCGTGTGCGGCGCCGCTGCCCGGGCCCGGCCGGGTGCGTCAGGAGTTCTGGTCCGAGTCGGAGTCCGAGTCGGAGTCGGAGTCGGTCTGTGCGGTGACCTTGCCGGTCGTGGGGTCCACGGAGGCGTCCCACGTCTTGCCGTCGGAGCCCTTGACCTGGACGTGCCAGTACGGGGCCTGGCCGTTGTCGTCGTCGGTGTCCCATTCGACGGTCCACGCCGTGCCCGGGTGGGCGGCCACGGCGGCCTTGGCGGCCTGTGCCGCGGTGATCTTGGCCGCCAGCAGCTTCTTGTGCTCGCCCGGGTTCTCGTCGGTGTCCACGCTCTCCCGGGAGACCTTGCCCGTGGAGGCGTCGACCTCCAGCTCGGCGTGGCCCTTGCCGTCCTTGGTGATCACGTCCACGTGCCAGACGGTGCCGTCCCGGTCGAGGGACTCGACCACACCCGGGTAGTCCTTCAGAGCGGCCGCGAGGGCCTGCTCAGCCGTGACGTCGGCCCGGGCGGCGGCCACGGGGGCGGTTCCCGCCAGGTCGGCGGACACCGCGGAGGCGGTCGCCACGGGGCCTGCGACCAGCAGGGCCACGGACGCGGCGGCTGAGACGAACACGTTGCGCTTCATGGGCTGGACCTCCTCAGGCCGGCCCGACGGACACACGGCCGGCAGCGAGCGTTCCCAGCCATTGTCGGGCCGGTGGCCGTCCGGGGCGCGACGAGCCCGTAAGGCCCGCGCTGCCCGGACGGCCCCGGCCTCAGACCTTGCCGCGGTTGTCGCGCAGGTGCTCCGCGACCGGGGTCAGCGAGGCGCGCAGCGCCGCCAGGGCCTCCGGCGGCAGCAGGTCGATGAAGTGCTGGCGGACGGACGCCACGTGGTGCGGGGCGACGCGTCGCATGGTCTCCATGCCCTCGTCCGTGAGCACCGCGTACAGGCCGCGGCGGTCGGACTCGCAGTTCACCCGGCGGACCAGGCCGGCCGTCTCCATGCGGGTGATCTGGTGAGACAGCCGGCTCTTGGACTGCAGCGTGGCGGTCGCGAGATCGCTCATCCGCATCCGGTGGTCCTGCGACTCCGAGAGGTTCACGAGGATCTCGTAGTCGTTGTTGGTGAGTCCGAAGGGCTGGAGATCCTTTTCCAGCTGGTGCATCAGCAGCCTGCTGACGTCCAGGTGGGTGCGCCAGGCGCACTGCTCGGCGTCGGTCAGCCAGCGCGTGGCCGTCTCGGTCTCCATGGTCTCCATGAATGAACTCTACCTAAAAAGTTGAATTGCGTACGAAAAATCTCAGGTCAGGCTGATCACAGTCCGAGGCGGCGCTGGAGATCACCCAGCTGTCCCGGCATCCGCGGCACGCCCAGCTGCCCCATCGGACCCTGACCGGCCCCCGGGACGCCCTGCGCGTTGCCCGTGGCCGCCCCGGCGCCGACCGCGCCGATCGCCTGCTCCGCCATCAGCATCTCCGACGACTGGAGCAGCACCGTCCCCGCACCGACGAACTCGAACTGGTGCTCCTCGCCCGAGCTGCCGCCGATGCCGGTCAGCGAACGCAGTCCGCCCATCACGCCCGTCATGTAACCGTGGTCGTAGTGGTGGCACGGCGAGGGGCAGTCCGCCCAGCCCACCAGCGCCTGCGGGTCCACGCGCAGCGGCGGCTCCATGAACACCACCGGTCCGTTGGACGCCGCCACGAACTTCCCGGTTCCGATCAGCGTCAGGAAACCCGGGACGATCGACTGCTTCAGGGCGAGCGAGGGCTGGTACGCGAGCAGATTGCCGGACCGGATCGTCAGGTTGCCCTTGTCCAGGTCGTACGAGTTCACGTCGAAGGCCCGGTCGGCCAGCAGCATCTTGCCCGAGCCCTCGGCGACCACCCAGTCACTGGCGTGCAGCGGCGAGTGGAAGCTGCTGCGCAGCAGGCGGTCGAAGCGGCCGTTGCCGATCCCGTTGAACTCGATGTGCCCGTAGTACGAGATCATCTTGCCCTTCTGCAGGAACCACTGGCTCCCCTTGAGCTCCACGCAGAAGGTGTACGCGTTCACGTTGTCGTCGGAGGGCAGCGTGTACGGGTCGAAGACCGTCGGGCCGCCCGGTCCGCCGGTCACAGGGCCAAAGTTCACAGCTTCTCCTCGGAGGCCTGTACGTACACCGCGCCCTGGCCGGACAGCTCCAGCTGGAACGCCTCGCCCGAGCCGCGCCCCACCATGTCCCGCCAGCCGAGCGCGGTGGAGAGCTTGTTGCGCACGTCACCGTGGTGGGCGACGTACGCCTGCGGGTCCACGTGGACCGGGCGCTGCGGGGTGATCGGCAGCTCGATGACCCCGCCGTGGGCCATCACGGCGACGGAGCCGTGGCCCTTGAGGGTGGTGGTGAAGAGGCCCTGGCCGGTCACCTGACCGCGGACCATGCCCATGACCCCGCCCTGGGAGCCCATGAACATCGTGCCCTGCTGGAGGGTGCCGTCGAAGGCGAGCAGCCGGTCGGCCTCGACGTAGAGGGTCTCGCCGGTCAGGTTGATGACCTGGATGTGGTGGCCGCCGTGGCCGAACATCACGGTGCCGCTGCCCTCGACCGCCATCAGCGGGGTCTGCTCGTTCGCCACCCGGCGCCCGATCATGCCCATGACTCCGCCCTGACCGCCGGTCAGGCTCGGGGTGAAGGAGACCTCACCGCGGTACGCGAGCATGGCGCCGCGCTGGCTGTACATCTTCTGACCCGGGATCACCTGGGCCTCGACCATCTTCGAGTTGATCTCGCGGAACGGCATCAGATGTCGCCCCCGACGGTGTTGCGCTCGCTGGGCTGCACGTAGACCAGGCCCTCGCCCTCGAAGCGGATCTGGAACGCCTCGCCGGAGCCCTCGCCGATGAGTGTGCGGAAGTTCACACCGGACTGGAAGGACTGCTGGAGGTTGCCCGTGTGCGCGATGTACGCGCCGGGGTCGACGGACAGCGGGTACTGGGCGCTCACGCGCAGCACCACGGCCGGGCCGTCGGACATGATCGCGGCCTGGCCCGAGCCCTCGACGGTCGTGGTGAACAGGCCGTTGCCCGTCGTCGCGCCGCGCAGGCCGGTGAAGGTGGTGCCGGTGCGCAGACCGGCGTCGGTGCACAGCAGGTTGCTGGACTCGACGTAGAGCTTCTCACCGCGCAGGTTGACCAGGTTGATCTCGCTCGCGCGGTCGGCGAAGAAGCAGGTGCCGTGCCCCTGCACTTCCATCACTGTCATCTGTTCGCCGGTCAGCCGGCGGGTCACCATGCCGCGGAGGCCTTCGCCGCCGCCGGTCATCTTCTTGAAGGCCATCTGCCCGTCGTACGCGACCATGGAGCCGTTCTTCGCTTTCACGGCATCCCCGGTCAGGTCGACGGCCAGCACCTTGCTGCCTTGGAGTCGGAACTGAGCCACGGGGAGACGTTATCGGCAGCGGGCGACCCCGAACAGGGCCCCGTGGCTGATATATGCCACACCCGGGAGATATCGGTGCGACCGGGCGGGCGTCCCGGCCCGCCCGCGGAGGCCGCGGCGGGGGAGGGGCCGGGTCAAGATCCCGTAAAGCGGCTGAGACACTGGGAGGGACCCTGGCCTCCACCCCGAAGGTTCCACGTGGACATCAAGACCGCCTCCGCACTGCACCGACTGCGCCTCGTCTCCGTTCCGGAGGCGCTGTCGTTCCCGGCCCTGCTGATCTTCGGTTCGCTGCTGAGTCGGGTCTCGGACATCGACTACCTGCTGATGCCGCTGGGCTTTCTGCACGCGATCCTGTTCATGATCTACGGGGTGCTGCTGCTGGACGTCTGGTACAAGGCGAAGTGGCCTTTCAAGAAGGTCCTGTTCTTCTTCGTCCTCTCCGTGGTGCCCCTGGGCGGCCTCTACGGCGACAAGCTGCTCAAGCGGGAAGAGGCGGACAGTGTGATGGCGGCCCGCGTCGCGCGCGAGGCGGCCCAGGCATGATCGTCGCGTTCTCGGTGACCCCGCTGGGGGTCGGTGAAGAGGTCGGCGAGTACGTCGCCGACGCGGTCCGGGTGGTCCGCGAGTCCGGGCTGCCGAACCGCACCGATGCGATGTTCACGACCGTGGAAGGGGAGTGGGACCAGGTCATGGACGTCGTCCGGCGCGCGGTGGCGGCCGTCGAGGAGCGGGCGCCACGCGTCTCCTTCATCCTGAAGGCCGACATCCGCCCCGGGGTCCACGACGGGATCACCTCCAAGGTCGAGACGGTGGAGCGGCACCTGGCTTAAGGGGGTGGGCTGAGCCGCCCTCACCGGCCCCACTTCCACCGGTATTTCCGAAAGCGCCCCCGCCTGCAGGCCGCGGGCGCTTTCGCATGCCCCGGGCACCGGGCGGACATGGTGTTGAGCGATCGCTCAACTTTCCCTAAGGTGCCGGTTGAGCGATCGCTCAATTCGTGAAACGGGGGGTGGGGATGGGCCTGTACGTCGAGACCGGGATCCGGGTCGGCATGGACGAGCTCTGGGAGCGCAGTCAGGACCCGGCGCAGCACCAGCGGTGGGACCTGCGGTTCACCTCCATCGGCTACCTCCCGCGCGCCGAGGGCGAACCCCAGCGGTTCCGGTACGCGACCCGCGTGCTGCCGTTCCTCTGCGTCGACGGGACCGGGATCTCCGCCGGGGAACGCCACCGGGCCGACGGCACCCGGGTCTCCGCCCTGCGGTTCGCCTCGGAGCACCCGCTCTCCTTGCTCGCCGAGGGCAGCGGGTACTGGCGCTACGTCCCCGGCCCCGACGGGATCCGCTTCCTCACCGGCTACGACTACCGCCCGCGCTGGGGCCGCTTCGGCGCCCTCGCCGACCGGCTGGTGTTCCGCCCGCTCATGGGCTGGGCCACCGCCTGGTCCTTCGACCGGCTGCGGCTGTGGTGCGAACGCGGGACCGCCCCGGGCCTCGCCCTCGCCCGCGCGATCGGCGAGAGCGCCCTGCGCGTACTGCTCTCCGTGGCCGCCCTCGTGTACGTGCCGCTGCCGGCCGCCCTGTTCGTCCTGGCCGCCGCCCTGCTGCTGCCACCGCTGCCCGGAACCCCGGCCGCCCGCCGCTGCCTGCGTACCCCGCCCGGCCGCACCCCCGCCTCCGCGCCCCGCCTGCTCAGCACCCTGGAGCCGTCATGACCTCCATCTTCCGGGCCCACATGGGCGCCGGGTTCGACCGTCTGCACCCGCAGATCCAGCGCCGCTTCTCGGTGGGGCTCGCGAGCGGCGAGGGCTGCATCGGCCGCGGCACCATGGAGCGGATCTGGCACGGCCCCGGCTATGTGAAACCCTTCCTCCGGATCGGCGGCATGCGGAACATCCTGGTGCCGCGCGAGGGGCGCGACGTCCCCTTCGTCATCGAGAACCTCCCCTACCTCGACTCCTTCGGGCGCGAGACCGTCACCTTCGTACGGACCTTCCAGCTGCCCGGCGGAGCCCACCGCTTCGACGCCACGATGGTCCACAGCCCCGAGCGCGACTGCGTCCTCGACTACCTGGGCACCCACCAGCACCTCGCCAGCGACCTCCACATGAGCGCCGAGCCCGACGGCTCGCTGCTCATCCGCTCCGGTGAACACCGCTTCCGCGAGGGCCCCCTCGACGTCCGCGTCCCCGATCTGATCGGCGGCGACGCCGAGGTCCGCGAATCCTTCGACGAGACCACCGGCCGGTTCCGGATCCGGGTACGGGTGGTCAACCGCCGCTTCGGACCGCTCTTCGGCTACGAGGGCTCCTTCACCGCGCAGTACGTCGACGCCCGCGACCGGTGGGCGAGCGGGCTCTGCGGCGACCTGCGGCCGGTCCGCGAGGAGGTCCGGGCATGAGCGCCGCCACCAAGGAGAAGCTGCTCGAAGGGGCCCTGCGCACCCTGGCCGAGCAGGGCATCGCCAAGGCCTCCGCCCGCGCCGTCGCGGCCACCGCCGGGGTGGGCCAGGGCCTGATCTTCTACCACTTCGGCTCCGTGGACGAGCTGCTCGCCGCGGCCTGCCGGTACGGCGCCGAGCAGCGGGTGGCCCGCTACCGCGACCGGCTCGCCGCCCTGGGCAGCCTCGCCGAACTGCTGGAGTTCGCCCGCTCCATGCACGAGGAGGAGCGGGCCGCCGGGAACGTCGCCCTGCTCGGGCAGCTGCTGGCCGCCGGACAGACCTCGCCCGTCCTGGCCGCCGCCACCGCCGACGGGCTCGGGCTGTGGATCGACGAGCTGGAGAAGGCCCTCACCCGGCTGCTGGCGGCGACCCCGCTGGACGGGTACGCCGACCCGGCCGGGCTGGCCCGGGCCACGGCCGCCTCCTTCATCGGCATCGAGCTGTACGAAGGGGTCGACCCGCAGGGTGCCGGCAGCGCGCTCGCCGCGCTGGAACAGCTCGCCGGGCTGGCCACCGTGCTGGAAGGTCTCGGCTCCCTCAGCCAGCGCGTGGTGCGGCACGGCCTGCGGCGCGGCACCCGCTGACCTGGGCCGTCCCGGGCCGCGCCGCCCGCACCGGCCGCGCGCGTCACCCGTACGGCCCTGTGGCCCCGGACCTGAGGAAGGACCGCCCGGTCGGCCGATCCCCGTTCGACACGACCGACTTCGTCACCTTTCGTGTGTGTACAGGCCTCGGGATCGAGCACCGGGAGGGACCGTGGCGCCGGAAGGCTTCGACTACGAGACGCACAGCCGCCTCGCCGGTCCGTTCGCGCAGCCGGCCACCGGCCCCGACGGCGTCCACCGGGTGGAGTACCGCTCCCTGCTCTCGCGCGAGGAGGTCCGCACCCGAATACGGGCGATCGCCCTCATGACGCTCGCCCCGGTGGCCGCGGCCGGACTGCTGCTCTACCTGGTCTGGCCCACCCACTGGACCGTCCGGGAGGGTGCCGCCCGCTGGCTGATCGTCTGCGATGCCATGATGCTCTGCTCCATCGCGCTGATCATGCTGTTCATGCTGGTCAACGTGGTGTCGATCGCCCACGCCACGATGGTCGCCCGCGACCCCGTCCCCGTACCGGCCGAGCCCGGCACCCGCGTCGCGTTCCTGACGACCTACGTCCCCGGCAAGGAGCCCCTCGCCATGGTGCGGGCCACCCTCCAGGGAGCGCGCCGCGTCCGCCACGACGGGCCGCTGGACGTATGGCTGCTGGACGAGGGCGACGACCCCGAGGCCCGGGCCCTGTGCGCGAAGCTCGGGGTACGGCACTTCACCCGCAAGGGAGTGCCCGAGTGGAACACGGCGAAGGGCGCCCACCGGGCGAAGACCAAGCACGGCAACTACAACTCCTGGCTGGTGCGCCACGGCGACGACTACGAGTTCTTCGCCTCCGTCGACACCGACCACGTCCCGCTCGCGAACTACCTGGAGCGGATGCTCGGATTCTTCCGCGACCCCGACGTCGCCTTCGTCGTCGGCCCGCAGGTCTACGGCAACTACACCGAGGCCGTCACCAAGGCCGCCGAGTCCCAGCAGTACCTCTTCCACGCCCTGATCCAGCGCGCCGGCAACCGGTACGGCGCCCCCATGTTCGTCGGCACCAACAACACCGTACGGATCAGCGCCCTGCGGCAGATCGGCGGACTCTACGACTCCATCACCGAGGACATGGCCACCGGCTTCGAGCTCCACCGCCGCAGGAACCCGGCCACAGGACGGTTCTGGCGGTCCGTCTACACCCCCGACGTGCTGGCCGTCGGTGAGGGCCCCGCCTCCTGGACCGACCTCTTCACCCAGCAGCTGCGCTGGTCGCGGGGCACCTACGAGACCCTGTTCAAGCAGTACCGCAAGAGCCTCTTCACGATGCCCGCCGGGCGCCGGCTCAACTACACGCTCATGCTCGTCTACTACCCGATGACCGCCGTGAACTGGCTGCTCGGCGTCCTCAGCTGCGCCCTCTTCCTGTGGTTCGGCGCCTCCGGCACCCAGGTCTCCTCCAAGGTCTGGCTGATGCTCTACGCCGACGCGGCCGCCCTCCAAGTGGGCCTCTACCTGTGGAACCGCCGCCACAACGTCTCGCCCCACGAACCGGCCGGATCCGGCGGAGTGGCGGGCATGGCCCTGTCCGCGGTCTGCGCGCCCGTCTACCTCAGGTCACTCGGCTCGGCGGTGCTGCGCACCGAGGGCCGTTTCGTCGTCACCCCCAAGGGCGGTGACGCCAGCCCCGACCGGCTGATGACCTTCCGCACCCACCTCTTCTGGGCCGCAGTCCTGATCGTCTCGCTGCTGGCCTCCGTCCGCTTCGACCACACCCACGTCGCCATGCGCGTCTGGGCGGTGCTGGCACTGGCCATCGCGCTCGCCCCGGTCGGCGTGTGGTGCGTGACGCGTCGCCGGCCGGGATCCGGGGGCGGGGCGGACGGAGGCTCCGAGCCGGGCGAGGAGCCGGCGTACGTCCGGGCCACAGGAGGGGGGAGCTGAGCATGGACTACCAGCCGTCGAAGAAGTTCAAGAAGACCGCCCTGGGCGCCGCCGCCGTGCTGGTGCTGGTCGCGCTCAACGCGCCCGCCGCGATCTCCTTCGCCGAGGACAAGTACCACGCGTACAAGATCGGGCAGACCAGCTACCGGATCCAGTACGGGTCGTGGGGCCTCGTCGGGCTCCCCGAGGAGTACCGCATCAACGCCATGCACGCGGCCCTGCTGCACACGGGCAAGGTGCTGCTCATCGCCGGCAGCGGCAACAACCAGAAGAACTTCGACAAGGGCACCTTCGAGACCGTCCTGTGGGACCCGGAGGACGACAGCTTCAAGAAGATCCCGACACCGGAGGACTTCTTCTGCGCCGGGCACAGCCAGCTGCCCGACGGGCGGCTGCTGGTGGCGGGAGGCACCGCCCGCTACGAGGTCCTCCACGGGAAGGTCACCCGGGCCGGCGGCCGGATGCGGGTCAAGAACGAGAACCCCGACAAGGCCGTCAAGCTGCGCAAGGGCACCCGGTTCCGCTCTCCGTCCGGGGTGGAGTACGAGGCGAAGTTCGACGTGGTCGTGCCGAAGGCCAGGAAGAAGTTCGAGATCACCTACGGGCGCGGCGGGCAGGTCATGCCGTGGCGGACCACCGTGGTCGCCGCCGAGTCGCGGGTCTTCGTGGAGGCGGTGAAGCCCGGCGCCGAGGGGCTGACGACGGAAGCCGCGCAGTACGAGGTGATCGGGCTGACCGGCAAGGACGCCGACAACGTCTACGGGCTCGCGGAGCGGCTGAGCGCCGACAAACAGGACTTCCAGGGCATCAAGTCGGCGTACGAGTTCGACCCGGTGGCGGAGAAGTACCTGCGCGTCGACCCGATGAGCGACGCCCGCTGGTACCCGACGCTCGTGACCCTGCAGGACGGGCGGGTGCTCGCGGTCTCCGGGCTCAACGACGTGGGCGACGTGGTGCCCGGGGACAACGAGTACTACGACCCGCGGACGAAGAAGTGGTCGAAGGCCCCCTTCCACTACTTCCCGACCTATCCCGCGCTCTTCCTCGTGCAGGGCGGCAAACTCCTCTACACCGGCTCCAACGCGGGCTACGGCCCGAAGACCAAGGGGCGTGAGCCGGGTGTGTGGGACCTGGCGACCAACGAGTTCAAGAAGGTGGGCGGGCTCGCCGAGCCGGACCGGCTGGAGACCTCCTCCTCGCTCCTGCTGCCGCCCGCCCAGGACCAGCGGGTGATGGTCCTCGGCGGCGGCGGGGTCGGCGAGTCCAGGTTCTCGTCCAGCCGGACCGCGATCGTGGACCTGAAGGAGGAGAACCCGGTCTTCCGGTCCTCGGCGCGGCTGCCGCGCGCCACCCGCTACCTGAGCAGCGTGCTGCTGCCGGACGACTCGGTCTTCACCACGGGCGGCTCCGCCGACTACCGCGGCCGCAGCGCCAGCGACATCCACAAGGCGCAGTTCTACTACCCGCGCACCGACTCCTTCGCGGCCGCCGCCGATCCGGCCGTGGGCCGCAACTACCACTCCGAGGCGCTGCTGCTGCCCGACGGGCGGGTGGCGACCTTCGGCTCGGACCCGCTCTTCGCCGACAAGGACAACACCAGGCTCGGCAAGTTCGAGCACCGGCTGGAGGTGTACTCGCCCCCGTACCTCTACCGGGACCCGGCCCGGCGGCCCGTCCTGGGCGAAGGGCCCGAGGAGCCCGGCGCGGACGGGCGGGCCACCTTCGCGGCCGCGCACCCGGAGCGGATCGAGCGGGCCCGCCTGATGCGGCCGAGCGCGGTCACGCACACCACGGACGTGGAGCAGCGCTCGATCGAGCTCGGGCTGACCCGGACGGACGACTCGGTCACGGTCGAGGTGCCGCAGGACCCGACGCTGGTGCCGCCGGGCTGGTACATGCTGTTCGTGACCGACGCCGACGGGACGCCCTCGGTGGCGAAGTGGCTCCAGGTCAAGGCCCCGCGGCCGGCGGCGCCGTAGGGGTTCCCGGTTCCCGGTCATTCCCTGGCGCGGCGGGCCAGCCCCAGGGCGTAGTCCGGCCACCAGGTGCCGGCCGACGGGCCGCCGCGGCAGGTCCCGTCGGACTCGCCGGGCCGCTTGACCCAGAGGTACGCGTCGACGAGCGGGTCGCCCGTCCGGTCGGTCGGCGGTGCCCCGAGGGCGCGGCCCGGCGGATTGCACCAGGCCTGGGCGCGGTTGCCGGGCAGCGGTCCGTCGCCGTTGCGGCTGGTGTCGATGACGAAGTGCTTGCCGCTGGTGCCCTTGGAGATCCTGGCGCCGTAGGCCCGGGCGGCCGCGTCGGGCTGGAAGTTGGAGACGTTGAGGGCGAAGCCGTCGGCGCGGTCCAGGCCCGCCTTGAACAGGGGGTCGACCAGGTCCATCGGGTTGGGGATCCAGGCCGGGTTGCCGGCGTCCAGATAGACCTTGGTGTTGCGGTTCTTCTTCAGCCGGTCGACGGCCTCGGAGAGCAGCCGGTAGCGCTCGGCGTGGTGCTCGGGCCGGGTGCAGCCGTCGATGATGTGCGCGATGGCGTCCGGCTCCAGGACGACGACGGCCTTGGTGTCCTCGATGTTGTCGGCGAAGGCGCCGATCCAGCTGCGGTAGGCCCGGGCGTCCGGGGCGCCGCCGGCCGAGTGCTGGCCGCAGTCCCGGTAGGGGATGTTGTACGCGGCGAGCAGCAGGGTCCGCCCGGTGGCCCGGGCTCCCGCCCTGGCCCGGCGGATCTCCGGGCCGGGGTCGTCGCCCGGTCCCCACAGGGTGAGCGGGCGGTCCGCGATCCTGCGCAGCACCTGGGCGTCGCTGTTGCGGCCCGCCGCCTCCCAGGCGGCCACCTGCCGGGCGGCGTCGCTCTGCGGGTCCACCCAGAACGGGGACTCCTCGGCGGCGACGATGGGGGAGGGCGCCGCGGGGGTGGCGGCGGGGGTCCCCGGCTCGGGCGCGGGCTCGCCGCCGCAGGCGGGGGCCGCGGCGAGGAGCGCGAGGAGGCCGAGGACGGGGGCGGTGGTGCGAAAACGCGGCCTGCGAGCGGCGGGGGGCATCCGGCTTCCTCGGGACGAAGGGTCGGGCAGCGGAGCGAGATACCGGGATATGTTGACATGTCGGGCAGTTGGCATGGCTGTGCGACACCGGGCGGCGGGGCCGAGCGGGACAGGCCGAGCGGGCCGGGCTCAGCGGGCCGGGTTCAGGGGGCGGGGCTCAGGGGGCGGGGTCGCCCGTGGTGAGCGCGATCGCCAGCGGGGTGCGCTCGTAGCGGACCTGGTGTCCGTGGCGGGCGGACATGAGCAGCCCCGCCGCCTGCAGGACCCCCAGGTGGGCCGAGACCGTGGACGGGGCCAGACCGAGCCGGTGGGCCAGCGCCGTGGTGGAGGCCGGTTCCTCCAGCGCGCACAGCACCTCGGCCCGGGCCCGGCCCAGCAGCCGGGCCAGCGCGTCCGGGGTGTTCTCCTGGGCCGGGGTCCACAGGGCGCCGATACCGCGGGCCGGGTAGACGATGGTGGGCTGCCAGGGCGGGTCGAAGCCGCCCGCGATACCCGGCCAGATGAAGGCGCTCGGCATCAGGAGCAGCCCCTGGCCGCCCAGGACGCGCTCGTGGTGACTGGTGGGCCGCTCGATCGTCAGGGTGAGCGAGGCGGCGTCCCAGGCGAGGCTCGGATGCAGCCCGTCGAAGAGCGACTGGAGACCGCCGGCGGCGAGGCGGCGCGAGTGGAAGAGGATGTCCGCCTCCAGCAGGGCCCGCAGCCGTGGCCAGTGCGGCTCGATCAGCACGCTCCAGGCCCGCTCCAGCAGGTCGGCCAGATCGCGTACGGCCCGGGCCGGATCGGCCAGCAGGGCCCGGCCCAGGTCGCTGTCGAGGGCGCCGGGCGTACACGCCAGCGACTTGCGGATGTCCTCGCGCGCCGTGGCCGGATCCGCGCCGCGGATCAGCGCGATCTCCTCCTCGAAGGAGACCCCGGGTCCGCTCGGCGGTGGGCCGATGAAGTCCGCACTGTGCCCGCGGTGCGGCATCAGCAGCCACAGCGGCCGCAGGTCCAGCCCGTCGGCGGCGGCGCGGATCCGCCGCAGCCAGGGCAGATGGTAGCCCTGCCGGTCCGGGCGGTTCAGGGTGCGGACCGCCTCCTGCGTCTCCCACGCGGGCGACAGCGCGAACCGGCACCGCAGCAGGTCCTCGTGCCCGAAGTGGTGGTGCAACCCCATCCCGGCGCTCCCTCCCCTTCTCCGAGACTGCCGCCGACGTAAGGACTCTGCCTCAACATTCGGCCACAGCCGAATCTCTGGGGCGCCGGCCCCGGGCCCGGGACGCTGGGCCCATGCCAGCCGACACCCAGGCGCCCGGGCGGTCCGCACCGCCACCGGGCTACCGCTCCGTGTTCCGGGTCCGGGAGTTCCGGACCGTCTTCGCCGCCCACCTGCTGTCCGTGTTCGGCGTGGTCGTCGCCGAGATCTCGCTGTCCGTCCTCGTCTACCGCACCACCGGCTCGCCCCTGATGAGCGCGCTGACCTTCGCCCTCGGGTTCCTCCCGTACGTCCTCGGCGGCACTCTGCTCGCCGGGATCGCCGACCGCCACCCCGCCCGCCGGGTGCTCGTCGCGTGCGACCTCGTCTGCGCGCTCTGCGCGGCCGCCATGGTGGCCCCGGGCACGCCCGTCGCCGTGCTCCTCGTACTGCGCTGCGCGATGGCCTTCGTGGCGCCGCTGTTCCAGGGCACGCGCAACGCCTCCCTCTCCGACATCCTCGGCACCGGCGACGCCTTCGTCCTGGGCCGCTCGCTGCTGCGCATGGTGGCCCAGAGCGCCCAGCTCATCGGCTTCGGCCTCGGCGGGCTGCTGCTCACCGTGCTCGCGCCGCGCGCGGCCATCGCCCTCACCGCCGCCGGCTTCCTCGGCTCCGCGCTGCTGCTGCGGCTGGGCACGCGCAGCCGCCCCGCCCGCAGCAGCGCCCGTACCTCCCCGCTCGCCGGACTGCGCGCCGTCCTCGGCCGGCGCCGGCTGCGTGCGCTGATGCTGCTGTTCTGGCTGCCGCCCGTCTTCCTCGTCGTCCCCGAGGCGCTGCTCGCCCCGTACGCGGACGGCGTCGGCGTCGGCACCGCGGCGCTGGGCCTGATGATGTGCGCCATGCCCGTCGGCACCATCGCCGGGGAACTCTGGGCCGGTTCCGCCCTCACCGCCCGCACGCGCTCGCGGATCGTGGCGCCGCTCGCCGCCGCCGGGCTGCTGCCGCTCCTGCTCTTCGCGGTCCGGCCGGGCCTGCCCGTGGTCCTCGCCGCCCTGCTGCTCGCCGGGCTGGCCCACGCCTACACCCTCGGGCTGGACCAGTGGTACGTCGACGCCGTTCCCGACGAGCTGCGCGGCCGGGCGATGACGCTGCTCAGCACCGGCCTGATGACCCTCCAGGGGGTGGGCATGGCCCTGGCCGGCCTCGCCGCCGAATTCCGCCCGGTGCACGAGGTCGTCACCGGCGCCGGGGTCCTCGGTACGGGGGTCGTCCTGCTGCTCCTGGCCGAACTGCGGTCCGCCGCCCGGCAGGAGGAACGACTGAGGGATGAGACGGCCCTCGCGGCGAAGTGACCTCCCGGTAGGGTCGGACGCGTGCCCAAGCCGCTCAGCCTTCCCTTCGACCCCATCGCCCGCGCCGACGAGCTCTGGCAGCAGCGCTGGGGACCCGTGCCCTCGATGGCCGCGATCACCTCGATCATGCGCGCGCACCAGATCCTGCTCGGTGAGGTCGACGCGGTCGTCAAGCCGTACGGGCTGACGTTCGCCCGGTACGAGGCGCTGGTGCTGCTCACCTTCTCCAAGGCTGGCGAACTGCCGATGTCCAAGATCGGCGAGCGGCTGATGGTCCACCCGACGTCGGTGACCAACACCGTGGACCGGCTGGTGAAGTCCGGACTGGTCGCCAAGCGGCCCAACCCGAACGACGGCCGCGGCACCCTCGCCTCCATCACGGAGAAGGGGCGCGAGGTCGTCGAGGCCGCCACGAAGGACCTGATGGCCGTCGACTTCGGCCTCGGCGCGTACGACGCGGAGGAGTGCGGGGAGATCTTCGCGCTGCTGCGCCCGCTGCGGGTGGCCGCGGCGGACTTCGAGGAGTAGCCGGAGGCCGGGGGCGGGACCCATGGCCGGGGCCCGGGGCCGCGTCAAGATCGAGCAAAACGGACGGCTAGGCTCGTCGGCATGAAACGAAGCGTGCTGACCCGCTACCGCGCCATGGCCTACGTGACCGCGGTCATGCTCCTGATCCTCTGTGCCTGCATGGTGGCGAAGTACGGCTTCGACACCGGCGCCGACCTGACCTTCGTGGTCTCGCAGGCCCACGGTGTGCTCTTCATGATCTATCTGGTCTTCGCCTTCGACCTGAGCTCCAAGGCCAGGTGGCCCTTCGGCAAGATGCTCTGGGTCATGCTCAGCGGAACGATTCCGGTGGCCGCCTTCTTCGTCGAGCGCAAGGTCCGCGCCGAGGTCGAGCCGCTGGTCAGCGACTCGGTCGCGACCGCCGAGGCCTGATCGCCTCCGCGTACGAGGCGAGCGTCACCCACCCCCGGGGCGAGTCCCCGGGGGTTTGCCATCGACATTTACTAGGACGTCCTAGTAAATTCATGGGTATGGACGCTGACGCCATCGAGGAAGGCCGCCGTCGCTGGCAGGCCCGCTATGACAAGGCCCGCAAGCGCGAGGCAGACTTCACCACGCTCTCCGGCGACGAGGTCGAACCGGTCTACGGTCCCCGCCCCGGCGACGCGTACGAGGGCTTCGAGCGCATCGGGTGGCCGGGCGAGTACCCGTACACCCGCGGGCTCCACGCCACCGGATACCGCGGGCGGACCTGGACCATCCGGCAGTTCGCCGGGTTCGGGAACGCCGAGCAGACCAACGAGCGCTACAAGATGATCCTGGCCGCCGGCGGCGGCGGGCTCTCCGTCGCCTTCGACATGCCGACCCTCATGGGGCGCGACTCCGACGACCCCCGCTCCCTCGGAGAGGTGGGGCACTGCGGGGTCGCCATCGACTCCGCCGCCGACATGGAGGTCCTGTTCAAGGACATCCCGCTCGGTGACGTCACGACCTCGATGACGATCTCGGGTCCGGCCGTCCCCGCCTTCTGCATGTACCTGGTCGCCGCCGAGCGGCAGGGCGTGGACCCCGCCGTCCTCAACGGCACGCTCCAGACCGACATCTTCAAGGAGTACATCGCCCAGAAGGAGTGGCTCTTCGAACCCGAGCCGCACCTGCGCCTCATCGGCGACCTCATGGAGTACTGCACGAAGGGCATCCCGGCCTACAAGCCGCTGTCCGTCTCCGGCTACCACATCCGTGAGGCCGGGGCCACGGCCGCGCAGGAGCTCGCGTACACCCTCGCCGACGGCTTCGGCTACGTGGAGCTGGGCCTCTCGCGCGGCATGGACGTCGACGCGTTCGCGCCCGGCCTGTCCTTCTTCTTCGACGCGCACCTCGACTTCTTCGAGGAGATCGCCAAGTTCCGTGCCGCGCGCCGGATCTGGGCCCGCTGGATGAAGGAGGTCTACGGGGCGAAGAGCGAGAAGTCCATGTGGCTGCGCTTCCACACCCAGACCGCCGGTGTCTCCCTGACCGCGCAGCAGCCGTACAACAACGTCGTACGCACCGCCGTGGAGGCCCTCGCGGCCGTGCTCGGCGGCACCAACTCCCTGCACACCAACGCCCTCGACGAGACCCTCGCCCTGCCGAGCGAGCAGGCGGCCGAGATCGCCCTGCGCACGCAGCAGGTGCTGATGGAGGAGACCGGCGTCGCCAACGTGGCGGACCCGCTGGGCGGTTCCTGGTTCGTGGAGCAGCTCACCGACCGCATCGAGGCCGAGGCCGAGAAGATCTTCGAGCAGATCAAGGAGCGCGGCCTGCGCGCCCACCCCGACGGGCAGCACCCGATCGGGCCGATCACCTCGGGCATCCTGCGCGGCATCGAGGACGGCTGGTTCACCGGGGAAATCGCCGAGTCGGCCTTCCAGTACCAGCGGTCGCTGGAGAAGGGCGACAAGCGCGTCGTCGGCGTCAACGTGCACCACGGGTCGGTCACCGGGGACCTGGAGATCCTCCGGGTCAGCCACGAGGTCGAGACCGTCCAGGTGCGGGAGCTCGCGGCCCGCAAGGCCCGCCGCGACGACGCCAAGGTCGACGCGGCGCTGAAGGCGATGCTGGACGCCGCCCGGGACGGGTCGAACATGATCCCGGCCATGCTGGACGCGGTGCGTGCCGAGGCCACGATGGGCGAGATCTGCAACGTCCTGCGCGACGAGTGGGGCACGTACACGGAGCCGCCGGGCTTCTGACCCGCCGCCCGTAAAGGTGTGGAACGGCCGGTCATGGCGCCCTTACGGTGGCCCCATGACCGGCCTTCCCGTTTCCGTGCCCGGAGTCAGCGCCCGCGTGGTGATGCAGATCGGCTGCGGCCCGTACGCGTACATCGTCGTCGACTTCGAACCGCCCGGTGCCGACGGTGAGTCGGAGTTCCTGCACACCGCGCCGGAGGAGCGGCTGCCGCACGAGTTCCTGCCCGCGGTGTTCGAGGGGATCCGGGAGGGCCTGGGCGGGGTGGCTGCCCGGGTGCGCGTCACGGACGGCGGCTTCCACGAGGTCGACTCCAGGGACGACGGCTACCGGTTGGCCGGGTTGTACGCGGGCCGGGCCGCCCTCGCGGGCGCCGGTCTGGGGCCGCCGCCGGAGAACCAGGGGCGGCAGATCACGGTGAGTTGGCCCGGAAAGCCCCGCCCGACGCCGCAGGCGTAGCCGGGGCAGGTCAGGCCGCCGCCGGGCCCCGGAGACCGTGCATCAGGAGCGCCGTGAAGGTGGCCACCCAGAGTTCGTCCACCGGTTCGGAGCTCACCAGGGCGCGGTGCACCACCGTGCCCGCGATCACGTCGAAGATCAGGTCCGTGGTGCGGCCCGCGAGGGACTCGTCCTCCTCGTACGGGAGTTCGCCGCGCGCCTGGGCCCGTTCGCGACCCAGTACGACGAGACGTTTCTGCCGGTCCACGATCGCCGACCGGATCCGGTCACGCAGGGCCTCGTCCCGGGTGGACTCGGCGACGACCGCCATCAGGGCGGTACGGGCCTCCGGGCGACGCAGCAGCTCCGCGAACTGCAGCACCACGTTCTCGATGTCCGCTTCGAGGGAGCCCCGGTCCGGGAGTTCGAGCGCGTCGAAGAGCTCCGCGACCGCGTCGACGACCAGCTCGTTCTTACCCGCCCAGCGCCGGTAGAGGGTGGTCTTGGCGACCCCCGCGCGGGCGGACACGTCACCCATCGTGAGCTTCGACCAGCCCAGCTCGACGAGCGCGTCCCGGGTCGCGGCGAGGATCGCGGCGTCCGCGGCGGCACTGCGGGGACGACCGGTGCGGCCGGGGCTGGGGTTGCGCATGGCCGAGACCATACCCGCCGGTAGCCGAACCGGCCGCTGTGGTTCAGATCACGGGACCGGAAGGGGCGCGGCGGGCCGCCGGGGGAGTTACGCTACGGCTCGTAGCGTAAGAGCGACAACCACGCGAAGAGCTGCAGGCGCCAGGTGGGGACCCGGCGCCGTTCAACATCACGATCGCGACGGTACGGCGGCACGGCCAATTCACGCGATCTTTTTCGTCGGCGCGCGCACACGGGGGAGGATGTACGCATGCAGCCCAGAAACATGTCCATGAGCGGCGTCGTCGACCTCGCCGCGGTGAAGGCGGCCGGCGAGGCCAAGGCCAAGGCCGAGCAAGCCCGCGCCGAAGCGGCGAAGCGGTCCGGCGAGGCCGGCGGGGCGGGTCCGTCCGCCGGTGCCGTGCCGCCGTCCGCGCTCGTCATCGACGTAGACGAGGCCGGTTTCGAACGCGATGTGCTCCAGCTCTCCGCAGAGGTTCCGGTCGTCCTGGACTTCTGGGCCGAGTGGTGCCAGCCGTGCAAGCAGCTCAGCCCGCTGCTGGAGCGCCTGATCACCGAGGCCAACGGTCGCCTCGTGCTCGCGAAGATCGACGTCGACGCCAACCAGACGCTCATGCAGCAGTTCCAGATCCAGGGCATCCCGGCCGTCTTCGCCGTGGTCGCCGGTCAGGTGCTGCCGCTGTTCCAGGGCGTGGTCCCGGAGCAGCAGATCCGCGAGACCTTCGCCCAGCTCGTCCAGGTCGCCGAGGAACGCTTCGGGATCATCGGCATCGAGGTGGACCCGGACGCGGAGGGGGCCGCTCCGGCCGCCTCGGCCGAGGACGAGATCCCGGCCAGCCCGTACGACGCCCTGCTGGAGGCGGCCGTCGTCGCGCTCGACGCCGGTGACCTCGGCGGCGCGGTCCAGGCGTACAAGAACGTGCTCGCCGACGACCCGGGCAACACCGAGGCCAAGCTGGGGCTGGCCCAGGCCGAGCTCCTCGCCCGGGTCCAGCACATGAACCCGCAGGCGGTGCGGGCCGCTGCGGCCGAGAACCCGCGCGACCCGGCGGCGCAGATCGCCGCGGCCGACCTCGACCTGGTCGGCGGCCACGTGGAGGACGCCTTCGGGCGCCTGGTGGACACCGTCCGCGTCACGTTCGGTGAGGACCGGGACGCTGTGCGGCTGCGGCTGCTGGAGCTGTTCGAGGTCATCGGCGCGGACGACCCGCGGGTCTCCGCGGCGCGTACGGCGCTCGCGCGGGTGCTCTTCTAGGCAGCCTCCGGACCGGCTTCGCGGCCGCTCCGGGCCCGCCGCCACGCGCCGCCCGTACATCGCCGGGCCGCCGGCGATTTGTTGACACGTAGATAAACAGCGGCCGCGCTTTGCCAAAACTTGGCAATCGCGGCCGCTGTTACTCGCAGTAAATCGAACCCCGTGAACTGTCCGGTGTGTTCGTCATTCGTCCGTTCTGTCGTGGCCCTGGGTGACACCCTGTGTTGCTGCCCGACGGCGGCGGGTCGCACCTAGGTTATCTGGCCGTTACCCGCCAGTAACGAACCCCCTTGTGCCCCGGCCTGGAATGGACCACGATCGGCGACGCTCGGTCCTTCCCGCAGAGCCGCTCACTCGGAGCCGCGGTGAAGGGTCCCCACCGAGCCGGTCGGTGGCAGTGGCACCGGCCGTGGGACAGGGGGGTCTCTGCCACTCCGGCGGGGCCTGTCCTCCAGGTTGCGCGAACGCGTGGCCCAGTGGTTGTCGCTCGGGGGTGATCGCCGGTGTATCGGACGTGGCACAGCCGCGGCCGGGCCGCCTGCGCTCCTTCCCGAGGACGTAGCACTTCTCCCATCCCAGGACGGGCACGGCCCGGACCGGAGATGTACGTCCGAGAAGGAGGAACGAAATGAGTTCTCAGGTTCGTGGTGGGACCAGATGGAAGCGCTTCGCGCTCGTCATGGTGCCGAGCATCGCGGCCACGGCCGCGGTCGGTGTGGGTCTGGCGCAGGGTGCCCTCGCGGCGTCCTTCAGCGTCTCCGGCCAGGACTTCAAGGTCTCGGCCGACAAGCTCGACGGTGAAAACCTCATCCAGTACGGCGGTATCGCCAAGGGGCACGAGCTCGACCCCAACGGCAAGGCGCAGGCCCACCCGGTCACCATCTCCGGGTTCAGCAACGCCAAGATCACCAACATGTGCCAGTCCCTGGTCACCCCGACTCCGCTGGGGCCGATCACGCTCCAGCTGAGGACCGGTCACAAGGGCACCCCGGCCGTGGCGACCAACATCTACCTGGATGTGGCCGAGCTCGACACCGACGCCGAGTTCACCAACCTGGACATCGGTGTCGCGGTCGGTGACGAGAGCCACAAGACCAAGCCGCAGGCCGGCACGGTCGCCAGCCCGTACGCGTTCTCGCAGCGCGCCGACCGGGCCATCCTCACGGACGTGAAGCAGAAGGCGTGGGCGACCACGGCGGGCACCTTCAAGCTGCCCAACCTGAAGCTGCGCCTTCTCGGTGGCGACCAGCCCTGCTACCAGGACATCAAGGACTGATCAGTCCCCGTGTCTGACCGGACGGGCGGGTGGTGGCAGCCGTCGCCCCCGCCCGTCCGGGCTCCACAGAGTTCTCAAGTACCACCGTTTCCAGGGAGCTGTTGTCCATGAACCCCCAGGCCCCGGTTTACGTTCGCGCAGAAGACGACGCCTGGCCCACCGTGGTGTACTACCACTTCCATGCCTGGAGCGGCCGCCGTCCCTTCTGGGCCGGGTTGTTCACGCTCCTCGGTGGCTTCCCGATCGCATACTTCCCTTACGCGGACCTCCGGCTGGGCAACGTCAGTCTCGCCATGGCCACCACGGGCGGCGCGGGCGCACTGATCATCGGTGTACTGCTGATCACGCTCGGCCTGGCGCTCTGGTTCCAGGAGGCCATCCGCGTCTTTGCCGGCGTGGCCGCGATCCTGCTCGCCCTGGTCTCGATCCCGGTGTCCAACCTCGGCGGTTTCTTCGTCGGCTTCAGTCTCTCCATGGTCGGCGGCGCTCTCGCCCTGGCCTGGGCCCCGGGACAGCCGGTGGAGGAGGGGCGGCCTGTGTCCGACCAGCCGGCCACGGTCGGGCTGAGCAAGGCGGAGGCGACGGCGGACATGGGCGCCCCGGGCATTCCGGGTCCCCGTGGGACGGAAACGGCACACGCGAGCGAGACGACTGCCCACGCCGATGGCGGGAGGAACAGTGCGGGGTGACGAGACGCAGCGGGGCGTGGCCCCTGGCGCAGAGTCCCGTGTAGTGAAGGGGCCGCGCCACGCGGCGCCCAGGAAGTCGCTGCTGAACAAGATCCAGATACCCGTCGGCAAGACGATGGCGCTCGCGGCGATGCCGACGGCCGTGTTCGTCGGGATGGGCATGGCGCCGAAGCTTGCGGTGGCCGACGACAAGGAGATCCCCTTCGCGCCCGGGCCGTGTGTGACACGGTCCGACGAACCGGCGGAGACCGAGTCGAAGTCCCCGTCGCCCACGCCCTCGAAGACACCTTCGCCGAGTACGTCGCCCAGCGCGACGCCCTCCCCGTCGGCGTCTGCGTCGACGTCCGCGAAGGTGAAGCCCAGCACCTCCCCGTCGGCGGCCAAGCCCCCGGTGACGAACGAGGTGGCCCCGGCCGCCACGCCGTCCCCGGACAAGGACGCGGACAAGGCCAAGTCCACGAACCCGCTGGACCCGCTGGGTGTCGGCGACGCGCTCAAGAACCTCGTCGACGAGCTCGGCAGGCCCCTCAAGGACGCGACGGCGAAGGCCACCCCGACGCCCGTGCCCACCCCTTCCGGTACCGCCACGGCGGCCCCGACCCCGGCCCCGACCCCGGACCCGGCCGCGGACGCGATCCGCGAAGCGGCGAAGAAGGCCGGTGTCGACGTCAAGGAGCTGTCCGAGGAGGTCAAGAAGACCGAGAAGGACCCCAAGGACGAGACGGGCGAGGACAAGGCCAAGGACGAAGCCAAGGACGACAAGTCCAAGGCCGAGGACGAGGACGAGGACAAGGCCAAGGACGAGGAGACGAAGGACCCGGACGGGAAGCAGCCCTTCCCGTGCCCGACCTACGACGCCAAGGCACTGGCCGACGCCGAGCTGGAGCAGGGCGTCCCGCTCCTGCCGGACGAGCCCTGGTACCTCGACAGCTCCCTGCTGACCCTCTACGGCCTGGACTACCACGGCATCGTCGAGGTGAAGACGGCCGGCGGCAAGACCAAGAAGGTCCTGAAGTTCACCGCGGACTCGCTGGACATCAAGGACCTGTACCAGACGGTCGGCAAGTCGGGGAACGTCGCCCACCTGAAGTCGCGTCCGGGCTCCACGTCCAAGATCCGCGGCGGCACGGTGACGATGTACACCGAGAGCCTCAAGGGCAACCTGTTCGGTCTGATCCCGATCGAGTTCACCCCGAACAGCCCGCCGCCCCTGAACGTCCCGTTCGCGTTCTTCACGAACGTCAAGGTCGTCCAGGCGGGCCAGTTCGGCGGCACGCTCACCGTTCCGGGCCTGAAGAACTACATCGGCCCGCCGGAGTAGTTGTCCGCACAGACCTGAGGCCCGCTCCCCACAGGGAGCGGGCCTCAGTCGTGCATGTGGTGCTCAGGGGTCGAACCGGGGCAGGACCCCGGTCTTCATCCCGTACTCGTCGAAGATGTCCACCAGCGCGCGGGTCATGGCTTCCACACCGGGTTCGCGGACGATCACCAGATCCTTGACCTGCAGGTAGGAACCGCCGGCGCACTCACCGGTGGTCGTCCAGCTGTCCATGACCCGGGCGACCTCGTCGAGGGTCAGGAGCGTGGCACTCCACTGCGTGCCGTCGGGCGCGGTGACGAGCGCGTCGGTGTTCTCCACGGTCCGGGGATCGTCCTCGGCGCCGAGGATGTACGTGATGGAGAACCGGGGCGTCTCCACGATGTGGAGGGGATCCTCAGCCATACTGCTGCTTCAGTATCTTGATCACGGTCGATTCGTGCTTCTTGTTGGTCATCCCGACGATATCGTAGGTGTTTCCGACCCGGCGGAAGAAGACCCGCGCGCCGTTCCTGGCCCGCAGGTAGCGGACTCCCTTGGCGCCCTCCAGGGATTTGGTGCCCAGGCCCGGCGGGAGCTCGGAGATCGGCCCCGAAGGCGGGTTGTCCCTGAGCTTGGCCTCAAGCGCGTTGAAGTCCCGGGCCACGTCCTGGTCCTTCGCGGAGTCCCTCATGATGTCGAGCAGACCCGAGTCGTCTTTGAACGACTTCGTCGGGCAGAGCTTCTTCGGAGCGGTCGGTCCGGCCGAGGGGGCCGCCGCGGCGCTCAGGAACGAGTGCTTGGCGGGAGCGCTCTGCGGGGCGCTGCCCAGCACCGTGTCGATGAGGCACTCGATGGCCGGCTGGCCCTTTTTGAGGGTGTCGAGGAGCTTGCGCAGCCGCTCCAGGGTGAAGCGGGCCCGGTCGATGCCGTCAAGGAAGGCGTTGACGCCCTTGCCCACCCGGTAGATCACCTTGGCGACAGCGGGGATCTTCGATATGGCCACGCCGACCATCACGACGTTGACCAGGGTCCACAGGCAGCTCTCGACGTCACGCTGGCCGAAGCACTTCTTGGCGTCCGTGTAGCCGAGTTCGTCGAGCAGGATCTGCCCACCGTTCTCGATCACCCAGTTGAGTACGTCCTGGCCCGCGAGCCGCTTCGCCTCGCGGAACTCGTCGACGCACGACTGCCCGCAGCTCGCCAGCAGCAGGGCCTCTTCGTCCTGCGAGAGGTCCCCTCCCGTGTTGAACGGGGGAGCCTCGACCACTGCCTTGCGCGCTTCCTCCTGCCTCTTGCGGAACTCCTCCTCGGCGCGGTCGGCAGCCGATTCGGCGTCCTTCGCGTCTTGGACGGCGTTGGCGGCGGCCTTCTCGGCGCCGACGGCGTCCTTCTCGGACTGGGTCGCCGCGGCGTCGGCGGCGCTCGCGTCGCGGGTGGCGGCGTCGGCGGACGCGTGGGCGCCCGCCGCGCTCTTCTCCGCCTCGGTGGCCTCGTCGTTGGCGCCGAGCGCCGCGTCCGAGGCGTCCTTGGCGGCGTTCTTCGCGAAGAGGGCGTCGGTGCCCGTCTGGGTGCTGTACTCCTTCGTCTTGTCGTCCGCCTTCTTGGCGGCGTCGGCGGCCCGAGCGGCCTCCGCCGCCGAGGCGCGGGCGGCTGCCATGGACTTCAGCGCGGCCGCCGTGTCGGCTGCCGCCGCGGCCGCCGCCTGGGCGGCGAGCTTGGAATCGCCGGCCGCCTTGTCAGCGAGGGCCTTGGCGGTCGCCGCGGCCTTGGTGGCCTCGTCGGCCTTGGCGGTGGCGGCTGCCGCCTGCTGTTCGGCGTGGGTCTTGGCGGACTGACCGACCAGCGCGGCGAAAGCGGCCGCCGAGTCGGTCTCCCGATAGGCCGTGCCGATCGCGATGGCGGTGTTGGCGGGCTGGACGGCCTGCGCCGCGGAGTCGCGTGCGGCGGTGGCTGCCATGGAGGTGGCGTAGGCATGTCCGGCGGTGACGGCCGACCACGCCGCCGTCTTGACGGCCTCGGTACGGGCGGCCGCGGCGTTGCTGATGGCTTCGAGCGAAGCGGTCTGGGCCTTCTTGGCTGCGGCCTCGGCCTTGGTGGCGTTGACCGATGCGGCCTCGGCCGCGTCGATGGCGTCGGCAGCGGCGGCGTGTGACGTGAGGGAGGCGGCGAAGCTGGTCTCCCAAGCGGACCACGCCGTGTCGGCAGATGCCCGGGACCGCTCTGCGGCACCGTCGGCGCGGGTGGAAGCGGCACGGGCGTTGACCGAGGCGGTCTTCGCGGTCTCGGCCTCGGTCCGAGCACGACCGGCCGCACCGGCCGCATCGTTCGCGGCGGCCCGGGCGGCCGTCGCGGCCTCCCGGGTCTCCGCGGCCGCGGGCGTGCCGACGGCTGCCGCGGCTGCGGCTTCCAGCGCGGCGGCGCGGGACGCTGTGGCGTTCTTCTCGACCTCGGCGGCCTCGGCCCTCTCACGTGCCTCGGCGGCCTTGCCCTCGGCGTCGAGAGCCAGACCGAATTGGTCGTGCGCGGTCGTCGCTTGTGCCTCGGCCTCGGTACGGGCCCGGCCCGCGGCCTCACGTTCGGTCGCCGCGCGCTTCTCGGCGGCCTGGGCCTTGCCGCGTTCGGTGGCGGCGGTCTGCCGCTCCTTGACGGCGGTGGCCTTCTCCTTCTCGGCCTTCGCCCGCTCGGTCTTGGCCGTCTCGGCGGCCTTGCGGGCGGTCTCCTGCGCAGCCTCGGCGGTGGCCTGGGCGGCCTTCGCCTTGGTGGCGTTGTCCGCGGCCTCCTTGGCCTGGGCAGCGGCCGAAGCGGCGGCGGCCTTGGCCTGGGCGGCGGCCTCCTGGGCGGCGACGCGGCGGAACTCGGTGTTCAGCGCGTGCGACTGGGTCTGGGCCAGTGCGTACAGGGTCTTGCTGTCCGCGACGGTCGCCTTCGCGGCGTTCGACGCGGTCAGCGAGGCCTTGGCGGCGGCCTCGGCGGCGGCGGCCGAGGCCTTCGCGACCTGGACGGACTGCTGCGCGAACAGCAGGCCGCGGCCGCGGGGGGTCTTGGCGGCGTCCGCGATGGTCCACGCCGCGTTCTGGGAGGTGTTGGCCTTGTCGGCCGCCGTCTTGGCGGCGGCCGAGGCGGTCGCCGCGATCTTCGCCTGGTCGGCGGCCTTGGTACGGGCCGCCCCCAAGTCCTTGGTGGCCTGGGTGAAGACGGATGCCGCGGGTCGACCCGACGCGTTCGCGGGCTGGGAGCCCCAGTACTTCTGCCAGGTCAGGATCTGGTCGGCGAGCCACGCCTGACCGAGTGACTCGATCATGGCCTCGGTGGCCTTGCGGGCCTCCGCGGCCGCGGCGACCTCGGCGTTGACGATCTCGTTGCGCGGCGTGTTCTGGGCGGCGTACTCCTGCTCCCACTCCACGTGCGCGGTCACGACGATCGGAGACATGACGCGGTAGAAGTCGAGCGGATTGCGGCTGTCGCACGCGCTCCAGGCGGCCTTCAGCGCCTCGACCTCAAGACGGAACTCGACCGAGTCCTCGGCCGGCGTCTCCTTCATGTAGCCGCCGAGCCGCAGGTAGCGGCCGACATCGCTCGCCGTGGGGGAGCGGTAGTTGCTGCTCTCCGCGTCTTGCAGCAGGCCCTTCGTGACGAAGTCGTGGTTCTCGTCCTTGCCCTTGAGCTCGGCGGCGAGTGCCTTCGCCTTGTCGAGGGCGGCCTTGGAGGGCACCGCGTGGCCGTCGGAGCCCAGCTGGTTGTAGAGGTCGCGCTGGGGGCCCAGGGTGAAGGCGACGACGTCCTTGTCGAACTGCGGGGCGTACTGCGGAATGCCGGCCGCGGTGCCGGACTGCCAGTACGGGTAGTTCGACTTCTCCCAGCCCTCGCGCCGTTCGGCCGATGCGACCGGGGAGCCCTCGTACGAGTCCCGGTCCTTGGTCCGCGCCTGGCTCAGCGGGTACATCCCCATGGCCAGGTCGGTGGCCGTGGCGAGCTCCGCGGGCGTGCCCGTGAGGGCCTTGGCCGCGACCTTCTTCATCTCCGGGCCGCCGATGTGCAGGGCGAACCCGCCCGCGCAACGGTCGAGGCGGGCCTGCTCGCCCAGGCTGATCGGCAGGTAGGGCGGGTTGGTGTCCGGCGGTACCTCGACCGCGGAGGCCGGGGCGGCGTTGATGAGCCCGGCCAGCAGGGCGGCGCTGGTGGCCAGGGCGGTGCCGGCGAGGCCGCGCCGTAGCGCGGCCCGGACAGCCGGGCTTCTGCCCCGCAAAAGGGTGGATCTCTGCACGTGTCTGCCTGTCCTTCGGAATGAAATGGGCAGCCCGAAGGAAGGCGTGTGGACGTGTATGCGCTGGTCAGGCGCGAATGATGAGCGGTATGCCTTCCCCCAAGGCGTGCACTGACAGTTTCATGATCCTCTTACCGTCGGTAGCTTATTTTCGGACACGCTACTCGTAAGTAAGAAACGCACAGGGAACCCACAGGATCGCCGGGCCGGGACAAACGCCGAGGGCGGCACCCCGGATCCTTCGTGGATCCGGGGTGCCGCCCTCGGTCTCTGTGCGGCAGAGGTCGAGCAGGGCCCGTGGTGTCAGGCGCGGGTGTCGCCGCCCAGGTGGTGGACGCGGACCATGTTGGTGGTGCCGGGGACACCGGGGGGCGAGCCGGCGGTGATGATCATGGTGTCGCCCTCGTTGTAGCGGCCCAGCTTCAGCAGCTCGCCGTCCACCAGGTCGACCATGGCGTCGGTGGTGTCCACGTGCGGGACGACGTACGAGTCCACGCCCCAGCTCAGCGTGAGCTGGTTGCGGGTGTTGACGTCGGTGGTGAAGGCCAGGATCGGCTGGGTCACGCGGTAGCGCGACAGGCGTCGGGCGGTGTCGCCGGACTGGGTGAAGGCGATCAGCGACTGGGCGTCGAGGAAGTCCGCGATCTCGCACGCCGCACGGGCGACGGAGCCGCCCTGGGTACGGGGCTTCTTGCCCTGGACCAGCGGCTGGAGGCCCTTGGAGAGGAGCTCCTCCTCGGCCGCCGTGACGATCTTCGACATCGTCTTGACGGTCTCGATCGGGTAGGCGCCGACCGAGGACTCGGCCGACAGCATGACCGCGTCCGCGCCGTCGAGGATGGCGTTGGCGACGTCGGAGGCCTCCGCGCGCGTCGGGCGGGAGTTGGTGATCATCGACTCCATCATCTGGGTCGCGACGATCACCGGCTTGGCGTTGCGGCGGCACATCTCGATGAGCCGCTTCTGGACCATCGGGACCTTTTCGAGCGGATACTCGACGGCGAGGTCACCACGGGCCACCATGACCGCGTCGAAGGCGTCGACCACGGCCGCCATGTTCTCGACGGCCTGCGGCTTCTCCACCTTGGCGATGACGGGGACCCGGCGGCCCTCCTCGTCCATCACCTTGTGGACGTCCTTGACGTCGTTGGCGTCGCGGACGAAGGACAGGGCGACCATGTCGCAGCCCATCCGCAGGGCGAAACGGAGGTCGTCGACGTCCTTCTCCGACAGGGCGGGGACGTTCACGGCGGCACCCGGCAGGTTGATGCCCTTGTGGTCCGAGATGACACCGCCCTCGATGACGATGGTCCGGACCCGGGAGCCCTCGACCTCGGTCACCCGGAGCTCGACGTTTCCGTCGTTGATCAGGATCTGGTCACCCTTGGCGACATCGCCCGGGAGGCCCTTGTAGGTGGTGCCGCAGATGGACTTGTCACCCGGGACGTCATCGGTGGTGATGGTGAACTCGTCACCGCGCACCAGCTCGACGGGACCCTCGGCGAAGGTCTCCAGACGGATCTTCGGGCCCTGGAGGTCGGCGAGGACGCCGACGGCGCGCCCGGTGTCCTCGGAGACCTGCCGGACGCGGTCGTACCGCTCCTGGTGTTCTGCCTGGGACCCGTGGCTGAAGTTGAATCGGGCCACGTTCATACCTGCCTCGATGAGCGCTTTCAGCTGCTCATACGAGTCGACGGCGGGGCCCAGCGTGCAGACAATTTTGGAACGGCGCATGACTGGATCCTATCGGTTTGTTTCGTAGCGGAATATTCCGTCTGGCGGAAAGTCCAAGTGACTAGCGGGTAACCAGCGCATACGCCTGGGTGGCGATCTCCAGTTCCTCATCCGTCGGGACCACCGCCACCGCCACCCGGGCATGCTCCGCCGAGACCAGCCGGGGTTCTGCCGAGCGCACGGCGTTGGCCTCCGGATCCAGCGCCAGGCCCAGCGCGGCCATGCCGTCGATCGCGGCCTCGCGGACCTGGTGGGCGTTCTCGCCGACCCCGGCCGTGAAGGTCACCGCGTCCACCCGCCCGAGCACCGCCGTGTAGGCCCCGATGTACTTCTTCAGCCGGTGGACGTACGCGGCGAAGGCGAGGCTCGCCGCCTCGTCGCCCTCGCCCGCGCGCCGCAGCACCTCGCGCATGTCGTTGTCGCCGCACATGCCCAGCAGACCGCTCTTCTTGTTCAGGAGCGAATCGATCTCATCCACCGAGAAGCCGCCCACCCGCGCCAGGTGGAAGACGACCGCCGGATCGACATCGCCCGAACGGGTCCCCATGACCAGCCCCTCCAGCGGGGTCAGGCCCATGGACGTCTCCACGCACACCCCGCCCCGCACGGCCGAGGCGGAGGCGCCGTTGCCGAGGTGCAGCACGATCACGTTCACGTCCTCCACCGGCTTGCCGAGCAGCCGGGCCGTCGCCCGCGACACGTAGGCGTGGGAAGTGCCGTGGAAGCCGTACCGCCGGATGGAGTACGCGTCGGCGGTCGCGGCGTCGATCGCGTACCGCGCCACGTGCTCCGGCATCGTCGCGTGGAAGGCCGTGTCGAAGACGGCGATCTGGGGAAGGTCCGCGCGCAGCGAGCGCGCCACCTCGATGCCCGTCACGTTCGCCGGGTTGTGCAGCGGAGCCAGCGGAATCAGGCTCCGGATCTCCGCCAGCACCTCGTCGTCGATCACGGTCGGCCGGGTGAACCGCGTCCCGCCGTGCACCACCCGGTGCCCCACCGCCGCCAGTTCGGGCGAGTCCAGACCCGTCCCGTCCGCGGCCAGCTCCGCGGCCACGGCCTTCAGCGCGGCCCCGTGGTCCGCGATCGGGCCGAGCCGCTCCCGCCGGCCGGCGGCGGCGCCCGGACCCGCGAGCGGCTCGTGCACCAGCCGGGAGGTCTCCTCGCCGATGCGCTCCACCAGGCCGGCGGCGAGCCGGGACCGGTCCGCCATGTCGAGGAGCTGGTACTTGACCGACGAGGAGCCGGAGTTGAGGACGAGTACGCGCGATGCGGTCACGATGAGGGTCTTTCCTTGTCGCGGGCGGTGGGGGAGGGCGGTGGGGGAGGGCGGGGGGATCAGGCGGTGGCCGTGGGCGCCGGCGCGCCCTGCGCCTGGATCGCCGTGATGGCCACGGTGGTGACGATGTCCTGGACGAGCGCACCGCGCGAGAGGTCGTTGACCGGCTTGCGCAGACCCTGGAGGACCGGGCCGACCGCCACCGCGCCCGCCGAACGCTGCACGGCCTTGTACGTGTTGTTGCCGGTGTTGAGGTCGGGGAAGATCAGCACCGTCGCGCGGCCGGCCACCTCGGACCCGGGCAGCTTGGTCGCCGCGACCGAGGGCTCCACGGCCGCGTCGTACTGGATCGGCCCCTCGATCTGCAGGTCCGGGCGCTGCTCGCGGACGAGCTCGGTGGCCTTGCGCACCTTGTCGACGTCCGCCCCGCTGCCCGAGGTGCCGGTCGAGTACGAGAGCATCGCGATCCGCGGCTCGACGCCGAAGGCGGCCGCCGTGGCGGCCGACTGGACGGCGATGTCGGCGAGCTGCTCGGCGTTCGGGTCCGGGTTGACCGCGCAGTCGCCGTAGACGAGGACCCGGTCGGCCAGGCACATGAAGAAGACCGAGGAGACGATGGACGCCTCCGGCTTTGTCTTGATGATCTCGAAGGCCGGGCGGATGGTCGCCGCGGTGGAGTGCACCGAACCGGAGACCATGCCGTCGGCCAGGCCCCGCTGGACCATCAGGGTGCCGAAGTAGTTGACGTCGGTGACCACGTCGCCCGCCAGCTCGACGGTCATCCCCTTGTGGGCACGGACCTGGGCGTAGTACTCGGAGAAACCTTCCCGCAGCGGGGAGGTCGCCGGGTCGATGAGCTGGGCGCCGGAGATGTCGACGCCGAGGGCGGCGGCCTTCTTCAGGATCGCCTGCTCGTCGCCCAGCAGGGTCAGGTCGCAGACCCCCCGGCGCAGCACCACGTCCGCGGCGCGCAGCACGCGCTCCTCGGCGCCCTCGGGCAGCACGACGCGGCGGCGGTCCGAGCGGGCCCGCTCCAGCAGCTCGTGCTCGAACATCATCGGGGTGACGCGCTCCGAGCGGGCCACCGACAACAGACCGCGCAGCTCGCCGGTGTCCACGTGCCGCTCGAACAGGCCGAGCGCGGTCTCCAGCTTGCGCGGGGTCGCGGAGTTCAACCGGCTCTGCAGCGAGAAGAGTTCGGTGGCGGTGGGGAAGCTGTTGCCGGCCACCGACACCACGGGCGTGCCCGGCGCCAGCTTCGAGGCCAGCGTCAGGATGTCCTGGCCCGGGCGCTCGTTCAGGGTGAGCAGGACACCGGCGATCGGCGGGGTGCCGGAGGTGTGCGCGGCCAGCGCGCCGATGACCAGGTCGGAGCGGTCCCCCGGGGTGACGACCAGGCAGCCGGGGGTCAGGGCGTTCAGGAAGTTCGGCAGCATGGCGCCGCCGAAGACGAAGTCCAGGGCGTCGCGGGCCAGCCCGGCCTCGTCGCCGAGGAGCACCTCACCGCCGAGCGCCCGGGTGATCTGGGCGACGGTCGGGGCGGAGAGCGACTTGTCGTCCGGCAGCACGTAGCAGGGCACGGGCAGCCGGGCGGCCAGCCGCTCGGCTATGACGTCGCGGTCCTCCGCGGCCACCCGGTTCACGACCATCGCGACGACGTGGCAGCCCAGGGTCTCGTAGGCGCGGTAGGCGTTGCGGGCCTCGGCGCGCACGGCCTCGGCGTGGTGCTTGGTGCCGCCCACCACGGGCACGACGACCGCGCCCAGCTCGTTGGCGAGGCGGGCGTTGAGCGCCAGCTCGTCGGGGAGGTTGGTCTCCGCGTAGTCGGTGCCGAGGACGAGCATGACCTCGTAGTCGCGGGCCACCCGGTGGTAGCGGTCGACCAGCTGCGAGACCAGCTCGTCGGTGCCCTTCTCGGCCAGGATCGCCGAGGCCTCCTGGTAGGACATGCCGTAGGCCGCCGCGGCGTCCTGATCGATCCGGTAGCGGCCCTTGAGGAGGTCGAAGAGCTGGTCCGGTGCGTCGTGCAGCAGCGGACGGTAGACGCCGACCCGGCCCGTCTGCCGGGTCAGCAGCTCCATGATTCCCAGCTCGACGACCTGCCGGCCGTCCCCCCGCTCGATACCGGTCACGTACACGCTGCGCGTCACGCCCGCTCTCCGTCCCTTGCTGTGAATGTCATTTTGGTCTGGCTCGACCTCTTGACAATACCTCTGTCAATGGATAGGGCGCCCCCCGGAAAAAGGCCTGGCCGGGAGGGCCGGAAGGCCTTCGGGGCACGGCCGCCGAAAACGTGCGGCGTCCCGGGCCCGTGGAACAATCGGACAGGCTTCACCATTACGCCCTTCATACGTACGGCAGGAGACACAGCACGATGCGTATCGGAGTTCTCACCGCAGGCGGCGACTGTCCGGGCCTCAACGCTGTCATCCGGTCGGTCGTACACCGCGCCCTGGTCGGGCACGGAGATGAGGTCATCGGGTTCGAGGACGGCTTCAAGGGCCTCCTCGACGGCCATTTCCGCCCCCTCGACATCAATGCCGTCAGTGGCATCCTCGCCCGCGGCGGCACGATCCTCGGTTCGGCGCGCATGGAACGCGCCCGTCTCCACGAAGCCGCCGAGAACGCCCAGGAGCTGGCGACGCGCTACGGCATCGACGCCCTCATCCCGATCGGCGGCGAAGGCACCCTGACCGCCTCCCGGATGCTGTCGGACGCCGGGGTGCCGGTCGTGGGCGTACCGAAGACCATCGACAACGACATCTCCTCCACCGACCGCACCTTCGGCTTCGACACCGCCGTCATGGTCGCCACCGAGGCGATCGACCGCCTGAAGACCACCGCCGAATCGCACCAGCGCGTGATGGTCGTCGAGGTCATGGGCCGCCACGCGGGCTGGATCGCCCTGGAGTCCGGCATGGCCGGCGGTGCGCACGGCATCTGCCTCCCGGAGCGCCCCTTCGAGGTGGACGCCCTGGTGAAGATGGTGGAGGAACGGTTCGCCCGCGGTAAGAAGTTCGCCGTGATCTGCGTGGCCGAGGGCGCGCACCCGGCCGAGGGCTCCATGCCGTACGAGAAGGGCGCGATCGACCAGTACGGTCACGAGCGCTTCGCCGGCATCGGCAACCGCCTCGCGATCGAACTGGAGCACCGCCTCGGCAAGGAGGCCCGCCCCGTCATCCTCGGCCACGTCCAGCGCGGCGGCACCCCCACCGCCTACGACCGGGTGCTCGCGACCCGCTTCGGCTGGCACGCCGTCGAGGCCGTCCACCGAGGCGACTTCGGCAACATGACCGCCCTGCGCGGCACCGACGTCGTGATGGCCCCGCTCGCCGAGGCGGTCACCGAGCTGAAGACCGTCCCCGAGAAGCGCATGTACGAGGCCGAATCCGTCTTCTGACGCCGGCCCGGACGGGACCTGCGACCCAGCTTCTCCGGCTTCCCCGGCTTCCCCGGCTTCCGAGGCCGGACGGCCCCGGTCCCCGCGCGTCCGCGCCGGGTCCGGGGCCGTCCGCCGGTGCCGGTGGTCCGCCCGATGCGCTCGTCCTACGCCGCACCGCCCGCGAGGTGCCAGAACCGGTCCACGATCTCGGCGAGGAACTCCCGGCCCGCGTCCCCGCTGCCGGCCTCGCCCTGGCCGCCGCCCCAGCTGAGCGTCGCCACCATCCGCGACTGGTAGTCGCCGTGCAGCTGCTCCAGCACCCCCTCCAGATGGTGCTTGGGGATCGGCAGCAGCTTGCCCAGCGGCTTCACGTACGCCTGCCAGCGCGTGGTCACCGCACTGCGCAGCAGGTCGGCGAGCTCCTCGTGCTTGCCGGTCGCCGTCACGAACTGGGCCAGCGTCAGACCCAGCACCGTGGCCAGGGCGGCGGACTGCCGTTCGTTGCCCTTCCAGCGCCCGGTGTCCTCCATCTTCTGGTACGAGCTCGTCTCCAGTCCGATCCGGCGGGCCAGGTCGTCCGCCGCGAGCCCCCGGGCGACCCGGTGCTCCCGCAGGGTGACCGGTTCGGCGAGCAGTTCGCCGGGCGCACACCACAGGACGCCCGCGAGAGCCGTGAGCTCGGCGGAGGAAGGTGATATCTCGCCACGCTCCCAGGCCATCACGGTCTCGGGCGCGACGACGAGTCCGTACTGGGCACGCAGGCCGTAGGCGACATGTCCGGGAGCCATGCCCAGGGCCGCGCGCAGGCGACGCGCGGCGGGGGCATTGAAAGGTGGGCTGGAGTGCACACCGCACACCGTAGAAGTGGCCAGGCTGCGGCGCCTACAGACCAAACAAACAAGCCCATACCTCGTAGGAACGTCCTATGAAGTCAAGGCCTTTCGCCGGGTTTCCGGGCGACTGTCCGGTAATCGGTGAGTCGGAAGATCTTTTCCATATGTACGGTTCCAGCCAACGCCCGTCGATGCAAGACCTCTCACAGTCTTCGCACAATCCGAACCGGCCGGCTGTTTTCTGCGTGATCCTTTCCGGGGCCCTCGCCGACGGGGGTGGCGAGGGCCCCGCCCCCTTCCCCGCCCTTTCCTTGCCTTGACGTCGGCGTCAAGGAATACGGTCGTTCCATGCGCATCGGCGAACTGGCGGAGCGGGCGGGGACCAGCACCCGGACGCTCAGGTACTACGAGTCGCGCGGGCTGCTCCCCGCGCGGCGGGCCGGCAACGGCTACCGGACCTACGACGAGGACGACCTGCGGCTGCTGAGCCAGATCCGCATGCTCCAGGACTTCGGCTTCGAGCTGGAGGAGACCCGGCCCTTCGTGGACTGCCTGCGGGCCGGCCATCCGGCCGGGGACTCCTGCCCCGCCTCGCTCGCCGTCTACCGGCGCAAGCTCGCCGAGCTGGACGGCCTGATCGGCCAGCTGGCCGACGTGCGCGAGCAGCTCGGGCGGCAGTTGGCCGACGCGGAACGGGCGGCCGGCGAAGCGGCCGTGCCGAAGTGCGAGATGACCGGATGACCGGATGGACGAGAGGGACGGTGGTATGAAGGCTCACGGTGTGGCGCAGGTGACCGACGCGGATTTCGAGGCCGAGGTGCTCGGGGAGCGGGGACGGCCCGTCCTCGTGGAGTTCACCGCGGACTGGTGCGGCCCCTGCCGCCAGCTCGCCCCCGTACTCTCCTCGATCGCCGCCGAGGAGGCCGACCGGCTCAAGGTCGTGCAGATCGACGCGGACAGCAACCCCGGGGCCGTCATCCGGTACGGGGTGCTGTCCATGCCGACCCTGCTCGTCTTCCGTGACGGCGAGCCCGTCCAGCAGATGGTCGGGGCCCGGGCCAAGCGCCGGCTGCTCCAGGAACTGGAGGAGCAGCTCGCCACGGCCTAGGGGGGTGTCTTGCCGATCAGGCCGGGCTCGCGGTGGCGGGCACCGCGCCTCGCCGCGTTGTCCTCGGTCGGCGACGCGCCGCGTTGTCCTCGGTCGGCGACGCGCCGCGTCGCCTCCCTCGTCCGCCTTGCGATCCACGGCACCCGCCACCGCTCCCTGATCCGGCCTGATCGACAAGACACCCCCTAGCCCCGGCCCCGAGCCCCCGCGGGCTCAGCCCTGTGGCCGGAACCAGACCGTCGCCAGCGGCGGGAGGGTCATGCGCAGGCTCGCCGGACGGCCCTGCGCCGGAACCGGCTCCGGCCGCAGCGGCTGGGTGTGGTGGATGCCGCTGCCGCCGTAGACCTCCAGGTCGGTGTTGAGCACCTCCCGCCACAGCGGCACCTCCTCGGGCACCCCGATCCGGTAGCCGTGCCGGACCACGGGCGAGAAGTTCGACACCGCCAGGAGCTGCGAGCCGTCCTGCGCGTACCGCAGGAACGCGAAGACGTTGTCCTCCGCGGCGTCCGCCTCCACCCAGGCGAAGCCCTCCGGCACGGTGTCCCGCTCCCACAGGGCGGGCGCCCCCGTGTACGTGCGGTTCAGGTCGCGCACCAGGTCCCGTACGCCGCGGTGGTCACCGGCCGCCGCGTAGGAGGAGTCCAGCAGCCACCAGTCCGGCCCGTACACCTCCGACCACTCCGACCCCTGTGCGAACTCCTGCCCCATGAAGAGCAGTTGCTTGCCCGGGTGGGCCCACATGAAGCCCAGGTACGCGCGGTGCGAGGCTCGCCGCTGCCACCAGTCGTCCCCGGGCATCCTCGACACCAGCGAACCCTTGCCGTGCACCACCTCGTCGTGCGAGATCGGCAGCACGTAGTTCTCGCTGAAGGCGTAGATCATCCCGAAGGTCATGTCGTGGTGGTGGTACTTGCGGTGCACCGGCTCCTTCGACATGTAGCGCAGGGTGTCGTGCATCCAGCCCATGTTCCACTTCAGGCCGAAGCCGAGCCCGCCTCCGTCCGTCGGCCGGGTCACGCCCGTCCACGCCGTGGACTCCTCCGCGATGGTCACCACCCCCGGGCAGCGCCGGTACACGGTCGCGTTCATCTCCTGGAGGAAGCCGACCGCGTCCAGGTTCTCCCGCCCGCCGTGCTCGTTGGGCGCCCACTCGCCCTCGCCGCGCGAGTAGTCGAGGTAGAGCATCGAGGCCACCGCGTCCACGCGCAGGCCGTCCACGTGGAACTCCTCGCACCAGTACACGGCGTTGGCGACGAGGAAGTTGCGGACCTCCTTGCGGCCGTAGTCGAACTCCAGCGTCCCCCAGTCCGGGTGCGCGGCCCGCCGCGGGTCCTGGTGCTCGTACAGCGGCCGTCCGTCGAACTCCGCGAGGGCCCAGTCGTCGCGCGGGAAGTGCGCGGGCACCCAGTCGACGATCACCCCGATCCCGGCCCGGTGCAGGGCGTCCACGAGGAGGCGGAAGTCGTCGGGGGTGCCCATCCGCGAGGTCGGCGCGTAGAAGCCGGTGACCTGGTAGCCCCACGAGCCGCCGAACGGATGCTCGGCGACCGGCATCAGCTCCACGTGCGTGAAGCCCAGCTCCTTGACGTACGCGGGCAGCTGCTCGGCGAGCTGCCGGTACGAGAGCCCCGGCCGCCAGGACGCCAGGTGCAGCTCGTACACCGAGAAGGGGGCCTGGTGCGGGGGACGGGCACCGCGCCCGGCCATCCACGCCGCGTCCTGCCACTCGTACCGGGAGGAGGTGACCACCGAGGCGTTCGCCGGGGGGACCTCCGCCGACCGGGCCATCGGGTCGGCGCGCAGGGTGTGGCTGCCGTCCGGGCGGGTGATGTCGTACTTGTAGAGCGTTCCGGCGCCCACCCCGGGCAGGAACAGCTCCCACACGCCCGTCGAGCCGAGCGAGCGCATCGGGTAGGCGACGGAGTCCCAGTACGAGAAGTCCCCGGTGACCCGGACCCCCTGGGCGTTCGGCGCCCACACCGTGAAGCGGGTCCCGGCCACGCCCTGGTGCTCCATCGGCTCGGCACCGAGCGCCTTCCACAGCTGCTCGTGGCGGCCCTCGCCGATCAGGTGCAGGTCCAGCTCGCCGAGGGCGGGCAGGAACCGGTAGGGGTCGTGGATCTCGATCTCGTCGCTGTCGTACGTGACCAGCAGCCGGTACTCCGGCACGCCGGTCAGCGGCAGCAGCCCCGAGAACAGCCCGTCGCCCTCGTCGAGGAGCTCGGCCCGCAGCCCCTTCGCGACGACGGTGACCGCCTTGGCATAGGGGCGCAGCACCCGGAAGGCCACCCCGCCCCGCTGGGCACGGGCCCCCAGCACCGCGTGCGGATCGTGGTGGCGGCCCTCCAGCAGCCGGGCCCGTTCGTCCGTGCCGAGTGCGGGTGCCGGCCGGACGCCGCGTGGAGGGGCGGCGCGGCGGGCCCGGGGCGCCCGGGCCTTCTTCGCCGGTGCCGCCGCCGCCGGAGCGGGGGCGGGTGCGGCTTCGTCGCGGACGGTCGGTGACGGCTGTCGTGCGGCGCTCACGCGAGCGGCCTCCTCGGGGGCTTCGGGTGGGGGTGGGGGTGGGGGGAGATGGAGCCGGGGGCGGACGGGGTCGGCGGCACGCGGTGGGCGGGCCGTACGGGCTCCGAGAGCCGCCGGATCGCGGCCATCGGGACGTGCAGCCAGTCGGGGCGGTGCCGGGACTCGTAGCGGGCCTCGTACACCGCCTTGTCGGTCTCGTACGCGCGCAGCAGCACGGGATCCTCGCGGGGGTCCCGGCCGGTGGTGCGGGCGTAGCCCTCGCAGAAGGCGGCCCGGCAGTCGTCCGCCCAGGCGGGGGCGAACGGCCGGTGCGAGCGGGCGGCGTAGTCGAAGGAGCGCAGTATTCCGGCGATGTCGCGCACCGCCGGTTCGGGACGGCGCCGGTCGGCCAGCGGCCGGGCCGGCTCGCCCTCGAAGTCGATCAACGACCAGCTGCCGTCGAGGGTGCGCAGGGTCTGACCCAGATGGAGGTCCCCGTGGATCCGCTGGGCAGGCACCCCCGCCCCCCGGGAGGCCGCCAGCGCGTCGAAGGCGCCCCGCAGCCCCGCCTCGTAGGGCCGCAGCGCCGGTACCTCCCGGGCGGTGGCGGCCAGCCGGGCCGTCATCCCCGCCGCGAGCCGGGCGGTCTGCTCCGGGCCGAGCGCGACCGTGGGCAGCGCCGCGGCCAGCGCGCTGTGCACCTCGGCGGTGGCCCGGCCCAGCGCGTGCGCCTCGGAGGTGAAGTCGGCCCCGGCGCCGAGCCGGCGCAGCGCGAGCTGCCAGCCGTCGTCGGAGCCGCGCAGGTACGGCTGGAGCACGCCCAGGGTCAGCGGCTCGCTGCCGGGCGGCTCGGCCTCGTACCAGGCGACGGGTGCCGGGACCCGGGTGCAGCCGGCGGCGGCCAGCGCCCTGGGCAGTTCCAGGTCCGGGTTGACCCCGGGGCCGACCCGGCGGAACACCTTCAGGATGAACGAATCTCCGTAGATGAGCGAGGAGTTGGTCTGCTCGCCGGACAGCGGACGGGGGGTGAGCCCCGCCGGGATCGGCGTGGCCGGGTCCCGGTCGAAGCGCAGCGGGCCGAGGACCCCGGGGGAGCGCAGCCGTTCCAGCAGCATGGCCGCGAGCCGGGGATCGCCCAGCGCCTCGTAGACCGCCCGGCCCGCGTACGGACCGTCGTCGGCATGGCCGATGAGGGTGGGCGCGAGGGCGGGCGGCAGGGACGGGCGGATGCCCAGCAGCAGTTGGTAGCAGTCCCCGTCGACGTCGAGGAGCAGGTGCAGCAGGCCGGGGGTGGATCCCGGCGGCAGCAGTTCAGCCGCCGAGACGGTCCTGAGCCTGCTGATGGTGCGGCCCTTGCCCGCGAACCAGCGCTGAGCGGGCAGCCAGGCCCTGAGCATCGGCTCCAGTGGAGCGATCCCGGCGGCCCGGTCGGCCGTCAGCCGGCTCCGGGCGGATGCAGCCTCCGACATGGCGTCGCGTCCTTTCCCCGGGCCGTCACAGAATGCGCAGAGTGTCCCGGATGCGCGGCAGTTGCTTATCCGGCATGTGCGAGTGTCGGGTCAGGATGGTCCGTACAGGGGCGGGCGATTGACCCATTCGAGCTGCCCGCCCCCTGGTGTGAAGGCTCGGTTCGCCTCCGGAGCGCCGTGAGCCTGGCTCGCGGGCGCGCTCCTTCGGCTCACTCGCCCCCGGACCGGCTCCCGGCTATTCGGCGCGCAGTTCGCTGCGCCGTTCGGTCCGCAGCCGGAACCAGTAGAAGCCGTGGCCCGCCAGGGTCAGCAGGTACGGCCACTCGCCGATCGGCGGGAAGCGCACATCACCCGTGAGCTCCACCGGGACCCGTCCGTTGAACGACCGCAGATCGAGCTCGGTGGGCTGCGCGAAGCGCGAGAAGTTGTGCACGCACAGCACCAGGTCGTCCCCGTGCTCGCGCAGGAACGCGAGCACCGCCGGGTTCGACGACGGCAGTTCGGTGTACGAGCCGAGTCCGAAGGCCGGGTTCGCCTTGCGGACCTCGATCAGGCGCCGGGTCCAGTGCAGCAGCGAGGCGGGCGAGGACATCGCGGCCTCGACGTTGGTGACCCGGTACCCGTAGACGGGGTCCATGATGACCGGCAGGTTCAGCCTGCCCGGATCGCACGAGGAGAAACCGGCGTTGCGGTCCGGGGTCCACTGCATCGGCGTGCGGACGCCGTCGCGGTCGCCCAGCCAGATGTTGTCGCCCATGCCGATCTCGTCGCCGTAGTAGAGCACCGGCGAACCGGGCAGCGACAGCAGCAGGGCCGTGAACAGCTCCATCTGCTTGCGGTCGTTGTCCAGGAGCGGGGCGAGCCGGCGCCGGATGCCGATGTTGGCCCGCATCCGAGGGTCCTTGGCGTACTCGGCGTACATGTAGTCACGCTCTTCGTCCGTGACCATTTCGAGGGTGAGCTCGTCGTGGTTGCGCAGGAAGATGCCCCACTGGCAGCGGTCCGGGATCGCCGGGGTCTTGGCCAGGATTTCGGAGACCGGGTAGCGGGACTCTCTTCGGACGGCCATGAAGATGCGCGGCATGACGGGGAAGTGGAAGGCCATGTGGCACTCGTCCCCGCCCTTCTCGTAGTCGCCGAAGTAGTCGACGACGTCCTCGGGCCACTGGTTGGCCTCGGCGAGCAGCACGGTGTCCGGGTAGTGCGTGTCGATCTCGGCCCGGACCCGCTTGAGGAGCTGGTGGGTGCGGGGCAGGTTCTCGCAGTTGGTGCCCTCCTCGGCGTACAGGTAGGGCACGGCGTCGAGGCGGAAGCCGTCGATGCCGAGGTCGAGCCAGAAGCGCAGGGCGGAGACGATCTCCTCCACCACGGCCGGGTTCTCGTAGTTGAGGTCCGGCTGGTGGGAGAAGAATCTGTGCCAGTAGTACTGCTTGCGTACGGGGTCGTACGTCCAGTTGGAGGTCTCGGTGTCGACGAAGATGATGCGGGCGTCCTGGTACTGCTTGTCGTTGTCGGCCCACATGTAGTAGTCGCCGTACGGACCGTCCGGGTCCTTGCGTGACTGCTGGAACCACTCGTGCTGATCGCTGGTGTGGTTCATGACGAAGTCGATGATCACCCGCATGCCGCGGGTGTGCGCGGCGTCCACGAACTCCACGAAGTCGGCGAGGTCGCCGAACTCGGGGAGCACGGAGGTGTAGTCGGCGACGTCGTAACCCCCGTCGCGCAGGGGTGAGGCGAAGAACGGCGGCAGCCAGAGGCAGTCGACACCGAGCCACTGGAGGTAGTCCAGTTTGCTGGTGAGCCCCTTGAGGTCCCCGACGCCGTCGCCGTTGCTGTCGTGGAAGGAGCGGACGAGGACCTCGTAGAAGACCGCCCGCTTGAACCAGTCGGGATCGCGGTCCTTGGCGGGGGTGTCCTCGAAGGTGTCGTGGACGGGATCGTTGATCATCATGTGGTGGGTGACCCTCCGGTGGGCGGGGACGGTCGCAGAGCGGCCAGTACGTGCGCGGGCGTTCGGCCCGGCTCTAGGCGCACGTAGTTCGCCCTGCCCCAGTGATAGGTCTCGCCGGTGAGCTCGTCGCGCACCGCGAGGGACCCGTGCCAGTCGAGGCCGAGTACCGGCATGTCCAACGACACTGTCGCCTCCTGGGTGTGGTGCGGATCGAGGTTGACGACCACCAGTACGGAATTGGCTCCGGCGTGCTTCGAATAGGCGATCACCTGTTCGTTGTCGGTCGAGTGGAAGTGGATGTCGCGCAGCTGCTGGAGCGCGGGGTTGCGGCGGCGCAGCCGGTTCAGCGCGGTGATCAGCGGGGCGATGGTGGCGCCGGTGCGGTCGGCGGCGGCCCAGTCGCGCGGCCGGAACTCGTACTTCTCGGAGTTCAGGTACTCCTCGCTGCCCTCCCGCACCGGGGTGTTCTCGCAGAGCTCGTAGCCGGCGTAGACCCCCCAGGCGGGGGAGAGGGTGGCGGCCAGGACGGCCCGGACCTCGAAGGCGGGACGGCCGCCGTGCTGCAGGTACTCGTGCAGGATGTCCGGCGTGTTGACGAAGAAGTTCGGCCGCATGACCGAGGCGGAGGGGGTGTCCGCCAGCTCGGTCAGGTACTCGGTCAGCTCGGCCTTGGTGTTGCGCCAGGTGAAGTACGTGTACGACTGCTGGAAGCCGACGGCGGCCAGCGCCCGCATCATCGCGGGCCGGGTGAAGGCCTCGGCCAGGAAGATCACGTCCGGGTCGGACTTGTTGATGTCCGCGATCACCTTCTGCCAGAAGACGACCGGCTTGGTGTGCGGATTGTCGACCCGGAAGATGCGGACACCGTGGTCCATCCAGTGCCGCAGGATCCGGCAGGTCTCCTCGACGATGCCGGCCATGTCCGTGTCGAAGTGGATCGGGTAGATGTCCTGGTACTTCTTCGGCGGGTTCTCGGCGTACGCGATCGTCCCGTCGGCCCGGTGGCGGAACCACTGCGGGTTCTTCTCCACCCACGGGTGGTCGGGGGAGCACTGCAGCGCGAAGTCCAGCGCGATCTCCATGCCCAGCTCGCGGGCGCGCCCGACGAAGGCGTCGAAGTCCTCGATCGTGCCGAGCTCCGGGTGGACCGCGTCGTGCCCGCCCTCGGTGGAGCCGATGGCCCACGGCACGCCCGGGTCCCAACTTCCGGCGGAAAGAGTGTTGTTCGGACCCTTGCGATAGGTGGACCCGATCGGGTGGATGGGCGGCAGGTAGACCACGTCGAAGCCCATCGCCGCGATCGCGGTCAGCCGCTCGGCGGCGGTCCGGAACGTCCCGCTGACCGGGGCCTCGCCGGGCTCCAGCACCGCTCCCTCGGAGCGCGGGAACATCTCGTACCAGGAACCGAAGAGGGCCCGCCTGCGCTCCACCAGCAGCGGCAGGGACTTGGAGGCGGTGACCAGCTCCCGGTACGGGCGCCTGGCGAACGCGGCGTCCACGGACGGGTCGAGGGCGGCCTCGTACCGTTCGGCAGCGGGCAGGTCCTCGTCGCGCATGATCCCGGCGGCGGCCAGGACGGCCTCGCGCCCGTCACGCTTGGGGATCCGGGCCCCGGCCCGCTCGTAGAGCTCCGCGCCCTCCAGCAGCATGAGCCCGGTGTCGATCCCGGCGGGGATCTTGATCGCGGCATGGGCCCGCCAAGTGGCCACCGGATCGCTCCACGCCTCGACGGTGTACGTCCACCTCCCCTCGACCTCGACGGAGACCTTGGCCCCCCACCGGTCGGTGCCGGGGGCGAGTTCGCTCAGCGGCACGGGGGCCCGCAGCCGCCCGCCCGGATCACGCAGGACGAGGTGGGCGGCGACAGCGTCGTGTCCTTCGCGGAACACGGTGGCGGAGATCTCGAAGACCTCGTCCACGACCGCCTTTGCGGGTCTGGCGCCGCAGTCGACGGCGGGGCGGACGTCCAGCACGGGAATGCGACCGATCATGATGGGATCACCTGGGGGCAGTTCGCAGGGCTCGGTGACAACAGGCCGGCCGCGAAGGCGACCGGTAGTGCACGCTCTGTTCGCTCTGTTTCTAGCCGCTCAGTGGACGGCTGGGCTGCGGGCATGGCCGCTCCTGTCCGCGTTCACTCGGGTGGCGGGGAGAGGGTTTGTGGGCGGGTGCGCCGTGCGTGTACGACGTGTACCCGGGGAGCCCTTCCCACTCTCACCCCGCCCAATCCGCGCGCTCGGTTAACTACTCGTACGTAGTGGCACGGCCGATACCAAGGCCCGGGTCGACATCCGCCGGGGCTCCGTCAAGTCGGCCGGGACTAGGTGACGTAGAGGCCGCCGACTTGACGAAGCCCCGGCGCGGACGGGGCGGGAACCACCTGTCCCACGGGCCCCGCGCACCCCGCCCGGAGGGCCGGCGAGGGCTGTGCCGGGGGACAACGGCCCCGTCATGCCGAGAGGCGCGAGTGACCGGTGATTAGGGGGTCTTGAACGATGCGGTCGAGGACGACGGTCACGGTCCGGCCGCCCGGGAGCGCGTCGCGGCCACCGTCCGCCGGCGCCGGCCGGACCACTGCCGCGCCGACCTCGTCCGGCCCGAACTGTTCGACCGGCCCGTCCACGCCGTGGCCGCCCGCTGGGGCTTCGGCAGCGCCGTTGTCTTCAGCCGCGCCTTCCGCGAGGCGTACGGCATCAGCCCCACGAACGGCGCGCGCAGGCCCGGGCGGCGGACCGCCCGCACCCCGACACGCCTTGAGGGACGGGTCCGCCGGGGGCCGCTACGCGGTCCCGCCGGGGATCCGGGCCGGCTCCGCCCGGGACCACCAGTCGGCCGGGACGCCGGACAGGCCCGCGCGGGCGGCCACCACACCGCCGGCGATCGCGCACGTGGTGTCGCGGTCACCCCAGCCCTCCACCGTGCGCCACAGCGCCTCGGCCACGTCGTCCGGCTCCCCGGCGGCGCACCACAGCGCGAACGGCACGGTGTCCGGCGCCGAGATCCGCCAGCCCGAACCGAGGCGCTCCGCGGCCTCCCGTACGGTCGTACCGGCCGGCAGCCCGGCCGCCGTCAGCAGCAGGTCCCGCACCTGTCCCGGCAGCACCCGGCCGGCCACCTCCCGCAGGAAATCCGGGCGCCGCGGCGCAGGCCCGCCCCGGCCCGCGGCCGCCAGCGCGGCCGCCACCGCCACCGCCACCGCACCGGCCACGGCCTCCGGGTGCGCGTGCGTGGCCAGCGCCGAACGCCGCGCCTGCTCCACCACCGCGTCCATGTCACCGTGGAAGAAGGCCCCCAGCGGAGCCACCCGCATCGCCGCCCCGTTGCCCCACGAGCCCTGGCCGCCGAACTGCTCGCCGGTGACGGCCCGCCAGTCCTCCCCGGCCCCGATCCGCTCCAGCACCTCGTGCATCGAGGCCCCGTACTGGCGGTACGCGTCCCGCGCGTACTCGGCGGCGAAGGCCGCGGCCAGTTCCGCCGGGCGCACCTCCCCGTACCGGACCAGATGCGCGTGCAGGACGAGCCCCATCGCCCCGTCGTCCGTCCACTTCCACGGCCCCGGACGCAGCTCGCGCCCGGCCAGCCACCGCTCGCCGGCCCCGGCGTCCCGTACGAACCAGCTCTGCCCGAAGGCGTCCCCGAGCACCAGCCCCTCCAGGCTGTCCCGTGCCGCGCCCGACCTGTCATCCATACGGGGGACAATGCCACATGGACTCGGAGGCACTGCACGAATTGATCGGCGCACAGCTGCGTGCGGCCGACCCCCGGCGGCGGGAGGCCGCCGCACGCCGGGCGGTGGACGTCGCCTGGGGCCCGGACCAGGAGCGGTACCTGGCCGCCGCGCTCGCCGAAGCCGTCGGCCGCGAGGACGACCCGGCCGCCCTGGCAGCACAGATCGACGCCCTGCCCGCCGTCGAACCGGCCCTCGGCGACGCCGCGCTGGTCAGCCTCGCCGGCCGCTGCGCCGACTCCCCGGTCCTGGCCGCGCTGCTCGTCCGGGCCGCCCGGCTGCAGATCTCCGGGCCCGCGGAACCCGTCGGCGACGCGACCCGGGTCGTCGTGCGCTGCCTGCGCGGAGCCCCGCACTCCGGGCTCGGGCTGCGCACCCCGGGCGGGGCGTGGGTCGTCCTGGAGCGGATCGAGGTCTACGGCAGGGCCGTGGACCGGCTGGACCCCGGCTGCACGGCCCGGGTGCTGTTGTCCGGGTCCGGTGCGCGGGAGCTGGCCGAGTGGGACCGCCTGGACGCCGATCCAAGGGCCCGGGAGTACGCACCGGGCCTGCGCTCGGCCGACCCCCGGACCCGGTGGTCCGCCGCCGACGCCATCGCGGACTGGCCGCACTCCTGGGCGCCCGAGGTGGGCCGCTACCTGTGCGGCGCACTGGCCCGGGCCGCGGTGCGGGAGCAGGACCACGATGCGCTGGAGTCCCACCTGCACGCACTGCTCGCATTGGGCCACTTCCTGGCGGAACCGGCGTTCGCCCTGCTGCGCACGATGGACCGCGCCGCCCTGCCGGAGGTGCTGCGGCCGTATCTGGACGACCTGTTGGAGGAGGACCGGGCCGGCAGCGGCCGGTGAGCCCCGCCGGAGGGGCCATGGCCGGAACCCGCGGGCGCCGCTAGCCTTCCCGGGGTGATGCGCGGGTGCACAGCGTGGTGCGGCCGCTCCGATCCGTAATCCCCTGCGAAGGTGGAACACGTGAAGGCTATCCGTCGATTCACCGTGCGCCCCGTCCTCCCGGAACCCCTGCTGCAGCTCACCGAGCTCGCGCGCAATCTGCGCTGGTCGTGGCATTCCGAGACCCGTGAACTCTTCCAATCCGTCGACCCCGAGGGCTGGCAGGCCGCCGGCGGCGACCCCGTCCGGCTGCTCGGCGCGGTCTCCGCTGCCCGGCTCGCCGAACTGGCCGCGGACCGCCGGTTCCTGCGCCGGCTCGCCGTCGCCGCGGCCGACCTCGACGACTACGTGAACGGCGGGAGGTGGTACCAGAGCCAGGAGAACGGCGCGGAACTGCCCGCCGCCATCGCCTATTTCTCCCCCGAATTCGGCATCACCGCCGCCCTGCCGCAGTACTCCGGCGGCCTCGGCATCCTCGCCGGGGACCACCTGAAGGCCGCCAGCGACCTCGGCGTCCCCCTCATCGGGGTGGGCCTGCTCTACCGCCACGGCTACTTCCGCCAGTCGCTCTCCCGCGACGGCTGGCAGCAGGAGCACTATCCCGTCCTCGACCCCAACGAACTCCCGCTCGGCCTGCTCCGCCAGGACGACGGCACCCCCGCCCGCGTCTCACTGACCCTGCCCGGCGGACGCACCCTGCAGGCCCACATCTGGCAGGCCCGTGTCGGCCGCGTGCCGCTGCTGCTCCTGGACTCCGACGTCGAGGACAACGACGCCGCGGCCCGCGAGGTGACCGACCGGCTCTACGGCGGCGGCAGCGACCACCGGCTGCTCCAGGAGATGCTGCTCGGCATCGGCGGCGTGCGCGCGGTGCGCACGTACTGCCGGATCACCGGCCATCCCGATCCCGAGGTCTTCCACACCAACGAGGGGCACGCCGGCTTCCTCGGGCTCGAACGCATAAGGGAACTGGAGCGGGAGCAGGGCCTCGGCTTCGACGGCGCCGTCGAGGCGGTGCGCGCCGGGACCGTGTTCACCACGCACACCCCCGTCCCGGCCGGGATCGACCGCTTCGAGCGCGCACTGGTCGCCCGGCACTTCGGGGAGGGCGGGGAACTGTCCGGCGTACCGGTCGAGCGGATCCTGGAACTGGGCGCCGAGACCTATCCCGGCGGCGACCCCGGCGTGTTCAACATGGCCGTCATGGGCCTGCGCCTGGCCCAGCGGGCCAACGGGGTGTCCACCCTGCACGGCGCGGTCAGCCGGGAGATGTTCGCCGGGCTGTGGCCCGGCTTCGACCCGGCCGACGTGCCCATCACCTCCGTGACCAACGGGGTGCACGCCCCCACCTGGGTGGCCCCCGAGGTGGTCCGGCTCGGCGCCCGCCAGATCGGCCCGGGCCGCACCGAGGACGCCCTGTCGGTCGGCGGCTCCCCGCGCTGGGACGCGGTCGCCGAGATCCCGGACCAGGACGTCTGGGACCTGCGCCGGGTACTGCGCGAGCAGCTGGTGCAGGAGGTACGGGACCGGCTGCGCGCCTCGTGGCGCCAGCGCGGGGCCGCCGCGGCCGAACTGGGCTGGGTCGACTCCGTACTCGACCCCGACGTGCTGACCATCGGCTTCGCCCGGCGCGTGCCCTCGTACAAGCGGCTGACGCTGATGCTGCGGGACCCGGACCGGCTGCGCAGGCTGCTGCTGGACCCGGAGCGGCCGGTGCAGATCGTGGTGGCGGGCAAGGCGCACCCGGCCGACGACGGCGGGAAGCGGCTCGTGCAGGAACTGGTCCGCTTCGCGGACGACCCGCGGGTACGGCACCGGATCGTCTTCCTGCCCGACTACGGCATGGCCATGGCGCAGAAGCTCTACCCGGGCTGCGACGTCTGGCTGAACAATCCGCTGCGCCCCCTGGAGGCCTGCGGCACGAGCGGGATGAAGGCTGCCCTGAACGGCTGCCTCAACCTGTCCGTGCTGGACGGCTGGTGGGACGAGTGGTTCGAGCCGGACTTCGGCTGGGCCATCCCGACCGCCGACGGGCTCGGCGCGGACGAGGACCGGCGCGACCACCTGGAGGCGAGTGCCCTCTACGAGCTGATCGAGAACCGGGTCGCGCCCCGGTTCTACGACCGGGCCGACCGCAGCGGGCTCCCGGTGCGGTGGATCGAGATGGTCCGGCGCACGCTCGTCTCGCTGGGGCCGAAGGTGCTCGCCGGACGGATGGTCCGGGAGTACGTGGAGCGGCTGTACACGCCGGCCGCGCTCGCCCACCGGGCCCTGGACGCCGGTGCGGCGCGTGACCTCGCCTGGTGGAAGGGGCGGGTCCGGGCGGCCTGGCCGCGGCTCTCCGTCGAGCACGTGGAGACGCTGGCGGCGGCTCCGGTCAACGGCACCGCCGAACTGGGTGCCACCCTCACCCTGCGCGTGCAGGTGGCGCTGGACACGCTCACCCCCGAGGACGTGGAGGTACAGGCCTTCGCCGGCCGGGTGGACCCGCAGGACGTGATCCGGGACGGGCGCAGCTTCCCGCTCAAGTCGGCCGCGGGGCCCGACCTGGAGGGCCGCTGGGTGTACGAGGGACCGCTCGCCCTCGACCGTACGGGGCCCTTCGGCTACACGGTGCGCATCCTGCCCGCGCACCCGCTGCTGGCGACCCCGGCGGAATTGGGCCTGGTCGCGGCCCCGGTGGAGACGGACGCGGGGGGCGGGGTACTCCTGCGGTAGGCACCGTGACGGTACCGGTTCAGGGGGCGGGCGGCGGATCCACCAGCCGCTCGCCCTCCACGAGCATCCCGGCCCGCTTGACGCTGCGCAGGGCCGGGATCACCTCCACCTGCCCCACGCCGTCCACCGCGCCGATCCGCTCGGTCAGGTACGTGTAGAGCGCGTCGGTGTCCCGGCACACGACCACCGCCATCAGGGAGGCCGCCCCGGTCACGGCCGCCGCGAACGGCACCTCGCGGTGGCTCGCCAGCGCGGCCCCCACCTCCGCCAGCCGGGCCGGCGGGACGGTCAGCACCATCGTCGCCTCGGCCTCGTAGCCGAAGAGCGAGGGGACGAACTCCACGTCGAAGAAGAGCGCCCCGAGATCGCGCAGCCGTTCCACCTTCCGGCGGGCGGTCGACTCCGACAGCCCGGTGGCGCGGGCCAGTTCCGGATACCCGGCGCGGCCGTCCCGGCCCAGCACCGCGAGCAGCGCGAACTCCGTCTCGTCCAGGGCGTACCGGTCCGGCCCGGGCGGGGCCGCGGGCCGTTCCAGGGCCGCGATCTGATCCGGGCGCAGCACGTCCACGCCCGCCCACGAGTCGGGCCCGCCGAAGAACTTCCGCAGGATGGTGTGGGCGCTGATGCCGGTCACCCGGCGGGTGCGCGGCAGCTTCTCCAGCAGCAGGGTGTCCCGGTCCCTGCGGGTACGGGCCCGGGTCATGCAGTGGACCTCCGTGCCGCCCGAGTTCAGGGTCACCCACGCGATGTCCGGGCGGCGGGCGAGCGCCTCGGCCACCGGGAGCGCCGCGTCGGGGGCGCACTGCACCCGCAGCCAGGACTCGAACAGGCCGACGCGGCTGCCCTGCGGCAGCCCGACCACCCGGACCAGACCGGCGGTCCGCAGCCGCCGGTAGCGGCGTACGACGGTCTGGTCGGAGACCTCCAGCACCTCGGCGAGCCGGCTGAAGGAGGCCCGGCCGTCGATCACGAGGGCGTGCACCAGGGACTGGTCGAGTGCGTCCAGCTGCGGCTCGTTCATGGTTTCCATCATGGCAGGGGCCTTGATGAAGGAAATCCGGCAGGAGCGGGCCGCTGGATGGGGGAGGGGAGGTGGGCAGTGGGACCTTGGGGTCACCGCGGACCCGCCCGCGACCCCGCCCCTCCGCAAACCCGAGGAGAACTCCCATGCGCAAATGGCTGCCCCTGACGGCCGTCTGCCTCGGGGCATTCATGCTCCTGGTCGACGTCACGATCGTGACCGTCGCCCTGCCCGACATGTCCGCCGACATGCACACCCGATTCGCCGGCCTCCAGTGGGTGATGGACGTCTACGCCCTCGCCCTGGCCGCCCTGCTGCTGGGAGCGGGCTCGCTCGCCGACCGGATCGGCCGCCGCCGCGTCTACCTCATCGGGCTCGGGCTCTTCGCCGCCGCCTCGCTCGCCTGCGGGCTGGCCACCGGCCCGGCCGAGCTGATCGCCTTCCGCGCCGTCCAGGGCATCGGCGGAGCCGCCATGTTCGCCACCACCATGGCCCTGCTCAGCGCGTCCTACCAGGGCCGCGACCGCGGGGTGGCCTTCGGCGTCTGGGGCGCGGTCAACGGCGCCGCCGCCGCGGCCGGGCCGATCATCGGAGGGCTGCTCACCGAGAACTTCGGCTGGCGCTGGATCTTCTTCATCAACCTGCCCGTCAGCGCGCTGGCCGTGTTCGTCACCCTCAAGGCGGTGGCCGAGTCCCGCAACCCGCACGCCGGGCGCCTCGACCTGCCCGGCATGGCCACCTTCACCGCGGGCGCCGGGGCCGTCACCTACGCCGTGATCCGCGTCGGCGAGAACGGCTGGGGCTCGCCCACCACCCTCGGCCTGCTCGGCCTGGGCGTGGCCGCCTTCGCCGCCTTCGTCCTCGTCGAACTGCGCAGCACCCGCCCGATGCTGGACCTCTCGCTCTTCCGCAGCCGGACCTTCGTCGCCGTCATGGCCGCCGGACTGCTGCTGTCGGGCGCCGCGTTCTCGTACCTCATGTACGTCTCCCTCTGGCTGCAGTCCGCCGAGGGGATGAGCCCGGTCGGCGCGGGCCTGGTGCTGCTGCCGCTCAGCGCGGCCGGCTTCGTCGTCGCCGCGGTGGCCGGACGGCTGCTGCACGCGGTCCCGCCCCGGCTGACCATCGGCGGCGGACTGCTGCTGATCGGCTTCGGCGCGCTGCTCCAGGCCTGGATGCTCGACGCCGGGGACGGCTGGACCGCCCTGGTGCCCGGGCTGCTCGTGACCGGCGTAGGGGTGGGCGCCGCGACCCCGGCGCTGGCCGCCACCGCGATGGGGGCCGTGGCCCCGGCCCGGGCGGGCATGGCGGGCGGCGCCCTGAACACCGCGCGCCAGCTGGGCACCGCCCTCGGCATCGCCGTGCTCGGCGCGGTCTTCCACGCGGGGCTGCGCTCCGGGCTCGGTGACGGCGGCCGGGGGCTGGCGGAGCCGCTGGCCTCCGGCGGCGCCGGGCAGGTGCTCGCCGAAGCCCCGGCGGGCGCGGCCCGCGAGGCGCTGACGGGGCTGGTGGAGGCCGCCTTCGCGAGCGGTCTGCGCGAGACGTTCCTGGTCTCGGCCGCGATGGGGCTGGCCGGTGCGCTGGCGGTCTTCCTCCTGCTCCGTGGCGGGACGCCGGCCGCCGCAGCTCCGCTCCCGCGGCCCCGCACGCAGTCCACCGGGGCCGAGGACCCGGCGGGGGCACCGGCCGTACGGAACTGAGGCAATACGCAGGGAGACCGTGCGGAGGGCCGTACGGCCAGGACCTCACGGGTGAACCTTCGAACGTACTGGGCATGCCGAATCGATTCAGCGGCCTCCTCCGCTCCTACGCTGCCCGAGGATGCCACCGGACCGGTATCCGCGGAACCCGAGGAACGGACTCCCCCATGCGTCTTCGCTCGACTGCCGCCGTGTTCGTCGGCGCTCTCGCGCTCGCCCTGCCCACCGCCGGCCCGTCGGTGGCCGACGACCACGGCGAACGCGCCCTCGGCACGCTGCACTACCAGTACCTGGACGCGGCCGGCTCGGAGAGAAGAGGCCAGCTCCGGCCCGCCGACAACGACACCTGCTACCTGCTGACGCGCACCTCCCGCGACGAGCCCGCCATCGAGGTGCACAACGAGACGGAGTCGCTGGCGGTCCTCTTCGACAACCGCAGCTGCAACGGCGAGGCGGAGAAGGTGCTGAAGCCGGGGGAGAGTGCGAGGCGGGTGGAAGTCGTCTCGGTCTACTTCAAGCCGGTGGACGGGGAGGACCCGGGCCGGGGCGACACCGGCGGCAACGGCGGGAACGGCGGGAACGGCACCGGGCCGGGCCGGGACGACCGGCCGCGGGACGACGAGGCCGACGAGGACCAGACCGGCGGCAACGGAGGCAATGGCGGGAACGGCACCGGGCCGGGCCGGGACGACCAGTCGCGCGACGACCAGACCGACCAGAACCAGGACCAGAACCAGAACCAGGACCAGAACCAGAACCGGGACGACGAGGAAGAGGAGGAGGAAGACTTCCTCACCGCCCTCTTCCGCGCCCTGGGCTGACACGGGTAGCGCAGGTCCCGGCGGAGCCGGGCCCATGGAACAGGGCCGCCCGGGGAGGATTCCTCCCGGGCGGCCCCGTGGTCTATCTGCTCAGCTGTCGTTCACGCTGCCCCGGTGGGGTCAGAAGGTGAGCTTCCAGCTGTTGATGTAGCCGGTGTCGAGGCTCGCGAGGTCCGCGACACGCAGCTTCCAGGTGCCGTTCGCGACCTCGGAGGAGGCGTTCACGGTGAAGGACTGGACGATGTTGTCCGCGCTGCCGCCGGTGCGGTTGCGCAGGTTGTACACCGAGCCGTCAGGGGCGACCAGGTCGACCTTGAGGTCACCGACGTAGGTGTGGACGATGTTCACGTCCACCTTGAGCGTGCTGGGGGCGTTGCCCGAGCGCGTCACGTTGATCGGGGACTCGACGGTCGAGTTGTCCGCGATCTGGTAGTCCGTGGTGTTCTCGAAGACGCTCGGCTGTGTGGTGCCGACCGTCCAGGTGAATGCCGCGGTACCGGTCTGGTTCTGCGAGTCGGTCACCGTGACGGTCACGTTGGACGTGCCCGCGGTGGAGGCCGTGCCCGAGATCAAGCCGTTGGAGGAGTTGATCGACAGGCCGGCCGGCAGGCCGGTCGCCGCGTAGCTCAGCGCACCCGGGTTCGTGCTCGTGGCCTGGACCTGCAGGCTCACGGCGCTGCCCGTGACGGTGCTCTGGTTGGCGATCGGGGTGACCGTGACGCCGTTGGAGATGCGGGATCCGACGGCGACGCCGGCCCACGCGTTGGCGACGTTGTTGTAGATGGCCGAGCCCTGGCCGTAGAGGTCGGCGGCGGCCTTCAGGGTCTGGACGCGGGCGTCGGCGTAGTTGGTGTTCGACTTGAAGTAGCCCACCGTCAGCGCGCGGAACCAGATCTTCGAGGCGGCGTCACGGCCGATCGCGGTGACGGGCAGGCCGTCCGCGGTCGGCGAGTTGTAGCTCACGCCGTTGACGACCTTGGCGCCCGAGCCCTCGGAGGCCAGGTAGTACCAGTGGTTGGCCGGGCCCGAGGAGTAGTGGACGTCGATGCCGCCGAGGCCCGAGTACCAGCTGTCCTTGGAGGCGCCGTCCTTGCTCGGCTTGTCCATGTAGCGCAGCGGGGTGCCGTCGCCGTTGATGTCGATCTTCTCGCCGACCAGGTAGTCGCCGACGTCCTGCGGGTTGTTGGCGTAGAACTCGACGGCCGCCGCCATGATGTCGGAGGTCGCCTCGTTCAGACCGCCGGGCTCACCGCTGTAGGTCATGTTGCCGGTGACCGAGGTCAGACCGTGGGTCATCTCGTGCGCGGCCACGTCGGTGGAGGTGAGCGGCTTGTTGTTGCCCTCACCGTCGCCGTACGTCATGCAGAAGCAGGAGTCGCTCCAGAACGCGTTGACGTAGGCGTTGCCGTAGTGGACCCGGCTGTACGGGGCCACGCCGTCGTTGCGCAGGCCGTTGCGGCCGTGCACGTTCTTGTAGTAGTCCCACGTGACCGCGGCGCCGTAGTGGGCGTCACCGCCGGCCGTCTCCAGGTTGGACGCCTGACCGTTGCCCCAGATGTCGTCCGGGCCGGAGAACAGCGTGCCGGTGCCGGAGCCGGTGCCACGGTTGAGGTTGTACGTCTTGTGGCTGCCGCGCGCGGCGTCGGTCAGGTTCCAGGTGCTGCCCGACTGGGTGGTCCCGAGGGTCACCTGGCCGCTGTACATCGTGTTGCCGGTGCCGGTCTCGATGGCCTGCCACTCGGTGATCTTGGCGCCGGTCTTGGCGTTGGTCACCACGTGGAGCTCGTTCGGCGTGCCGTCGTGCTGGAGGCCGCCGACGACGGTCTCGAACGCGAGGACCGGCGCGCCTTCGGCCGCCCAGATCACCTTGCGGGCGCCCTTGGAGGCCTTGGCCTCCTTGGAGCCCTCGGCGCTCGCGGCGGAGACGGCCTGGCTCTCGGCGGCCGCCGGGGTGACGGTGGCGCTGGTGTCGGCGACCTTGATCTCGTGGTTGGTCGCCTTGGTCACGCTCTTGGTGACGCCGTCCTTGGCGTGGACGGTGAGGTCACCACCGAGGACCGGGAGTCCGTCGTAGGTGCGCTCGTAGGTGGTGTGCGTGGTGCCGTCCGCGTCCTGGACCACGTCGCGGACGACGAGCTTCTCGCCGCTGCCGAGGCCGAGCGCCTTGGCAGCCTGCACAGTGGTCGAGTTGGCCTCGGCCAGGAGCGTCGCACGCTCCGAGGCGCTGAGTGCGCGGTTGGCCGCGCCGGGGTTGGGCCGGGAGGCCGTGGGTGCCTGCGACGCGGTGGCGTCGGCGGTGGCGGTGCCGGTCTGTATGCCTACGGCGAGCAGGGCTGCCGCGGCAACGAGCGCGCCGGCCGCGGTGGCACGCCTCTGGGGGGTGGACCTCAACGCAGACTCCTTCTGCAAGGGGGGTTCCGGATGGCTGGGTGGGCCTCCGGGCAGAACAGGGCTGGTGCGATGAACGGTCGAAGATTGCCACTCGCAGCGACAAATGTCAGGGCCGCGTCAAAAGGTTGGCCGGAAACAGTCCGTTGTCCGAAGATGCGTATCCGATATCCGGACCATTTACCTCCGTAAGTCTCCTGGGCCGCCCGGCATGCGGAACGCCTTATACCGGTTGCTAACACTTGCGCAACAAGAGGCTGCGTTGACCCAAACGGCATTTACCGTACGGGTGTTTGTCGTACTGTTTCCCGGTGCGGCAGATGTTCGTTGCCAGGGGAAGCGATGGGCACCCGCCACTGTCATAGACCACGTGCCAGGGGGGCCCATGAGGCATGTTCATATTCCTGCGCAAAGAGTGGCCAGAGCGGCCAGGGAGTCCCTTGCGCCCGCAAGGCGCCTCGGGGACAAGGCCCGTTGGTACCGCCCGGCCGCAATCGCCGCCGACTTCCTCGGCGCCGCCATCCCGGTAGGACTCGTCTTCGACGCCGCGCAGCAGGTCCGGCCCGTCTACTGCGCCCTGGCCGCCGCCGTGGCGTGGACCGGGGTACAGGCGCTGCGCCGGCGCTACGCGACCCGGACGCTCGGGGAGTCCCGCGGTGTGCTGCCGGTCGTACACGACTGGCTGATTCTGATCGGCGTGCTGGCCGTGGCGCGTGTGGTGACCGAAGAGGCCACCCCCCGGCTGTCCGCTCTCGGGGCCCTGCTGCCCGCTCTGCTCATCACCGTCGCCGTCCACAAACTGACCTACCGGCACCTCTCGGCCGCCCGCCGCGAGGCCCAGGCCGTCAGCCGGGTCCTGGTCGTCGGCGAGCCCGACGCGGCCGAGGACGTCATCGCGCACCTCTCCGCCCGCACCGACCACCCGTACGTCGTCGTCGGCGTGGTCCCGGTCGGTGCCGGGCCGCTCGCCAGCGGGGTACCCGTGGCGGCGCGGCTCGACGGAGGGTCCTCCGAGGTCCCGAACGGCGACTCCGCGGCCGTGCTCGGCGCCGTTGCCAGCCACCACGCCGACCTGGTGCTGGTGGCCCCCGGCGTGCGCATCACGGGGGAGCGGCTGCGCCGGATCGCCTGGGCCCTGCACGACGCAGGGCTCGAACTCGCCGTCTTCCCGGGGCTGGTGGAGGTTTCCGTCAAGCGGCTGGAGACCCTCTCCGCCGGCGGGCTCGCCGTGCTGCGGGTGGCGCCGCCCGTCAGCCGCGGGGTGCAGACCCTGCTCAAGTCCGCCCTGGACCGGGTCGGAGCCGCGGCCGGACTGCTGCTGCTCTCCCCGGTCCTCCTGGGGATCGTCCTGGCCATACGGCTCGGCTCGCGCGGCCCTGCCTTCTACCGGCAGCGGCGGATCGGCCGCGACGGGGTCCCGTTCGTCATGTGGAAGTTCCGCACGATGGTCGTGGACGCCGACGCCCTGAAGGACGAACTGTCCGGGTCCAACGAGAACGACGGCCTGATGTTCAAGATGCGCCGCGACCCCCGGGTGACCCGGGTGGGCCGACTGCTGCGCCGTACCTCGCTGGACGAGCTCCCGCAGCTGCTCAACGTACTGACCGGCAACATGTCGCTGGTCGGCCCGCGCCCGCCGCTTCCGGAGGAGGTGGCGAAGTACGACGAGGTCGAGCTGCGCCGGCTCACCGTACGGCCCGGGATGACGGGACTGTGGCAGATCAGTGGACGGTCCGACCTGTCCTGGGACGAAACCATCCAGCTCGACCTCCAGTACGTCGACAACTGGTCCTTCACCAGCGATGTCGACGTCATGGGCCGCACGCTCCGCGCCGTCGTAGACGGTCGCGGAGCGTACTGAGGGGCCTGGGCCGCCTGTGCGATCAGCTCTGCTCGCGCCACCACTTGTACGTGGCGGCGATGCCGTCCCGCAGCGGGACGGCGGGCTTCCAGCCGAGCGACGTCAGGCGGCTCACGTCCAGCAGCTTGCGCGGGGTCCCGTCCGGCTTGGACGTGTCCCAGGCGAGCCGGCCGCGGAAGCCGGTCACCTCGGCGACCGTCTCGGCCAGTTCCTTGATGGTCAGGTCCTCGCCGCAGCCGATGTTGACGGGCTCGTCGCCGTCGTAGGTGTTCAGCAGCACGGCGCAGGCCGCGGCCAGGTCGTCCACGTGCAGGAACTCCCGGCGCGGGGTGCCCGAGCCCCACAGCGTGACCTCGTCACGGCCCTCGGCGGCGGCCTCGTGGAAGCGCCGGACGAGGGCCGGCAGGACGTGCGAGGTCTCCAGGTCGAAGTTGTCGCCCGGGCCGTACAGGTTCGTCGGCATGGCCGAGATGTACGAGGCCCCGTACTGCTTGCGGTACGACTGGACCTGGACGATCCCGGCGATCTTCGCGAGGGCGTAGGCCTCGTTCGTCGGCTCCAGCGGGCCGGTCAGCAGCGCGTCCTCGCGGATCGGCTGCGGGGCCAGCTTCGGGTAGATGCAGGACGATCCCAGGAACAGCAGCCGGCCCACGCCGGCGGCGTGCGCGCCGCCGATCACGCTGAGCTGGATCTGCAGGTTCTCCTCCAGGAACTGCACCGGGTAGGTGCTGTTGGCCATGATTCCGCCGACCTTGGCGGCGGCCAGCACCACGGCGTCCGGGCGCACGTCCTTCAGGTACGCGGCGGTCGCGGCGGCGTCGCGCAGGTCGAGGTCGGCGCGCCCCCGGGTGAGCACCTCATGGCCGTCGGCGGTGAGCCGCCGGGCGACCGCGGACCCCACGAGGCCGCGGTGACCCGCGACGAAGACGCGGGCGTTCGGGGGCAGGAGCGGCAGCGAACTTGTCATAACGCCGATGATGCCAGTCGGCTCCCGCGGGGGTCGCAGGGGTCCACCGGGGCGGGCTCCGGCCAACGGGCAGGAGCCCGCCCCGGTGGACCGCTCGGGCCCGGACGCCGTTCCCGCCCCGGCCCGTCGGCCGGCCCCCGGCCCGGGCCGCGGCGGTGCCGCGGTGGCCGCCGGGTGGCCGCCGGGCGGCCGCCGGGCGGCCGCCGGAACCAGGACCGGCCCGGCCCGCGTCCGCTCCGGGCAGGGGCGTCCGCCCCGCCGGGGCAGCCCGGGGGCGGCCGTGTACGGTAACGCAATCCGGCCCCCGGGCCGCGGCCGGGCCGCTCGGTGCGACGCCTGACGGCCGCTCCGCACCCACCCCGAGGCACAGCCTCACCACGACCGACAGAAACCACCAACAAGGGGACCCCATGGGCAAGACCGCACTGATCACCGGAGTCACCGGACAGGACGGCTCGTACCTCGCCGAGCTCCTGCTCTCCAAGGGCTACACGGTGCACGGGCTCGTGCGGCGGTCCTCCAGCTTCAACACGGAGCGGGTCGACCACATCTACCAGGACCCGCAGACCGCCAACCGGTCCTTCGTCCTGCACCATGCCGACCTCTCCGACGGCGTCGCCCTCGTGAACCTGCTCCGCGACATACGCCCCGACGAGGTCTACAACCTCGGCGCCCAGTCCCACGTCCGCGTCTCCTTCGACGCCCCGCTCTACACGGGCGACGTGACCGGTCTCGGCGCGCTGCGGCTGCTGGAAGCCATCCGGGCCAGCGGTGTCGACACCCGCATCTACCAAGCCTCGTCCTCCGAGATGTTCGGTGCCACCCCGCCCCCGCAGAACGAGGCCACGCCGTTCCACCCGCGCAGCCCGTACGGCGCCGCGAAGGTCTTCGCGTACTGGACCACGGTGAACTACCGCGAGGCGTACGACATGTTCGCCGTCAACGGGATCCTCTTCAACCACGAGTCCCCGCGCCGCGGCGAGACCTTCGTGACCCGCAAGATCACCCGCGCGGTGGCCCGTATCAAGGCCGGTCTCCAGGACCACCTCTACCTCGGCAACCTCGACGCGGTGCGCGACTGGGGCTACGCCCCCGAGTACGTGGACGCCATGTGGCGGATGCTCCAGCAGGACGAGCCCACCGACTACGTCGTCGCCACCGGAGTGGCCGCGACCGTCCGCGAGTTCGTCGAGTCCTCCTTCACGCACGCCGGTCTCGACTGGACCGACCACGTGCGCTACGACCCCAAGTACGAGCGCCCGAGCGAGGTCGACGCCCTCATCGGCGACGCGTCCAAGGCCCATGACCTGCTTGGCTGGAAGCCGACGGTCCTGGTGGCGGAGCTGGCGCAGATCATGGTCGACGCCGACATCCGTCAGGTCGAGGACCAACTGGCGGGCGTGACGGTCCGCATCGACCGCTGAGGCCTTATATTTCGCCTACGGTTTGCCGTGTTCCGGCCATGCTCCGCAGCTGTGCAGGGGCGCGGCCGGGGTAAACCTGCCGTATGTCTCTTGTGCACCCTCCATGCTGAACCTGTTGATTCCAAGTTGGTATGCAATGGGTCAAGAGAGGTGACCGGGCCTTTAACTGAGCCCTAGTCTGCGCCAGTACATATGGCTGTTCGGATAGTTCCAGCCATCAAACCGGGCAATTGCCCTGGGGGGCTCATGCGTAGATCCAGAGGGCTGACTGCCGCCCTCGTCCTGTCACTGGCCGGTGCGGGCACCGGTATAGGCCTGGTGCTGATGCCTCAGGCGTCCGCCATCACGGCGCCGGTGGCATTCACCGCCGACGAACTGCCGACCTGGCAGACGAACGGCGTCGTCTGGGCGATGGCCCAGGCCAACGGCACCGTCTTCGCCGGCGGTACCTTCTCGGCCGTCCGCCCGCCCGAGGGTGTGGCCGGCGCGGAGCAGAATGCCGTGAACTTCGTGGCGCTCGACGCCGCGACCGGCAATCCCACCTCCTGCAAGCTGGCCTTCACCATCGGCGAAGGCACCGCGACCGTTCGCACGCTGGTCGTCTCGAAGGACAAGAAGACCCTCTACGCGGGCGGGTCCTTCGGCGCCGTGAACGGCACCCCGGTCTCCAGCCTCGCCGCGATCGACATCGCGAGCTGCACCCCCAAGGCATCGTTCCACCCGAGCTTCCCCGCCACCGTGCGCGCGCTCGCCGTCACCGACGACACCCTGTACGCGGGTGGCGACTTCGGCACCGTCGAGGGCCAGACCCGCGAGCGGTTCGCCGCCGTGGACGCCTCCTCCGGTGCGCTGAAGCCCTTCGTCGCCAACGTCGACGAGCCGGGCCGCGCCGTCGAGGTCACCCCCGACGGCAAGAACGTGCTCCTCGGCGGCGACTTCTTCACCGTCAACGGCTCCAACAGCCACGCCCTCGCCGTCGTCAACGCCACCACGGGCGCGGTCACCAAGACTTACGGCAACATCCCGTCGAACTCGGTCGTCAAGGACATCTCCACCGACGACACCGGCTTCTACACGGGTCACGAGGGCTCCGGCGGCGGCGTCTTCGACGGCCGCATCGGCCTGCGCCTGAGCGACTTCACCGAGAAGTGGCGCGACCGCTGCCTCGGCGCCACCCAGTTCGTCCTGCCGTACGAGGGAGTGCTCTACAGCTCCTCGCACGGGCACGACTGCTCCACCGAGCTGGAGTTCCCCGACGGCAAGCGCAACTTCCTGCTGGCCCAGCCGACCAACCACGAAGGCGCCGCCCCCGCGCCCGTGGACGGCTTCGTGCGCGGCCCCGGCAAGCTGGGCTGGCACCCCACGGCCAACGACGGCATGGACGGCACCGAGGGCATCGGCCCGCGCGTCATGGCCGTGGCCGAGAAGAACAACGTCAAGTACATGTGGGTCGGCGGTGAGTTCACCCTCATCAACGGCAAGCCGCAGTGGGGCCTGACCCGCTTCGCCTCCACCGGTGACGTCGGCGCCCCGACCACCCCGGTGGCCAGCGCCTCCAGCGTCAAGCCCGGCGAGGTCCAGGTCCGCTGGCGCACCAGCTACGACGCGGACGACAGCAAGCTGACGTACCGCATCTACCGCAACGGCTCGGCCACCCCGGCCGCCACCGTCACCGCCAGCTCGCTGGAGTGGGAGCGCCCCCAGGCCTCCTGGAACGACGCCACGGTCAAGGCCGGCCAGAGCTACACCTACCGGGTGACCGCGACCGACGCCGCCGGTAACACCAGCGCCCTGTCGGCCGTCGCCTCGGTGACCGTCCCGACCTCGGTCCAGTCCTACCCGAACCAGGTCCGCACCGACGGCGCCGACCTCTACTGGCGCTACGACGACGCGGTCAGCCCCTACGTCGCCGACTCCTCGGTGTCCGGCAACCGCAGCGGCGTCCAGCTCAACGCCCCTGCCCTGAAGCAGTCGCCCGGCGCCGTCTCCGGCAGCACGGCGATGGGCTTCAACGGGACCAGCCAGCAGGTGTACAGCGACCGCCGCCAGACGGTCGGCAACACGTTCACCATCGAGACCTGGTTCAAGACGAACACCACCCGCGGCGGCAAGCTCATCGGCTTCGGCAACAACACGGCGCGCAGCAGTGGCTCGTACGACCGCCAGCTGTACATGACCAACACCGGCCGCCTGGTCTTCGGCGTCTACAACGGCTCGGCCCGGACCGTCTCCACGGGCCTGTTCGAGACGTACAACGACAACCAGTGGCACCACGTGGTCGGCACCCAGGGCCCCGGCGGCATCACGCTGTACGTCGACGGCCAGAACAAGGGCTCCCTGAACGCCACGAGCAACAGCACCTTCGCGGGCTACTGGCACGTGGGCGGGGACAACCTCGCCAACTGGCCGACCCGCCCGACGAGCAACTTCTTCGCGGGTCAGCTCGACGAGACCGCCGTCTACCCGTCGGCGCTCACCCAGGCCCAGGTCAAGAGCCACTTCGACCTGGCCAAGGCGCCCACCGACACGGTCTCCGCGGTCAGGACGACCGAGGACACCTACATCAACCAGGGCGCCCCGAGCACCGCCTACGGCACGTCCACCTCGCTCGCGGTGCGCGGCAGCGGCTCGCTGTACGAGACGTACATGCGCTTCAACCTGCCGGCCGCCCCGGCCGGCCAGGTCCTGAAGTCCGCCTCGCTGCAGATCAAGACCAGCACGCAGGCGAACTCCGGCACCACCGACACCGTGAAGGTGCTCCCGGTCACCGGCAACTGGACCGGCGCGGGTACCACCTTCAACACCAAGCCCACCCTCGGCACCACCCCGCTCGGCAGCATCGCGGGCGTGCCGGAGGGCTCCGCGGTCCACAACGTGGAGCTGGACACCGCCACGGTCTCCGCGGCGCTGGGCACCAGTTACGGCCTGGGCCTTTCGAGCACGGGCACCGATCCGCTGTGGATCTGGTCCTCCGAGGCCACGGCGGCGGAGGGTACTCCGCAGCTGGTCCTCACCTTCGGCGCGAAGTAAGCGACGACAACCGAAACAACCGCCTGACGGCGTGCGGGGTCCGGCTCTCTGTGGCCGGGCCCCGCTGCACACCCCCTTGAGTACGGGAGCCATCCGATGTACCGACGCTCCGCAGCGGCTGCTGTCCTGCTGGCCGCCGCCCTGACGCTGACCGCCTGCAGTTCGGGCGGGGACAAGGCCGACTCCGGCGCCAAGCCGAAGCCCCCGGCCTCTTCGTCGGCCCCCGACCCGGCGGATGCTCCGCAGCCGTCGACCGACCCGAACGCGAAGCCGACCGGCCCCGTCCTGCCGGACGCGAAGCTCACCCCGAAGACGGGCAGCTTCACGGCGGAGGAGAAGAAGTACCTGAGCGGGCGGGTCCCCGACAAGGTGGACCCGGCGTCCGTGCTGCAGGGCGGCCAGGACGCCTGCCAGCGGGTGCAGCGCACCGCGAAGCACGACAAGGACGCGGCGACCGGAGCCGTCATCACCGGCGAGATCCCGGGCGCCAAGGACGCGATCACCCTGCTGTGCCCGGACCAGAAGCCGATCCTCGCCGCGGCGGAGAAGGGCTTCCCGGAAGGCCCCCGGACCTCGCCCGCGGCGGGCAACTACCGGGCGCTCACCCAGGCCGCGAACTGCACCTGGGAGGCCAAGGGCAAGGACGGCGCCACCCTCGCCTCGGGCCCCGAGACCCCGCCCAAGGCAGGCGACAAGATCACGGCGGCGATCCCGGCCGGCACGGCGGAGTTCAACTCCACGGGCTGCTACGCCTGGATCCCCGCGTAGCCGAACCGACAACGCCCCCGAGGACCGGACTCCCGGCCCCCGGGGGCGTTTTCGTACCCCGATCCCGGGTACCCGCGCGGTCACAGTCCCGACAGCGGAAGGCGGATCCATGGGCATCGGCGGATGCATCGTCCTGATCGTGGTGGGTGCCATCCTCACCTTCGCCAGTGACTGGGAGCTGGAGAGCGTCAACCTCGACCTGGTCGGCCTGATCATGATGGCGGTCGGCGGAATCGGCCTCGCCGTGTACACGAGCATCTACAAACGCCGCCGCACCACGGGCGGCGCGATCCCGGTGGTGGACGACCACCGCCGGGACGTCATCTGACGCGGCGGGAGGTTTAGGACGGCGCCCCGGGACCGTGAACCGGTCGGTGAGGCCCAGCGCCCCGAACACCCGTCAATGGCAGGGGACTCCCCGCTGTCCGAGGCCGAGGTCCCGCACAGGTCGCACAGTTCCGGCTCGGGTTCGACGTCCTGGTCGACCGGCTCTTCGCCCTCGTCACCGTTCACACATCGCCACCGTGCGCGGCCGGTCCGGCGACGGGCAGGGGCTGGAAGGTGGATCGCGGCGCGCTGTGACGGTGTGTCTGAAGGGGCGACACGGACGGATGTGACTTGATCGTCGGGAGGTCCTGCACAGGGACCGGAACATCGAACCCTTGTCCGCGGTGCCCTGGTTTCGGCATCCCTTCCCGAGGAGTCCCGAGCGTGAGACTGAGCCTGCGATATGCAGCATCCCAACGAGGTGGAGCCGCAGCCACAGCCGAGAGGCCACTGCGCCCGGCCCTGCGTGCTGCTCTCCTGCTCGCCACGGGGATGCTGCCGGCGGCGCTGGTGGTCCCCATGGCCACGCCCGCCGAGGCGGCGCCCGTGACCGTTACCTTCAGCGCCGGCGTCAACCAGCCGTTCAACGTCCCGTCCGGCGTCACCCAGCTGACCGTCACCGCCACCGGCGCCGCAGGCGAGAACGGACCTGACGGAGGCGCGGGCGGGAACGGCGACACCGTCACCGGCACCATCACCCTGCCGTCGGGCACCACTACGCTCTACGTCAACGTCGCCGCGGGCGGGGGTGCGGGCGGCGAACCGGGGACTGCGGGCGGTGGTTCCAGCGACGTCCGCACCTGCAACTCGGCCGGCCCCGGCTGCACCCTGACCGGCGTCGCCGCCACCGACCCCCGCCTGATCGTCGCGGGCGGCGGAGGCGGCGGGGGAAGCGGCGTCAGCGGATTTCCCCCCACCACTGGGGCCACCGGAGGAAACGCCGGCAACACCGGTCAGACCGGCGGCAGCGGCGGGGGGAGCGTGGGCGGCGGGGGCGGAACCCAGACAACCGCCGGCTCCGGCGGAGCCACATGTCCCAACGGCGGTACGCCGGGCACCTCCGGGGCAGAGGGTGTCGGCGGCACCGGCGGACCCGGCTTCGGCGCAGGCGGCGGCGGCGGAGCCGGCTGGTTCGGCGGCGGCGGAGGCGGGGGCTGTGACACCCTCCAAGTCGGTGGTGTGCAGGGGCCCAGTGGTGGCGGCGGCGGATCGGACCACGTCCCGACGGGGGGTACCTCCGCACCCGCGACCGGACCGGCCGTGGTGACCATTACCTACGAGGAGGGGAACAACGGGGGAGGCGGCGGGTCGATCCTGCCCATCAACCTCAGCGGCATCCTCCCGATGTTCAACAACATCAGCATCAACAACAACATCCAGAGCCCCGGCGCCAAAAACAACACCACACAGGACTTCAACCTGACTGCACCCTGAGCATCCATCCGTCTGATGCAAAGCCAACGACAGCTCGCGGTCTGTCGGATCCGGACAGTTCCCGACCCGCTCTCTCAGCGGCGGATGCCCTCGTAGACCGGGACGAGGGTGTCCAGGACGGCGTCCATGGAGAAGGATTCCGCGGCCAGTTCGCGGGCCGACCGGGAGGCCTCGTGGTTGGCCGTCGGGTCCAGGAGGTCCAGGACGGCGGCGGAGACGCCTGCCGGGCCGGGGTCGACCGCGTGGCCGGCGCCGGTGCGGGCGATGTCGCGGGCCAGGCCGTTGGAGTGGGTCACCACCGTGGGGACGCCCACGGAGAGGGCTTCCAGTACCGACATGGGGAACGGCTCGTCCACCGACGGCAGTACGTAGACGTGGGCCCGGCGCAGTTCGGTGAGGACCTCCGCGCTGGAGAGGGCTCCCGGGACCGTGAACCGGTCGGTGAGGCCCAGCGCCCCGATCCGGGCCCGTACGGCGGCCAGTTCGCCCTCGTCCGGGCCCGCGACCACGAAGTGCGCGTCCGGGTGGGCGGCGAGGACCGCCGGGGCCGCGTCCACGAAGTCCACCGGCCGCTTACGGGCCTGCAGGCGCGCCGAGTACAGGATGCGCGGCGGGCCGCTCAGCGGGGGCCGTTCCTCCTGCGCCGGGGTCCCGTTGACCAGGCGGACCGCCTGCGCCAAGGGCGGCGCGCCGACCACCGCGTCCAGCCCCTCCCGCTCGTGCGGGGTCAGGTACAGCACCGCGTCCGCGCCGCGCAGCAGCCGGCGTACCGCCACCGCGTCCAGCACCTTGGCCAGCAGCTTCTCGCTCGGGTCCACCATGCCGTGGGTCTGCAGCACCAGCGGCTTGCCCGCCCGCAGCGCCGCCAGGGCGACCGGCAGCGTCACCAGGTCCCGGGCCAGGTGGACGTGTACGACATCGGCGTCCCGCACCAGGCGGCCGGCCGAGGCCAGCAGGGCGGGCGAGGTCATCCCGCTGAAGCCGAGGGGGAGCAGCCGGCGGGCCGGGAACAGCTGCGCCGGAACGCCTTCCACGGACGTCGGCCACTGGTCGAAGCCCTCGCCGAGCGCGAGCAGCCGCGCCTGGTGGCCGCGGCCCAGCAGTCCCTTCGCCAGGTTGAGCGCGACCCGCACCGGTCCGCCGAAGGCGTGGGAGGGGGAGTGCAGGGTGACGGCGTGCAGGACTCTCATCGCGGCACTCAATTGGGCTCCTCCACCGGGCGGCGGTGCCCGTCCTGGGTCTGCAGGGTCAGCTGGGGCAGGTCCTTGTGGACCACCGAACCGGCGCCCGCGACCGCGCAGCGGCCCACCGTGACCCCGGCGAGCACGGTCGCCCGTACCGCCACCCACGCGCCGTCCTCGACCACGATCGGGGCGTTGCGGTAGCGGAAGTCGGCGGCCCGGTGGTCGTGCGAACCGGTGCACAGCATGGCTTCCTGCGAGACGCACACGTTCGCCCCGATGGTCACCGGCTCCAGGTTCAGCAGCCAGGCGCCCTCACCTATCCAGGTGTGGTCCCCGATGTCGAGCTTCCACGGCCACAGCACCCGCACCCGGTGCCGGATGAGAACGCCCTCGCCGATCTTCGCCCCGAAGGCCCGCAGCAGCGCCACCCGCACCCGCGCCGGACAGAACCAGCTCATGAACAGCGTGTTCATCACGGCGAACCAGAGCGCCTGCGTCAGCAGTCCGCGGCCCTTGTCGTACCCGGCCAGCGTGAAGGAAGGAAGATCCCGCAACTGTCGCCCCCCATCTGCTCCCCCGGACTCCGTCCGGGGGGGACCCCCGCGCCGCCGCCTCCCAGGGCGTGGCCCGCTCAGACTAGACTGCCCGCGGACCAGGCACATCGGGTGGGGGCGGCAGTGACGACGGACATACGCAAGCCCTCCGCAACGCCGCCGAAGCCGCCCGTTCCGTCCCCCTTCGAGGACGAGAGCCTGTGGGGCCGGGCCACCCTCCCGCGCACGCTCCTCTCGCGCGCGCTGTCCGTCCCGCTCGCGCTCGGATTCACCGTCTTCCTGCCGCTGTTCGTCGCCGCCCAGACCGGCGCCGGCGTCCGCGACGCGGCCTTCTGGCTCCAGCTGCTGCTCACCATGTACGCGGGCGCCCGGCTCTCCGCGATGGTCCTCACCAGCCGCCGCAAGCTGCTGCAGGGCTCCTTCTGGCTCTTCGTCTACATGGCCATGGGTGTGGCCCCGCTCGCGCAGGCCGTCCTCGGCCAGGTCCCCACCCCGGTCGTCGGCCCGCGGACCGACCTGACCGTCGCCATCGGGCTCGTACTGCTCGGCTGCACGGCCTTCGACGTCGGCGTGCTGCTCGCCCGGCACCGGCCGGCCGGGCGCGCGGGCGGCTCCCAGAAGGAGTCGAAGCCCGTCATGGCGCACCGGCGCCGGCTCCAGCTCCTGACGATCCTGTCGTTCCTCTGCAGCGCCGTCTTCATCGTGAAACTGGGCGGCCCGGCGGTCTTCTTCTCCAGCCGCCAGGAGATCATCGCCGGCATCGAGGAGGCGGGCGTCTCCAACGGCGACGGCCAGGCGGGCCAGGCCCTGCTGCGCGGCTTCGGCACCGTACCGGCCCTGCTCGCGCTGCTCCTGTACACCCGCTGGCTGATCACCTCGAAGTTCGCCCGCCGCAAGGTGTCGATCATCGTCACGTGGGCGGCGCTGGCCGGCCTCAACCTGATCGTCAACAACCCGATCTCGAACCCGCGGTACTGGTTCCTGACGGTCATGTTCGCGCTGCTGTTCACCGTCTTCCCGGTGAGCGCGGCGATGTACCGGGTCGCGTTGTCCATGGCCGTCGTCGTCGCGCTCCTCATCTTCCCGTTCGCGGACCGCTTCCGCTACGACGAGAAGAACTACCGGCCGGTCGAGACCACGTCCTTCCTGGAGCCCATGGCCCTCAAGGACTACGACCAGATCGGCATGTTCGCGAACACCATCACCTTCTCGAACTCCGGCCCCGGCCACTACTACGGACGCCAGCTCGCGGGATCGGTCTTCTTCGCGGTGCCGCGCGCGGTGTGGCCCGGCAAGCCGCGGGACACGGGCGTGATGGTCGGCCAGTGGATGGGCACGGTCAACACCAACCTCTCCTCCCCGATCTGGGCGGAGCTGTGGCTGGACTTCGGGCCGCTGGGCATGGGGGCGGGGCTGCTGGGCATGGGGTACGCCTCGGCCCGCGTCGACCGGCGCTACGCGAAACGGGCCACGCGCAGGAGCCCGCCGGGGAGCCTGATCTCGGTGGTGGTCCCGCTGGTCGCGGGCTACTCGTTCATCCTGCTGCGCGGACCGCTCCTGCAGGCGTCGGGGCGTGTGGCGATCGCGGCCCTCTGCCTTGCGCTGGTCGCGACCTACCGCACGGACAAGTCCACCACTTTGCGCTAGCCGCAGCGCTGGTGCGGGGTGCCGCCCGCACCTCGTCCGCGCCACCGCTTCCCGGGGCTCCGCCCCGGACCCCGCGCCTCAAACTCCCTCAGCTACCGCTGGGAGGTACCCCCTGGCGGGGCTGTATTTCAGCCCGTCCGGCGTTTGAGGACCGGGTCCGGGCGGAGCCCGGTACTCCAGCCCCGCCGGCGTTTGAGGCGCGGGTCCGGGCAGGGCCCGGGATCAGGCCGCAGCCGCAGCCGCGGGCTCGCGCGAGCCGGCGGCGGCCGGGAGGCGGGTGACGCGCCACCAGGCGGCCAGGGCCTTCAGCGCCGAGCCGGCCGCCAGGCCCCACGCGGCGCCCGCTACCCCCCACACCGCGTACCCGCCGAGCAGCAGCCCCACCGACAGCAGCGAGAAGACCACCTGCAACGACAGCGTGGCCTTCGGCGCGAGCACCCGCAGGGTCAGCAGCGCGCACGTGCCGAGCCCCATCACGGCGTACTGCGCCCCCGTGGCCGGCAGCAGCGCCGACGCGCCCGCCCAGGTGTCGCCGAGCAGTGCCCGGCCCAGCCGGTCCGGCAACAGGTACAGGGCCGCGGCCCAGCCCGCGCCGACCGCCGCCAGTACGAGTCCCAGCGTGGCCGTGGCCCGCACCGTGGCCCGATTGCCGCCGAGCCGCCCGAGCACCGGCGGCCCGAAGGCGTTCGCGGAGTTGAACAGCACGTTCAGCGGCCCGAAGAGCGTGGTCGCACCCCGCAGCGCGCCGACGGCCAGCGGCGTCGCGAAGACGCCGAGGCCCAGGACCGCGAGCTGGCTGGAGCCGTTGCCCACCGCGAACTCGACCACGAACCGCTGCCCCAGGTGACCCCGCCGCAGGTACGGCCGCAGGTCGGCGCGGGCACCGCGCACGTACGGCCGCAGCAGCCAGAGCCCCACGCCCAGCGCCGGCAGCGCGGAGAGCCCCCACGCGAGCACCAGCCGCCCCGCCGAGGCCCCTTCGGGCTGCAGGGCCAGCGCCGCGACCACGCACACCAGCCGCAGCACGTCGGCGGCCAGCGCCCGCTGCGGGGCGCGCAGCGCGGAGAAGCAGTACCGCAGGCCGTCCTGGAGGAGCACCAGCGGCAGTACGAGGCCCAGCGCGAGGAAGGCGGTCCCGGTGGCCCCGGGGAGCGCGAGGCCCACCACCAGCAGCAGCGCGCCCACGGCGGCCGACGCGGCCGCGGTGAAGCCCACGGCCGAGCGGCACTCGGGGCCGAGCCTCCCCCAGACTTCGTCCGGGGGGACCCCCTGACCCCTCTCCAGGACCAGGCTCTGGCCGACGTAGGCCATGTTCAGTCCGAGGAGCACGCTGAAGGTCACGTACACCATGGAGAAGTCGGCGAACCCGGACGCCGAGGACAGCCGGGCGGCCAGCACCAGCACCAGGATGTTCGTGGCGCTGGACGCGGCCTGGTCCAGGACCGACGCGACGGCGGCGAGGCCGCGTCGGCTCATCTGCGGCCCATGCGGACGGTGCGCAGCGCGACGGTGTCGGTGCCGTCACCGGGGATGTGTTGTTCGGGCTCGGCCACTTCGTACGGGATCGGCTGGGGCTGCGGCACGGACCGCCCGGGCTTCGAGGAGGTCCCGGGACCCCCGGCGGGGCCGGTGGCGGCCGGGCCGGCCTTGTCCTTGCCGCGGCCGCGCTTCTCGCCGGGCAGCGGCGCGTGCAGCACCGCGCCGAGGACGGTGCCGCCGGCGCCGCTGATCAGCTCGCGGATCCGCGACAGGTCGGTGCGGTGCACCGCACGCGGGTCGCAGACGACCAGGACGCCGTCGACGCGGTCGACGAGGGCCAGGGCGTCGGCGTAGGAGAGCACGGGCGGAGCGAGCACGACGACCGTGGAGTTGGGGGAGTCGGCCTCGGAGATCAGCCGGGTGGCGCGGGCCGAGGTCAGCGAGCGCGGGACGTTGCGCGCCCGCTCGCCCGGGATGAGGTCGAACGTTCCGGACTCCCCGGCGTCCACGACGAGTTGGCGTCCGTCGGGCCATTCGGTGTCCGAGTGACGGCCGCCCTGGTTCGGGCTGCCCGGGGTCTGGCTCCAGCGCGGCCTGCCGCCGGCGTCCGTCGGCAGCTGGCTGGCCAGGACCGGGGTGCGCAGGTCGGCCTCGATGAGGAGGACGTCCTTGCCGGTCTCCGCGAAGGAGGCGGCGAGGTTCACGGCCACGGCGGCGGCGGTCTCGCTGCTGCCGCGCGGGGCGACCACGAGCAGGCGGCGCCGGTCGGCGAAGCGGGAGTCGTAGGCGAGGCGGAAGGCCACCGAGCGGTACTCCTCGGCGAGCCGGGGATCGGCCTCGCCGGCGGCGAGCAGCGGTCCGCCGCCCGTCCGGTCCCGGGGCAGGTAACCCAGGACGGGGGCGCGCAGTGCCCGGGCGACGTCGCCCTCGGAGCGCGGGGCCGGATCGAAGACGAGGCGGACCCAGGCGGCCAGCAGGCCGAGTGCGAGTCCGACGGCCGCACCGAGTGCGAGCGACATGACGATGCCGGGGCCGTCGGCGGCGGTGGGCGCGGTCGCCGCGCTGGTGACGCGGCCCGGGGTCATGTCCAGGGCCTCAAGCTTGGTGATCTTGGTGTTGTAGCCGCCGACCTCGCTCTGCAGGTCGGTCTTGGAGGAGCTGGCGGCGTCGCGTCCGGCGCCGGCCGGCATCCGGGCGATCTCCTTCGACAGCTCGTCGAGCTGCTTGGCGATCGGATCGCGCTGCTCCTTGTACCCCTTGACCATCTTGTCGCGGGTGGCGTCGAGGGCCTCCTGCCGTTTCAGCAGGTACGCCTCGGTCATCGTGTTGGCGCGCTTGGCGGCCTCCTTGGGGGAGTCCGCCGTGTACGTGAAGCGCAGGACCATGGTCTGCGGCGGGTTGGTCACCTGCAGACCGCTGCGCAGGGCGGCGAAGCCGGACGCGCCCACGCCGAGCTTCTTCGCCGCCTCGTTGGCTATGGAGGAGCTGAGCGCGACCTGGCGCTCCGAGCCGATGTTGATCGCCTTGTCCGGGGCGAGGCTCGGGTTGAACGGGTCGTCGGTGGGTGCGCGCAGGACGACGTCGGCGGTCGCGACATAGGTGTCGGCCGTGGAGATGCCGAGGTAGACGCCGCCCAGCAGACCGATCCCGATGCCCGCGCCGATGAGCCTGCGGTAGCGCAGGAGCTGCCGGAACTGGTCTCTGAGGAGATCGGGTTCGTCGTCGGCCGGTGCCGCTGCAGGGCGGTTCGTCTCGATCACGGCCGGGGTCCCCCAAGTGCTTCGTCTATCAGTGCGTCGATGCGGGCCAGGCCCGCTTCGCGGCTCAGATGGGCCGCCACGTGGCGGGGTCCGGCCGCTCCCAGTGCGTCCGCGCCTTCCGGGTCCTCGGCCAGGGCCCGTACGGCCTTCAGCAGGGCCTCGGGGTCCTCCGGCGGTACGAGCACCCCTGCGCCCGAGCGTTCCACTTCCTGCGCGGTCCCGCCCTCCGCGGCCACGGAGGCGACGACGGGCCGACCGGTCTGGAAGTACGAGGTCAGCTTCGACGGGACGCTCATGTCCAGCACGGCGGCGTGCTGCGTGACCGCGAGAACGTCCGCCGCCGCGAGGATATCCGGGAACTCACCGTCGGCGGCAGGGGGGATGATGTCCAGATTCGGCACATCCGATGCGAGATCGGACAGAGCCGCCCGCTGACTGCCGTCGCCCATCAGGACGAACCGGACGCTCGGATCCAGCCGGGCGGCGCCGACGAGGACTTCCAGGCCCTGCTTGAGGCCCATGTTCCCGGAGTGCAGCACGACGGTCTCGCCGGGGGCCCAGCCGAGGTGGTGGCGGGTCTCTCCGCGCGGCTTGGTGGGCACCGGCACGTGCGACCAGTTCGGGACGAGGCGGATCTTGTCCGGGTCCACGCCCATGCCGACGACCCGGTCCACGAAGGTCTCGTGGATGACGCCGACGAGGGTGGCGCGCTTGAGGGCGTAGGCCTCGGCGCGGCCGGCGATCGCGGCGGCCTTGTCGCCGCCGCTGATCCCGCTCTGCGCGGCGGCGGCGCCCATCAGGTCCTGGACGACCGGGATGTACGGGACCTTCCAGCGGGCCGCGAGCCGGGCTGCGAGCACTCCGCCGGCCAGGCTGGGCATCTGGGCGAGGACCGCGTCGGGCTTGGGCATCCGGGGCGGGGCCACGGCACCGTGCAGCAGAATCGATCCTTCGAAAAGGGCCCGCTTCACGGCGGTCTGACGCGGCGGCACGGTGTGCGCACGCCGGTGCACGGTGACACCCGCGCGCTGTTCCGTGCGCTGGAACGCCCCCTTGTACTCGGGTTCGAGCGACCATGCCGGGTAGTGCGGCATGCCCGCCAGCACGTGCGTCTCGTGACCGAGATCCGCCCAGTGCTCCGCGATCTGGGTGGCGTACGGGCCGATCCCCGCGTGCTCCGGAGCGTAATTGGTGGAAACCAGCAGCATGCGCCGCTGTCCGGATCTGGACACCGTGCGTCCCCTCTTCCCCTGGATGATGCGCACGTCACCCTATTCGTTCACCCGCGCGGTGCGGAACGTGCACGCTATTGTCTGCTAATCCGCTACACCGGGGGGTGTGGCTGCTGGGGGTAAATGATGACGGAGCGCGACATGTCCGACCTTGCTGCGCCTGCGCGCAGGCCGTATCGAGTCGGCTACGCGCCCGGCGCCTACGATCTGTTCCACATCGGGCATCTCAACATCCTTCGGCACGCCCGGAGTCAGTGCGACTACCTGGTCGCCGGAGTGGTCTCGGACGAGATGGCCGAGCTCGCCAAGGGGCGCCGCCCGATGATTCCGCTCGTCGAGCGGCTGGAGATCGTGCGCAGCGTGAAGTACGTCGACGCCGCCTTCGTCGAGACGGTCCCCGACAAGGTGGAGACCTGGAAGCAGGTCCGCTTCGACGTCATCTTCAAGGGCGACGACTGGCGCGGCACGCCCAAGGGCGACCGGCTGGAGAAGGACTTCGCCGCCCACGGCGTGGACGTCGTGTACTTCCCCTACACCGTGCACACGTCCAGCACCCAGCTGCGCCGGGCACTGGACGCGCTCGCGGAACCGGCCCAGGCGCCGGGCCAGGTCACCGGCGAACGGCGCTGAGCTCCCGGAACCACTTCGCGAGGAACGCCAGCAGGAACAGCGCGGCGACCACGCCCAGTCCCGCGTACGCCCAGACGAACAGCTTCCCGCCGCCGAGCAGCAGGAACACCAGGCAGAACACCCCGTAGTCCACGGGCAGCAGGGCCACCGCGCGCGCGGTCGACGGCGCGGCCGCCGGGCTGCCGGGGGCCGGCTTGGGCTTCAGCTTCTCGGTCAGCAGCCCACCGAAGAAGGTCACCACCGCGGCGAACTGGAAGCCCAGCGGCACCAGAAGCCAGCCGTCCGCGCCCGTCCCGTACGCGTCGGGGAAGCGGTAGAAAGCGATCAGCACGCAGGAGTGCAGGGCGGTGAGCTTGGCGGCGTCCACGACGTGGTCGAGCCATTCGCCGGCCGCGCTGCCGCCGCCGCGCAGCCGGGCGAGCTGCCCGTCGGCGGAGTCGAAGGCGAAACCGACGGCGAGGGCGGCCCACACCGCGATCCCCAGCCCCCACGAGGGGGCGGACAGTGCGACCGCGGCCACGGCGGCGAAGCTGAAGGCGGCACTGATCAGCGTCACCTGGTTCGGGGTGAGCCCCAGCGCGTACGAACCGGCGGCCAGGTACCGCCCGGCGGGCCGGTTGACGAACCGGGAGTAGAGCGACACCCCCTTCGCCGACTTCTGCGCCCCGCGCAGTTCCTGCAGCGCGGTCGTGACTCTGCCCATGCAGGGACCCCCTCCGAGACGATGTCGAACACATCATCGCAGTACGAACGAGGGAGCTGGTTCCGGATGTCGGGTACGTCCGGAACCAGCAGCACGGACCGGGCCGGTCCGCCGTTCAGCTCACCACCCTCAGCAGCAGCACCGACCGCGCCGGGACCGTCAGGGCCTGCCCGCCGCGGTGCCGGGTCCGGGGAGGATCGGACTGGTCCTCCAGGGAGGTGTCCAGGACGACCTCGTACACCTCCGCCCAGGGGGCCCCCGGCAAGGCCCATTCCACCGGCCGGTCCCCGGTGTGCAGCAGGGCGAGGAAGCTGTCGTCCGTCACCTGCCGGCCCCGCTCGTCACGGCCCGGGATGTCCCGCCCCGACAGGTACATCCCCAGCGAGGAGGCCGGCGCGTACCAGTCCCGCTCCGTCATCTCCGCGCCCGCCGGGGTGAACCAGGCCAGGTCCCGCAGCCCGTCCGCGCCCTGCGAACGCCCGGAGAAGAACGCCCGCCGCCGCAGCACCGGATGGGCGTGGCGCAGCGCGATCAGCCGGGAGGCCAGGGCGAAGAGCGACTGCCAGGCCGGATCCTCCAGCAGCGACCAGTCCACCCAGCCCGTCTCGTTGTCCTGGCAGTACGCGTTGTTGTTGCCGTGCTGCGTCCGCCCGAACTCGTCCCCGGCCACCAGCATCGGCACGCCCGTGGACAGCAGCAGCGTGGTGAGCAGGTTGCGCAGCTGGCGGCGGCGCAGCACGCCGATCCGGGTGTCGTCGCTCTCGCCCTCCGCCCCGCAGTTCCACGACCGGTTGTCATTCGTCCCGTCCCGGTTCGCCTCCCCGTTCGCCTCGTTGTGCTTGCGCTCGTACGACACCAGGTCGCGCAAGGTGAAACCGTCGTGCGCGGTCACGAAGTTCACCGAGGCGTACGGCCGCCGCCCGCCCCACGCGTACAGGTCGCTGGAGCCCGACAGCCGGTAGCCGAGATCCCGTACGTCGGGCAGCGCACCCCGCCAGAAGTCCCGTACGGCGTCCCGGTAACGGTCGTTCCACTCCGTCCACAGCGGCGGGAACGCCCCCACCTGGTAGCCGCCCGAGCCCACGTCCCACGGCTCGGCGATCAGTTTCACCCGCCGCAGCACCGGGTCCTGGGCGATCACCGCGAGGAACGGCGACAGCATGTCCACGTCGTGCATCGACCGGGCCAGCGCCGCCGCCAGGTCGAAGCGGAAGCCGTCCACTCCCATCTCGGTGACCCAGTAGCGCAGCGAGTCGGTGATCAGCCGCAGCACGTGCGGGCGCCCCGCGTGCAGGGTGTTCCCGCAGCCCGTGTAGTCGGAGTACCGCCGCTGGTCGGACTGGAGCCGGTAGTAGCCCCGGTTGTCGATCCCGCGCAGCGACAGCGTCGGGCCCAGCTCGCCCGCCTCCGCCGTGTGGTTGTAGACCACGTCGAGGATGACCTCGATCCCGGCCGCGTGCAGGGCCCGGACCATCCGCTTGAACTCCCCGACCTGCTGCCCGGCCGTACCGCTCGCCGAGTACGCCGCGTGCGGGGCGAAGTAGCCGACCGAGTTGTAGCCCCAGTAGTTGCGCAGCCCCCGGCGCAGCAGATGGTCCTCGTGCGCGAACTGGTGCACCGGCAGCAGCTCGACCGCCGTCACCCCCAGCCCCGCCAGGTGCTCGATCGCCGCCGGGTGGGCCAGGCCCGCGTAGGTGCCGCGCAGTTCCTCGGGAATACCCGGATGGCGCATCGTGAAGCCGCGCACGTGCAGCTCGTAGATCACCGAATCGGCCCACGGGGTCTTCGGCCGGACGTCGTCCGCCCAGTTGTCGTCGTCGTGGACGACCACGCCCTTCGGGACGAACGGCGCGGAGTCCCGGTCGTCGCGCACGGTGTCCGCGATGTACTGCTGCGGCCAGTCCCGGACGTGCGCGTACACCTCCGGGGGCAGGGTGAAGTCCCCGTCCACGGCCCGCGCGTACGGGTCCAGGAGCAGCTTCGCCGGGTTGTAGCGGGCGCCCGTCCAGGGATCCCATCGGCCGTGCACCCGGAATCCGTACCGCTGCCCGGGGCGTACGCCCGGCACGAACCCGTGCCAGATCTCGTGCGTGTGCTCCGTCAGGGTGCAGCGGGTCTCGGCGCCGGCCTCGTCGAAGAGACACACCTCCACCGCCTCCGCGCCCTGCGCCCACAGGGCGAAATTGGTGCCCGCGGTCCCGTCGGGACCGTGATGGAACCGGGCCCCCAGCGGATGCGAGGACCCCGGCCACACCGGCGCCCCCGGGCGCGCGTGCACCCGTAACACCTGGCCCCTGACCTGGCCGTTCGGCCGCTCCTTCAGTCGGCCGTCGATCTGCGGTACGGGCGCGGCCCGGCCGCTCCGCACCGCTTCCGCGGCATTGCTGACGGCTTCCACCGCCTCCTGCTCGGCTGCGCTCGACACTGCCCGCCTCCACGGCTCCTGGGTACCGGCGGGGGTAGGGGAGAGTGCGGCCCCGGCGTCCCGGCCTGGGCCCGCCCCCGTCTGGTCCTTCACACTGTTCTGCCCGGACAGTTCTGCCCGGAACGTGGCCCGCGCTCACGTTTCCCCCGCAGCGCCCGGTCGTTGGAGGGATCGTGACACTTCTGACGAGGCGGGCAGGGGCGGGATTGGCCGCCGTGGCGGCATGGGCGGGCCTGCTGGGCGGCCTGGCCGGATGCACCCAGGACGGCAAGGCCCCGGTCGAGATCCAGCTGCCCGGCAAACCCCGCTCGCCGGACGAGGCCATCCGCATCACCCCCGACGACAACGCGAAGGGGGTCCCCGCGGACGGACGGCTGTCGGTCACCGTGCCCGAGGGCCGCCTGGAGCGGGTCGTCGTCACCAAGGTGGAGGACGCGCAGCAGGAACAGGTCCCCGGCGCCATCGCCGACGACGGGCTCAGCTGGAGCCCCGACCCCGCGTCCGGACGGCTTGCGCTCGCGGCCAAGTACACCGTGGACGCCGTCGCCCTCGATGGGCACGACCGCCGCCAGGCCCGCCACACCACCTTCACCACCTTCGTTCCCGAGGAGCGGTTCATCGGCTACTTCAAGCCCGAGAACCGCTCGACCGTCGGCACCGGCATGATCGTCTCCTTCCGGTTCAGCCAGGCGATCGAGCGCCGCGCCGAAGTGGAGCGGGCCATTTCCGTCACCTCCGACCCGGGCGTACAGGTCGTCGGCCACTGGTTCGGGCGGGAGCGGCTCGACTTCCGGCCCAAGGAGTACTGGAAGTCCGGCACCAAGGTCACCATGAAGATGGACCTGCGCGACATCGAAGGCGCGCCCGGCGTGTACGGCATCCAGGACAAGACCGTCAGCTTCACCGTCGGCCGGTCCCAGATCTCCACCGTGGACGCGGCCGAGCACACCATGGAGGTCCGCCGGGCCGGGCAGCTGGTGTCGACCGTGCCGATCAGTGCCGGGGCGCCCAAGACCACCACCTACAACGGCAAGATGGTGGTGATGGAGATGTTCGACGTCACCCGCATGAACGGTCAGACCGTCGGCTTCGGCGGCGAGTACGACATCCCCGACGTCCCGCACGCCATGCGGCTCACCTCCTCCGGAACCTTCCTGCACGGGAACTACTGGTCCAGCCCCGACACCTTCGGCACCACCAACGTGAGCCACGGCTGCGTGGGCCTGCGCGACGACAAGGGCGGCGGCTCCGACACCCCGGCCGGCTGGTTCTTCGACCGGACCCTCGTCGGGGACGTGGTGCAGGTCGTGAACTCGCAGGACAAGACGGTCGCCCCGGACAACGGGCTGGGCGGCTGGAACATGTCCTGGGCGGACTGGGTCGCCGGCTCCGCCATCGCCTGAGCACGCCAGGGGGTGTCTTGCCGATCGCGCCGCGAGCCCGGCCTGATCGACGAGACACCCCCTCGGGCGGCCCCGCCCGGGAGGGTGATCACTGTGATCGAAATGCCGTAGCGCAGAGTGTCCCCGCCGCGCCCCGCCGAAGCCTGCCCCGAGCCTGTCAGGGCACATCAGGGCAGCAGTCCTCGGAGACCACCGTCACCCTGCCCGGCATCAACGGGCGCTTCTTCACCACCGGCTCCGTCACCCATGGCAGCAGCACGACCGGGGGCGGCGGTCAGGAGTTCCACTCCTACCCCTTCAACGGCGATCTGCCCGAGTGTGGCGGCCCGGCCCCGGTGACCGGCACGGTCTCGGTGCTCAAGCGGGACGCGGGGACGGGCGCGGCGCTGCAGGAGGCACGGTTCGAACTGTGGCGGGAGACGAACGGGAGGGACGGCCTGCAGGACACCGCTCCGGGCGCCGACACCCTCGTCGCCGAGTGCACGACGCCGGCCTCCGGCATCTGTGAGCGGACCAGCGAACCCGGCACGTACTACTGGCGCGAGACCGGGGCGCCGCCCGGCTACGACCTGGACGAATCCGTCCATGAGCTGACCCTCACCGCCGCGAACGCCTCGGCCGGGGTCCGGTACGAGGCCGGCAACCGGCGCACCCCCGAGCCGCCGGACGCAGCCCAGGTGGTGCTGCGCAAGACCGACCGGGCCACCGGCCTCCCGCTGTCGGGCGCGCAGTTCGAGCTCTGGCGGGAGAGCAATGGCTCCACCGGCCTCCAGACGGACCCGGCGGGCGGCGACACCCGTCTCGACGGGGCCTGCGTGACGGACACCCGGGGCACCTGCACGGTGGAGCTGCCGATCGGGCACACGTACTACTGGAGGGAGACCGCCGCCCCCGTCGGGTACGAGACCCCGGCCGACCCGGCCACCCGGTTCGACCTGGACCGGGGTGACGTGGCGGACGGCATCGTCGTCGACGTCGCGAACATCCCGGTGAGCGAGGAGTACGAGGGCTCGATCCGGGTCGTGAAGCAGGACGCCCGGACCAAGCAGCCGCTGCGCGGCGCGGTCTTCGAGCTGTGGCAGGAGACCAACAACACCCCGGGCCTGCAGACGCGCGGCAGCAACGCCGACCGCCGGGTCGCCCCGGGCTGCACCACCGACCGGACCGGCGTCTGCACCTTCGGCCCGCTCCCCGAGGGCTGGTACCACCTGGTCGAGACGGCGGTCCCCACTGGCTACGTACTGCCCGCCGACCGGGTCACGGGCCCGCTGCGCCTCGACATCGGCACCCCCGGCCGGCGCGTCGTGGTCACGCTGCGGAACAAGCCGGTCGACCACGGCAAGAACGACCACGGGAAGGGCAAGCACCCCAAGCACCCGAAGGGTGACCACGGCAAGGGCAAGCACCCGAAGCAGCCGAAGCACCCGAAGGGTGACCACGGGAAGGGCAAGCACCCGAAGCACCCCCAGCACTCCAAGCACCCGAAGCACTCCAAGCACTCCAAGGGCCCCCGGGCCTGACTCCTCGGCGGCCGCCCCCTCGGGATTGGCCTGATCACCTACACTGCCCCCGGTCACGGGGGCGGCCGCCGCGGCACTTCTCCGGGCAGTTGGGACGGAACGGTGACAAGACCGTGGCTCATCGTGATCTCTCCCTGTGATTACCTGTCAACAAGCGCGCGACAGTCCGCGCGCGGGGGACATGGGGAGAACACGAGTGAACCTGCAGCCGATACGCGGCCGCGCCCGCACCGGCCTGCCGGCCCTTCTGCTGGGGGCGGCCCTGCTGTTCACCACCGCGTGCAGTGGCAGTGGCGGTGGTAACGGCGGCGGCAGCGGTGGCGACAACGCCGGGGGTGGCGGCAAGACCGGTACCGAGGCCTCCAAGGCGGTCGTCAGCGTCAAGCCCGACGACGGGGCGAAGGAGGTCGCGACCAGCGGCGTCCTGAAGATATCGAGCACGGGCGGCAAGCTCAGCACGGTGACCGTGGCGGACACCAAGGGCAACGCGGTCGAGGGCAAGCTCGCCGACGACGGCGCGAGCTGGGAGCCGGCCCGCCACCTGGCCTCCGCCACCGAGTACAAGGTGCACGCGGTCGCCAAGGACGAGGCCGGCCGGGAGTCCGCCAAGGACACCACCTTCACCACCCTGACCCCGACGAACACCTTCGTGGGCCACTACACGCCCGAGGACGGCGCCACCGTCGGCGTGGGCATGCCGGTCTCGATCAACTTCACCCGGGGCATCACCAACCCGGAGGCCGTCGAGAAGGCCATCACGGTCACCGCCGAGCCGGCCGTCCAGGTCGAGGGCCACTGGTTCGGCAACGACCGCCTCGACTTCCGCCCCGAGAACTACTGGGCCGCGGGCACCAAGGTCACCGTGAAGCTCGCCCTCGACGGGGTCGAAGGCCGCCCCGGCGTCTACGGCAAGCAGACCCGTACGGTCACCTTCACCGTCGGCCGCTCGCAGGTCTCCACGGTCGACGCGAGCACCAAGCAGATGGAGGTCGTCCGTGACGGCCAGGTGTTCAAGAACGTCCCGATCACCGCGGGCGCCCCGTCGACGACCACGTACAACGGTCAGATGGTCATCAGCGAGAAGTACAAGGTGACCCGGATGAACGGCGCGACCGTCGGCTTCGGCGGCGAGTACGACATCGCCGACGTCCCGCACGCCATGCGCCTGTCGAACTCCGGCACCTTCGTCCACGGCAACTACTGGGCCTCCTCCGGCACCTTCGGCTCGGCGAACGTCAGCCACGGCTGCGTGGGCCTGCGTGACGAGCGCGGCGGCGGCGACCCCGACGCCCCGGCGGCCTGGTTCTTCAACGAGTCGCTGATCGGCGACGTGGTCGTCGTGAAGAACTCGAAGGACAAGCAGATCGCCCCGGACAACGGCCTCAACGGCTGGAACATGCCGTGGGCGGAGTGGATCAAGTAGTACGCCGCCTACGCGGTGAGGGCCCGGTGCTGTGACCCACAGCACCGGGCCACTTCGCGTTAACCGGCGCTAACCTGGCCCGTATGACCCTCTCTCTCGAAGTCTCCGAAGGCGTCGGCACCATCCGCCTGGACCGGCCGCCCATGAACGCCCTGGACATCGCCACCCAGGACCGGCTGCGCGAGCTCGCGGTGGAGGCGACCGACCGGGCGGACGTGCGCGCGGTCATCATCTACGGCGGCGAGAAGGTGTTCGCGGCGGGCGCGGACATCAAGGAGATGCAGACGATGGACCACGCGGCGATGGTCGCCCGGTCCCGCGCGCTCCAGGACGCCTTCACCGCCGTCGCCCGTATCCCCAAGCCCGTCGTCGCGGCCATCACCGGCTACGCGCTGGGCGGCGGGTGCGAGCTCGCGCTGTGCGCCGACTACCGGATCGCCGCCGACAACGCCAAGCTCGGCCAGCCCGAGATCCTGCTCGGCCTGATCCCGGGCGCGGGCGGCACCCAGCGGCTGTCCCGGCTGATCGGACCGTCCAAGGCCAAGGACCTGATCTTCACCGGGCGCATGGTCAAGGCCGACGAGGCGCTGACCCTCGGCCTGGTCGACCGGGTGGTGCCCGCCGCCGAGGTGTACGAGCAGGCGCACGCCTGGGCCGCCAAGCTGGCGCAGGGTCCGGCGATCGCGCTGCGCGCCGCCAAGGAGTGCGTGGACGCGGGTCTGGAGGCCGACATCGACACCGGTCTCACCATCGAACGCAACTGGTTCGCGGGCCTGTTCGCCACCGAGGACCGCGAGCGCGGGATGCGCAGTTTCGTCGAAGAGGGCCCGGGCAAGGCGAAGTTCGTCTGAGCCGAAGCCTGGGCCGAGGACCCCGGTCCTCCCTGTGGGTGGATTAGCCAGGCCTTAAGGCAGCCTTAAGGAGAATGAGTGATCCACTCGCTGTGATCACTTCCGTGCGGCGTGTCACCGCAGGTCAAGGTATGCGCCGAGGCCCTCCGATTGCCTGCCGCATATGACAGAACACCCCCTTGGAGTTGTTGAATCCGGGGGGTGTTTTCCCGTGGAACGGCCCGGGAGGGCGGGTCGGCCGTCCATGATGGGTGCATGGCGGGCCTGGAGGGTGTGGAACAGCCGCGGCAGCGCGGCAGCGCTTCGGCGGTACGGCTCACGGCGGCTGTTGAGGACGAACAGGGTCTCAAAGCGCTGGAGTTGTACGGAAATCCGGCCGAGGCCGAAGTGACGCTGCCGTCCATGCCGGAGTCGGCGAGCACCGCGCGCCGGCTCACCCAGTGCGTGGTGGTCCGCCTCTGGGGCCTCTCGCCGCAGATCGCCGAGCATGCCGTCCTGCTGGTCTCGGAGCTCGTGGGCAACGCGGTCCGGCACACCGGGGCCCGCTCCTTCGGCTTACGCATGCTGCGGCGCCGCGGCTGGATCCGGGTGGAGGTGCGCGATCCCTCGCGCGGACTGCCCTGCCTGATGCCGGTCCACGAGATGGACACCACCGGCCGGGGTCTCTTCCTCGTCGACAAGCTGTCCGACCGCTGGGGCGCGGACCTGCTGCCGCGCGGGAAGATCACCTGGTTCGAGATGCGGGTCGCCGACCGCCAGAACGCCTGACGACCCGGAGCGCCTGCCCCCCGGAACGCCTGCCCCCCCCGGAACGCCTGAAGCCCCCGTGCGCCGAGTGGGGCGGTGTGGGGGCTTCATGGGTGCGCCGAGGATCTAAGGGGGTGTGATCCTCGGCGTGGCGACTTCGCTCGGGTCAATGGGAAGTCGTGGTTCCGACTATGGCAGACGAGGGCCCGAACGCCAAAAGTCCCTACTTGGACATAAGTGGGCAAATAGTAAGACTTTCTAGCTAAATCCTAGGTGAGGTGAGCCACTCACCTCGTAATCCATGAATAAATATCGACTGCTCTGTGTAAATCGTTGATCACATAGCGACCCGACCACCCGCTTGGCCCCTTTGGGCGACCGTCCTGAATTGGGTCAATCGTTATCTTCTGGGTCATCCACCTCTTAAATGGGCAGGTGCTCTCACAACCAGGCCGCCGCGCGGCCCTGCGTGCGGCCCTGCGCGCGGCCGCTCTCGGGACGGCCGGCTCCGCCGCGGCCGGCCTGACCGCCGCCTGCGGACCGGGTCGGCCCGCCACCGCGCCCTCCGGGCCGCCGCCGGGTCCGGCCCGGCCGGCCCGCCCGGCACAGGCGGCCCCGGCCGCCGCCCCGCGCCGGTTCGCCGGGCAGCCCGTCGAGATCGGTCACGGTCCGCGCGACCGCCCCCGTGTCGCCCTCACCTTCCACGGCAACGGGGACCCCGCCATCGCCCGGGCGGTGCTGGCCGCGGCCGAGAAGGGGGGCGCGCGGGTCACCGTACTGGCCATCGGATCCTGGCTCGACGCACACCCGGAGCTGGCCCGGCGCATCCTCGACGGCGGTCACGAGCTCGGCAACCACACCCAGCGCCACCTCGCGATCAACGGCATGCCCGAGGCGGAGGCCTACGCCGAGATCACCGGCTGCGCCCAGCGGCTCAAGCGGCTCACCGGCTCCATCGGTACCTGGTTCCGGCCCTCCCAGACCCAGTACGCGACCCCCCTCGTCCAGAAACTGGCCCAGCGGGCGGGCTACCCGCACGTCCTCTCGTACGACGTGGACTCCCTCGACTTCACCTCGCCCGGTGCCGCGGCCGTCATCCGCACCGTCACCGGGACGATCCGGCCCGGATCGGTGGTGAGCCTGCACTTCGGCTACGCGGACACGGTCGACGCGATGCCTCCCCTCCTCGAAGAACTCGCGCGCCGCGAACTGCGCGCGGTGACCACCACGGAGCTGCTGACCCCATGACGACCACCCGCCTTCCCCGGACTGCCGGCGTGCTGCTGGCAGGTCTGGTCCTCGCTGCCCTGGCCGGCTGCGGATCAGCCGGCAAGGAACCCGCCGAGGCGCTCGGCACCAAGGGCCCGGCCAAGCCCGTCAAGGCGGCGCCGGCCGCCCCGCCCGGTCTGCCCGGCATGCCGCCCGTGCTCGATCCGAACGACGTCTACGCGGCGGACCGGCCGAACAAGCTCTCCCCCGTGGTCAAGGACTTCCCGTCCCGCGTCTACGTGCCGAACACCAACTCCAACACGGTGTCCGTCATCGACCCGACGACCTACCGGGTCATCGACACCATCCCGGTCGGGGTCCAGCCCCAGCACGTGGTCCCCTCCTGGGACCTGAAGACCCTGTGGGTCAACAACAACCGCGGTCACACCCTCACCCCGATCAACCCGGCCACCGGCGAGGCCGGAAAGCCGGTCGAGGTGCACGACCCGTACAACCTGTACTTCACGCCGAACGGCAAGTACGCCATCGTCATGGCCTCGATGGACAAGGAGCTGGTCTTCCGCGACCCGCACACGATGGACCGGGTGAAGACGGTGCCCGTGACCTGCTACGGGGTCAACCACGCGGACTTCTCCGCCGACGGGCGCTACTTCATCGTGAGCTGCGAGTTCTCCGGCGAACTCCTCAAGGTCGACACCGAGCGCATGGAGGTCGTCGGCCAGCAGAAGCTGCCGTTCGAGGGTGCGATGCCGCAGGACGTCAAGGTCTCCCCGGACGGGAAGACCTTCTACGTCGCGGACATGATGGCGCACGGCATGTGGGTACTCAGCGGGGACAAGTTCGAGACCCCCAAACTGCTGCCCACCGGGAAGGGCTGCCACGGCCTCTACGTGAGCCGCGACTCCAAGGAGATGTACGTCTCCAACCGGGGTGAGGGCACCGTCTCGGTCTTCAACTTCCCCGAGAACAAGCTCACCAAGAAGTGGACGCTGCCGGACGGCGGCAGCCCCGACATGGGCGGGGTCTCCGCCGACGGCAAGGTGCTGTGGCTGTCGGGCCGTTACAACTCCGAGGTCTACGCGCTCGACACGCAGACCGGCAAGCAGATCGCCCGGATCCCGGTGGGCGGCGGACCGCACGGACTCGCCGTGTACCCGCAGCCCGGCCGCTACTCCCTCGGCCACACCGGCATCTTCCGCTAGGCCCCGCAGGGCCGGACGCAGCGGTGCCCCGGAAGCTCGCACAGCTCCCGGGACACCGCAGTCCATGCGCCGGACCACGGGCTACCAGGCGATGGGAAGCCGCTCCGGAAGCCGCTTGATGAAGCCCGTACGCCAGACGAGGTTCTCGGAGGGCACCGCCAGCCGCAGCCCGGGCAGCCGGTCGACCAGCACCTCCAGCGCGATCTCGGCATGGGCCCGGCCCAGCGCGGACGCCGGGCAGAAGTGCCGGCCGGCGCCGAAGGCGAGGTGGGGGTTGGCGCTCTCGCGCTCCAGGTCCAGCTCGTCCGGACGCTCGAAGGCCTCCGGGTCGAAGTTGGCCCCCTCCAGGAGGACGAGGACGAGCTCACCCTCCTTCACCAGCACCTCCCCGACCTGGATGTCCGCCAGGGCGATGCGCGGGAGGCCGTCGCCGACGGACAGGTTCCAGCGCAGCAGCTCCTCCACCGCCCCGGCCATGCGCTCCGGGTGCCGGCGCAGGTACCCGATCAGCTCGGGCCGCTGGAGCAGTGCGAGCACCGCGAGCGTGAGGAACGCGGAGGTGGAGACCGCGCCCGCACCGAAGAGGGAGGCGGCGACCGTCGCGAACATGTCGTCGGGCAGGTGCGCCGACTCCGGGTCCGCCTCCCTCAGCCCGGCGAACCTGCCGAGGAGCCCCGTACGCTCCTCGGGGGCCAGCGCGAGCTGGTCGTTCAGCCGGTCGGCGAAGTAGCCCACGTCCTTGTACCAGTTGAGGGCGGAGTCGGCGAACGGCTCGCGCGCGGTCATGAACGCGACGTCCAGGCCCGACATCAGCCGGAGCCGGTCCTCGAAGGGCACCCCCAGCACCTGGCAGTGCAGCGCCGCCGAGAACGGGTCGGCGAAGCCCGCCCGGAGGTCGGCCGGGCCGCCCTCCGCCACGAGCGCGTCGACGAGCTCGCCGGCCCGGGCGCGCAGCAGGTCCCGAAGCCCCTTCTGGCGGGGGTTCAGCGCCTTCATCACGGCGTTGCGCAGTCCGGCACTGTTGATGTTGCCCATGTTGTCGACGACCTCGGGCGGGATCGTCAGCGCGTACTGGCGCGGGACCCCGGCGTTCGCCGTGTCCTTGAGGCTGAAGCGCTCGTCCTCCAGTACCTGCTTGGCCAGCGCGTAGCTGCTCACCAGCCAGGCCGGGTCCCCGGTGAGGGTACGGACCCGGGCGACCGGCGCCTTCTCGCGCAGCCAGGCGCACTCCTGCGGGAGCACGTCACCGCGCCGGGAGAGCGGGAAGTCCAGGAGCGGCCGCTCCGCGGTCCCCGGGCCCTCAAGCTGCTCGACGCTCATCGGCGGTCCTTTCGGCCGGTGCGTGGTCCGCGGTGCTCCCGGGTGCGGTGGCCTCGGGCCGTACGACGGCGTACGCCTGGTTGCGGGTCGCGCGCAGGCCCCCGCCGCGTGCGAACAGGACATCGGTCAGCGGCATCCTGACGTGGTAGGCCGCCACCGAGGACGGCACGTCGAGAATGCTCGGGGTGTCCACGAAGAACGGCAGCTCGGCCGCCATGTAATCGAAACAGACGCGCAACTGCTCGGCCGTGATCGATTCACCTTCCGGCAACTTGGAGCCGACGAAATGCAGGGCCATTTCCTCGCAGCCCTTGCGGAATTCGTCGTCGGTCTCCAAGAAATGCAGGACACGTCGGTGCAGTAGTTGGTAGACGGGGTTCGGCTGGAATTCGGAAAGTGCCCGGACGTGGATTTCGACCTGTGGAGGTCCTGATTCCGTCACGCCCCTGAGGATCCGCCGGCGGACCGCCTTGATCTCTTTTGCCGCGCGCTTCTCCGCGTGCTCCCGGGTGTGGCCGAAGGCGGCGAACATCCGGTCCACGTGGAGGTCCGCGTAGACGAAGTCGACCTGTGCGAAACGGGTCGTGGCCCATCGGGCCAGGCCGGCGATGCGGTCGGCGCTGAAATAGCTGTTTCCGGGACTCACGCCGATGAGCACATGGTCGCCGTCTTCCCAGATATGTCGGCAGGTGCGGGTGAAGGGCAGAACTTCGAATGATGCGTCAGCTGTGATCATCATCTGATTGATCGCCCTTGTTGCCACTTGTCCCTGGGAGCCCTGCGCTCCTGGTGTGGCGGCAATGTCAGTACGTTATGCCGTGGCCCCGGAGTGTGACAAGTGGAATCTTGATCTGTTTGGTCGGAATTATCGATTCCGTATTACGGGGCGGTAATTGAAATCGTTTCTGCCGCTCGAACGGGACCCGAGGCGGGCGCGGGCCGGGACGGCCGCTACCCTGGGCCGGTCAACAAGGCATCAAGAAGGAGTGGACCCAGTGGCGGACATCGAGAGCGCACGGACGACGTTCGGCAAGTTCGACGTGAACGGTGACGGCTTCGTCACGGCCGACGAGTTCAAGGCGGCCATGGCGGCCATGGGCGACCCGTTCGTCACCGGCCCCGTCGCGGACGCCGTGATCGCCGCCAAGGACACGAACGGCGACGGCCTGCTGAGCTTCGACGAGTTCTGGGCCTCCCTGAACAAGTAGTCCCTCCGCTGCCGCCCCGCCCCGGACCGCCGGAGCGGGGCGGCAGCGTGCGTCCGGCGCCGGACGCCGGCCACCGGGCCCGGCGTGTCAGGCCTGCGGTCCGGACATGTCCTCGACCTCGCCCAGGGCCTCCTCCAGCCAGTGCAGCCAGAACGTCTCCAGGGCGATCCCGCCGTGCAGCACGAGCCGCCGCAGCCGGTCCTCCACGGCGTCCCGCCCCGGCGGGAAGTCCTTCTCCTCGATGGCCTCGTACTGCGCGAGCTGGCGCCGGTGCAGCTCCAGATGGCGCCGCAGCTCGGGACCGAGCCCCTGCGGCCCCACGACACCCGCCGCGCGGATCCGCAGCAGCAGCGGGTCGCGCATCGGCTTGGGGTCCTGGCTCTCGCCGACCCACCGGGCCAGCTCCGCGCCGCCGGCGGGCAGCACCTCGTACTCCTTCTTCTGCCCGCGCACGGGCACCTCGCTCGGCAGCTCCCGGATCAGCCCGGACTCCTCCAGCCGCCCCAGCTCGCGGTAGATCTGCTGGTGCGTCGCCGACCAGAAGTACCCGATCGACTTGTCGAACCGCCGGGTCAGCTCCAGCCCGGACGAGGGCTTCTCCAGCAGGGCGGTGAGGATGGCGTGCGGCAGCGACATGGCGCCATCCTAGGTTTGCGGCGGCGCCGGCCCCGACGCCGCCTCCGCAGGGCCGTCCCCGGACGGGCGCGGCCCGCTGGCGGCGCCGGCCCGCCGTGGCGAGGCTGGGGGTGTGGCTGCCGAATACGACTACTCGGACCTGACCGCCCTCTACGTGAACTGCACGCTCAAACGCTCACCCGAGACCAGCAACACCGAGGGCCTGATCGACCGGAGCCGCAGGGTCATGGAATCGGCCGGCACCCGGACCTCCCTCATCCGCGCCGTCGACCACGACATCGCGACCGGGGTCTGGCCCGACATGACCGAGCACGGCTGGGAGAGCGACCAGTGGCCGGTCCTCTACAGCCAGCTCATGGACGCCGACATCCTCGTCCTGTGCGGCCCCATCTGGCTCGGCGACAACAGCTCCGTGATGAAGCAGGTCATCGAGCGGCTCTACGCCTGCTCCTCGCTGCTGAACGAGCGGGGCCAGTACGCCTACTACGGGCGGGTCGGCGGCGCACTGATCACCGGCAACGAGGACGGCGTCAAGCACTGTGCCATGAACATCCTCTACAGCCTCCAGCACCTCGGCTACGTGATTCCGCCGCAGGCCGACGCGGGCTGGATCGGCGAGGCCGGGCCCGGACCCTCCTACCTGGACCCCGGCTCGGGCGGCCCCGAGAACGACTTCACCAACCGCAACACCGCCTTCATGTCCTGGAACCTCATGCACCTGGCCGCCCTGCTCAAGCGCTCGGGCGGCATCCCGCCGCACGGCAACCAGCGCGCGCAGTGGGACGCGGGCTGCCGCTCCGACTTCCCCAACCCCGAACACCGCTGAACCGGCGCCCGCAAGGGTGCGCAGGACCGGTGGCCGCGCAGCGATGAGTTTCCCCGCCCCGGACGGTCTCATCGTTGTCGACCAGACTGGAGGAAGCCCGTGGAGCAACTGCTGAGAGTCCAGAACTTCACCGTTTCGCGCGACGGATTCGGTGCCGGTGAGCACCAGAGCCTCGCGCGGCCGTTCGGCCACGCCGACCCCGGCGAGCTGTTCTTCTGGGCCGGAGCCACCGCGAGCTGGCCCAACCGCACCGACCCCGGAGGGAGCCGGGGTCTCGACGACTACTTCACCCGGGACTTCACGCACAACATCGGCGCCGAGATCATGGGTCGCAACAAGTTCGCTCCCCAGCGCGGGCCCTGGGCCGACCACGAGTGGCGCGGCTGGTGGGGTGAGGAGCCCCCGTTCCACACCCCCGTGTTCGTCATGACCCACCACCCGCGTCCCTCGTTCACGCTCTCCGACACCACCTTCCACTTCGTCGACGCCGATCCGGCCACGGTCCTCGACCGGGCGCGGGAAGCCGCGCGGGGCAAGGACGTCCGGCTCGGCGGCGGGGCCACCACGATCCGCGAGTTCCTCGACGCCGACCTCGTCGACACCCTGCACGTGGCGGTCGCACCGGTGGAGATCGGAGCCGGGGTCCGACTCTGGGAGTCCCCCGAAGAGCTGCTCGACCGGTTCCACCTCGACGTCGTGCCCAGCGCGAGCGGTGTGACGCACCACCTGTTCTGGCGGCGGTGACCGGCGGACCGCCTCGGGACGCCGGCGTGGCGGACGCCTTCCGGGCCGGCACGTCCGCCTAGGCCGTCTCTTTCGGATCTTGTCAGCCGAGCCCGCGGCGTCCGGTGCCATGGGGTCTCCCAGGCCCGCAGGGCCGAGGGGAAGCATGGCAACCGGCTGGTCCTGCAGTCCTACCCGTCGCCGATCCCGGGCGGCGAGTCCTTCCGGCTGAACCAGAACGACTCGGACCGGATGTTCGAGGACGGCTGCCCCTTCAACGACCGGGACGCGGACTGGGCGGCGTACACGCTCGTCCCGCAGATCGGCGGCATGGTCAAGGCGGTGGCCGGCGCGCGCGGCACGGACTACATGGACCGGACCCGCGTGAGCACGAATGGTTCCGTTTCCTCGACTACGTCAACACGCAGGGCACGCTGGAGGAGTCCACGCACCCCAACGCCCACGGGCAGCGGGCGATGGCGGCCTGCCTCGGCCTGGTCGGCGCGGCCGCGCCGGGCCGGTACGCGTGCACGCAGGACTGGTTCGGCAACGGCGACCCGAGCGCGATGCGGATCCGCCCGGCGGGCTGACGCGGGGGCCCGGGGCGCGTGCGACGCACCGGGCCCGTCGGTCAGGAGTGGTTCAGTGCGCGATGTCAACGATGAACCGCTCCGGCGCGTGCAGGGCGTAGGCACGGTAGTACGGCAGGGTGTCGAAGGCGGCGCCGAAGGTCACGTACCCCTCGTAGTCGCCGGTCAGGGCGATGCCCTTGAGCTTGCTGAGGTTGATCTTCTGCAGCTTGGGCCCCTGGTAGACGCTCTGCCCCGCATCGTTGTGCGCGGCGGCGGGGTTGAGCCGGATCTCCAGGAAGTACTTCCCGGGCAGCGGCACGGGCTTCCCGGACCCGTCGTAGACCAGGTGCGGGACGGGAGTGACGATCACCGTGGGGACGTACCCCTGCAGGTCGATGACGATCCGGTCGAACGTGGCGTGCCCGCCCCAGCGGGCATTGACCACGAGCGGGGTCTGGGTCTGGGTGGCGGCGGTGTGGGTGGAGGCCGAGGCGGGCGCGGCGAACGAGAGGCAGGCGGCGAGCAGGGCGCCGGTTGCCAGGGCCACGAACTGCCGGAGACGGGCGTGGATCATGACGTCCCCTCGATTCTCGAGAGACGGGGACTGGTGGCACTACCGAGGACGTCCTCGGGGATCGCACGGTTCCGGTTCCGTTCGCGTCCTGTCCCGGGATCCGTGGACGGAAAAAGGGGCCCGGCGCGCGCGCCGGGCCCCTCTCGTGTCACGCGGTGCGCGTCAGCACTCGATGACGTTGACCGCGAGGCCGCCGCGGGCGGTCTCCTTGTACTTGACCTTCATGTCGGCGCCGGTCTCCTTCATGGTCTTGATGACCTTGTCGAGGGACACCTTGTGGCTGCCGTCGCCGCGCATCGCCATCCGCGCCGCGGTGACGGCCTTGACCGCCGCCATGCCGTTGCGCTCGATGCAGGGGATCTGCACCAGGCCGCCGACCGGGTCGCAGGTCAGGCCGAGGTTGTGCTCCATGCCGATCTCGGCCGCGTTCTCGACCTGCTCCGGGGTGCCGCCGAGGACCTCGGCGAGGGCGCCGGCCGCCATCGAGCAGGCGGAGCCCACCTCGCCCTGGCAGCCGACCTCGGCGCCGGAGATCGAGGCGTTCTCCTTGAACAGCATGCCGATCGCGCCCGCGGCGAGGAGGAAGCGGACCACGCCGTCCTCGTCCGCGCCCGGCACGAAGTTCATGTAGTAGTGGAGCACGGCGGGCAGGACGCCCGCGGCGCCGTTGGTCGGCGCGGTCACCACCCGGCCGCCGGCCGCGTTCTCCTCGTTGACCGCCATCGCGTAGATCGTCGCCCACTCGCTGCGGTGCAGCATCGGGTCGCCCTCGGTGCGCAGCTGGCGCGCCGTGGAGGCGGCCCGGCGCTTGACCCGCAGACCGCCGGGGAGGATGCCCTCACGGGACATGCCGCGCGAGACGCAGGACTGCATGACGCGCCAGATCTCCAGGAGGCCCTCGCGGATCTCCTCCTCCGTGCGCCAGGCCTTCTCGTTCTCCAGCATCAGCGAGGAGATCGACAGGCCGGTCTCGTTCGCGAGGCGCAGCATCTCGTCGCCGGAGCGGAAGGGGTACTTCAGCACCGTGTCGTCGAGCTTGATCCGGTCCTCGCCGACCGCGTCCTCGTCCACGACGAAGCCGCCGCCGACCGAGTAGTAGGTCTTCTCCAGCAGCGGGGTGCCGGCGCTGTCGTACGCGAAGAGCGTCATGCCGTTCGCGTGGTACGGCAGGGAGCGCCGGCGGTGCAGGATCAGCTGGTTCGGCTCGTCGAAGGCGATCTCGTGGACATCGCCTATCTCCGCGCCCAGCAGCCGCAGCCGGCCGCTCTTGCGGATGCGCTCGACCTCGTCGTCGGCGGTCTCGACGTTCACCGTGCGCGGGGAGTGGCCCTCCAGACCGAGCAGCACCGCCTTGGGGGTGCCGTGACCGTGGCCGGTCGCGCCGAGGGATCCGAAGAGCTCGGCCCGGACGGAGGTGGTCTGGGCCAGCACGCCGTCCTTCTTCAGCCGCATCACGAACATGCGCGCGGCCCGCATCGGACCGACCGTGTGGGAGGAGGAGGGACCGATACCGATGGAGAAGAGATCGAAGACGGAGATGGCCACGGTGGCGGACTCCCTTGTCTGCTCGTGGGGTGGGAGGGGGCAGGAGAGGAGAAGTGGATTATTCGGATTTTGTCCGGCAGACGAGCTTAACGCGGCGAAGTGAACGCCTCGGCTGCCGGGCGAGGTGGGAAGGATTACGTGGACAGGTCGGCCGGGTGTCCGGGGCCATGGGCCGGTGTGGGCCGCGGGCCGCGGGGCGAGGTGCGCCGGGGCGGGGCGCCGCGGCTGCCGGGAGTCGCAGGGGCGGGGGCGGGCGCCCGCCGCGACCGGGGGAGGGGTGTCGGGCGCCGGTCATGAGAAGGGCCCGGCCTGTGCGGGAACAAGGCCGGGCCCTCCGTGGCCGTTGGCCGGACGCCGGTTAGAGCGTCGGGTACAGCGGGAACTTCGCGGCGAGCGCGGAGACGCGAGCCTTCAGGGCCTCGCTGTCGTACGCGGGCTTCAGCGCCTGCGCGATGATCTCGGCGACCTCGGTGAAGGCCTCGGCGTCGAAACCGCGGGTGGCCAGGGCCGGCGTACCGATCCGCAGACCCGAGGTGACCATCGGCGGCCGCGGGTCGTTCGGGATGGCGTTGCGGTTGACCGTGATGCCGACCTCGTGGAGGCGGTCCTCGGCCTGCTGACCGTCCAGCTCGGAGTTGCGCAGGTCGACCAGGACCAGGTGCACGTCGGTGCCACCGGTGAGGACGTCCACGCCCACGGCCTTGACGTCGTCCTGGACCAGGCGGGCGGCGAGGATCTTCGCACCCTCCAGGGTGCGCTCCTGGCGCTCCTTGAACTCGGGCGAGGCCGCCACGAGGAAGGAGACCGCCTTGGCCGCGATCACGTGCTCCAGCGGGCCACCCTGCTGACCCGGGAAGACCGCGGAGTTGATCTTCTTGGCCAGCTCCTGCGTCGACAGGATGACACCGCCGCGCGGACCGCCGAGGGTCTTGTGCGTGGTGGTGGTGACGACGTGGGCGTGCGGCACCGGGTTCGGGTGCAGACCGGCGGCGACCAGGCCGGCGAAGTGCGCCATGTCGACCATCAGGTACGCGCCGACCTCGTCCGCGATGCGGCGGAAGGCGGCGAAGTCCAGCTGGCGCGGGTAGGCGGACCAGCCTGCGACGATCAGCTGCGGCTTGGACTCCTTGGCGAGGCGCTCGACCTCGGCCATGTCCACCTCGCCGGTCTCGTCGACGTGGTACGGAACCACGTTGTAGAGCTTGCCGGAGAAGTTGATCTTCATGCCGTGGGTCAGGTGACCACCGTGGGCCAGGCTGAGGCCCATGATCGTGTCGCCCGGCTTCAGCAGCGCGAACATCGCGGCGGCGTTGGCCTGCGCACCGGAGTGCGGCTGGACGTTCGCGGCCTCGGCGCCGAACAGCGCCTTGATGCGGTCGATCGCGATCTGCTCGACGACGTCGACGTGCTCGCAGCCACCGTAGTAACGGCGGCCCGGGTAGCCCTCGGCGTACTTGTTGGTCAGGACCGAGCCCTGGGCCTCCATGACGGCGACCGGAGCGAAGTTCTCCGACGCGATCATTTCGAGGGTGGACTGCTGGCGAACGAGCTCGGCGTCGACGGCGGCGGCGACGTCCGGGTCGAGCTCGTGCAGAGGGGTGTTGAGAACAGACATCAGGATCCCCTGGGGTGTCAGTTGTCGGAGTGGGTGAGCGCGGCGTACTCCTCGGCGGAGAGCAGGTCGGCCGGCTCCTCCGCGGTGCGCACCTTGAACAGCCAGCCACCCTCGAACGGAGCGGTGTTGACGAGCGCCGGGTCGTCCACGACGTCCTGGTTGAACTCGACGACCTCGCCGGTGACGGGGGAGTACAGGTCGCTGACCGACTTGGTCGACTCCAGCTCGCCACAGGTCTCGCCCGCGGTCACCGTGTCGCCGACCGAGGGGAGGTCGGCGTAGACGACGTCACCGAGCGCGTTGGCCGCGAACTCCGTGATGCCGACCGTCGCGACGCCGTCCTCGGCGGTCGACAGCCACTCGTGCTCCTTGCTGTAACGCAGCTGCTGGGGGTTGCTCATGACCTGATTCTCCTGGATGCGGGGGAGTGGATACGAACTGCGGTCTTGGGTACTGAGACGGCGCCGTACGGGTTTCCGGACGGCGGACGTGGTGCGTGGGGCTACTTCTGCCGCTTGTAGAACGGCAGCGCCACGACCTCGTACGGCTCATGCGTACCGCGAATGTCGACGCCGACGCCGGACGTGCCGGGCGCGGCGTGTGCCGCGTCCACGTACGCCATCGCGATCGGCTTGCCCAGCGTCGGCGACGGGGCGCCGGAGGTGACCTCGCCGATGACCTGACCGTCGGCGACGACCGGGAACCCGGCGCGCGGGACGCGGCGGCCCTCGGCGATCAGACCGACCAGCTTGCGCGGCGGGTTCGTGGCGGCGCGCTCGGCGGCGGCCTCCAGCGCGGCGCGGCCGACGAAGTCGCCCTCCTTCTCGAACTTCACGACCCGGCCCAGACCCGCGTCGAACGGGGTGAGGGAGGTGGTCAGCTCGTGCCCGTACAGCGGCATGCCCGCTTCCAGGCGCAGGGTGTCGCGGCAGGACAGGCCGGCCGGGACCAGGCCGACGCCCTCGCCGGCCTTGGTCAGCGCCTGCCACAGCTCCACGGCGTGCTCGGGGGCGACGAACAGCTCGAAGCCGTCCTCGCCCGTGTAGCCGGTGCGCGCGATCAGCGCGGGCACGCCGGCGACGGTGCCCGGCAGGCCGGCGTAGTACTTCAGGCCGTCCAGGTCGGCGTCGGTCAGGGACGCCAGGATGCCGGGGGACTCCGGGCCCTGCACGGCGAGCAGCGCGTACGCGTCGCGGTCGTCGCGGACCTCGGTGTCGAAGCCGGCGGCGCGTTCGGTCAGGGTGTCCAGGACGACCTGGGCGTTGGAGGCGTTGGCGACGACCATGTACTCGGTCTCGCCGAGGCGGTAGACGATCAGGTCGTCGACGATCCCGCCGTCCTCCTGACAGATGTGCGTGTAGCGGGCGCGGCCGACACCGACGGTGGAGATGTTGCCGACCAGCGCGTAGTCCAGGGCCTTGACGGCCTCCGGGCCGGTCAGCGTGATCTCGCCCATGTGGGACAGGTCGAAGAGACCGGCCTTGGTGCGTACGGCGTTGTGCTCGTCGCGCTCGCTGGCGTACCGCAGCGGCATGTCCCAGCCCGCGAAATCGGTCATGGTCGCACCGAGCGAGCGGTGCAGCGCATCGAGGGCGGTCAGGCGGGGGGCAGTGCTCATGGGTGTGGCTCCCGGGTCCCAGGGCATCGACATGACATGACGAGGACGTTCCTCCCCATCTGTCATCGGAACCTGAGAGGTTCGCCGAGAGTTCCGCCGATCAGCAGATCGCCGGTTCTTCTCATCGACTTGCACCTTGGGTGGAGCTGCGCAGCAGCTCGCTTTTCAGATCTGCCTCATCCACGCGGTACGGGGCCTGAGAGATTCAAGGGAGGTTCTTGCTCCTTCGGCGCCCGCGCACGGCCTTGCGGCGTGCCGGGACTCTCCCGCGCGGATTCAAGCGGCCGGTATGCAGTTGGTCCAGATGGCGCACATCATTGCACGCCATGCCCGAGATCGGGCGGCGGGGTCCGAAAGTTCGTACGGCCCTCCGAAGGGCCGGACCGGAACCGGGGCCGCCGGATTGCCGTCTCTTTACACTCAGTGGGCAAGGGTCCTGGTGACCCGATTCGGGGGAGGCGAACACTGTGCGGAGATTCGGAGTGGTGACGACGACGGGAACGGTGGAGGCGGTACCCGCGCAGCGCGGCGTGCGCGGGCGCGGGCGGGCGGCCGACACCGGCCTCGGCCTCGTACGTGACCTGCGCGGACCGGCCGCGCGCGCCCCGCACCGGCTCGGCTTCGCGGACGGGGACATCGTCGTGGTGTCCGGCCTGCCCGGCGGCGGCAAGAGCACGCTGATCAAGCGGGCGGCCGCCGAGGGCGGGGCCGTGGACTCCCAGGACACCCGTGAGCGCTGGGAGCGCCGCATGCCCGCGGCGCTGCCGTACGCGGTGTACCGGCCGCTGGTGCGCGCCGCGCACTACTGGGGGCTGTGGCGGATCCTGCGCTCCGGGGCCTCCGTCGTCGTCCACGACTGCGGTACGCAGGCCTGGGTACGCGGCCTGCTCGCGGCCGCCGCGCGCCGCCGGGGCCGGGCGCTGCACCTGCTCCTGCTGGACAGCAGCCCCGAGGAGGCCCTCTCCGGTCAGGCCGCGCGCGGCCGCCGGGTCTCCGCCTACGCCTTCGCCCGCCACCGCGGCGCGGTGACCCGGCTGCTCCGCGAGGCCGAAGCGGGCCGGCCGCCCGCGGGCTGCGCCTCGGCGACCCTGCTCGACCGGGCCTCCGCCGCGACGGTGACCCGCATAGCCTTCAACGCCTGACCCGCCGGGTGCGGCGCCGCTGCCGGACTCTGCCCGGACCCGCTCCTCAAACGCCGGAGGGGCTGGATTTGCCACTGCGCGGCAACCGGCATCAGCGGTGGGCGCAGGCCGGACCGAATCAAGCCCCGCCGGCGTTTGAGGAGCGAGGGGTTCGGGGCGGAGCCCCGGCTCCTTTCGGCGCCGGCCGAACCCCGGCGGCGCGGCCGCGCGCGGAGCCGGTACCCTGCGGGGCGACACGCGCGGGAAACAAGACAGAGGCAGGGGCGGATGCAGGGCAGCGGCTGGCCGGGGAATGAGCTGGAGCAGGTGCTCGGGGCGGCGCTCGGGCAGCCGGACGCCGGGGGGCGGATCCTGGAGGTCCTCGGGCGCAGCCAGGTATGGGTGCCCCTGCCGGGCGGGGGCGCCCCGACGGCGGCCGGCCTCGACCTGCCCACCATGGACATCGGCGGGGCGGCGTACGTCCCCGTCTACAGCTCCGAGGCCCAGTTCCACGCCTGCGTCGGCCCCGGCATGGACTTCGCGGTGGCTCCCGCCGCCGAGTTCGCCCGCGGCCTGCCCCCGCAGCTCGGCATCGCCCTCAATCCCGAGGGCGCCGTCGGCGTACCGCTCCCCCCGCCCGCCGTCGCGGAGCTCTGCCGCAGCGGCCGGACCCCGCTCGACGGCCCGGCCACCGGCGGCCGGGTCCGGCTCTTCGAGCCCGACTGGCAGGACGATCCGGTGGATTTCCTCGCCGCCGCCACCGAGGAGTTCCGGGCCACCGGAGTGGTCGCCGCCGCGCACCGCTGCCTCGCCAGCGTCGAGGGCGGGGCACCCCAGCTGTTCGTCGGCGTCCGCCTGGTGGGATGGGAACCCGAGATGCAGGCCGCGCCGATGGAGGCCCTCGGACGGGCCCTGACCCGTGTCCCGCCGCCGTGGCCGGTGCAGTTGATCCTGCTGGACGCCGTCCAGGACCCGGTCACGGACTGGATTCGTGAGCGCGTACGCCCCTTCTACCTGCCGTAGGGCCGCTTAAGCTGGTTACATCTCCTGGCCGCACGCGCGACTGCCGGTTCGGAGGACACGCGTGGAGCGACGGGCGGACGAAGAGGGGTTCCGGGTGAGTGCGTCAGGCACGGCCGCGGCCGGGCAGGTCGAGCACATGATGCGCCAGGTGACTCCCGGGCGCTACGAGAGTTACGAGTCACTCCTGCACGCCCTCTCCGAGGGCCGGCTGTGGATGCTGCTCTGGCAGGGGCAGCCGGGCTCCCCGGACGCCCAGTACGGCGGTATGGAGGTCGAGAGCCTCGGCTACGCGCCCTGCGTCACCTCCCCCCAGGAGCTGGCCGCCAGCGGCTGGAACCGGGGCTACGAGGTCGTCACAGGGCGGGACATCGCCCGCGCGCTGTATCCGGACCGCTGGGGCCTGTGGCTCAACCCGCACGTCCAGGGCGGTGGCCTCGGCGTGCCCTGGGCCGACCTGCGCCGGATCGCCACCGGCCTGGACCGGATGCCGGCCGGACCGCTGCGCCTCTCCGAGCCCGCGATCGAGCTCCCGCAGTTCTACGGACTGCTGACCCAGCACGCGCACCGCACCCCGGCCGTGCGGTCGCTGCGCCGCGCGTGGGTGCAGCCCGCGCTCGGCTCCCCGTACCTCGCGGTCGGGCTCGACCTGTACGACGCCTCCGCGCCCGCCCTGGAATCCGTACGGGAGATGATGCGGCAGTCGGTCGGGGTGGTCCCCGAGGGCGTCCCGGTGTGCACGGTCGCACTCGGGGACGAGCACGACCCCGTCGCCATGTGGCTGCGCGCGCAGACCCGGCCCTTCTACGACCGTGAGGGCCAGGCGCCGGCGTACTGACGCGATATCCGAATATCGAGACATCCTTCGCGAAGGCCGCACCGATCCCATCGGTGCGGCCTTCGGCATATCCGGTGAATCCGCCCAAGATCCATGCCCGAAAGGGCAGTTGGGTCGGATGTCCGTTCCGTACAGAACGGGCGGTGTTTCACCGCTCAACAGATCCCGGGGTTCGGATAACGGAAGGTGTAGGCGTAGATCACGGTTGCGCATCACATCCCCGGGGGGTCTGGCGGGCGCTTGAGAGGGCGTTGAAGACTCCACCCCACCGAAGGCCGGTCCATCTCGCGAACACCAGCTCTTCACGTGCACTTCCGGCACATTTCGTGCCAATCGCACCACCAGCGACGCCGATTGAACCAAGCCGCCACAGCGGCGGGCATGGGCCGACCGATGTCGGCCGAGAGGGGTCCCACCACGATGACGGCACCACTGCAGGACACCAGCGCGGCCGAGCCCGCAGCCGTGGCCACCTCCGAGGTTCCGCGCAAGGCGATCGAGGGACGTTCGCTCGGCCGTATCGCGTGGACCAGACTCAAGCGCGACAAGGTGGCGATGGCCGGCGGCGTGGTCGTGCTGCTGCTGGTGGTCCTGGCCATGCTCTCGCAGCCGATCCAGTGGATCTTCGGGCTGGACCCGGACGCCCTGCACCAGGACCTCATCGATCCCTCCCTGGCCACCCCCGTGGGCTCCTTCGGCGGCATCGGCTGGGAGCACCCGCTGGGCGTGGAGCCGAAGTTCGGCCGCGACATCGCCACCCGCATCCTGGAAGGCTCCTGGGTCTCCCTGCTGGTCGCCTTCGGATCGACCGTGCTCTCGGTGTTCATCGGCTCCGTGCTGGGCGTCATCGCCGGGTACTACGGAGGCTGGGCCGACACGGTGATCAGCCGCATGATGGACACCTTCCTCGCCTTCCCGCTGCTGCTCTTCGCGATCTCCATCTCGGCCGCCCTCCAGGGCGGGGCCTTCGGCCTCGAAGGGCTGCCGCTGCACATCAGCGTGCTGATCTTCGTGATCGGCTTCTTCAGCTGGCCCTACATCGGACGCATCGTGCGCGGCCAGACCCTCTCGCTGCGTGAGCGGGAGTTCGTCGACGCGGCCCGCAGCCTCGGCGCCCGCGGCCCCTTCATCGTCTTCCGCGAGCTGCTGCCGAACCTGATGGCGCCGATCCTCGTCTACTCCACGCTGCTCATCCCGACCAACATCCTCTTCGAGGCCTCCCTGAGCTTCCTCGGCGTGGGTATCCAGCCGCCGCAGGCCTCATGGGGCGGAATGCTCAGCTCCGCCGTGGCCTACTACAAGGTCGACCCGATGTTCATGGTCGTCCCGGGCATGGCGATCTTCGTCACCGTGCTCGCCTTCAACCTCCTCGGCGACGGCTTGCGCGACGCCCTGGACCCCAAGAGCTCGCGCTGACCCTCCCGTTCCTCGGGCACCCGGCCGAGGCTCCGCCAGTACCCACCATCACTCCGAATCAGGGGGCATCACTCCGCCATGAGAAGCAGGTCGAGAACAGCCGCGGTGCTTGCCGCCGCCATCACCGTCGCCCTCACCGCCTCCGCCTGCAATGGTGGTGACAAGACCGGCGGCGACGACAAGTCGGCCGGCGCCAACGCCGCCGTCAAGGCCGTGGTCAACGCTTCGGACAAGAAGGGCGGGACGGTCGTCTACGAGGCGTCCGACACCCCCGACTCCTTCGACCCCGGCAACACGTACTACGGCTTCGTCTTCAACTTCAGCCGCCTGTACGCCCGTCCGCTGACCACCTTCGCGCCCGCCCCGGGCGCCGAGGGCAACAAGGTGGTCCCGGACCTCGCCGAGAGCCTCGGCGTGCCGAGCGACGGCGGCGCGACCTGGACGTACAAGCTGCGCAAGGGCGTCAAGTACAGCGACGGCTCGGCGGTCACCTCCAAGGACGTCAAGTACGCGGTCGAGCGCAGCAACTTCGCGCGTGACGTGCACTCCAACGGCCCGAACTACCTCGCGCAGTACCTCAAGAACAACGAGACCCCGTACGAGGGCCCGTACAAGGACAAGTCCGACACCGGACTGCAGTCCATCGAGACCCCCGACGACCAGACGATCGTCTTCAAGCTGAAGCAGCCCTTCGCCGAGTTCGACTACCTGCTGGCGAACCCGCAGTCGGCGCCCGTGCCGAAGGCCAAGGACAACGGCGCGGACTATGTGAAGAACATCGTCTCCTCGGGCTCGTACATGTTCGAGAGCTACGAGCACGACAAGCAGGCCGTCCTGGTCCGCAACCCCAACTGGGACGCCTCCACGGACCCGCTGCGCAAGCAGCTCCCGGAGAAGATCGTCGTCAAGCTGAAGGTCAACCAGGAGACGATCGACTCCAACCTGAAGGCCGGCAACACCCACATCGACATCGTCGGTAACGGTGTGGCCCAGCAGACCCAGACCGAGCTGCTGACCTCGAAGGACCCCAACACCGACAACGCCGAGGGTGGTCGCCTGGTCTACATGGCGATGAACACCAAGGTGGCGCCCTTCGACAACGTCGAGTGCCGCAAGGCGGTCCAGTACGCGGTCGACAAGGTGTCGGTGCAGACCGCCTTCGGCGGCCCCATCCGCGGCGCCATCGCCAGCACCGTCCTGCCGACCGACATCCCGGGTCACGTGGACTTCAACACCTACAAGACCCCGGACGACAAGGGTGACGAGGCCAAGGCCAAGGCCGCGCTGACCGCCTGCGGCCAGCCGAACGGCTTCGAGACCACCATCACCGCGCGCAACGACCGCGCCGGCGAGGTCGACATGGCCACGGCCATCCAGGCGTCCCTGAAGAAGATCGGGATCACGGTCAAGATCCAGCAGTTCCCGGCCGGCAAGTACTTCAGCGACTACGCGGGCGTCCCGAAGTTCACCGAGGACAACAAGATCGGCCTCATGATGATGCAGTGGGGCGCCGACTGGCCGAGCGGCTTCGGCTTCCTCCAGCAGGTCGTCCACGGTGACGCGATCAGCAAGACGGGCAACACCAACCTGTCGCAGCTGAACGACCCCGAGATCAACAAGATGCTGAACGACAACATCGCCAACACCGACTCCGCCGCCCGCGAGAAGGTCTACGGCGAGATCGACAAGAAGGTCATGGACCAGGCGGTCATCGTGCCCCTGACCTACTTCAAGGTCCTGCACTACCGCTCGCCCAAGCTCACCAACGTGGTCTCCAACCCGGCGTGGAGCGGTCAGTACGACTACCTCAACATCGGCCTGAAGTAACCCCGGACGTCAAGTCCTCAGGCAGTTCGACCCTCTCAGCCAGATCTGCCAGAACCGTGGAAGGCAGGTGAAGGCAGCAGTGCGCGCGCCGGTCCGTCCCGCGCCCCCGACCGGGGTGCGGGGCGGACCGGCGGACGCCGAAGCCGACCCCCGTGTTTGTGTACATCGTCCGGCGGCTGTTCGCCGCGGTGTTCCTGCTGCTCGTTGTCAGCGCGATCACCTTCGCGATCTTCTTCCTGCTGCCCCGGCTGGCCGGCGGCACGGCCGACTCGCTGGCCACCCAGTACGTGGGCAAGAACCCCTCGCCCGAGTCCATCGCCGCGGTCAAGAAGAACCTCGGTTTCGACCAGCCCCTGTACGCGCAGTACTGGGACTTCCTGCGGGGCATCTTCGCGGGCCGCGAGTTCAACTACGGCCCCGACCCCTCGCAGTGCAGCGCCCCCTGCCTCGGCTACTCCTTCAAGGACCACGTCGAGGTCTGGCCCGACATCGTCAACCGGCTCCCCATCACCGCCTCCCTCACCCTGGGAGCGGCCGTCATCTGGCTGATCACCGGTGTGACCACGGGCGTGGTCTCGGCCCTGCGCCCGGGCTCGCTCTTCGACCGGCTCGCGATGGGCGTGGCCCTCGCCGGCGTCTCGCTGCCGATGTTCTTCACCGGCACGCTCTCGCTGGCCGTCTTCGTCTTCAACTGGCCCGTGTTCACCAATGTGTACGTGGACTTCTCCGAGGATCCGGCCGCCTGGTTCCAGGGGCTGGTCCTGCCCTGGAGCACACTGGCCTTCCTCTACTCCGCGCTCTACGCCCGGCTCACCCGGGCCGGAATGCTGGAGACCATGAGTGAGGACTACATCCGCACCGCGCGCGCCAAGGGCCTGCGCGAACGGGTGGTCATCACCCGCCACGGGCTGCGCTCCGCGCTGACCCCGATCGTGACCATCTTCGGCATGGACTTCGGGCTGCTCCTCGGCGGCGCCATCGTCACCGAGACGGTCTTCTCGTACCACGGCATCGGTGAGTACGCGTACCACGCCATCGCGGTGAACGACCTGCCGAAGATCCTCGGGGTGACCCTCTTCGCCGGAGCCTTCATCGTGCTGTGCAACCTGGTGGTCGACCTCGTCTACGCCATCATCGACCCGAGGGTGAGGCTGTCGTGACCGATCCGACTCCGAAGGGGAACGAGGCCGGCGCGTCCGCCGCCGCCGACCGTGCCGCGCACACCGCAACCGCCACGGCGCTCGTGGCGGGACCGGGCGACGGCCCTCCCTCCGAGGCCTTCCTCGACGTACGCGACCTCAAGGTCCACTTCCCCACCGACGACGGCGTCGTCAAGTCCGTCGACGGGCTCTCCTTCCAGCTGGAGAAGGGCCAGACCCTCGGCATCGTGGGCGAGTCCGGCTCCGGCAAGTCGGTCACCTCACTGGCCGTCATGGGCCTGCACCGGGCGGGCAACGCCGACCGGTCCAACGTCGAGATGTCGGGCGAGATCTGGCTCGGCGGCAAGGAACTGCTGTCCGCCGATCCCGAGGAGGTGCGCCGGCTGCGGGGCCGCGACATGGCGATGATCTTCCAGGATCCGCTGAGCGCGCTGCACCCGTACTACACGATCGGCTCCCAGATCGTGGAGGCGTACCGCGTCCACAACGACGTGGACAAGAAGACGGCGCGCAAGCGGGCCGTCGAAATGCTCGACCGGGTGGGCATCCCCGAGCCGGGCAAGCGCGTGAACGACTATCCGCACCAGTTCTCCGGCGGCATGCGCCAGCGCGCGATGATCGCGATGTCGCTGGTCAACAACCCCGACCTGCTGATCGCGGACGAGCCGACCACGGCCCTGGACGTCACCGTGCAGGCGCAGATCCTGGACCTGATCCGCGATCTGCAGAAGGAGTTCGGCTCCGCCGTCATCATGATCACGCACGACCTCGGCGTGGTCGCGGAGATGGCCGACGAGATCCTCGTGATGTACGGCGGCCGGTGCGTCGAGCGGGGCACCGCCGAGAAGGTCTTCTACGAGCCCCGCCACCCCTACACCTGGGGCCTGCTGGGCTCGATGCCGCGCATCGACCGCGAGCAGAGCGAGCGCCTCATCCCGGTCAAGGGCTCCCCGCCCAGCCTCATCAACATCCCCGACGGCTGCGCCTTCAACCCGCGCTGCCCGTACGCCGACGTGCCCAAGGGCAACGTGACGCGTACGGTCCGGCCCGAGCTCACCCAGGACGACAGCCGCCACTGGTCCGCCTGCCACATGTCGCAGGACGAGCGGACCCGGATCTGGACCGAAGAGATTGCGCCGAAGCTGTGACCGAGACGCCTGACACGAAGAAGCCGGAAACGGTGGTCATTCCCGCGCAGGCCAAGGACTCTCCCGAGGTCCTGCTCAAGGTCACCGGCCTGACGAAGCACTTCCCGATCACCAAGGGGCTGATCCGGCGCCAGGTGGGCGCGGTCAAGGCCGTCGACGGCCTCGACTTCGACGTCCGGCGCGGGGAGACCCTCGGCATCGTCGGTGAGTCCGGCTGCGGGAAGTCGACCATGGGCCGGCTGATCACGCGGCTGCTGGAGCCGACCGGCGGCTCCATCGAGTTCGAGGGCAAGGACATCACGCACCTCGGGGTGTCGGGCATGCGCCCGCTGCGCCGGGACGTGCAGATGATCTTCCAGGACCCGTACGGCTCGCTGAACCCCCGCCACACGGTGGGCACCATCGTCAGCGCGCCGTTCAAGCTCCAGAAGGTCGCACCGGAGGGCGGGCTCAAGGCGGAGGTCCAGCGGCTGCTCTCGCTCGTGGGTCTCAACCCCGAGCACTACAACCGCTACCCGCACGAGTTCTCCGGCGGCCAGCGCCAGCGCATCGGCATCGCGCGGGCTCTCGCGCTGAAGCCGAAGCTGGTGGTCGCGGACGAGCCCGTCTCGGCGCTGGACGTGTCGATCCAGGCCCAGGTGGTGAACCTGCTGGACGACCTCCAGGACGAGCTCGGCCTCACCTACGTGATCATCGCGCACGACCTGTCGGTCATCCGGCACGTCTCGGACCGCATCGCCGTGATGTACCTCGGCAAGATGGTCGAGCTGGCAGACAACAAGGGGCTGTACGGGGCGCCCATGCACCCCTACACCAATGCCCTGATGTCGGCCGTGCCCGTGCCCGACCCGAGGCGGCGCGGCGCCAAGAGCGGCCGCATCCTGCTCAAGGGCGACGTCCCGTCGCCGATCTCGCCGCCGAGCGGCTGCCGCTTCCACACCCGGTGCTGGAAGGCCACGCAGATCTGCGCTGCGCAGGAGCCGCCGCTGCTGGCGCTGAAGCCGGGCCACCAGGTGGCCTGCCACCACCCGGAGAACGCCCCCGACCAGGCACCGGGCGACCAGCCCCTGCCGGGCGCGGCGGACGCGGTGGCCAAGGTCACGGAGTAACCGCTGCGGCAGGGCCGGGCCCGCGCGCTTCGCGCGACCCCGGCCCTGCCGCGCAAACCGGGCCACGGGGCGCAAATCCAGCCTCGCCCGGGGCCCCTCCCAGCGGTAGCTGGGGGAGTTTGAGGCGCGGGGTCCGGGGCGGAGCCCCGGGTCCTGAAGCTGCACCGGCCCCGGCGGGAGCCGCACGGCACACCCGGCGTCGGCGGAGCCCCGCATTCTGCCGAGCCCGCCGCAGGTGACAATGGCCCGGTGCTCCACGATCTCTTCCCGCCCGGGATCCAGCATGCCCTGGACCTCGCCGGCATCTTCGTCTTCGCCACCGCAGGCGCCCTGCTCGCCATCCGCAAGAACTTCGACGTCTTCGGCATCGCCGTCCTCGCGCTCGTCACGGCCCTGGGCGGCGGTCTCTTCCGGGACCTCGTCATCGGTGCCGTGCCGCCCGCCGCCTTCGGTGAGCTCAGCTTCTTCGTGACCCCGCTGGTCGCCGCAGCGATCGTCTACTTCCTGCACCCCGAGGTCCAGCGGATCAACCGCGCCATCAACGTCTTCGACGCGGCCGGCCTCGGGCTGTTCTGCGTGACGGGTACGACCAAGGCCTACGAGTACGGACTCGGCCTCACGGCCTCCGCGGCGCTCGGCGTGACCACGGCCGTCGGCGGCGGCGTCGTGCGCGACGTGCTGGCCAACGAGGTGCCCTCGCTGCTGCGCGACCGCGAGATGTACGCCGTTCCCGCGCTGGTCGGCGCCTCGATGGTGGCCGTCTTCATCAGCCTGCACGCCCTGAACGGCATCACCACAGGCCTCGCGATCGTCACCACCTTCGTCCTCCGCCTGCTCGCCATGCGCTACCACTGGCGGGCGCCGCTGGCCTGGAACAGGCGGTCGTCGGTGGCCGAAGAGCCGTAACAAAAGAAAGCTACCGCTTAGTAGCAAGCCGGTGTACCGTCGTTTACATGTCACACGCAGCTGCCAAGGCATCCATCGGCGACAGTGAGTTCGACCGCGACACCGCCATCACCGCACGCGCGGGCGAGCCCGGGGTGTACGACGCGGAACTCTCCGCCGGCTGGACGATCATCGCCGCCGTGAACGGCGGCTACCTGCTGGCCCTGGTCGGCCGGGCCCTGTCGGCGGCCCTCCCGCACCCGGACCCGTTCACCGTCTCCGCGCACTACCTGACCTCCTCCGTGCCCGGCCCCGCCGTGATCCGCACCCAGGTCGTCCGCGTCGGCCGCACCCTCTCCACCGGCCAGGCCTCGCTGTTCCAGTACGACGAGAGCGGCGCCGAGATCGAGCGCATCCGCGTCCTCGCCTCCTACGGCGACCTCGCGGCCCTGCCGGACGACGTACGCACCGTCGCCGTGCCGCCCGCCATCCCCGCCTACGAGGACTGCATCGGCCCCGAGGCCGGCCCGGCCCCGATCCCCGGCAGCTCCGCCATCGTGGACCGGCTCCGGCTCCGGCTGGACCCGGCGACCGCCGGATGGGCCGTCGGCGCGCCCTCCGGCAAGGGCGAGATGCGGGCCTGGTTCGAGCTGGCCGACGGCCGCGACGCCGACCCGCTCTCCATGCTCCTGGCCGTCGACGCGCTGCCGCCGACCGCCTTCGACATGGGCCTGGTGGCCTGGACCCCGACGGTGGAACTCACCACCCACGTCCGCCGCCGCCCGGCCCCCGGCCCGCTCCGGGTCTCCATCACCACCCGCAACCTGGCCGGCGGCTTCCTGGAGGAGGACGCCGAGGTCTGGGACTCCTCGGACCACCTGGTCGCGCAGTCCCGCCAACTGGCCCGCGCCCTGCGCCCGGCCTGACGCCGGCCCGGCTCCGGCCCGGCTCCGGCCTGACGCCGGTCCGGGCCCGGCTCCACGGATCCGGCGGCGCCCGGGGTGCCTTGCCGGCCATCGTGGGGTCCCGCGGCGCAAGCCGCCACCGGCGGGCTCGTAGAATCGGGGGATCATGGCCTACCTCGACCACGCCGCCACCACCCCGATGCTGCCGGAGGCCGCCGCGGCGATGACCGCGCAGTTCGCCGCCACGGGGAACGCCTCCTCCCTGCACGCCGCCGGCCGCCGGGCCCGCCGTACCGTGGAGGAGGCCCGCGAGGCCTTCGCCGAGGCGGTCGGCGCCCGCCCCAGCGAGGTGGTCTTCACCGCCGGCGGCACGGAGGCCGACAACCTCGCCGTCAAGGGCCTCTACTGGGCCCGGCGCGACGCCGACCCCGCCCGGACCCGGGTCATCGCCAGCCCCGTCGAGCACCACGCCGTGCTCGACGCCGTCCACTGGCTCGCCGAGCACGAGGGCGCGCAGGTCGAGTACCTGCCCGTGGACCGCTACGGGCGCGTCCACGCCGACGCCTTCCGCGAGGCCGTCGAGCGCAACCCCGACGACGTGGCCCTGGCCACCGTCATGTGGGCCAACAACGAGATCGGGACCGTCATGCCGGTCCGCGAACTGGCCGCCATCGCCCGTGAGTACGAGATCCCGCTGCACTCCGACGCCGTCCAGGCCTTCGGTCAGCTCGACGTCCACTTCGGCGACAGCGGCCTCGCCGCCATGACCGTCAGCGGCCACAAGATCGGCGGCCCCTACGGCATCGGCGCACTGCTGCTCGGCCGCGACCAGAGCCCCGTACCCGTCCTGCACGGCGGCGGCCAGGAGCGGCACGTCCGCTCCGGCACCCTCGACGTGCCGGCCGTCGCCGCCTTCGCCGTGGCCGCCGTCCTCGCCGTCGAACGGCGCGAGCGGTTCGCCACCGAGATCGGCGCCCTGCGCGACGAGCTGGTCGCCGCAGTCCGGGCGGCCGTGCCCGACGCCGTGCTCGGGGGAGACCCCGAAGAGCGGCTTCCCGCCAACGCCCACTTCAGCTTCCCCGGCTGCGAGGGCGACTCGCTGCTGCTCCTGCTCGACGCCCAGGGCATCGAGTGCTCCACCGGCTCCGCGTGCACGGCGGGCGTGGCCCAGCCCAGCCACGTCCTGCTGGCCGCGGGCACGGACCCGCAGCTGGCCCGCGGCACCCTGCGCTTCTCCCTCGGCCACACCTCCACCAAGGAGGACGTCGCGGCCCTGGCCGCGGCCATCGGCCCGGCGGTGGAGCGCGCCCGCACGGCGGGCCTCAGCTAGGAGCGTCCAGGGCCGCCCGGATCAGGCCTATGTAGAGGTTCCAGTCCCAGTGGCGGCCGGGATCGGTGTGGTCGGCGCCCTGCACCTCGGAGTGGCCGACTATGTGCGTGCGGTCCGCCGGTATGCCGTACCGGCGGCAGACGTCGGCCGCCAGCCGGGCCGAAGCCGCGTACATCGTGTCCGTGAAGTCCTGCGGGCGGTCCACGAAGCCCACGTGCTCGATGCCGACACTGCGCTCGTTCATCGAGCGGTTCCCCGAGTGGAAGGCCACGTCCAGCTCGCGCACCATCTGCTCCACGTGCCCGTCCCCGCGCACTATGTAGTGCGCCGACGCCTTGTGCCACGGGTTCTTGAAGGCGTCCACCGAGGACTCGAAGCCGCCCTGTGTGACATGCACGACGATCCGGTCCACCCGGTAGTCGGCCGGGCGGTCCGCCTTGCGCCAGTTCGCCGGCGAGGCCGACGTCCAGCTCGCGCCCGCGTGGTCGAGCTCGCCCTCCTTGCGTGGCTTGTCCACACCCGGTATCAGCCACCAGGCACGGCCCATCTCCTCCCGGCCGGCCACCGCCGCCACCGCGAAGACCCCGAGCCCGCCGAAGAGCACGGCCCTGCGGGTCCGCCCCGGCGACTTCTTCCCCTTGTTCCCCTGCTCGACGATGTGATCCACCCCCCGTACCCCGATAACGCGCTGTGACCCCGCTCGGTTCCCCCGTACTCTGGACGGTGCTATGACTGAGAACCTGCCGCGCACCGCCCGTCCCCTTCGCGTCCTGGCCGCCATGTCCGGGGGCGTGGACTCCGCCGTCGCCGCCGCCCGCGCGGTCGAAGCCGGGCACGACGTGACCGGCGTCCACCTGGCGCTCTCCGCGAACCCGCAGTCCTTCCGGACCGGCGCCCGCGGCTGCTGCACCATCGAGGACTCCCGCGACGCCCGCCGGGCCGCCGATGTCATCGGCATCCCGTTCTACGTCTGGGACCTCGCCGAGCGCTTCCGCGAGGACGTCGTCGAGGACTTCATCTCCGAGTACGAGGCCGGGCGCACCCCGAACCCGTGCCTGCGCTGCAACGAGAAGATCAAGTTCGCGGCGCTGCTCGACAAGGCCCTCGCGCTCGGCTTCGACGCCGTCTGCACCGGCCACTACGCGACCGTCGTGCTGAACGAGGACGGCTCCCGCGAGCTGCACCGCGCCTCCGACATGGCCAAGGACCAGTCCTACGTCCTCGGCGTCCTCGACGAGAAGCAGCTCGCCCACGCCCTCTTCCCGCTCGGTGACACCCTCACCACCAAGGAAGAGATCCGCGCCGAGGCCGAGGAGCGGGGGCTGGCCGTCGCGAAGAAGCCCGACAGCCACGACATCTGCTTCATCGCCGACGGCGACACCCAGGGCTTCCTCGCGAACCGCCTCGGCAAGGCCGAGGGCGACATCGTCGACGAGGCGACCGGCGAGAAGGTCGGCACCCACGAGGGCGCCTTCGGCTTCACCATCGGCCAGCGCAAGGGCCTGCGCATCGGCCACCCCGCTCCCGACGGCAAGCCGCGCTACGTCCTCGACATCTCGCCGGTGAACAACACCGTCACCGTCGGCCCCGTCGAGGCCCTCGACGTCACCGCCCTCACCGCGATCCGCCCCCGGTGGTGCGGAGCCGTGGCCGCCGCCCCGGGCACCTACACCGCCCAGCTGCGCGCCCACGGCGGCGAGACCGAGGTCTTCGCCGAGGTCGTGGACGGCGAGCTCCGCGTCTCCTTCACCGAACCGGTCCGGGGCGTGGCCCCCGGCCAGGCGATCGTGCTCTACGACGGCACCCGCGTGGTCGGCTCGGCCACCATCGCGACCACGACGCGGGCCGCCGCCACCGTCTGAACAGCGCCCTTCACGGCATGACGCCGCGGCCCGTCCCCCCGGGCGGGCCGCGGCGCCGTGCTGCCCCGATCAGGCCGCCGGGTACCAGACGGTCCCGTTGCCGCCGTGCTGGGCGAGGGTGGTCGCGATGATCTCGCCCTCCCGGAAGTAGCGCGGGTGCTGCTGCAGGAAGCCGGGGAAGGAGTCCAGGGACGTCGCGTCACAGACCCCGTCGGTTTTGATGCAGTGGCGCTGGACCGGGACGCCGGGGAAGTCCTCCGGCCCGGTGCCGGGGGAGTACGCCACGAACGGGATGAGAACCCCCTGGGGCACCAGGCGCCAGAAACCGGTTCCGGGCTGCATCGGGTCGGAGTAGAGCATGCCGTCGACCCGGTCGCGCGGCACCTCGGTGCCGTTGTCGGCGATCGTCTGGAGCAGCAGGTCGGCGACCCAGGCGCCCTGGGAGTAGCCGGCGATCGTGAAGGTCGCGGTCGGGTCGGTCCGGTAGGCCTCCTCCAGGGCGGCCCGGGCGTTCCAGTAGCCCTGGTTCACGCTGTCGCCGAAGCTCGGTGCGAAGGGGGCCGGTTGTTCGTTGTGGCTGCCGACGAAGGGGCCGCCGCTGGCCACGTAGCAGACCGGAATCGCGATGCCCCCGTTCAGCTGCCGGTTCGCGGCGTCGAAGCTCGTGGTGCACCCGGGTGCGTCCGCGGCCGCCCCGGTGCCGCCGATCTCGATGTAGTAGTGGTTCGCCGGGGCGGCGTGCGCGGTGGTCGGCGCGGCCACGGCGCCGGCGAGCAGGAGGACCGTCGACGCGACGACGGACTTGAGGCGACGGGCGAGCCTGTGCGGCTTCTTGGTGGACATACGAGTCAACTCCCCTTGGGTCAAGGCGGGCACCGCGTCGGGTGCGGCGACCGGCACTCATCGTGGTGTTCGTGCTGGTCGGGGGACCATGCCCGCAACCGGCCATATGTGGCCGGTCGGTGGTGCCCCGTGGTTTGACCGGGATCCGGGAGGACATCGGACTCAAGTGGCAGGGTCGTCGTCGGGTGGAAGGGCGGACAAGTGAGCAGCCGGTTCGGTGCGTTGCTCCGCGGGTTGCGGCACGAGGCGGGGATGACGCAGGAGCAGTTGGCCGAGCGGTCCCGGCTCGGGGTCCGCACCATCCACCGGCTGGAGACCGGCAAACCCACCGACGCCCGGATGGGAACGGTGAAGCAGGTCGCGCACGCGCTGGCCGACGAGCTGAAGCGCGACCGGGACGAGCTCTGGACGGACCTGCTGGCCGCCCACCGCGGCAACGGAGCCGCCGCCGGGGAGGACCTGCGCGCCGCACGTGCTCCCGTACCGGTGCCGGAGCCGCCGGCGAAGGCGCCGGAGCCGGAGCCGGAGCGGGACCGGGCGAAGGCGCCGGAGCAGGCGCGGGAGCAGGCGTCCGCACCGCAGCGTCCGGCCCGGCCGGCGGCGCACCGCACACTGCCGACGTCCCGGGGCGCCCTGGCCGGGGCCGCCGGGGCGCTCGCCCACGACGTCTACGGCCGCTGCATCCGCGAGGAGGAGCAGCGCCGCATCCACGACCCCTTCCCGCTGCCCGTGCGGTGGCGGTCGGCCCCCGCCGACCTGCTGGACCACTGGGACAACATCCGCGGCACCGCGCCCGGAGCCGCCCACGGCCCGCTGTCCCTGGACGGCGGCCTCACGGACATCGCCGACGTCTACCGGCGCGTCCGGTCCGGGCGCCTGGTGGTGCTCGGCCGGGCCGGCTCCGGCAAGACGGTCCTCGTCCTGCGGTTCGTCCTCGACCACCTGGGCGCGCGCTCCGACGCCGAGCCCGTGCCCGTGGTCTTCAGCATGGGATCGTGGGACCCGACCGGCACCACCCTGCGCGACTGGCTGATCGCCCGCCTGCTGCGCGACCACCCGAACCTCGACGCCCGCGCCCCCGGCGGCTCGACCCTCGCCGCCGCCCTCGTGGACGCCGGATGGATCCTGCCGGTCCTGGACGGGTTCGACGAGATGGCCACCGGTCTGCTCGGCGTCGCCCTGCGCGAACTCAACGCGAGCTCGCTGCCGCTGCTCCTGACCAGCCGCACCGAGCAGTTCGCCGAGGCCGTCGGGGTCGAGGTGCTCCGCCGGACCGCGGGCATCGAGCTGCTGGACCTGGACGCCGAGGACCTGGTCCACTACCTGCCCCGCACCGCGCGCCCGAGCGCGCCGGCCGGCCGCGGGGGACCGGACGGCCGGGACGGCGGGGACGGCCGGGCCGCCACCGGGTGGGACCCCGTCCTGGAGCGGCTGCGCACGGACCCGGACGACGGGCCGGGCGCCCGCCTCAGGACCGTACTGAGCACCCCGCTCATGGTCCTGCTCGCCCGGACCGCCTACAGCGACACCCCGGCCCAGGACCCGGCCGGGCTGCTGGACGAGGCCCGCTTCCCGAACCCGGAGGCCATCGAGGAGCATCTGCTGGCCGGGTTCGTGCCGAGCGTCTACCAGCCCCTGCCCCCGGCCGTCCCGGGTGCCCGCCGCGGGCGCAGGCCCCGTAGCTGGGACCCGTACCGCGCCGGGCACTACCTGGGCCACCTCGCCGACCACCTGGACCGGCCCGGGCGCCGCGCGGGCCAGGACCTGGCGTGGTGGCAGCTGCGCGACTCGCTGCGGCTGTCCTCGCGGATCCTGGCCGTCGTCCTCGCCTGCTCCCTGGTCACCGCCGTCGCCGACTGGCTGGTCTTCCCGGCGAAGAACCTGGCCGCGGGCCGCGGAGCCGCGTTCGCCCTGGGTGCGGGCCTGCTGGACGCGGTGCTGTTCGGCCCCGCCGTCGGACTCGCCTTCGGGCTGGTCTACGGGCTCATGGCCGTGCTCGGGATCCGGGCGTTCGAGCCGTCCCGGGTGCGGATGCGGCTGCCCGGCCGCCGCCGGCGGGGCGCCGGACCGTCCTCCCGCAGGTTCGCCACCCTGGTCCCGGCGGGGCTGCTGGGCGGCTTCGTGATGGGCCTCGGGTGCGGGATCGCCTTCACCGTGGGCGCGCAGCTGACGTACGGCGGGGTGCTGGTCAACGCGGCGGTGATCGAGGCGACGGCCGTCAACTGCCTCATGTACGGGCTCACGTTCGCCCTGGCGGGAGGCCTCGTACTCGGGCTCGTGGCCACCCTGGAGACCCCCATCGACCTGGGCCGGGCCGCCACCCCGACGGACCTGCTGGCCGTCAACCGCAGCATCGTGGTGCGCCAGGCACTCTTCCTCGCGCCGATGCTGACCCTGGTGATCGCCTTCGGCGGCCGGCTCCTGACCGAGCTGCTCCAGGGCGTCGTCGGCCCCCTGACCTGGCCGATGGCCGACGGGCTCGCGCTCGGCGCCGTGGGCGGGGTGGCCGGCGCGCTCTCCTACGTGCTGGCGTTCACCGCCTGGGGCCAGTGGGTGCTCCTGACCCGGATCTGGCTGCCGCTGACCGGCCGCCTCCCCTGGGCGACGGTCGCCTTCCTGGAGGACGCCTACCGGCGTGGCGTCCTGCGCCAGGTCGGCGCCGTCTACCAGTTCCGCCACGCCCGGCTCCAGCGCCACCTGCGCGGCCGGCCGGCGGGGCCCACCGGCCAGGACGTGTCGGGCGGAGAGTCACCCGCCCGGTGATCCCCACACCGTCTCCGGGCGGTGGTTCGGCCCGGTGATCGCTGTCCAGCAGAGCCTGCAGAAGATGATGTCGTCGTCCTCGTCGAAGGCGAGATCCGCGGGATGACCCGGTACGGACCTGGCCACCGCGAAGTCGATCGGCGTCTCCATGTAGCAATGCGGGTCGCCCTTGGCCAGCCAGAACGGATCGTCGCCGAAGCCGGGCGGACGTGGGCGGAAGCTGCTGCCTGCCCGGACGAGCGCGTCGACCACCTCGTACATGTGTCGCTGCGAATGCTCCATGGCCCGAGTCTGCACCGGGTCGTCGACGTGAAGATGGGCGGGTGGCCCGACGGACCCGGCCGCCCGCCGTCCCCGGTCACGCCGGGGCGGCGGGCGGACTGCGGCGAAGCTGATCGCCCGGACGGGTCGCGGCCGGTGTGCGCCTCAGGCGACGGTCAGGACGATCTTGCCGGTGGTGCGGCCCTGCTCACCGATCTCGTGGGCCTTCGCGGCCTGCTCCAGCGGCAGCACCGTGTCGACCAGCGGCTTCAGCAGGCCCTGCTCGACGAGCGCCGCGATCTCCCGCAGGCCGCCCAGGTCCGGCTCCACCAGGACCCAGGAGGCGTGCACCCCCTGCGGGTCGGCCGGGAGGGAGTCCGGGCCGGGCAGGGTCACCAGGTGGCCGCCGGCCTTGAGGACCTTCAGCGAGCGCCGCGTGTAGTCCCCGCCGACGGCGTCGATCACGACGTCCACGTCGGCGACGGCGTCCTCGAAGTCCGCGGTGCGGTAGTCGATCACCTCGTCGGCGCCGAGCTCGCGCAGCAGCGCGTGCTTGCCCGCGCTCGCGGTGCCGATCACGTACGCGCCGCGGGCCTTGGCGATCTGCACCGCCAGGTGGCCCACCCCGCCGGCCGCCGCGTGCACCAGCACCCGCTGTCCGGCGCTCACCCCGGCCGTGTCCACCAGGGCCTGCCAGGCGGTCAGCGCGGCCAGCGGCAGCGCCGCGGCCTGCACGTGGTCCAGCGTGGCCGGCTTGGGGGCGAAGTGCCGGGCGGGGCCCGTCACGTACTCGGCGTACGCGCCGGCCTGCTGCGGGAAGCGGGGCATCCCGTACACCTCGTCGCCCACCCGGTACAGGGTCACGCCCGGTCCCACGGCCTCGACGGTGCCGGACACGTCCCAGCCGACCGCCGGCACCGGGCCCCAGGGGATCAGGGCGCCGCTCTCGCGCGTCTTCCAGTCCACGGGGTTGACCCCGGCGGCGTGGACCCGCACCAGGACCTCGCCCATACCGGGCTCCGGACGCTCGGCCTCGGTCTCGACGAGGACCTCGGGTCCGCCCCACTTGCTGATGACGACGGCGCGCATGACATGTCTCCTTGCTGGGTTCCTGCCGGCCGGTGTCCCGGCCGATGACCTCACTCTCCCCGCTCGCCGGCCCTCGCAGTGTTGGCCGTACGGCCACCATGTGACAGGATCTGGCCATGCATCGAATCGCCGTACTCGCACTCGAAGGGGTCCCTCCGTTCGAGCTCGGCATCCCCTCCCGCGTCTTCGGCAACGCCCAGGACGAGGCCGGGGCGCCGCTCTACGAGGTGACCGTCTGCACCGCCGACGGCCTGCCCGTGACCAGCGACGCGGGCTTCACCGTCGGCGTCTCGGCGGGCCCCGAGGCCCTCGCCGCCGCCGACACCGTGATCGTCACGCCCACCCACGCCATGGACGAGCTTGCGCACGGCGCGCCCCTGCCGCAGCCGCTGACCGACGCCCTCGCGGCGATCCGGCCCGGCACCCGGCTGGTCTCCCTCTGCACCGGCTCGTACGTCCTGGCCGCCGCCGGACTGCTCGACGGCCGGCCCGCCACCACGCACTGGCTGCACGCGCCCGAGTTCCAGCGGGGCTTCCCGCGCGTCCGGCTCGACGAGGAGGTCCTCTTCGTCGACGACGGCGACATCCTCACCTCGGCCGGCGTGGCCGCCGGCATCGACCTCTGCCTCTACCTGATCCGCCAGGACCACGGCACGGGCGTGGCCAACCGGGCCGCGCGGCTGTGCGTGGTCCCGCCCTGGCGCGACGGCGGCCAGGTCCAGTACATCGACCGCCCCGTCCCCGAGCCGACCGTCGCCACCACCACCGCCACCCGCGCGTGGGCCCTGGAACGCCTCGCCGAACCGGTCACGCTCGGCGAGCTGGCCGCGCACGCCCGGATGAGCCTGCGCACCTTTACCCGCCGGTTCCGCGACGAGGTCGGCATGACCCCGGTGCAGTGGCTCACCGCGCAACGCCTCGAACTGGCCCGCCACTTGCTGGAGTCCAGCGACCTGCCGGTCGACCTGGTGGCCCACCGCGCCGGCTTCGGCTCGGCCAACTCCCTGCGCCAGCACATGCGTTCCGCCCTCGGCGTCTCGCCGATCGCCTACCGGCGCACCTTCCAGCCCGCATCGGCATGACCCGGGAGGTAATCGCCGGCGGGGCCGCGCGCTGACAGGATCGGATCAACGGGCCCGGACCGACGGGCCGGTCGACAGGGGAGCAGACCATGACCGCGTACGCCGTCGCCCACATCCGCCCCGAGACGATGAACGAGGACATCCTCACGTACATCGAGACCATCCAGTCGACGATGGATCCCTTCGGCGGCCGCTTCCTCGTCCACGGCAAGGAGGTCGAGGTCCTGGAGGGCCCGTTCCCCGGCACCGTCGTCATCATCGGCTTCCCCGGCATCGAGCGGGCGCGCGCCTGGTACGCCTCCGACGCCTACCAGGCCATCCTCCCGCTGCGCACGAACCACATCGCCGGCGAGGTCATCCTGGTCGACGGCGTCCCGGCCGGCTACGACGCGAAGAAGACGGCCGCCGCCCTGCGCGCCGAAGCCGGCCTCTGATGGGCAACCGGGCCACCTTCGTGACCGTGGGCGCCGAGGGGTACGAGCGCCGGAGCTCCTCCTTCGGCGCCGTCGGCCTCGATCTCGACCTGCTCGGCGGCCCGGAGGCGGTCCTGCCCCTCGTCCTCGGCCACCGGTTCGAGGCAGGCCCCTGGTACGACGACGACATGTGCGAAGCGGGCGCCCTGATCGACCCCTCCCGCAGACTGCTCCTGGTCTTCGCCCAGGAAGGCCCGTCGGTGGCCATGCTCACCCGCGCGGCCTGGTGGCGGCTGCTCGGGCTCGCCTGGCCCGGATGGGAGCTCCGCTGGGTGTACGACGGCCAGAGCGGCCTGCGCGCCCACCTCGGCCTGGACCCGGGGCACGAACGCGACACCCTGTACCCCGGCCCGCCACTGGAGGCCGACGACGAGGAACTGGCCGGTCCCGACCCGATGGCCGCCGTCGTCACGGTCGGATCCGGCCGCTGCCACGTCCTCGCCCACATCGACGACCATCCCGTGGCCGAGGGCCCGGCGGCGCTCCTCGACCGGCTCTCGGACGCCCCCGGCCACGCCGGGTACGCGGGCCGCGCCGAGGCCGGCATCCACGTCGACCCCGGGGCCCGCAGGGTCGGCTGGTGGCTGACCGGAATCGTGCCCCACGCCGGACGGATGGCCGCCCGCTGGCCCGGCTGGACCGTGGAATTCTGGGCCGACCGCTGGAGCGAGCACGCCCGGTCGGCCCCCGGCCTGTTCACCCCGCCGACCGGCGACCCGGAGGCCGCGCTGGACGCCGTACGCGACGAGGCGCTGGAGCGCTGGGCCGAACCGCGTGCCGACCGGCGGGCGCAGCTCGTCGCCGCGCACCCGCGGACGGTCATCGGCACCGGCTTCCCGCCCGCCGTCACCGCGCAGCGGGCGGCCCTGGCGCGGGCGGTCGTCGAGCGGGCCCGGCGGGCCGCCGCAGCCGGCTGAGCGCGCGGCGCGCGGGCGGCCCGTCCGCGCCGGGCCGGACCGCCGGGACCGGGAGTCCCGGGGCGAGCCGCGGCACCGGGGCTTCGCCCTCCCCGGCACGCGGGACCTGCGAGCATGGGCGGTATGGCTACTCACTTGATCACCGGTGCCGGCTCCGGCATCGGCGCCGCCGTCGCGGCCCGGCTGCACGCCCGCGGCGACGACCTCGTCCTCCTCGCCCGGGACGCCGGCCGTGCCCGCGAGCTCGTCGACCGTTACCCCGGCGCCACGTCCCTCGTCGGCGACCTCGCCGACCCCGACCGGCTGTCGTGGGCGTTCTCCAAGCAGGCCGTCCCGGAGCGGATCGACTCCCTGCTGCACATCGCCGGGATCGTCGAACTCGGACCGGTCGGTGAGCTCCGACCCAAGACCTGGCACCAGCAGCTCAACGTGAACCTGATCGCCCCCGCCGAGGTCACCCGGCTGCTGCTGCCCACCCTGCGCGCCTCCAAGGCCACCGTCGTCTTCGTGAACTCGGGCGCCGGTCTGACCGCCCACGCCGACTGGAGCGCGTACGCCGCCTCCAAGCACGGGCTCAAGGCGCTCGCCGACTCGCTGCGCGGCGAGGAGCGGGCCAACGGCATCCGCGTCACCTCCGTCTACCCGGGCCGCACCGCCAGCCCCATGCAGGCCAAGGTGCACTCGCAGGAGGGCAAGGAGTACGACCCGGCCGCCTGGATCGACCCCGAGTCCGTGGCGACCACGATCGTCATGGCCATCGACCTGCCCCGTGACGCCGAGGTCAACGACCTGAGCGTCCGGCCGGGCCGATGAGCGCCGGCGCCACCGGCGTCGGATCGCTGCCCGGCGGCGACGCCCGCGAGGCAGCGAAGACCGTCACCGGGTCCTTCGAGGAGTTCCCCTACCTCGCCGAGCTGCCCGCCCGCGGGCCCGGCGCGGACATGATCGGCCGGTCCCTCGGACTGCTCGTCGACATGTACGCCCACGTCGAGCCCAGCGGCTGGCGGATCAGCGACCGCCCGGGCCGGGACTCGAAGCGGGCCCGGTCCTGGCTGGGGGAGGACCTCGACGCGCTGGAGGAGTTCACCCAGGGGTACACGGGGAAGCTCAAGGTCCAGGCCGTCGGACCGTGGACGCTGGCCGGCGCCCTGGAACTGCACGGCGGCGAGGCCATGCTCCAGGACCCGGGGGCCTGCCGGGACCTGGCCGGATCGCTGGCCGAGGGCCTGCGCGAGCACCTGGCCGACGTGCGCAAGCGCATTCCGGGGGCGGAGGTCGTGCTGCAGCTCGACGAGCCCTCGCTGACGGCCGTACTGCTCGGCCGGGTCCGCTCGGCGAGCGGCTACCGCACCTACCGCGCCGTCGACCGGCAGGTGGTCGAGGGTGCGCTGCGCGACCTGTTCGCCATCCACGACGGGGAGGTCGTGGTGCACTCCTGCGCGCCCGAGGTCCCCTTCGGCCTGCTCCGCAGGGCCGGTGCCACGGGGGTGTCGTTCGATTTCTCTCTGCTCACCGAGCGCGAGGACGACGCCATCGGGGAAGCGGTCGAGAGCGGCACGAAACTCTTCGCCGGAGTGGTGCCCGGCACCGACGCCCCGTTGTCGGACCCGGGCGGTAGCGTCATGGGTGTCAGGAAGCTTTGGCGCAGGCTGGGGCTGGCCCCGGGGACTCTGGCGGAGTCCGTCGTGGTCACCCCGTCGTGCGGTCTGGCGGGCGCCTCGCCCGCCTACGCCCGCGCGGTGCAGGCGCATTGCGTCAGGGCGGCGAGGTCGCTCGCCGACAACCCTGAGTGACGGTTGAAGACGGGCCACGGGAGGACACGGCATGGCAGCCGAACAGCAGGACACGGCAGTACCGACGGCGGTGCGTGATCAGCACGCGCTGCTGGCGGAGCAGGTCGAGGAGCACCGCTTCCGGTACTACGTGAACGACCAGCCGGTCGTCAGCGACGCCGAGTTCGACCAGCTGCTGCGCTCGCTGGAGGCACTGGAGGAGCAGTACCCGGAGCTCCGTACGCCCGACTCGCCCACCCAGAAGGTGGCCGGGGCGTACGAGACGGACTTCGCCTCCGTCGAACACCGGGAGCGCATGCTCTCCCTCGACAACGCCTTCGACGACGAGGAACTGGCGGCCTGGGCCGAGCGGGTGGCCCGGGACGTGAACACCTCGGACTACCACTACCTGTGCGAGCTGAAGGTGGACGGCCTCGCCGTCAACCTCACCTACGAGAACGGCCGTCTCACCCGGGCGGCCACCCGCGGCGACGGCCGCACCGGTGAGGACATCACGCCCAACGTCCGCACCATCGCCGAGATCCCGGACCGGCTCAAGGGAGACCGGATCCCGGCCCTGGTCGAGATCCGCGGCGAGGTCTACTTCCCGATGGAGAAGTTCGAGGAGCTCAACGCGCGGCTGGTGCAGGCGGAGGGCAAGCCCTTCGCCAACCCGCGCAACGCGGCGGCCGGTTCGCTGCGGCAGAAGGACCCCAAGGTCACGGCGAGCCGCCCGCTGCACATGGTCGTGCACGGCATCGGCGCCCGCGAGGGCTTCGAGATCGAGCGCCAGTCGCAGGCGTACGAGCTGCTGCACGAGTGGGGTCTGCCGACCGCACAGCACAACAAGGTGGTCGCCACCCTGTCCGAGGTCCGGGAGTTCATCACGGACTTCGGCGTGAACCGGCACTCGGTGGAGCACGAGATCGACGGCGTGGTCGTCAAGCTCGACGAGATCGCCCTCCAGGGCCGGCTCGGCTCCACCGCGCGCGCCCCGCGCTGGGCGATCGCCTGGAAGTACGCGCCCGAAGAGGTCAACACCAAGCTGATCGACATCAAGGTCGGTGTCGGCCGCACCGGCCGCGTGACCCCGTACGCGCAGGTGGAGCCGGTGAAGGTGGCGGGCTCCGAGGTCGAGTTCGCCACCCTGCACAACCAGGAGGTCGTCAAGGCCAAGGGCGTCCTCATCGGGGACACCGTGGTCCTGCGCAAGGCGGGCGACGTCATCCCCGAGATCCTCGGCCCGGTGGTGGACCTGCGCGACGGCACCGAGCGGGAGTTCGTGATGCCGGCGATCTGTCCCGCGTGCGGGACGGAGCTGCGGCCGATGAAGGAGGGGGACATCGACGTCCGGTGCCCCAACGCCCAGACCTGCCCGGCCCAGTTGCGCGAGCGGCTCTTCTACCTGGGCGGCCGGCAGTCCCTGGACATCGAGAACTTCGGCATGGTGGCGGCGGCCGCGCTGACCGGCCCGCTGGAGCCGGCCCGGCCGCCGCTGCTGGACGAGGGCGACCTCTTCGGCCTGACCATCGAGCAGCTGCTGCCCATCAAGGCGTACGTCCTGGACCCGGACAGCGGGCTGCCCAAGCGGGACCCGAAGACGGGCGAGGAGAAGATCGTCACGGTCTTCGCCAACCAGAAGGGCGAACCGAAGAAGAACGCCCTGTCCATGCTGGAGCACATCGCCGCCGCCAAGGACCGCCCGCTCGCCCGCATCATCAACGGCCTGTCGATCCGTCACGTCGGACCGGTCGCGGCCGAGGCCCTCGCCCGCGAGTTCCGGTCGATCGAGCGCATCGAGCAGGCCACCGAGGAGGAGCTGACCGCCACCGAGGGCGTCGGCGCGATCATCGCCGCCTCGCTCAAGGAGTGGTTCGCCGTCGACTGGCACCAGGAGATCCTGCGCAAGTGGCGGGAGGCCGGGGTCCGGATGGAGGAGGAAGGTTCCGCCGAGGAGGAGGGGCCGCGGCCCCTGGAGGGCCTGACCGTCGTCGTCACCGGCACATTGCAGAGCCACACGCGGGACGGCGCGAAAGAGGCCCTGCAGAGCCTCGGCGCCAAGGTCACCGGATCCGTGTCGAAGAAGACCTCCTTCGTCGTGGTCGGCGACAACCCCGGCTCGAAGTACGACAAGGCCATGCAGTTGAAGCTCGCCGTCCTCGACGACGCCGGATTCGCCGTGCTGCTGGAGCAGGGGCCGGACGCGGCACGCGAGGCCGCGCTCCCGGTGGACGGCGAGGGCGAAGCGCAGTAGTACCGACAGGGGAATCGCCGAGGGGGAGTAGCGAAGGCGAACGGATGCGTGGCGTGCGGCCGTACGGGCGGGCGCACGCCAGGCGCGGCGAACGGTGGTAAACGGCCGGTACAAGGCTGGTCGCAGGGCGGTGAGCTGTCGGATCATCGGACGGGTGACAGGGGGGTCCCGGTCCAAACTCACCCGTTCGGCGGATACCGTACTGATGAGGATGGCTGGGTCGCATTCGGGCAACCACTGCCGACCGCTGCCCCTGGGAGCCTCGCGCGTCCTACTGTTGAGGGGTGCGCCTGTCGTGCACGGCTGCAGGATGCGATTTCGGCCGTGGTGGCATGACATCGGGGCCATCGCGTGACATCGGCATCGCCGGCTGTGAGAGGTACGGGCATGAAACCCACCGAAAGCGCCGACCCGTCACCTGAATTCGGCGGGGAACTCCCGTCCATGCGGGCGGGCAGGGCGGGCAGGCCCGGAGTCCTGGGTGCCAGGACACCGGAGACCCGACCGGTCCACACCGGTGCGGGCGGGCAGGAGCGGCGCGGTGCGCTGCCCTTCCTCGTCGTGGGCCTCGCCGTCACGGCGCTCACCGCCGGCATCGTCGCCGCGCTGAGCGGTCGTCATGCGCTGTTCCCCGGCGGGCCGGTCGGCTGGGCCCTGGCCCTCCTCACCGGCATCATCGTCGGCCACCTCGTCGCCCTCGGCCGCGACCGCTGGTGGGGCGGCACCGGATCGGGCGCCGCGCTCACCCTGGGCGTGCTCATCCTCTACGGATGGGTCCCCGCCGGACTGGTCTCGCTCGCGGTGGTCTCCCTGGTCGGGGCCGCGCGCCGGCACCGCTGGCGGCAGGGGCTGCTGCACGGCTCCGTGGACATCCTCGGCATCGGCGCCGGGGCCCTCGTGCTCGCCGCCTTCGGCGAGGCGCCTTCCGTGGAGACCCCCTGGCTCCCGGCCTCCTGGGGGCTGGAGGCGGTCCCCGAGATCGTCCTCGTCGCCGTCGCCTATCTGCTCGCCACCCGGTTCCTGCTCTGGATCGCGCTGGCCCCGCGCGGCGACGGGCTGCCCACCGTCGCCCGCACCGCTCTGCTCCGGCAGGCCTTAGTAGCCGTGGCGCTGCTCGGCATCGCCCCCCTGATCTGCGTCGTCGCCGTCAGCCAGCCGGTGCTGCTGCCGCTGTTCGCCGTACCGCTGATCGCACTGGACTCCACCCTGTGGATCGCCCGGGCCCGCGCCGAGGAACAGCTGCGGGACCCGCTGACCGGGCTGCCCAACCGGCAGTGGCTGCTGGAGCGGGCCTGGTCCGCCCTGGACGAGGCCGAACGTTCCGGCACCCGGGCCGCTCTCGTGCTCATCGACCTGGACCGCTTCCGGGCGGTCAACGACACCCTGGGGCACCTGGCGGGTGACCGCCTGCTGCTCCAGATCGCCGAACGGCTGCGCCAGGCGCTGCCCGAGGACGCCGAGGCGGCCCGGCTCGGCGGCGACGAGTTCGCCGTCCTGCTCCCCTTCGCCGACTCCACCACCAGCGCCCAGCGCATCGCCCGCCACCTGGTCGCGGAGCTCAGCTCCCCCCTCGACCTGGACGGCCTCACGCTCGTCCTGGAGGCCAGCGCGGGCCTCGCCGTCTTCCCCGACCACGCGCTCGACGCGGAGGGGCTGCTGCGGCGCGCGGACGTGGCGATGTACCAGGCGAAGCGCGACCGTACGGGCGTCGAGGTGTACGAGTCCAAGCGGGACAGCAACACCCCCGACCGCCTGGGACTGCTCGGCGACCTCCGCAGGGCCCTCGACGCCGGGGAAGTGGAACTCCACTACCAGCCGAAGGTCCGCTTCGACGGCCAGGTCGCCGGGCTCGAAGCGCTGGTGCGCTGGGTGCACCCGGAACGCGGCCGGGTGTCCCCGGACGAGTTCATCGCGATCGCCGAGACCTCCGGGCTGATGCCGCACCTGACGGAGTACGTACTGGAGACGGCCCTCGCCCAGGTGGCGCGGTGGCGGGCCCAGGGCCTCAAGGTCCCGGTGGCGGTCAACGTGTCGCCGCGCGACGTCCACACCCCGGGCTTCGCGGGCGCGGTCGCCGCGCGGCTGGCGCGCCACGGGGTCCCGGCGAGCGGGCTGCAGCTGGAGATAACGGAACACGTCCTGCTGGAGGACCCGCAGCGGGCGGCCGACACCATGGCCGGGCTCACCGGCCACGGCGTGAAGATGTCCCTGGACGACTTCGGCACCGGCTACTCCTCGCTCGTCCACCTGCGCCGCCTGCCGGTCAGCGAGCTGAAGATCGACCGGTCGTTCGTCGGCCGGCTGGCGGTCGACGCGCAGGACGCGGAGATCGTCCGCTGCACGGTGGACCTCGCACACTCGCTGGGCCTGCTGGTCGTGGCGGAGGGCGTGGAGGACGACGAGACGTGGGAGCGGCTGCGGGACCTGGGCTGCGACGCCGTCCAGGGCTGGCTGGTCGCCGCCGCCATGCCGCCGCAGGAGGCCACCGCCTGGCTGCTGGCGCGCGGCGAGCGCGGCTGGCGCCGCCCGGCGGACATCACGGCGGAACTCGCCGCCGCGGAGGCCGACGCGGTCTGACCGCCGTCGGCCCGGCCGGGCGCGGCGCCGCTGCCGGGGGCTCCGCCCCCGCACCCCTGCGCCTCAATCGCCGGCGGGGCTGATATACAGCCTCGCCGGCGATTGAGGCGCGGGTCGGGCGGCGCCTGCGGGCCTCGCGGAGCGGTCCGGGTCAAACCGTTTCGCTGGCCGGGGGCCCGGCCCCATAGGATTGGGACCGAAACTACACATCCACCCACCCCCAGAGGATCGCTGCATGCCTGGCATTACGCGCGAGGAGGTCGTCCACCTCGCTCGGCTGGCGCGCCTTGAGCTGTCCAGCAACGAGCTGGATCACTTCGCCGGACAGCTCGGCGACATCATCGGCGCGGTCGCCCGCGTTTCCGAGGTCGCCGACCAAGACGTCCCGCCGACCTCCCACCCGCTGCCGCTGACGAACGTCATGCGCGCGGACGAGGTCCGTCCGTCGCTCACCCCCGAGCAGGCGCTCTCCGGTGCTCCCGCCCAGGAGCAGCAGCGTTTCAAGGTGCCGCAGATCCTGGGGGAGGACTAACAACCATGGTCGACATCATCAAGCTCACGGCCGCCCAGACCGCCGAGAAGATCGCCTCCGGCGAGCTCACGGCCGTCGAGGTGACCGAGGCCCACCTGGCCCGCATCGACGCCACCGACGAGAAGGTCAACGCCTTCCTGCACGTGGACCGCGAGGGCGCGCTCGCCCAGGCCCGCGCCGTCGACGCCAAGCGCGAGGCCGGCGAGAAGCTCGGCCCGCTGGCCGGCGTACCCCTCGCCCTCAAGGACATCTTCACCACCGTCGGGGTCCCGACGACCGTCGGTTCGAAGATCCTCGAAGGCTGGATCCCGCCCTACGACGCCACCCTGACGCGCAAGCTGAAGGAAGCCGACGTCGTCATCCTCGGCAAGACCAACATGGACGAGTTCGCCATGGGGTCCTCCACCGAGAACAGCGCCTACGGCCCCACCGGCAACCCCTGGGACCTCACCCGGATCCCCGGCGGCTCCGGCGGCGGCTCCGCGGCGGCCCTCGCCGCCTTCCAGGCCCCGCTCGCGATCGGCACGGACACCGGCGGCTCCATCCGCCAGCCCGCCGCCGTCACCGGCACGGTCGGCGTGAAGCCCACGTACGGCGGTGTCTCCCGCTACGGCATGGTCGCCTTCTCCTCCTCCCTCGACCAGGGCGGGCCCTGTGCCCGTACGGTCCTGGACGCGGCGCTCCTGCACGAGGTGATCGCCGGGCACGACCCGCTCGACTCCACCTCCATCGACGCCCCGGTCCCGCCGGTCGTCGAGGCCGCCCGCAACGGCTCCGTCGCCGGCATGCGCGTCGGTGTGGTCAAGCAGTTCGCCGGTGAGGGCTACCAGGCCGGTGTCGTCCAGCGCTTCAACGAGTCGGTGGAGCTCCTCAAGGAGCTCGGCGCCGAGATCGTCGAGCTGGACTGCCCCTCCTTCGACCTCGCGATGGCCGCGTACTACCTGATCGCGCCGTCCGAGTGCTCCTCCAACCTGGCCCGCTTCGACGCCATGCGCTACGGCCTGCGCGTCGGCGACGACGGCACGAAGTCCGCCGAGGACGTCACCGCCCTGACCCGCGAAGCGGGCTTCGGCGACGAGGTCAAGCGCCGCATCATCCTCGGCACGTACGCGCTCAGCTCCGGCTACTACGACGCGTACTACGGCTCCGCCCAGAAGGTCCGCACGCTCATCACCCAGGACTTCGAGAAGTCCTTCGAGAAGGTCGACGTGATCGTCTCCCCGACGACCCCGACCACCGCCTTCCCCATCGGCGAGCGCACCGACGACCCCCTCGCCATGTACCTCGCGGACCTGTGCACCATCCCGACCAACCTGGCCGGCAACTCCGCCATGTCGCTCCCCTGCGGCCTGGCACCGGAGGACGGTCTCCCGGTCGGGCTCCAGATCATCGCCCCGGCGATGAAGGACGACCGGCTCTACAAGGTCGGTGCCGCCGTCGAGGCGGCCTTCGTCGCACGCTGGGGTCACCCGCTGCTTGAGGAGGCACCGTCCCTGTGAGCACCAGTGCACTGACCAAGGCCAAGGGCTTCAAGAAGTCCAAGACCGGCACCTACCTGTCGATCGGCACCACCGCCTTCGGCGCGATCAGCGTGATCAAGCAGGTCAAGAAGGCCCGCAGCGAGCACGACACGCTCAAGCTGATCGACGCCGCCGTGTCCGCCGCCGCCATCGTCACCGGCCTCGCGATCCTGTACCGCGAGCTGAAGCGCCTGGGCGACGACGACGTCCTGCTGGGCTGAGAGGGAAAGTTTCACCGTGACCACCTTCACCGAACTGCTCTCGTACGAGGACGCTCTCGCCTCGTTCGACCCCGTCATGGGCCTTGAGGTCCATGTCGAGCTCGGCACCAAGACCAAGATGTTCTGCGGCTGCTCCACCGAGCTGGGCGCCGAGCCCAACTCGCAGACCTGCCCCACCTGCCTCGGCCTGCCCGGCTCGCTGCCGGTCGTCAACGCGATCGGCATCGAGTCCGCCATCAAGATCGGCCTCGCGCTGAACTGCGAGATCGCCGAATGGTGCCGCTTCGCCCGGAAGAACTACTTCTATCCGGACATGCCGAAGAACTTCCAGACCTCCCAGTACGACGAGCCCATTGCCTTCAACGGCTTCCTGGACGTCCAGCTGGAGGACGGCGAGATCTTCCGCGTGGAGATCGAGCGCGCCCACATGGAGGAGGACACCGGTAAGTCGCTGCACGTCGGCGGCGCCACCGGCCGTATCCACGGCGCGTCCCACTCCCTGCTGGACTACAACCGCGCCGGCATCCCGCTCATCGAGATCGTCACCAAGCCCATCGAGGGCGCGGGCGAGCGGGCCCCCGAGGTCGCCAAGGCGTACGTCGCCGAGCTGCGCGAGGTCATCAAGGCGCTCGGCGTCTCCGAGGCCCGCATGGACAAGGGCCAGATGCGCTGCGACGTGAACCTGTCGCTGCGCCCGACCCCCGAGTCCGAGTTCGGCACCCGCTCGGAGACCAAGAACGTCAACTCCCTGCGTTCCGTGGAGCGCGCGGCCCGCTTCGAGATCCAGCGCCACGCGGCGGTGCTCTCGTCGGGCGGCTCGATCGTGCAGGAGACCCGGCACTTCCACGAGGAGGACGGCTCCACCACGGCCGGCCGCATCAAGGACAACGCCGAGGACTACCGGTACTTCCCGGAGCCCGACCTGGTCCCCGTCGCCCCGGCCCGCGACTGGGTCGAGGAGCTGCGCGGCGGTCTGCCCGAGATGCCGCGCGTGCGCCGCAACCGGCTCCGCGAGGAGTGGGACGTCACCGAGCACGACATGCAGTCGATCCTCAACGCGGGCGCGGTGGACTCCATCGTCGCCACGATCGAGGCCGGTGCCGACTCCGCCGCCGCGCGCAAGTGGTGGATGGGCGAGCTGGCCCGTAACGCCAACGAGCAGGGCGTCGTCGTCGACGAGCTGCCGATCACCCCGGTCCAGGTGGCCCGGGTCGCGGCCCTGGTCGCCGACGGTTCACTCAACGACAAGCTGGCCCGCAAGGTCCTCGAAGGCGTCCTCGCCGGTGAGGGCGGCCCGGACGAGGTCGTCGAGAAGCGCGGCCTGAAGGTCGTCTCGGACGAGGGCGCGCTCGGCGCGGCCGTGGACGAGGCCATCGCGGGCAACGCGGCCATCGCGGACAAGATCCGTGGCGGCAAGATCGCCGCCGTCGGCGCCCTGGTCGGAGCGGTCATGAAGACCACCCGCGGCCAGGCCGACGCGGCGCGCGTCAAGGAGCTCATCCTGGAGCGCCTGGGCGTCTCCGAGTAGTCCCCTTCACGCACAGCGGCCCCGCACCGGATCTCCCGGCGCGGGGCCGCTGTCGTTCAGACTGGGTGCGGGGTGATCGCGTACGACGGGCGCGCGGTCGGTGGAGTCGGGGGGATGTGCCGGTGGAGATCGGTTCGATGGTCATCGCGGTGGCGGGTGTCGCGGGCACGCTGGGCGGCGCGCTGCTCACCCAGCGGGGTGCGGAGCGCACGAAGCGCCGTGAGATCGAGCTCGTGCGCGCCCACGACGAGAAACGCGAGAACCGGGCACTGCGGCGCACCTGCTACGCGGACCTCAACCGGGACGCCCGGCAGTTCACCACCGCCCTCAACCGGCATCTGCACACCATGCGGGAACGCGGGGTCGAGAACGCCGACCGGGGCGCGCTCGACGCCGCGAAGGACGCCTTCCGCGACCGCTACTCCGAGGCCCAGATGATCGCCCCCGACCCGGTCCTCGCGCCCGCGACGGTGGTGCACCACGCCCTGACCGCCGTCTACGGGCAGGTGAAGCGCCTGGAGCGGGGCACGCCGGAGGCGGGGGAGTCGATGGAGTCGGCGGTGGAGGCACAGCAGGGGATCTGGGACCCGCTCCGGGAGATGCGGGCGGCCATGCGCGCCGACCTCGGCGTGGGCTGAGGCCCGATCAGTCCCCGGCCGGCTTCGGGAATCCCGATTCCAGTACGACGGCCGGCAGGGTGCCGTGCACGATCGGCTCCTTCGGCAGCGAGAGCCCGAAGAACCGCTCGACGACGCCCAGCGCGGTCCGGTGCACCTCCCGGTCGTCCAGCTCGTCGTCCGGGAGCCCGGCGGCGGTCAGCAGCTCCTGCAGGCGCCCGGCCGTCGCCGGGTCGCCCTCGACCCCCTCGTACCCCCACGAGCCGTCCAGGTGCAGATTGCAGGCGCTCAGCAGCCGGCCGTCGTACGAGTACTCGAACTGCGGCGGGACCGGCTTGCCGTTCTCCTCCTCGAACTCCAGGACGCAGATGTGCGCGCCGTCCCGCGAGAGGGGGGTCAGAGAGCCGAACTCGCCCTGCCAGCCCCCGTACGCGACCGCGTACGTCCAGTCCCCCACGCGGCCGAGGCGCAGGCCTATGGCCGCGTACACGTCGCCGTAGGTGTCGTCCATCCATTCCAGGAGGGAGTCCGAGGTGTGCTCCCCGACCGCCACCTCGCCGGGCGTCGTGCCGCGTACGGCCTCCGGGAGGCGGCCCACGAGTTCGTCCGGGGTGAGCCCGCGGGCCAGCACCACGTAGTAGCCGCCGAAGGCGATCGACTGGGGTTCGGCGAGCCAGGTCGTTCCGTCCGTCATGAGGGCCATCCTGCCCGGTCCGACCGACAACGCGGGAGCCGCCGGGCCCCGAGCGGGACGCCCTGCCGGGCGCACGGGTCGCGGAACTGCCCACCGGGCACCTTCCGTTCGCCGAGCGCCCGGCCGAATGGGCCGCGCTCGTCAGCGCTTGAGGACCGGGGCGGCGATGACGGCGTTGCCGGTGTCCCGGCAGCCCTCCTCCACCTTCAGGCGCAGGCGCAGGGCCCCCTTGATGTCCAGGGACTTGGTGACCGGCTTGCCCAGGTGGACCGCCTCGGAGAAGAGGGCGGGCTTGTCGTCCACGGAGATGGTCACGCGGGCCTGTTCCATGGTCGAGCCGTCGTCGACGCCCACGGTGAACTCCAGCGTGGACCAGGCGCGGTTCACGTCGTACTCGATCGTCGCGCCGTAGTAGCAGCTGCCGAGGAGGGCGGCTCCGTACTCCTTCGTGTTCAGCTTGGCGGAGCCCACCTCGAAGTGCCGGACGTCTCCGACCGACGACAGCACGGTCAGATCGGCCACATTGCCGTCCTTCACCGAACCCGGCGTCCCGGGGCTCGACGAGCCCTCCGGAGTGGCGGATCCCCCAGGAGAGCCCTCGGAGGCCGGGGGGCCGGCGGACTCGCTCGCCCGCGCAGACGGCGAGGAAGGCGACGCCGGCGCCTGCGGCGCGCTCGTCCCGCCGGGCTTGCCGCCCCCCGCGGTGTCGTCCTTGCCCTTGTCCTTGTCGCCCAGGAGCTGTACGCCGATGACGGCGAGGGAGGCCAGCACCAGCACCGCGGCCACCGAGCCGAGGATCAGCCCGGTCCGCCGCTTCTTGGCGGGACGCGGCGGCTCGGGGGCGGGGGCGGGGGCCGGGGTCAGGTTGTACGTGGGCCCGTACCCGGCGGGCACCTGCGCCTGCACCGGCATCGGCTCCGGTTGCGGTGCCGGGAAGGGGACGGGGGCGGGGGCGGGCGCGGATTCAGGGACCGGGACCGCGGCCGCGGCCGTGGCCGGCTCCGGCTGCACGGACTGCACGGGCTGCACGGGCGGCACGGGCTGCACGGGCTGCACGGGCGGCACCGGTTGCGCCGTCGGGGCGTACGCGGGCGCCGCCGCCACTGGCGGCGGGGTGACGGGCTGCGGCGGGACCACCGGCGGTGGCGGGGCGGCCGGCCTGGGCGGGGTCTCCTGGGCGGCCCGCTGCGAGGTGGTGGTGGTCGTGGACACCACCGCGTGGCGAATGTCCTTCATCCAGCCGGCCAGGTTCACCGGCCGCTTCCCCGGGTCGGCCGAGTAGATCGCGGTGATCCGCGCCCGCTGCTCGGCGTCCAGCACGGCGATCTGCGGCAGCGCGGTCAGCGCCTGCGCCAGCTGCTCCGGTGTCGCGGGCGGGGACTCCCCGCTCAGCAGGAAGTACGCGATCGCCCCGAAGGCGTACCGGTCCGTGCCCGGGGTCCGCTTGCCGTCGAAGACCTCGGGTGCCGCGTAGCCCGGGGTGAACCAGACCTCGGCCGTCTGGTGGTCGGCGGTCAGCTTGCTGAGGCCGAAGTCCACCAGGGTGGCCTGCCCGTGCGCGTCGACCATCACATTGCCGGGGGAGAGGTCGCCGTGGACGACCTGGCGCCCGGACGGGGTGGCCTTGCCCGAGTGCAGCCAGTCCAGTACGTCGGCCAGCTGCTCCAGCGTGCGCATCACCTCGCGCCGCTCGGCGGCGGTGGCCAGCGTGCGTTCGGCCCGCCAGTCCCGCAGGTCGAGCCCGTCGACGTGGTTCATGACGAGGACGAGCGCCCTCCCGGTCAGGGTCGAGGACTCCCCGGGCCGGTGGATCGGCGGCCCCTCGAAGTGCTCGCGCACGCCCACGACACCGGGCCGGTGGACGAACCGCAGCAGCTCGGCCTGCTCGTTCCACTTCTGGCTGATCCGGTCGAAGATGTCCGGCGTGATGGTCGTCTTGGAGTCGAGCACTTTGACGACCACGGGTTCGGATCCGCCGGCGAGTTCGATCTCGGCGAGATAGAGCACGGCCTCCCCGCCGCGCCCGATCGAGCGGAGCAGGCGGTACCGGTCGGTCGCCGCGTCCGGACCGATGTGCAGGTTCTGACTGGTCAATGTCCCCCACCTCAAGGTGCTTTGAGAGGCCATCAGCTTCCAGCGGGGAGGCGCACGAGGTCAATGGGAATCGGGAATCCCCATCGGGTTCACCCTTCCGCCGGTCGGTCGGCCGGCCGGCCGTGGGCGGGGCGGGCCGTCGGCGAACGGTGGCGAGCACTGGTGCCCGGACATGCCACCGGGCGCCCGGCTCCCGGAACCGCCCGAGGGGCGGCTGCCGTTCGCCGGGCGCCCGGCCGAAGGGGCGGTTCCGGTCAGCCTGCCGCCGGCGCGTCCTCCGGAGCGGTGAAGAAGGCCAGCCGGGCCGGCTTGGCCGGGAGGTAGACCTCGGGCAGGTCGATCTCCGGGAGCACGACCTCCGGTCCGAGCACGAAGCCGGTCCGCTCCATGAGGGAGATGGCCTTGGTGTTGCGGGCGTCCGGTTCGACGACCACGCGCCGCGCGGCGTCGTCGGAGAAGACGAACGCGATGAAGGCGGTCATCAGGGAGCCGGTGAAGCCGTGCTCGGCCGCGCCCGTGGCGGGGCCGATCAGCAGGTGCACACCGACGTCACCGGGCTGGACCTCGTAGCACTCGCTGACCCGGTCCTCGGCGCAGTCGTACGTCTGGAACAGTGCGACCTGCTCGCCGTCGCGGCTCACCATGAAGGCGTGGTGGGTGGTGCGGCGGTCGACGTCCTCGTAGATCTCCTGGACCAGTTCGCGGCTGGCCTCGCCCATGCCCCAGAAGCGGGCCCGCTCCTGCGTGACCCAGCCGTGGATCAGCGCGGAGTCGGCCGCCGGGTCGACGGGGGTGATGGTGACGGTGCCGAAGCCCTCGACGACCCGGGTGAACACGGGCTGTCCGACGGAGATGGCGGAGGTCATATCGATTCCTTGGTGAGCTGGGACCAGTCGGTGACGACGGGGACGAGTTCGCACTGCGCCCACAGGGGCAGCTGGTCGCGGTGGTGGGGCGAGCCGGTGACGCCGTCCGCGCCCAGCGGGACCGCCCACAGGCTGTCCTCACGGCGGGCGAGGTCCCAGACGTAACGGGCCGCCGACGCGCGGGCGGTGAGGTCGGTGAAACCGGGGACGGTGGAGGTGGCGTTCACGCAGTCGTGGTCGCCGCCGAGACCGGGCCAGTCCGCGGCCTCCTGGTCGGGTACGGCCTGCCAGGGGGTCAGGCGGTGGACCTGCGACCAGGGGGTGTCGGGGGTGTCGGCCGCGGCGGTCTCCTCCAGGGCGGCCCGGACGTGCGCCGCACGGTCGAGGCCGGGGACGAGGGAGGTGGTGAGCAGCCCTTCGAGGGCGTACCCGATCCGCGGGACCAGGTACAGCCACGGGTGGAAGACCGCCGGCCCGGTGGGCGCCCCCCACAGACCCTCGAAGACGGGGTCGGCTGCGAAGCGGCGTACGGTCGCGCCACGGAAGGCCGAGAAGACGGTGGCGTCGGTGCTGTCGGCCGCCATGTGCCGGTCCCAGGCCAGCAGCCGGGTACGCAGGGCCTGCGCCGCAGGCGTCAGGTCCTCGAAGCCGGGCAGCAGCGCGAGCAGGGGCGCGGCCGAGGCCAGGTGGGTGTCCCGGTGTACGTCGGCCATCGCCTTCGGGGACCAGTCCGCGGACCCGCTGAGCAGCTCGCGGATGCGGTTGGCGCGGTGCGGGGGCGCGAACTCCACGCCGAGCGGGGAGGCGATCCCGCGCGCGTTCGCCATCACGGCGAAGCCCTGTACCGGCTCCGCGGGGGTCGGGGCCCAGCCCTGCCAGGCGTGCTGCGGGTCCCAGGCGGGCACGGGACGCAGGCGGTTGGTGCGGTGGCGCAGCGGCACGGCGCCCGCGACGCGGTGCAGCAGGCCGCCCGCGGAGTCGGCGGCGTGGACGACGTTGACCGGCTCGGCCCAGCCGTCGAAGGCACGGTCGATGTCGGCGACGGTGCGGGCGCGCAGCAGCGCGGGGAGGGCGGCGAAGCCGAGGTCCAGGCGGACCCGCGGCGGGTAGCGCAGGGAGAGGGTCCGGGCACTGCCGTCGGCGTGCGCCCCGGCGTCGGGGTCGGCGCCGAGGTCGCCGTCCGCGTGGATGATCACGGGGCCGCGAGGGGTCTCCAGGATCTCCACCTCGACGTCGTCGCCGCCGGCCACGGTGATGGTCTCGGTGTGACGGGAGACGGGCTCCCAGGCGCCGTCCGCGCCGAGGGCCTCGACGGCGCCGTCGTCACCGCGGCGCAACTGCTCGACGTACAGGTCCTGGTAGTCGGACATCGCGTTGGTGATCGCCCAGGCGGCGGTGCCGGTGTGCCCGAAGTGGCCGAGGCCGGGGACGCCGGGGACGGCGAGGCCCAGCACGTCGTAGTCGGGGCAGGAGAGGCGTATCTGCTGGTAGACGCCCGGGTCCTCGATGAAGCGGTGCGGGTCGCCCGCGATGATCGCCGAGCCGGTGGTGGTGCGGTCGCCCGGCACCAGCCAGCCGTTGCTGCCGGCCGTGCCGGGGCCGTCGGTCGCGAAGAGGGTGACCGCCTCGTCGCCGAGCGCGCGGGCCACGCGCTCGCGCCACAGCTTGGTGGCGAAACCGGCGAACAGGATGTGCGTGGCGATCCAGATGGCCAGCGGTACCCACGGTTCCCAGGAGGTGGGGGTCAGACCCGTGCGCGCGAAGCGCTCGTCGCGGGCGGCGCCGGCGGCGAGCCCGTCGTTGACGCCGTCCACGTACGCGCGCACCCAGGCGGCGGTGCCGGGGTCGTCGGCCTCCATGGCCTCGTAGCAGCGGCGGGCCGTGTCGGCCAGCCGGGACTGGCGGGCGAAGCGGTCCCAGGTCACGGCGTCCGCGCCGAGGAAGGAGGCACTGGAACCCTCGGCCCGGTGCCGTTCGACCTCCAGCTGCCAGGCGCGGTCGAAGGCGGTGACGCGGCCCTGGGCGTGGACGAGGCCGAGTTCGTCGGATGCGCGCAGGTGGGGGATGCCCCATCGGTCGCGGAAGACACCGTAGGATTCCGGGGTCTCCACAGGGGTCTCCACAGGGGTCTCCACAGGGGTCTCCACAGGGGTCTCCACAGGGGTCTCCACAGGGGTGTCCACGGGGGGCTCGCCCCGGTTCGCTCCGTACGACCGGGCGTCGCCGCTCTCGCTGCTGGCACTGCTCACGCTGCTCACACTCTTCCCCGACGTGCGTTTAGGTTAGGCTGACCTAACTATAGGGGTGTCAGGGGAGGGGTTGGACATGGCTGTCGGCAAGGGCTGGGAGGGCGTGGTCCTCAAGCTCATGCGGGGCAAGGACTTCACGTTCACGGTGACGGGAGCGGAAGACCTCACGGAGCACTACCGCCGCGTGAGCTTCACGGACGGCGGGCTGCTCGCGGCCGCCGGTGAATCGCTGCACCCGACGATGTGGGTACGCGTCTGGTTCCAGGGCGCGGGCAAGCCGCACCAGCGGGCCTACACACTGGTGGACCCGGATCCGCAAGCGGGCACGTTCAGCTTCGAGTTCGCCCTGCACGACGGGGTCGCCAGTGCCTGGGCGCGCGACGCCAAGCCGGGCGACACGGTCGAGGCCACCGTCCAGGGCACCGGATTCACGGCCCCGGCACCGGCCCCGGAGCGGCTGCTCGTCATCGGGGACTCCGCGTCCCTCCCGGCGATCAACTCGCTGCTGGACACGTACCCCGAGACCCCGGCGACCATCTGGTTCGAGACGCAGCACGACTCGGACGAGCGGCTGCCGATGCGGGTGCAACCGGGCCGGCACGACATCCGCCGGGTGCGGCGGAACGGTACGGACCTGGCCGACCGGGTGCGCGCAGAGCTTCCCGGGCTGGCCGGGGACCCGGAGACGGCGTACGTCTGGCTGGCCTGCGACACGGTGACGACGCGCGCCCTGACGGCGTACCTGCGCAAGGAACTGGCGCTGCCCAAGCACCGGGTGAACGCGCTGGGCTACTGGCGGCCGGAGGTCTGAGACGGCCTGCGCCCCGCCGCCTTCCGGCGCGTCCGGCACCCGGTGGTGCGGCCGGGCCGCCGAGGTGGCCGGGCCGCGGAGGCGGTAGGGCCGACTGGCCGGGCCGGCGACCCGGGCCGGCTACTGGGCGGACACCTTGCAGGCGCTCACCGCGGTCCCGTTGGTCACACCGCCCTTGGTCAGCCCGCTCACGCACTGCTCCTGCTCGCCGGAGTACCCGGCGGAACACGCCGCGCGGACGGATTCCGGGGCCTCGCCGCCCTGCAGCTCCCGCTCGACCTGGTTGATGCAGGCCGAGACGTCCGCGTGGGCGGCGGGGGCCGCGAAGGCCGCGCCACCGAGCACGAGGGTCAGGCCGCTGAGGACACCTGCGATACGGGTCGACGTGCGCATGGGACGCACCTGCTCTCCGGGATCGTCGCGCGCCCCGGTACCCGGAAGTGCCGGATCCGCGCAGGAACAGGGCCGAGCGTCCGCGGCCGGGGTCCGGCCACCAGGGCCCGGGTCCCCGGCCCGGACCGGCTCGGCAGGGATTCCCCTCCTGCGTCCGACGCTAGAGCAGCCCCCTGCCGCACGCATCCGCAGGCGCCTTTCCCCCGGTCAGGCGCCGGTGGTGCCGTCGATCCCCTCGCGGAGGAAGTCGGCGTGGCCGTTGTGGCGGGCGTACTCGTGGATGAGGTGGAGCATCACCAGACGCAGCGAGGCCTCCTCCTCCCAGCTCGGCACGTACGCCGTCACGTCCAGGGACTCGGCCGCGGCCTCGATCCGGCGGGCGTGCGCGACCTCCTCCTGCCAGGCGGTGAACGCCTCGGCGCGGCTGGAGCCGGAGGCGTCGTAGGCGGCCTGGAAGTCGTTGGTGTCCGACCACAGGTGCGGGAGGTCCTCGCCGTCGAGGACGCGGCGGAACCAGTGTCTTTCGACCTCGGCCATGTGCCGGACCAGCCCCAGCAGGGACAGCGTGGACGGGGGCATCGACGCGCGCCGCAGCTGCTCGTCGGTGAGGTCCTCGCACTTCCAGGCGAGAGTGGCCCGGTGGTAGTCGAGGAAGGTCCGGAGGGTCTCGCGTTCGTCCCCGGTCAGGGGCGGGCTGATACGTTCCATGGCAGTGATCTTGCCCGCTGCCCGCGGGCCGGCATAGAGCCGGTCCCGCCCCGCTCTACGAGGCGCCGCCGGTCCACATGTACGGCACCGTCACCCCAAGGACCCCGAAGCCCAGCCGCTCCAGGATCGGGCGGCTGTCGTCCGACGCGTCCACCTGCAGGTAGGCGATACCGAGCTCCGCCGCCAGGCGGGCGCGGTGGGCGACCAGCAGGCGGTAGATGCCCCGGCCGCGCCACTCGGGGATCGTGCCGCCGCCCCACAGACCCGCGAAGGCCAGACCCGGCCGCATCTCCATGCGGGCCGCGCTCACCGGGGTGTCGCCCGCCATCGCGAGCACCGCGGCGATCGTCTCCGGCTCCTCACGCAGCTTGCCGAGCAGCTGCTCCCGGATCCGCGGCCGCTCCGTCCCGAAGGCGCCCGCGTGGACCTGCATCATCAGGTCGACGCCGGCCTCGTCCGTCACCACCCGCAGGGTGATCCCCTCCGGCGGCTCCACCGGCAGCTTCGCGAGCTCGGACACCAGGCCCACCATCAGGGTCTCGGGCGGCTCCGGTACGAACCCCGCCGCCTGCAGCCGGTCCCCGAGGCCGGCGGGCCGGTCGTAGTCGTACAGCTTCCACTCGAACTCCGGACAGCCGCGCCCCGCGAAGAACGCCACCTGCGCCGCGATCTCCGCGTCCGCCGTCCCCTCGCCGAGGTCCGACCAGAGCACGCCGTTCCACCCGAGCGCGGGCGCGACGTGCCGTACGACGGCGCCCGCCCGCTCCACGCTCGCCTGCGGGTCCGCCTGCGCACCCTCGCGCACTTCGGCGTCGAAGCGGGCGCGCACCTTCATCAGTTCATCAAAATCGATCGTCATCGTCCCAGCTCACCAGTGTCGGGCGGGCGCCACAACTGCATTAGCCTCACCCCCGTGAACCACGACTCCGCCATCTACACCGGTAAGGCCACCCCCGACGCCGCCGCCGACCGCGGCTGGCTCCTCGGCCACTTCAAGGACCCCTCCGATCCCCGCCACAGCGAAGACGTGGAGATCAAATGGGGTGTCCACCCGAAGGGCGACGAACGGGAGCGGTGGGCGACCGCCGAGAAGCGCACCGCACTGCTGGTGCTGATCAGCGGACGCTTCCGGCTGGAGTTCCCGGGACGCACCGTCGTCCTCGCCGAGCAGGGGGACTACGTGCTCTGGGGGCGTGGTGTCGACCACTCCTGGTACGCGGAGGAGGACACCGTCGTCCTCACCGTCCGGTGGCCCTCGATCCCGGGCTACCGGGTGGACGAGCCCGAAACCCAGCTGGAAGCCAGCTCCTAGGCCCCCGCCGCCCTGCGCTGTGACGATGCACACGAAAGGGGCCAACGATCACGAAACGCTGAGATCGTGGAGGGTGTAGACCATCTGGGCCGAGCCTTCCCGGGGTGATCCCCCGGGCCCCTCGGCCGGGCCTTCACGCGTTCATGCGTTCTTTGCGACGGGCTGCCTCCCGGTAAAGATCCGAACCACCAGGGAGCACGTCCGTTGGCTGTAATCGCACGCTGGTGCATGCGCCACCGCCTCCTCACCGTCCTGATCTGGCTGCTCGCGCTCGGCGGGACCGCAGCGGCCGCCGCGACCGCCGGATCGGCGTTCTCCAACAACTACGAGGTCCCCGGCACCGAGTCCGGCAAGGCGAACGCCCTCCTGCGCGAGGCCTTCCACGGCCAGGGCGGCGACACCGACACCATCGTGTGGCGGGCCCCGGACCGGCAGAGCGTGCGCACCCCGGACATCGAGCAGCGCATGACCCGGGCACTGGAGGCCGTCGCCGGGCTCCCCGGCGTCGGATCGGTCGCCGGACCTTATGACCCCGCCCCCGAGAGCGCCGCACGGATCAGCCCCGACGGGCGCACCGCCTACGCGGTGGTGACCTTCGACCAGCAGGCCGACTCCGTACCCAAGGCCCAGGCCAGAGCGGTCGTCGACGCGGCGAAGAACCCCACCACCGAGGCCGGCGGACTCCAGGTCGAACTGGGCGGCCGCGCCATCCAGCTCACCGAGGCCCCCACCGCGCACCTCGCCGAGGTCATCGGTGTCGCCGTCGCGGCCCTGGTCCTCTTCCTCGCCTTCGGCTCGCTCGCCGCGAGCCTGCTGCCCATCGCGACCGCCCTGGTCAGCGTGGGCACCGCATATTTCGGCATCACCCTGCTCGGGCACGCGATGCCGGTCGCCGACTTCGCCCCGATGCTCGGCACCCTCATCGGCCTCGGCGTGGGCATCGACTACGCGCTGTTCATCGTCACCCGGCACCGCAAGGGCCTGGCGCGGGGCAGCGCGGTCGAGGAGGCGGCCGCGAACGCCGTCGCCACCACCGGCCGGGCCGTCGTCTTCGCCGGTGCCACCGTCTGCATCGCCCTGCTCGGCATGCTGGTGCTGCGGCTGAACTTCCTGAACGGCGTCGCGATAGCGGCCTCCGTGACGGTGGTCCTGACGGTCGCCGCCTCGGTCACCCTGCTGCCCGCCCTCCTCTCGTACATAGGCGTGCGCGCCCTCTCGCGCCGCGAGCGCCGCAAGCTCGCCGCCGAGGGGCCGTGTCCCGAGCAGACCTCCGGCTTCGCCGCCCGCTGGTCCGTCTTCGTCGAGCGGCACCCCAAGCTGCTGGGCGTCGTCGCCACCGTGGTCATGCTGGTGCTGGCCCTGCCCACCCTCTCCCTCCATCTGGGCACGTCCGACCAGGGCAACAACCCCGCCACCTCCACCACCCGGCAGGCCTACGACCTGCTGGCGGAGGGCTTCGGCCCCGGCACCAACGGTCCGCTCACCGTCGTCGCCCGGCTGGACGGCGCCGGTGACCGGCTCGCCGTGGACCAGCTGGCGCAGGCACTGCGCGCGACCGAGGGCGTCGCCTCCACCGGCCCCGCCGTCCTCAACCGCAGCGGCGACACCGCCGTCCTGACCGTCGTACCGGACTCCGCCCCGCAGTCCCGGGCCACGAGCGACCTCGTCGACAGACTCCGCCAGGACGTCATCCCGGCCGCCGGGCACGGCAACTCCATGGAGGTCCACGTCGGCGGTGTGACGGCTGCCTACGACGACTTCGCCGAGGTCATCATCGGGAAGCTGCCGCTCTTCGTCGGCGTGGTCATCGCCCTCGGCTGCGTGCTCCTGCTGCTGGCCTTCCGGTCCATCGGCATCCCGCTCAAGGCGGCGGCCATGAACGTCGCCGCCGTCGCCTCTTCCTTCGGCGTCGTGGTCGCGATCTTCCAATGGGGCTGGGGCAGCGAGCTGCTGGGCCTGGGCAGCGCCGGCCCCATCGAACCCTTCCTGCCCGTGATCATGGTGTCCGTCCTCTTCGGACTGTCGATGGACTATCAGGTCTTCCTCGTCAGCCGGATGTACGAGGAGTGGCTGGAGACCGGCGACAACCGGCGGGCCGTGCGCGTGGGCCTCGCCGAGACCAGCCGGGTCATCAACTCGGCCGCCGTCATCATGATCTCCGTCTTCCTGGCCTTCGTACTCAGCGGCGACCGGATCATCGCGATGTTCGGCATCGCGCTCGCCGCGGCCGTCGCCCTCGACGCCTTCGTGCTGCGCACCCTCCTCGTCCCGGCCCTGATGCACATGCTCGGCGGGGCCAACTGGTGGCTGCCCGCCTGGCTCGACCGGCGTCTGCCCAAGATCAGCATCGAGCCCCCCGAACGCCACCCGCATGCGAGACTTCCGAAGCAGCGGCCCGCCGCAGACCTTGCCACGAGCCAGGACAGCGCCGAGCCCGCCACCAGCTCCCGGTGATCCGGCCACCCGCCGCCCGAGACCCAAGGAAGACCGCGCATGTTCTCGACAGCCCTTGCCGAAGACGCCCAGCTGTTCCCGCTGGAGGCCCGGCACGCGGAGGAGTTCTTCGCGCACATCGAGCGCGGACGCGCATTCATCGGTCGCTACATCGGCTTCCCGGACCGGGCCGCCGACCTCGACTCCGCCCGGGCCCTGCTCGCCGAGTACGCGGTGAAGGCGGGCCAGGACGGCCCCCGGTTCTTCGGCATCCGACTCGACGGCACTCTGGTGGGCGGGGTCCTCTTCCGGGTGTTCGAGGCCGACCGGGGGAACTGCGAGATCGGCTGCTGGCTGGAGCCCGACGCGGCCGGCAGAGGCCTGGTCACGAAGGCCTGCCGGGTCCTGATCGACTATGCCTTCGGTGAGCGCGGCATGCACCGCGTCGAGTGGCACGCCGCCACCGGCAACACGAAGAGCCTCGCCGCGGCCGCGCGCCTCGGTATGACCCGCGACGGCGTCATGCGGGAGAACAACCTCCACCGCGGAGTCCGCCAGGACACCGAGGTCTGGTCGATCCTCTCCCACGAGTGGGCCGCGACCCGGTCCGCCTGAGCCCCCTCCGGGCCCTGCCCGGGGGCGCCCGGCCACGGCCTCCGCCGACCGCGGAGCCCACCGTGGCCGGAACCCGGGGATTCTCAGAAAACTCTCAGACAGGGCGCCTACGGTGCCCCGCATGGACACCACGAAGACCCCCGCCCCGAACGCCGCCGAGGCGGACACCACCCCGGCCGACCTCGAAAAGGCCGAGACGCCCCAGCCGGCCGAAGCCGACTCCGCGGTCACCGACGAGGTCACCGACGCGGACCTGGACGACGAGGCGTTCGCCGAGGACCTGGCCGAGGACCGGGAGCCGAGCCACGTCGGCTCCGCGGCCTTCGCGATCGTCGCCGCGGGTCTCGGTGCCGTCGCCCTCAGCGGCAGCTGGGTCGCGGGCATCGTGTCCGAGCGTGCCAGCATCGCCGCCCGGCTGGAGCTGACCCAGGCCGCCGACGCCAACGCGCAGATCGCCGCCCAGTTCGTCGACCCGTGGCACACCACCGCGATGGTGAACGGCATCTTCTCCGCCCTCGCCCTGATCATCGCCATCTTCGTGCTGGCCCTCCCCGCCTTCAGCAGCCCCGAGCGCACCCTCCCCACCTGGGTACGGTCCGTCTCCTGGGCGGGCATCGGACTGGGCGCCCTCGGCGTACTGCTCTTCGTCCTCATGTACTTCGACCTCCTCCTCGCCATTCCCAAGGCGGCCGGAGCCGGCGCCTAGGCAGTGCCTTAGGTCCTCACGGACCGGCCCGGGGCTCCCCGGCCCCGGACTAAGGCCCCCTGCCTCCGGCAGATGCGGCATGCGACCGATGTGCCGGTACCCCCTGGGGCGCGAATCTTGGATCACACCGAACGAGGTGCCCGAGCAACGCGACCAGGGAGCAGAGATGTACGAGTACGAGATCGCCACCGCCGTCCGCAGCGCCGACCTCCTCCGTGAGGCGGCCGAGTACCGCACGGCCCGGGCAGCGGGGCAGGCACACCGCGCCTCCTCGCCGGACCAGGAACACCAAAGGCGGGTGAGAACGTTCCGGAGCCGGTTCTCCCGCTCGGCCCGCTTGGCCCGCTCGGCGTGCCCCGCGCCGCGCACCGCGTGAACTGACACGTGATGAGAAGCGCACCGGCTGCGAGTGCCGCCGGGCAGGACGTCTGTGCGATGCTCGGCGGCGTGGAGACCAGATCTGTCAGCCCGGTGTTCGTCGGCCGAGCCGATGAACTGGCCGTACTCACCGACGCACTGACCCGGGCCGCCGGGCAGGAACCGCAGGCGATGCTCATCGGGGGAGAGGCCGGAGTCGGCAAGACCCGCCTCACCGAGGAGTTCCTCTGCGAGGCGGACCGCCGCGGCGCCGTCGTCGCCGTCGGAGGCTGTGTGGAGATCGGGGCGGAGGGCCTTCCCTTCGCCCCGTTCTCGACGGCCCTGCGCACCCTGCACCGGCTGCTGCCCGGGGAACTGGCCGCCGCTGCCGCCGGCCAGGAGGACGAACTCGCCCGCATCCTCCCCGAACTCGGCGACACCCCGCGCGGCCCGCACGACGAGGAGAGCACCGCCCGGCTCTTCGAACTGACGGCCCGGATGCTGGAGCGCCTCGCCGCCGACCGCACCGTCGTCCTCGTCCTGGAAGACCTGCACTGGGCGGACACCTCCACCCGGCACCTGCTCTCCTACCTCTTCCGCACCCTCTCCAGCGGCCGGCTCGTCATCGTCGCCACCTACCGCGCGGACGACGTGCACCGGCGCCACCCGCTGCGCCCGCTCCTCGCCGAACTCGACCGGCTCCGCACCGTCCGGCGCATCGAGCTGTCCCGCTTCAACCGGGCCGAGGTACGCCGCCAGCTCGCCGGCATCCTCGCCGCGCAGCCCGACGAGGACTTCGTGGACTCCGTCTTCGACCGGTCGGACGGCAACGCCTTCTTCGTCGAGGAACTCGTCGCCTCCAAGGAGAGCGGCTGCCGCACCGGGCTCACCGAATCCCTGCGCGACCTGCTCCTCGTCCGTGTCGAGGTGCTCCCCGACGAGACCCAGCGGTTGGTGCGCATCGTCGCCGAGGGCGGCTCCACCGTGGAGTACCCGCTGCTGCACGCCGTCGCCGGGCTCACCGAGGACGAGCTGATCGAGGCGCTGAGAGCCGCCGTCGGGGCCAACATCCTGCTCGCCACCCCCGACGGCGACGGCTACCGCTTCCGGCACTCCCTGGTCCGCGAGGCCGTCAGCGACGACCTGCTGCCCGGGGAGCGGGCCCGCGTCAACCGCCGCTACGCCGAGGCCATGGAGGCCGACGGGTCGCTGGTCCGTGCCGAGGAGCGGGTCATCCGGCTGGCCAGCTACTGGTACCACGCGAACGATCCCGCCAAGGCGCTGCCCGCCGTACTGGCCGCCTCCGTGGCGGCCCGCCGCCGGCACGCCTACTCGGAGCAACTGCGCCTGCTGGAACGGGCCATGGACCTGTGGGACAGCGCTCCGGAGGACGTACGCGAGGCGCTCCGCCCGGCCGACTACACCGAGGTGTACCCTCCGTGCGGCTGCGACCCGGCCACCACCGCGCTCCAGCGGCTCGACCTGCTGGCCGAAGCCACCGTGGCGGCGCGCTACGGCGGCGAGCGCGACCGCGCCCTGAAGATCACGAAGACGGCGCTGCGCCTGCTGGAGGACGACAACGACCCGCTGCGGGCCGCCTGGTTCTGGACCGAGCGCTCCCGGCTGATCGCCGGCCTCGGGCGCGGCGACGGCTGGGAGGAGATAGCCAGGGCGCAGGACCTCGTCCGGGGGCTGCCCCCGTCCCAGGTGCACGCCGAGGTCCTGGTCCGGGCCGCGAGCTGGGGCATGCTCCACAAGCCGGGCCCCGGCAACCTCGCCGCCGCCGAACGCGCCGTCGAGTACGCGCGGATGGTCGGCGCCGAGGAGACCGAGCTCAACGCCCGGATCACGGTCGGAGCTCTGCTCACCGACTCCGGCGACGCTCCGGGCGGTCTCGCCGAGATGCACGCGGTCCGGGAACGGGCCACGAAACTCGGGCTCACCATGCTGGCAGGGCGTGCTCATATCAATCTCACCTCTCAGTTGGAAAGCCTGGGCCGGTCCCGCGAAGCCGTGGAACTGGCCGAACAAGGGGCCGAACTGGTCCGCAGATCCCGGCTCATGGACAGCGAGGCCTGGGTCTGCGGGAACAAGGCCGAGAGCCTCTACAGCCTCGGCCGCTGGGACGAGGCCGCCGAGGCGGCCCGGCGCACCCTGCTGGTCGGCCAGAGCGCGGCCCCGCGCGGCTCAGCCTCCGCACGACTGGCCTACCTGGCCCTGGCCCGCGGCGAGTTGACCGAAGCCGCCCACCAGCTGGCCGCCGCCCACGCCCACTTCGGCAACCACGAGACCAAGCCCCAACCCCAGCACCGGATCCCGCTCTACCGCCTCGCGATCGGCGTGGCTGCGGCGGAGGGCCGGCTCGCCGACGTCCGCGCCGAGACGTCCGCTGCCGCCGCCTACGGCTTCCCGCTCGGGCAGCACCGCTACGCCTGGCCGCTGCTGCTCGCCGCCGCCACCGCGGAGGCCGACGCCCGGGGACTCCCGGCCGCCGAGGCCGGCCGGGACGCGGCCCTGGACGTGCTGCGCACCGCCGCCCGCTCCCTCGCCACCCCGGTCCCGGTGTGGACCGCCTACGCCGAGTACGTCCGGGCCGAGCTGCGCCGGGCCGAGGCCCGGGACACCCTCGCCGACTGGACCGCCGTCGAGAAGGCCGTCCGCCCGCTGGAGCGCCCGTACCTGCTGGCCAGGGCCTGCCACCGGCTCGCGGAGGCCCTGCTGGCCGCCGGTGACCGGGAGCCCGCGGCCGCCCTGCTCCGCGAGGCCTACGCCACCGCCGAGCGGATCGGCTCACGCAGGCTGCGCGAGGACCTGGCCCTGCTGGCCCAGCGTGCCCGCCTCCCGCTGACCGGCGCCGACAGCGCCGCCGCCCCGCCGGTCCCGGAGACCGACCCGGCCGAGGCGCTCGGGCTGACCAGCCGCGAGCGGGACGTACTGCGCCTGGTGGCGGCCGGCAGCACCAACCGGAAGATCGCCGAGGAGCTCTTCATCTCACCGAAGACGGCGAGCGTGCACGTCTCGAACATCCTGGCGAAGCTGGGCGTCACCGGCCGCGGCGAGGCGGCCGCCCTCGCCCACCGTCTGCGTCTCTTCGCCGCCCCCGTCCCGGTCAGTCCCCGTCCGGAGGCTGCTGGTCCAGGCGTATGAGCACCTTGCCGGAGTCGAGGTCTATCGGACCCCGTCCCGGATCGTTGTCATTGACGTCGGTCCGGGACAGCTCCAGCCGCTTCTTCTCCTCGTCCGTGTGCTTGCGTCCCGGGTTGAACAGCTCCTCGATCATGTTGAACACCGTGCCCACCGCACCTTTCGTCCCCCGCCGGGGACTTGCCGGTCATCGCACCGTCAGGGTCAGGATCCTGTCGTCGCCCGCTTCCGGGGACCCGCGTCCGTCCGTCTCGCTGGTGACGAGCAGCATGCGGTCCCCACCGAGGGGCACCACCGTCCGCAGCCGCCCGTACTCGCCTTCCAGGAAAGGCTCAGGCTCCGCCACCAGCTCCGTGCCGGCCAGCGGGATCCGCCACAGCCGCTTGCCCTTCAGCCCGGCCATCCACACCGAACCCTCCGCCCACGCGATCCCGCTCGGCGAGGCCTCGTCGGTCTTCCACACGGCCACCGGATCCCGGAAGCCGGGCTTTCCCGCCTTCCCCTCGGCCTCGGGCCACCCGTAGTTGGCGCCGGGCTCGATCAGATTCAGCTCGTCCCAGGTGTTCTGGCCGAACTCGGCCGCCCACAGCCGTTTGTCCTTGTCCCAGGCGAGGCCCTGCACATTGCGGTGCCCGTAGGAGTAGACGACGGAATCCGCCTCAGGATTGCCGTGCACCGGATCCCCGTCCGGGGTCATCCGCAGGATCTTGCCGCCCAGCGACTTCTTGTCCTGCGCGAGCCCGGTGTCACCGGTCTCGCCCGTCCCGGCGTAGAGCATCTTGTCCGGGCCGAAGGCGATCCGGCCGCCGTTGTGGATGAGGCCCTTGGGTATGCCCCGGAACACCGTGTCCGGAGCGCCCAGTTGCTGCCCGGCAGGTCTCTGTTCGTCGTACCGCAGCCGGGCGATGCGGTTGTCGGACTCGGTCGTGAAGTACACGTACACCAGCCGGTCCGACGCGAAGGTGGGCGACAGCGCGAGGCCCATGAGCCCGCCCTCCCCGCCCGGAGCCACCCCCGGCACCTTGCCGATCTGGGTCACCGCGCCCGAACCCGTCGCGACCCTGCTGATCGTCCCCTTGTCCCGCGAGGCCACCAGCAGGTCCCCGCCCGGCAGCGGGGCCACGCCCCACGGCGACTCCAGCCCCTTGGCCACCTCGCCGGTCACCGTCACGGCCCCCTTCGCCGGTGGGCCGGTGGCCTCCGGCGACACGGACGGTCTCCCCGACGGCCCCGGCGACCCGGAGCCCGCCGGGGCCGTGCTCGGTGGGGAGCCGCCCGGACCCGCGCCCGGTGCGCTCTCCGGCGAGCACCCCGCGGCCAGCAGAGCGCCGCAGCCGGCCAGCGCGAGCGCCGCCAGCACCCCCCGGCGCCGACCGCCCGCGCCCTCGGATCCCGCCTGCCCGGGAGAACTTCCGTATCGCATCGCCCTGCTCCCTTCCGGTCCTCCGATCGTGCCCTTCATCCCTCTCAACAGCTCCGGCAGTTCGCGAAGTTCCATCACTCGTACACTCGATCGAGTGGTTGTCGGGCCCCCCGGATCGACCCCGCCCCACCCCGCGCCGGTGCCGGATCAGTCCCAGGCTCCCACCTCGACCGGAAGGGCCGCGATCTCGGCCAGGTCCCCGGCCGAGAGCCGGACCTCCGCCGCCCGCGCGTTCTCCGCCGCCCACGGCGCCCGGTCGGCCCCCGGCACCGGCACCACCTGCGGCCCCTGCGCCAGCACCCACGCCAGGGCCACCTGCGCGACCGTGACCTCGGGGCCGTGCCGCCGGGCCACCTGCCGCATCCCCGCCAGCAGCACCTGGTTCGACGCCATCGCCTCCGCCGTGAACCGCGGATGCCGGGCCCGCACGTCCTGCGGCTCGAACCCCTCACCCGGCGTGAGGGTCCCCGTGAGGAACCCGCTGCCCAGCGGCATCGCCGCCAGGAACCCCACCCCGCGCGCCGCGCACCACGGCAGCAGTTGCCACGCCGCCTGCGGCGACCACACCGACAGCTCCGCCTGCACCGCGCTCACCGGGAACACCTGCTGCAGCCGTTCCAGGTGCCGCAAGGTCGTCCGGTACGCCCGGTCCCCGCTCCGCCCGGCCCCGGGACCGGCACCGGCGCCCAGCGCGCAGTACCCGAGCGCCCGCACCTTGCCCGCGCCCACCAGCTCGGCCATGGCCCCCCAGGTCTCCTCCACGGGCACGTCCGGATCCACCCGGTGCAGCTGGTAGAGGTCTATGACATCGGTCCGCAGCCGCCGCAGCGAGGCGTCGCAGGCCCGCCGCAGGTAGCCGGGCCGCCCGTCGGCGACCACGTGCTGGTCACCCGCCCGCAGCCCCACCTTGGCCGAGACGAACGCCTCGGACCGCCGCTCCCGCAGCACCCGTCCGAGCAGCAGCTCATTGGTGAACGGCCCGTACACGTCGGCCGTGTCCAGCAGGTTCGACCCCAGGTCCAGCGCCGTGTGCACGGCGGCCAGCGACTCCTGCCCCCGCCGCCGCGAAGGCGCGTACGCCCAGCTCATCGGCATACAGCCGAGGCCGACGGCGCCCACCGTCAGCGCCCCCGCCCCGATCGACCTGCGCTCCACCCCTGCGTCCCCCTCCGGCTACGGCCCTCAAACTAACGGCTTGATCCGGATGCCTTGGCATAGCCTCGTGATCATGACTGCAATGACCCCGGATGTCTGGCTCCCGTTCCCCGCCGAGGAGATCGAGGGCCTCCCCGACTCCTTCCGGTACCGCCTCTGGGACGGCGAGGACGCGTTCCCGGCCGATCCGGCCGACTGCGTCTTCTACGTGACGCCCTACATGAAGCCCCCCGAGGTCACCGTGCGCCCGCTGGCGGCGATGTCCGCGGTCCAGGTCGTCCAGACGCTGACCGCCGGCATCGACGACGTGCTGGGCCGCCTCGGAGACCTGCGTCCCGGCGTACGGCTGTGCAACGCCGTCGGGGTCCACACGGCCAGCACCGCCGAACTCGCCCTCGCGCTTACGCTCGCCTCCCTGCGCGGCATCCCCGGCATGGTCCGCGGCCAGGACCGCGAGGAGTGGCGTTCCGGGTTCTACGACGCCCTCGCCGACAAGTCGGTTCTGATCATCGGCTACGGATCGATCGGCTCCGCCATCGAGGACCGGCTCGTGGCCTTCGAATGCGGCCCGGTCGCACGGGTGGCGCGTACGGCGCGGACCGCCGCACGCGGGCCCGTGCACGCCCTGGCCGACCTGCCCGGGCTGCTGCCCCGGGCCGACGTGGTCATCCTCGTGACACCGCTGACCGACGCCACCCGGGGGCTGGTCGGCGCCGACTTCCTCAGCCGGATGAAGGACGGCGCCCTGCTGGTGAACGTGGCGCGCGGTCCCGTCGTCGACACCAAGTCCCTGCTGGCGGAGGTGGAGTCGGGCCGGCTGCGCGCGGCACTCGACGTCACCGACCCGGAACCGCTGCCCGCGGGCCACCCGCTCTGGCATGCTCCGAATGTCCTGATCACACCTCATGTGGGCGGCAGCAGCTCGGCGTTCGAGCCCAGGGCCAAGCGCCTGCTGGCTCGCCAGCTCACCCGGTTCGCCGCCGGTGAGCCGGTGGAGCACACGGTGTTGATCACCGAGTGACGCGTGATGCACACGCTCCGCAGTCATTCGAATGCGCAGGGTGGGCACAACTCCCCGATTGGTAACGGAGAGTAGAGAGACTATGTCCCTGAGTGACGAAAGTGGTGTATCGTCCGGAAGAAGGGGCTGCGCCACGAACGTCTGGCGCTGGGGAGTGATCGGACACTTTGGGGGGCGACGGGCGATGTACGGCCAATGGACGAAGGATCCGACGCGGCACAGCCGCCGGAGGCGACGCTGCCGAGACTGGGCTGCACCGGAACCAGCCGGCGAGGGGGACCGGTGAGTCCCCCGGGGGCGGCGCTCCTGAACCGGCCGTCCGTCTCGGGCGGAGGCAAGGGCCTGGCGATGCAGCTGCTCCTCGCGGTGGTCAGCGGCGGGTACGCCGTCGGCGCCGCCCTCAACTGGGGCTCGGAGGAAGTCGCCGAGATCATGGGTGACTTCGGGCTCAGCGCGGCCGGCTTACTCGCCGCGGTCTCCTGCTACTCCTACGCGAGGGCGATCGGCAGCCGCGAACGCCCCGCCTGGCTGCTCTTCGCCTTCTCCTCCCTCATGGGCGCCGGCGGCAACGCGGTCTGGGGCTGGTACGAGGTGATCCTGGGCGAGGAAGTGCCGAAACCCTCACTCGCCGACTTCGCCTTCCTCTGCTTCGCCCCGCCCGCCATCGTGGGCCTGCTCGTCCTCGCCAAACGCCCGGTCACCCGCGCCGGCTGGGTGTGCCTCGGACTCGACTCCTGGCTCATCGGCGGCTCCCTGCTCACGCTCTCCTGGAGCCTGGCCCTGGCCCACGCGGCGCGGACCGCCCAGTCCGGCGCCCCCGGCAGCGTCCCGCGCGCCGCGCTCTCCCTCGCCTACCCGCTCCTGGACATCGCGCTCGTCTCGATGGTCCTGGTCCTGCACTTCCGGCGCAGCGAGACCAACCGCTCCGCCGTCAACACCGCCATCGCGGCGCTGGCCCTGACCGTGCTCAGCGACGCCCTGTTCACCTCGCCCCTGCTGAGCGCCGAGTACCAGTCCGGACAGCTGCTCGACGCCGGCTGGTTCGCGGGCTCACTGCTCCTCGCGTACGCGCCCTGGGGCGCCCGGCGCCTCCACCCGGGCCCGGAGCCGGCTGTGCGCCCGCGCGCGGACCGGGCGCACAGCCGCCCGATCACCGGCTCGCTGCCCGCCCTCACCCCCTACCTCGCGGCCGCCGTGTGCACCCTGGGCATCCTTTACAACGTCGTGGACGGCCGGAAGGTGGACCGGATGGTCGTCTTCACCGGCTGCACGGTCGTGCTCGCCCTCGTCATCCGGCAGGGCATCATGCTCCTCGACAACATCGCGCTGACCCAGGAACTGGCCCAGAAGGAGAACCACTTCCGCTCCCTGGTCCAGGGCTCCAGCGACGTCATCATGATCGCCGCGCCCACCGGAACCCTGCGCTACGTCAGCCCCGCGGCCGCCGGGGTCTACGGCCGTGAGGCGGAGGAGCTGGTCGGCACCGAGCTCGCCACCCTGATCCACCCCGACGACCTCGGCCGGGTGGTCCACGAGGTACGCCGTTTCCTCGCCGCGCCGCCGACCGAGGAGCCCACCACCCGCATCGAGTGCCGCTTCAAATCGGGCGGCGGCGAGTGGCTCAACGTGGAGTCCACCGTCAACCGTCACCAGGGCGGGCTCATCCTCAACAGCCGGGACGTCACCGAGCGGGTCCGGCTCCAGGCCCAGCTCCAGCACAGCGCCGAACACGATCCGCTGACCGACCTGCCCAACCGGGCCCTGTTCACCCGGCGCGTGCGCCAGGCCCTGACCGGCCGGCGCGCGGGCGACCACAGCACCGCCGTGCTCTTCATCGACCTCGACGGCTTCAAGGCGGTCAACGACACCATCGGCCACCAGGCCGGCGACGAACTGCTCGTCGAAGCCGCGCGCAGGCTCCAGGACTCGGTCCGGGCCGGGGACACCGCGGCCCGCCTCGGCGGCGACGAGTTCGCCGCGCTGATCCTGGGCGACGGCAACCGCGACCCCGGCGCCCGCGAGTACCAGGTACGCGAGATCGCCGAGCGGCTGCGCACCACCCTCTCCCAGCCGTACCGGATCGGCGGCAGCGAGGTCCGGGTCGCCGCGAGCATCGGGGCGGCCTTCGCCGACCCCGGCATCACCCCTTCGGACCTGATGCGCAACGCGGATCTCGCGATGTACCGGGCCAAGGCCGGCGGCAAGGACCGCGTCGAGATGTACGCCCCCCAGATGCAGGCCGAAGTCGTACGCAAGGCCGAGCTGGCCGGCCGGCTGCGGACGGCGCTGCATGAGGGCGAGTTCGGCCTGGTGCACCAGCCCGTGGTCTCGCTGGCCACCGGCGAGGTGTCGGCCGTCGCCGCGCAGGCCCGCTGGCGCTCCGCCCAGGGGATCCTCTTCACCCCGGCGGAGTTCCTCCGGGTCGCCGAGTACAGCGAGGGCGGTGCAGTCGTGGGGGGGGGGGGGGGGGGGGGGGGGGGAGAAAAAAAAAAAAAAAAAAAAAAAGAAAAGAAAAGGAAGGGGGAGAGAGGATGGAGGGGGACAGAACACCAACACAA
>NZ_JBVIAH010000003.1:397235-421902 GCF_055574035.1 Streptomyces sp. NPDC030021
GCCCTGTTCTTTCCGCTTCTTCCCGGGGGGCTCTCCCCCCCCCCTGTGTGGTTTCCCGTGGCCCCGGAGGCCAGGGGGGGGGGGGGGTTCCCTCCCCCCCCCCCCCCTCCCCCCCCCCCCACGACGCCTCGCGCACCGCCGAGCTGGGCCGATGGCTGCTGGAGGAGGCCGTGGAGCAGGCCGCCGACCGGCACCGGGCCGGGCACGACGTACCCGTGGCCGTGCGGATGACCGCCCAGCGGCTCCTGGACCGGTCCATGCCGCTCGGCTCCGTGGAGGCCCTGCTGACCCGGCACGGGCTGCCGTCCGGGGCCCTCGTGCTGGAGCTCGCCGTATCCGACCCCCGAGTGCCTTTCGACGACCTGGAGCGCCGCCTGACCGCCCTGCACCGGCTCGGGGTGGGTATCTCCCTGGACGGCTTCGGCAGCGGCTACGCGGCCATCAGCGCCCTGCGCCGCCTCCCCGTGGACATGCTCAAGCTGGACCGCGGCCTGGTGGAGGGAGTGGTCGAGTCCGCCCGGCTGCACAAGATCACCGCCGGTCTCTTGCGGATCGCAAACGACCTGGGCATGCGGTCGGTGGCGGACGGGGTGGACCTGCCCGAGCAGGTCCTGGCGCTGCGCGCGATGGGGTGCACGCACGGCCAGGGAATGGCTTTTTCCGGCCCGCTCGACGAGTACAGGCTGCGCCGTGCGCTGGTGCGCGGTACGTTCCCAGTACCGGGCGGAGCGGCCCAACCAGCACTGGCCGGCGGTTCCCCCGGGGGCTCGATGGCCATCCGCAGAGGCTCACATAATGAGACGCCCGTCCCACCTACTTGACATCACCCTCCCGCCAGAGGGAGGGTCAATGCCATGCGCACCCGAATTCTCGTACTTGGAAAGCGCGTCGGCTGAAGCTGGGACCTGCATGTCCCCGCTCAACACCCCCGACGCGCTCCCCTCGCTTGCCTCCTGGCACGAGGGGTTTTTTGTTGCACTGGCACAGAGTCGAATCCGCGTAAAACCCTCAGCTTCGAGAAGAGAATGCCGATGACCGAGCAGGCCACCGGGGCCCACCATCCGCAGCCGCGGCCCCGTTCCGGCGGACAGCAGTCCGCCGCAGTTGAGCACGTCACGGGTGCGCAGTCCCTCATCCGCTCTCTCGAAGAGGTGGGGTGCGACACCGTCTTCGGTATTCCGGGCGGCGCCATCCTCCCCGCGTACGACCCGATGATGGACTCGAAGAAGGTCCGTCACATCCTGGTCCGCCACGAGCAGGGGGCCGGCCACGCCGCCACCGGCTACGCCCAGGCCACCGGCAAGGTCGGCGTGTGTATGGCCACGTCCGGCCCGGGCGCCACCAACCTCGTCACCCCGATCGCCGACGCGCACATGGACTCCGTCCCGCTCGTCGCGATCACCGGTCAGGTCTCCTCCAAGGCGATCGGCACCGACGCCTTCCAGGAGGCGGACATCGTCGGCATCACGATGCCGATCACCAAGCACAACTTCCTGGTCACCAAGGCCGAGGACATCCCGCGGACGATCGCCGAGGCGTTCCACATCGCGGCCACCGGCCGTCCGGGCCCGGTCCTGGTCGACATCGCCAAGGACGCCCTGCAGGCGAAGACCACCTTCTCGTGGCCGCCCACCCAGGACCTCCCCGGTTACCGGCCGGTCACCAAGCCGCACGCCAAGCAGATCCGCGAGGCCGCCAAGCTCATCTGCCAGGCCAAGCGCCCGGTCCTGTACGTCGGCGGCGGCGTCATGAAGTCCGGCGCGACCGCCGAGCTGAAGGTCCTCGCCGAGCTGACCGGCGTCCCCGTCTGCACCACCCTGATGGCGCTGGGCTCCTTCCCCGACAGCCACCCGCTGCACGTCGGCATGCCGGGCATGCACGGCTCCGTCACCGGAGTCACCGCGCTGCAGAAGTCGGACCTGCTGATCGCCCTCGGCACCCGCTTCGACGACCGCGTCACCGGCAAGCTGGACAGCTTCGCCCCCTTCGCCAAGATCATCCACGCGGACATCGACCCCGCCGAGATCGGCAAGAACCGTGCGGTCGACGTCCCGATCGTCGGAGACGCCCGCGAGGTCATCGCCGACCTGATCCAGGCCGTCCAGGCCGAGCACACCGAGGGCAACGCGGGCGACTACACCGCCTGGTGGAACGACCTCAACCGCTGGCGCGACACCTACCCGCTGGGCTACGACCTGCCCGCCGACGGCAGCCTCTCCCCGCAGCAGGTCATCGAGCGGATCGGCGCGCTCGCACCGAAGAGCACGATCTTCGCGGCCGGCGTCGGCCAGCACCAGATGTGGGCCTCGCACTTCGTCAAGTACGAGGAGCCCCGTACCTGGCTGAACTCCGGCGGCGCCGGAACCATGGGCTACGCGGTCCCGGCCGCGATGGGCGCCAAGGTCGGCATGCCCGAGCGCACGGTCTGGGCGATCGACGGCGACGGCTGCTTCCAGATGACCAATCAGGAACTCGTCACCTGCGCCCTGAACAACATCCCGATCAAGGTCGCGATCATCAACAACGGCGCGCTGGGCATGGTCCGCCAGTGGCAGACCCTGTTCTACAACCAGCGGTACTCCAACACCGTTCTGCACGCCGACGAGACCGGTCACGACACGGTCGGCTCCCAGCTCGGCGAGTCCATCGCCCCCCGCAAGGGCACGCGCGTCCCGGACTTCGTCAAGCTGTCGGAGGCCATGGGCTGCGTGGCGCTGCGCTGCGAGGACCCGGCCGACCTGGACAAGGTCATCGCCGAGGCCAACGCGATCAACGACCGTACCGTCGTGATCGACTTCATCGTCCACGAGGACGCCATGGTGTGGCCGATGGTCGCCGCCGGCACCTCCAACGACGAGGTCATGGCAGCCCGGGGCGTCCGTCCCGACTTCGGCGACAACGAAGACGACTGAGCCGAGAGAGCCGAGAGAGAGAACGCCCCACATGTCCAAGCACACGCTCTCCGTCCTGGTCGAGAACACGCCCGGCATCCTCGCCCGGATCGCCGCCCTGTTCTCCCGCCGCGGGTTCAACATCGATTCCCTCGCGGTCGGCGTCACCGAGCACCCCGACATCTCCCGCATCACCATCGTCGTCAACGTCGAGGACCTCCCGCTGGAGCAGGTGACCAAGCAGCTGAACAAGCTGGTCAACGTGCTCAAGATCGTCGAGCTGGAGTCCCACAACGCCATCGAGCGCGAGCTCGTCCTGGTGAAGGTCCGCGCCGACAACGAGACCCGTTCGCAGATCGTCGAGATCGTCCAGCTGTTCCGCGCCAAGACGGTCGACGTCTCCCCGGAGGCCGTCACCATCGAGGCCACCGGCGGCTCCGACAAGCTCGGCGCGATGCTCAAGATGTTGGAGCCCTTCGGCATCAAGGAGCTCGTCCAGTCCGGCACGATCGCCATAGGGCGTGGCGGACGGTCCATCACGGACCGCAGTCTGCGCGCGCTCGACCGCAGCGCCTGACCCGCCCGGCCCGGCCCGGCGGACACGTGAGCCGGGTCGGACACGCCCAGCTCGCATAGCGAGACCGAGAAACTCAGATTCCGTTCCCCGCCGTACGGTGGGAGCAACACCAGCGCACCAAGGAGATATCCCAGTGGCCGAGCTGTTCTACGAGAACGACGCCGACCTGTCCATCATCCAGGGCCGCAAGGTCGCGGTCATCGGTTACGGCAGCCAGGGCCACGCCCACGCGCTGTCGCTCCGTGACTCCGGCGTCGACGTCGTCGTCGGTCTGAAGGAGGGCTCGAAGTCCAAGGCCAAGGCCGAGGAGCAGGGTCTGAAGGTCGTCCCCGTGGCCGAGGCCGCCGCCTGGGCGAACGTCATCATGATCCTCACCCCGGACCCGCTGCAGGCCGAGATCTACGAGGAGTCCATCAAGGAGCACCTCCAGGAGGGCGACGCGCTCTTCTTCGGCCACGGCTTCAACGTCCGCTACGGCTTCATCAAGCCCCCGGCCAACGTGGACGTCGCCCTCGTCGCCCCCAAGGGCCCGGGCCACCTGGTCCGCCGTCAGTACGAGGAAGGCCGCGGCGTTCCGTGCATCGCCGCCGTCGAGCAGGACTTCACCGGTTCCGCTTTCGCGCTCGCGCTCTCGTACGCGGCCGGCATCGGCGGCACCCGCGCCGGCGTCATCAAGACCACCTTCACCGAGGAGACCGAGACCGACCTGTTCGGTGAGCAGGCCGTCCTCTGCGGTGGCGCCTCCGCCCTGGTCAAGGCCGGTTTCGAGACCCTGACCGAGGCCGGCTACCAGCCGGAGATCGCGTACTTCGAGTGCCTGCACGAGCTGAAGCTCATCGTGGACCTCATGTACGAGGGCGGCCTGGAGAAGATGCGCTGGTCGGTCTCCGAGACCGCCGAGTGGGGCGACTACATCACCGGCCCCCGCATCATCACCGACGCCACCAAGGCCGAGATGAAGAAGGTCCTCGCGGAGATCCAGAGCGGCGAGTTCGCCAACACCTGGATGGCCGAGTACAAGGCCGGTCTGCCGAAGTACAACGAGTACAAGAAGTCCGACGAGGAGCACCTGCTGGAGACCACCGGCAAGAAGCTGCGCAAGCTGATGAGCTGGGTCGACAGCGACGAGAGCTGATCTCGTGGCGGCGGGGCCGGGACACGTGAAGTCCCGGCTCCGCCGTGCATCGGCGCAGGACCCCGGCCGTCCGGACGGACGGGGTGCAGGGGATTCGGGGTGCCGGGAAACCGGCCCTCACGGGCGCGGCTTGTCCACCCCGGCCAACCACGGACGGGTGATCCTTCCGTACAGGCGGAAATCCGGCCCGTCAGCGCCACTACACTGCTCAACACATACGCGTCAGGCCCACAGTGTCGTGCGTCTTCCACGCGGCTACCCCCTCCACCGCCTGCGGCCGTCGGGACGGCCGTCCGCACTGGACTTGTGAGGACCCACGTGAGCTCGAAACCTGTCGTACTCATCGCCGAAGAGCTGTCGCCCGCCACCGTCGAGGCGCTGGGCCCGGACTTCGAGATCCGGCACTGCAACGGCGCGGACCGCGCCGAGCTGCTGCCCGCGATCGTCGACGTCGACGCGATCCTCGTCCGCTCCGCCACCAAGGTCGACGCCGAGGCCATCGCCGTGGCCAAGAAGCTGCGGGTCGTCGCGCGCGCCGGTGTCGGTCTGGACAACGTGGACGTCTCCGCCGCCACCAAGGCGGGCGTGATGGTCGTCAACGCGCCGACCTCGAACATCGTGACCGCGGCCGAGCTCGCCTGCGGCCTGCTCGTCGCCACCGCCCGCAACATTCCGCAGGCCAACACCGCCCTGAAGAACGGCGAGTGGAAGCGGAACAAGTACACGGGTGTCGAGCTCAGCGAGAAGACCCTCGGCGTCGTCGGCCTCGGCCGCATCGGCGTGCTGGTCGCCCAGCGCATGTCGGCCTTCGGCATGAAGATCGTCGCGTACGACCCCTACGTACAGCCCGCGCGTGCCGCCCAGATGGGCGTCAAGATGCTGGCGCTGGACGAGCTCCTGGAGGTCGCCGACTTCATCACCGTGCACCTGCCCAAGACCCCCGAGACCCTCGGTCTCATCGGGGACGAGGCCCTGCACAAGGTGAAGCCGTCGGTCCGCATCGTCAACGCCGCCCGCGGCGGGATCGTCGACGAGGCCGCGCTGTACACGGCCATCAAGGAGGGCCGCGTCGCCGGCGCCGGCCTCGACGTGTACGCGAAGGAGCCCTGCACGGACTCCCCGCTGTTCGAGCTCGACCAGGTCGTCTGCACCCCGCACCTCGGCGCGTCCACGGACGAGGCCCAGGAGAAGGCCGGTGTCTCGGTCGCCAAGTCGGTGCGCCTCGCGCTCGCCGGTGAGCTCGTGCCGGACGCGGTCAACGTCCAGGGCGGTGTCATCGCCGAGGACGTGCGTCCCGGTCTGCCGCTCGCCGAGAAGCTCGGCCGCATCTTCACCGCCCTCGCGGGCGAGGTCGCGGTCCGCCTCGATGTCGAGGTCTGCGGCGAGATCACCCAGCACGACGTCAAGGTGCTGGAACTCTCCGCCCTCAAGGGTGTCTTCGAGGACGTCGTCGACGAGACGGTCTCCTACGTCAACGCCCCGCTGTTCGCGCAGGAGCGCGGTGTCGAGGTCCGGCTGACCACCAGCTCGGAGTCCCCGGACCACCGCAACGTGGTGACCGTTCGCGGCACCCTGTCGGACGGCCAGGAGGTCTCGGTCTCCGGCACGCTCGCGGGCCCGAAGCACCTTCAGAAGATCGTCGGCGTCGGCGAGTACGACGTGGACCTGGCGCTCGCCGACCACATGGTCGTGCTGCGCTACACCGACCGCCCCGGCGTGGTCGGCGCCGTCGGCCGCGTCCTCGGCGAGGGCGGTCTGAACATCGCGGGCATGCAGGTCGCCCGGGCCGAGGAGCACGGTGAGGCGCTCGCCGTCCTCACCGTCGACGCCCCGGTTCCGGCAGACGTCCTCGCGGACATCGCCACCGAGATCGGCGCCGTCTCCGCGCGCACGGTCAGCCTCGCCTGAGCCCGCCAGGGTGACGACGTGAAGGAAGGGCCCGGGGGATAGGCGAATTCCAGGGGTCGTTGCAACACGTGATCACCGACGTGTGGTGGCGAGCAGTTTAGACAGGCGCTCGGCTGGGGTTTCCCAGCCGAGCGTCTTGCGTGGGCGGCTGTTGAGTTCGGCAGCGACTGCGTCGAGGTGGTCCCGGGTGTGGCCGGACAGGCTGCTGCCCTAGAGACTGCCCGATTCGCGACCAGCGTACGGGCCCCTATCTCTCGCCCCGTGGCAGCTCCACCCCAAAGCCGCTCCCGCCGACCTCATCTGGCCCGTGTGCGATCGTCACGCCTCCTAGGTACGTTGAGCCGTCAGCCGAGGGAGAACGCTCGCGAGGGAGTCGCCCCGCAACGCGTGGCTGCGGGGCGACGATCCACTTTCGCAACGGGCCCTAGTGGGGTTTAGTCGACCGTCTGCCCGTCGTACATACCGCCCCTGCAGGTCGGGAGCACGGGCGTCGACCGATCGATCGTTCCGCCGTTGTCCGTGCACTCACCCGGGGTGACGCTGCCGGCGGTGGCGGTGGCGGTGGCGGTGGCGGCGGTGGCGGCGCCTGTGAGGCCGAGTCCGGCGAGGGCTGCCGTGGCGAAGACTGCGGCGAGGATTCGTCGAATGCGCATTTGGTTCGCCTTTCACAGATTGCCTCGGTTGGGGCACTAGCCAGCTTGATCTTCATCCATGTGGGTGGCACGCCGTGTTGGGCCATTCGGGTGACAGTGTTGTCGGGTGCGGGGTCGGTGACGCGACCCGTCAGAGCGGATGGAAGCCCGTGCCACATCCGTGCCAGAAAGAGCGGATCCCGGCAGTCAAGAGCAGTCAAGCGCGACGCCTCGCGATTAATCACCAGCGGCCGTTTGCGCTGGTCAGCGTCAACCCCCTCCGTGTCGGCCCGGTGATTCCCAAGCTCAGAGCGCGGGTTCGATTCCCGTCACCCGCTCCACGGCGAAGGCCCAGCTCATAGGCGAATCCCCGGGCCCTTCCTCGTTCCGCCGGCCGCGTGCCGCGGCGGCCGGTTCAGTGGTACGTCGCCTCGTGGGCGCGGTCTTCGGTATCCGTCGCGGGCTCCGCCGCGGGCGGGGCGGGTGCTTCGATCCCGTGCATCAGAGCCGCGGCGAGCGCGGCCGCCCCGAGCAGCAGCGCCGTACTGCCCCAGGCCGCGTACTGCATTCCGTGGACGAAGGCCTCCCGGGCCAGGGCCAGCACCTGCTCCCCGGCCGGCCCGCCGATGTGGTGGGCGGTGGCGGCGGCCCTGCCCAGGGTCTCCCGTACGGCGGGCTCGGAGTCCGCCGGGTCGCTGCGGTAGACCGCGGTGCCCAGGCTGCCGAGGACCGCCATGCCCAGGGCGCCGCCGAACTCCTGGCCGGTCGCCAGCAGGGAGGCGGCGGAACCGGCCTTCTCGGCGGGGGCCGAGGCCAGCGCCATGTCGGACACCAGGGACATCACGGTGATGATGCCCGAGGCCAGTACCCCGGCGCCGATCAGCAGCAGCCACAGGGAGTCGGTCCCGACCAGGCCGATCAGGGCGAACCCGGCGGCGGCGAGGACGAACCCGCCGGCGATCACGTAGGCCCGGTCCAGCTGCTGGGCCAGGGCCGCGCCGACCGGGGCCGCGGCGCCGATGACGAGCGAGGGGGCGAGGCTCCACAGGGCGGCTTCCAGGGGCCCATGCCGAGCACGGACTGCAGGTACTGGGTGGTGAAGTGGGCCGAGCCCATCATGGCGAAGGCGGCGATGGTGTTCAGGCCGATGCCCGCGCCGAATCCGCGGCCCTGCAGCGGCAGCAGGAGGACGGTGAAGGCGGTCCATTCGCGGCGGCCGGCGAGTCGCGCTGTGGCGGCGGGGTTCGTCATGAGCAGGAATATAAATACGTCTTAAACGCTTGTCTATGACGACTGTATGGAACTGTTGTCTGGGACGATTGTCTTGCTACGGTGTGGCCATGGGACATCGCGAAGATCTGCTCGAAGGCGCCAAGAAGTGCCTGGTCGAGAAGGGGTTCGTGCGCACGACCGCGCGCGACATCGTCAGCGCCTCGGGGACCAACCTGGCCTCCATCGGCTACCACTACGGCTCGAAGGACGCTCTCCTCACCCAGGCCTTCATCGGCCTGATGGAGGAGTGGGGAGCGGTATTCCAGGACGGACTCGACGGCGAGGACGGATCGCTGGAGCGCTTCCGCGCCGTGTGGGAAGGGGTGTTGGCGCAGCACGAGAAGTCGGGGCCGATCTGGGCGGCCAGCCTGGAGGTGGCGCTCGGCCGGGACCAGCGGCCGGAGTTGAGGTCCATGCTCGCGGCCTCGCAGGCCGAGGGGCGCCGGGGGCTGATCTCGATGCTCACGGGGACCCCGGAGGGCCAGCTCGACGAGCGGGACGTACGCACGCTGGGCGGTTTCTACCAGGCCCTGCTGAACGGTCTGATGATCCAGTGGCTCTTCGACCCGGAGTCGGCCGCAACCGCCGAGGAGTTCACCGAGGGCATGCGCCGGGCCGCCGAGGCGATGCCCCGCCCACAGGAGGGTTGACCGGAGCCGGAACCACCGCCGCGCCCGGGGGCCCGGTGTGACGGCGGGTCACGGAGGCTGTGACGGCGGTGTGGCCGTGGACGTCCTGGAGGGCGTCGGCACGGTCGTGCCGGATCGTCGTCGACGCGAGGACGTCCGAGCCCGGCCTAGGTCAGGCGGGAGGCCTTGAGGGCCATGTGGAGCAGCAGACGGTCCTCGCCCTCGTCCAGGTCGAGGCCGGTCAGCTGCTCCACCCGGGCCAGGCGGTAGTAGAGGGTCTGGCGGTGGATGCCCAGGGCCGCCGCCGCCCGGCCCGCCTGGCCCGCGCAGTCCAGGAAGACCTCGGCGGTGCGGGCGAGTTCGCGGTGGGCCGGGGTCAGCAGGGTGCGGGCCGCGGGGTCGTCCACCGGATCGGCGGCGAGCGCCGCCAGCAGCCGGTACGGGCCGATCCCCGACCACTGGGCGACCGGGCCGAAGCGGGGCTGGGCCGCCGCCGCCCGGGCGGCCGCGACGGCCTGCTCCCAGGCGGCGGGCAGGTCCGCGAGGCCCCGTACGGGGTCGGCGACGCCGGCGGTCACCCGGTGCCCGGGGGCCGCAGCGGTGCTCGTGGCCCCGGCGCCCCCGGCCGCGCCGCCCTTGCCGCCCGTACCCGTCGCCTCCGCCGCGCGTGGCAGCAGCCGGGCCACCGCCGCCAGGGCCGGAGCCAGCGCGTCCGTCGAGCGCAGCCGGAGCAGTACCGCCAGAGCCGGTTCGCCCGCGGGCCCCGGCCCCGGCTCCGGCCCCGCCCCCGCTGCCGCACCGGGCCCGGCGCCGCCGCCCGGCTCGCCCCCGCCCCGCCGCGGTACGACGCACACCGCCGCCGCGCCCGGTACCGACGCCGGAGCCTCCCCGGGCCACGGCGCCACGCAGACCGCCGCGTGCAGCCCGTCCCCGCCCGGGCCGAGGGCGACCCGCAGTGCGGCCACCGCCATGTCCTGCTGCCAGCCCCGGCCGGCCGTGAGCACCGCCAGAAACTCCCGCGACAGGTCGGCCCCGGCCTTCGCCTCCTCGGCGAGCAGCACCCCGATGCGCTGGGCCACCTCCATGGCCGCGTCCAGCGCCGCCGGCCCGGGCCCGGGCTTGCCGGGCTCCTGGTCCAGCAGCCATACGTAGCCCTGCACGATGCCCCGGTACCGCACCGGCAGGCAGATCCGCCCACGGAACACCCCGGCGTCGGGCGCCGCCGGGATCCGGACCGGGCCGGTGGCGCGGGCGATGCCGAAGCCCTCGAACCAGGACCGGACGGCCGCCGTCGACTGCCGCGTCAGGATCGAGCGGGTCCGTACCGGGTCCATCGCGAGATCGTCATCGCTGTCGTGGGCGCCGAAGGCGATCAGCCGGAAGTCCCGGTTCTCCAGGGTCGCCGGGGCGCCGAGCAGCGCGGAGATCTCGTCCACCAGGTCCTGGTAATCGCCCTTCACGCGGACATTCTCCCACCCCGGCGCGGACCCTTCAGACAGATGTATGAGATCCGGGACACGGATGCGTGACAGCTGTCGATGGCAGAGGATCAAAGCGATCCTTAGGTTTCACGGTGGTTTTACTTGCGCTTTTCTTCTGCCACCCGCTGGAGGTGCCCCCGTGCTGGGTCCCGTGATCCTCGCCGCTTCGCGCAGCGACAAGATGCGTCGTATCGTCTCCGCCGCCCCGGTGACCAAGCCCGTGGTGAATCGGTTCATCCCCGGCGAGACCGTCGATCAGGTCATCCCGATCGTCGAGGAGCTCACGCGCAACGGCCTCGAGGTCACCCTCGACGTCGTCGGCGAGGACATCACCGCGGTCGAGCAGTCCTACGCGGCCCGGGACGCCTACCTCCAGCTCATCGAGCGCCTCGCGGAGCTCGGTCTCGGCGAGAAGGCCGAGATGTCCGTCAAGCTGTCGATGTTCGGCCAGGCCCTGGAGGGCGGACACGAGCTGGCGCTCGCCAACGTCCGCCCGGTCGTCGAGGCCGCGGCCGCCATCGGTACCACCGTGACGCTCGACGCCGAGGACCACACCACCCTCGACTCGATGTTCGCCATCCACGAGGAGCTGCGCCGGGACTTCCCGCAGACCGGCTGCGTGATCCAGGCGTACCTCTTCCGCACGGAGGCCGACGCCCGCCGCCTGGCCGCCGCCGGCAGCCGCGTCCGCATCGTGAAGGGCGCCTACAAGGAGCCCGCCGAGGTCGCGTACCTGGACAAGGCGGAGATCGACAAGGCGTACGTCCGGATCCTGAAGATCCTCATGGACGGCGAGGGCTACCCGATGATCGGGTCCCACGACCCGCGCCTCATCGCCATCGGCCAGGAGCTCGCGCGCAAGGCCGGGCGCAAGCTGGACGAGTACGAGTTCCAGATGCTGTACGGCATCCGCAGCGAGGAGCACCTGCGGCTCGCCGCCGAGGGCCACCGGATGCGCGTCTACACCGCGTACGGGACGGACTGGTACGGCTACTTCATGCGCCGCCTCGCGGAGAAGCCGGCCAACCTGCTCTTCTTCGTCCGCTCGATGATCACCAAGAACTAGGCACCCCACTAGCTCAAGGAGTTACCAGCCCCATGGATGCTGTGACCCAGGTCCCCGCGCCGGTCAACGAGCCGGTCCACTCGTACGCCCCGGGCACCCCGGAGCGCACGCGGCTCGAAGCGCAGCTCAAGCAGCTGTCCGAGAACCCGATCGACCTTCCGATGACGATCAACGGCGTCAAGCGGATGGGCGGCGGCGAGCGCTTCGACGTGGTCCAGCCGCACGACCACAAGTCGGTGCTCGGCACCTACGCCAACGCCACCGAGGCCGACGCGCAGGAGGCCATCGACGCCGCCCTCGCCGCCGCCCCGGCCTGGCGCTCGATGTCCTTCGACGACCGCGCCGCGATCATCCTGCGCGCCGCCGAGCTGCTGTCCGGCCCGTGGCGCGAGAAGCTCGCCGCCTCCACCATGCTGGGCCAGTCGAAGACCGCGCAGCAGGCCGAGATCGACACCCCGTGCGAGCTCGTCGACTTCTGGCGTTTCAACGTCCACTTCGCCCGCCAGATCCTGGCCGAGCAGCCGGTCGCGAACTCCGCAGGCGTGTGGAACCGCAGCGACCACCGCCCGCTCGAAGGCTTCGTCTACGCGATCACGCCGTTCAACTTCACGGCCATCGCGGGCAACCTGCCGACCGCCCCCGCCCTCATGGGCAACGTGGTCCTGTGGAAGCCGTCCCCGACGCAGACCCACTCCGCGATCCTCCTCATGGAGCTCCTGGAGGAGGCCGGCCTGCCCAAGGGCGTCATCAACCTGGTCACCGGCGACGGCATCGCGGTGTCGGAGGTGGCCCTGAACCACCCCGAGCTGGCCGGCATCCACTTCACCGGCTCGACCAAGACCTTCCAGTACCTGTGGAAGACGGTCGGCAACAACATCGAGAAGTACAAGTCCTACCCGCGCCTGGTCGGCGAGACCGGTGGCAAGGACTTCGTCGTCGCGCACCCGTCCGCGGACCGCGCCGTCCTGAAGACCGCCCTGACCCGCGGTTCCTTCGAGTTCCAGGGCCAGAAGTGCTCGGCGTCCTCGCGCGCCTACGTCCCGGCCTCGATCTGGAACGACGGCTTCAAGGAGGCCTTCGCGGCCGAGGTCGACGGCATCACCATGGGTGACGTCCGCGACCTGACCAACTTCATCGGCGCCGTCATCGACGAGCGTTCCTTCGCGAAGAACAAGGCCGCGATCGACCGTGCGATCGCCGACCCGACCTGCGAGATCATCGCCGGTGGCACCTACGACGACTCGGAGGGCTACTTCGTCCGCCCGACCGTCATCGCGTGCACCGACCCGGAGAACGAGGTCTTCACGACCGAGTACTTCGGCCCGATCCTGGCGGTCCACGTCTACGAGGACGCCGACTTCGACGCGATGCTGGCGCAGATGGAGTCCGTCTCGGCGTACGCGCTGACCGGCTCGATCATCGCGGCGGACCGGTACGCGGCCGCGGACGCGATGGAGAAGCTCCGCTTCGCGGCGGGCAACTTCTACATCAACGACAAGTCCACCGGCGCCGTCGTCGGCCAGCAGCCCTTCGGCGGTGGCCGCGCCTCGGGTACGAACGACAAGGCGGGCGCCGCGTCGAACCTGATGCGCTGGACCTCCACCCGCTCGATCAAGGAGACGCTGGTCGCGCCGACCGACTACGCGTACCCCCACATGGGCTGATCCCGGCCCCCAGTGACCCCGCCCCCGCTCCGGCACCCCCAAGTCCGGAGCGGGGGCGGTATCCATTTCCCCCTCCGGCAAGTCCTGGTAATCTGACTGCAGTTGTCGTGTACGGCGACACGCTCCAGGACTCGGGCCCGGCTTCCCGAGGGAGCCGAGGGCTCTGACGAGTTCCCGTACGGGGTGGGGGGTTTGCCAGGAGATACGAGACCTCTACGCGTCCGTGCCGGGACGACGCCCGGGGAGACGTATGTCCAGGCGCACCGACAACCGCCACCGCGTGGCGACCATCTGCCGTGAGGCCACCGGCCTGCCGCACCGCACCTGCCTCGGCTGGGCCGAAGCCGGCCTGATCACCCGCCGCCAACCGGTCCCGGAGCCCGAGGACGAGGCGCAGCGCGCTCTCGAATCGCTTCTGGTGGCCGAGCTCGCCGACGGGCTCCGGGAACACGAGCGCCGTGACGGTGCCCTGTTGGGCTTCACCTCCGCCCGGCCGACCCGCGCCGGTCTGGCACTCGTCCTGCATCCGGCGATGGCTGACCGGGTCCTGTCCACGGTGCTGCCGCGCATCGACGAGCACTATGGCGGACTGCGCGGGGTGCCGGGGCTGCGCATCGTCCCGATGGGCGGCAGCTGGGCGCTGAATCAGCTGCAGGGACGGGCAACGGTGGCGCTGGTGCACCCCTACCCGGGCTGGCGCCCGCTGCTGCCGGAGCACGGTGACGGGCTGACGCAACTGTGGCGGCGCAACCGTCATCGCCTGCACCCTGTCGAGGCGGCGGGGCTCAGGGGGCGCACCGGCGCAGGGGGCGATCCCGGATCGGTCTTGGCGCAGGACTGGCTGAACAGCAGGCTGCTGCGGCGCCCAGGACTACTGGTCGCTGCTGGGGCCGTGCACGGATCGGCGAACGTCTACACCCACGGCGGCGGAGACGTGGTCGTCGAGTGGTGCTGCGGCGTGGAACGGGACGAACTCGAACGGCGGCTGCGGCGCAGTGGTCTGGCGGAGCGGCCGGACCGGATCGCCGAGCGGCTGCGGGACCGACCGTGGTTCCCCGGTGAGATCGCGATGGGCGGAGCCTTCGTCACTCTGCGGCGCGGGCCCTGTCACGCGTCGTACGCCACGGCGCGGAGGGCTCACTGATGCTGACCGCGGCGATCGTGACGGCGGCCGTGCTCGGGGTCGCCAAGGTGGTGCGGGACTGGCTGATCCTGCGGCAGGTGCGGGCCGCCATGGACGCCGGTACGTCCGAGGACCGGGTGCGGATCGGGATGCGGCTCGCGGAAGCGCTGGGCGGCGGGCAGTCCGGGCCCGCCCCGGAGCCGCCCGCCGGGGAGGCCGTCACACCTCCACGATGACCTGGTCCAGGGACTTGCGCAGGAGGTCCGGGACCTCGCAGTCGTCCGCCGGGTAGCCCACCGGGACGACGGCGAAGGCCTTCTCGTTCTCCGGGCGGTCCAGGACGTGGCTGAGGAAGCGCATGGGGCTGGGGGTGTGGATCAGCGCCGCCAGGCCGGACAGGTGGAGGGCGGACAGGAGCATGCCGACCGCGATGCCGACCGACTCGTCGACGTAGTAGTGCTTGCGCTTGGTGCCGTCCGGGCCGAGCCAGTAGCGCTGCTGGAAGACCACGATCAGCGCCGGGGCTTCCGTGAGGTGGGTCTTCACGGCGTCCGTGCCGATGGGACGCAGGGCGGCGAGCCATTCGTCGCCCAGCCGGCCGTCGTAGGACAGCTGTTCCTCCTGCTCGGCGGCCGCGCGGATCTGCTGCCGGACGGCCGGGTCCTTGACCAGGACGAAGGTCCACGGCTGCTGGTGAGCGCCGGAGGGGGCGGTCGCGGCGCAGGCGATGGCGTCCCGGACCACCTGCTCGGGCACCGGGTCGGGGGAGAAGTGGCGTACGGTCCGCCGCTCGTCCATCCGGGCCCGCAACTCGGCGGCACGCGCGAGGGATTCCGGCTGCGGCATCCGTTCGGGGCGGTAGGCGGCCGGGCGGTACGGATCACCGTGGGTGGGCGTCCACTGCCTGGTCTCAGGAGCGGTCCCGGAGGCGGTCTCAGGTGTGGTCTCAGGCGACATGGAGCAGATCTTCACGCCGCCGCGCGGCCCGCCGCCAGGGCCGTACGAGGCCCTCCCGCCCGGTATGCAGGTATTCGGGCGATTTAAGAGACGGTGATCACCGGTCGATTCCTCCTGCGGAACGCCCTCCTCCAGCGAGGTGACCTGGGGCCGGTGGACCCGGCGGTGACGGCGCGCAGTGCCGAGGCCCCCGCTCCGGCGGCCGTCCGCAAGCGCCGGGCGCGGGTGGACCACCCCGCCCCCGCCCACCATGCGTACCTTCGGCGGACTGGGCGGCGCCGGCGCGGCCGAGGTGGACCACTGGGCCCGCTCCCGCCACGCGGGCCGGGTGCGCGCCCGCCCGGGCACGGCCACGGGTGCCATGGACGGCCCGGGCCCGGAGCGCTCCGGGTTTCGAACCCCTCGGCTGTTTCCGGCCTTTCGCGGCCGCCCCGGGCCGCCGGTGCGCGTTGATACGGTCGCCCGATGGAGAACCTCGTACGGCACACCGCGGAGCTGACCGGTGCGGAGCTCCGCGAGATCCGGGTCCTGCTCGACGGGGCCTTCGACGGCGACTTCGCCGACGAGGACTTCGAGCACGCCCTCGGCGGGATGCACGCGCTGGTCCGGGACGCGGGCGGGGACCTCGTCGCGCACGGCAGCGTGGTCATGCGGCGGGTCGTGCACCAGGGGCGTGCCCTGCGCACCGGGTACGTCGAGGCCGTGGCCGTACGGGCCGGCGCGCGGCGCCGCGGCCTCGGCGGGCAGGTCATGGCGCGGCTGGAGCAGGTCGTGGCAGGGGCCTACGTGCTGGGCGCGTTGTCGGCGTCGGAGGAAGGGGCCGCGCTCTACCTCGGCCGCGGCTGGACGGTGTGGCCGGGCCGGGTGGGAGCCCTCTCGCCGGAGGGGCCGGTCAGGCTCCCCGAGGAGGAGGGGTCCACGTACGTGTGGGCGCCGCCCGGCGGGATCCGGCTGGACCCGGCCGGGCGGCTCGACTTCGACTGGCGGGACGGGGACGTGCTCTAGCGCTGTGGCCGGGAAGGTTTGCCGTGCCGGGCGTCGTGACCCGGTGAACCTTCCCGGCCACAGCACCAGGGGTGTCTCGGTCGTCTTCCGGGCGCGCCCGGGGCGCTACGAGCCCGAGATGCTGGGCGCGCCCGTTTCGACGTGGCCCGTGTAGCGGCGCGACCAGGTGCCGTCGGAGTCGGCCAGGATCGTGAAGTCGTACCAGCCCTTGCTGTAGGCGACGGCGTTGAAGAAGTCCTCGCGCGAGGAGTTCGCCGGGACCGTGTAGGTCCACGGGCCGTCCGTGCGGTAGGCGTTCGCGCGGATCGTGAAGGTGACGGGGGAGCCCGAGGAGTTCTTCATCTTGAAGTAGACCGCCTGCTTGCCGGTGCCCGGCTCGATGGCGAAGCGGGCCGCCACCTCGATGTCCTTGCCCGGCTTCGACGCGTCGCCGATGAAGCGGCGCAGGAAGCGGTTCGGCCCGTGCATCGAGATGTCGTACTTGCCGGAGCCGTTGCCGAGGCCGATGTGGAAGTAGTCGCTGCCGGTGCCGCCCGGGTCGACGGTGTACTGCCAGGCCGTCGTGTCCCGGTGCTGGTGCGGATGGATCGAGAAGTGCGCCGCCCGCTTCGCCTCGGCGCCCTGGTTGGCCATCGAGAACCAGGCCGTGATCTGGCCGGCCGGCCCGAACTCGAAGCGGTCCAGGTTGCCGTTCACCTGGTACGGGAGGGCCCGCGCCGGGCGGGTGCCGGGCTCCTGCGCCGGGAGGGCGTTGTTCTGCGGCGCCGGGTTGGGGAGCGGGGCGCAGGTCGCCTGGCCGATCACCTTGGCGGTGGAGGGGAGGCCCGCGGGGACCCCGTAGACCGGGTGCGCGAAGTCGAAGACGCCGGTCAGGTCGCCGACCACCTTGCGGCGCCAGGCGCTGATGTTCGGACAGGTGGCGGGGGTGCCGAGGGCGGCCGTCCACTTCTCCATGAACCGCAGCACCGAGGTGTGGTCGAAGACCTCCGAGCTCACCCAGCCACCGCGGGTCCAGGGGGACATCACGATCATCGGGACGCGGAAGCCGAGGCCGATCGGGAGGCCGTCGAGGTACTCGCCGGGGGTGCCGGGAGGGGCGACCGGCGGCGGGACGTGGTCGAAGAACCCGTCGTTCTCGTCGTAGTTGAGGAAGAGGACCGTGGAGTCGAAGACCTCGGGGTCGGCGGCGAGGGCGCGGTAGACCAGGTCCACGAAGTGGGCGCCGTCGCCGGGAGGGGCGTAGGGGTGCTCCGAGAAGGCCTCGTTGGCCACGACCCAGGACACCTGGGGGAGGGTGCCCGCCAGGACGTCGGCGCGTATCGCGGCCGCGATGTCGTCCGGGGTGGAGCCGGTGACCTTGGGGACCGAGCCCATGCCCCGGTCCCACAGCGGGCTTCCGGGGGCCGCGTCGGTGAAGTTCTTGAAGTAGGCGAGACCGTTGTCGCCGTAGTTGTCCTGGGCGTTCTGGTAGACCTTCCAGGACATCCCGGCGCGCTGCAGGGCCTCCGCGTACGTCTCCCAGGTCAGCCCGGACTCGTCGCCGCCGTCCTTGCTGGTGGCATCGATCTTGCCGCTCCACAGGAAGGTGCGGTTCGGGCCGGTCGCGCTGAGGGCGGAGCAGAAGTACGCGTCGCAGACCGTGTAGTTGTCGGCGAGGCCGTAGTGGAAGGGGATGTCCCCGCGGTCCAGGTGGCCGAGGGTGCGGACATTGCCGACGCCGGTGACCCAGTTGTCCATCCGGCCCTTGTTCCAGGCGGCGTGCTGCGAGGTCCAGCTGTGCGGGAGGTCGCCGGTGCACTGGGCCAGGGTCTCGCCGTCCGCGCCGCCCGCCGGCGGGGTGGCGGACAGCCTCCACGGGTACTGGCGGCCGCCCCAGTTGGGCTGGTTGAACATGCCCCAGCCGCCCGGGATGTTGCCGGCGGCGCGGTCGCCGAACCCGCGGACGCCCTTCAGCCTGCCGAAGTAGTGGTCGAAGCTGCGGTTCTCCTGCATCAGGATCACCACGTGCTTCACATCGGTGATGGTGCCGGTCGCGGCGGCCGCGGCCGCTGTCGTCGGTGTGACCACGGGCAGGGTGGCGCCCGCCACGAGCCCGGCGCCGATTCCCACGAAACCTCTGCGGCTGATCGGTGTCACTGGCTTCTCGCCTCCAACTCAAGTGCCCCGGCGGCACATCGACGGCAAGAGTGGCGGCGCCCGGATCAAAGGTCTACATCCGTGCGGTAAGAAAACGGTGAACATAAAGGTGGCTGGAATCAGCCGTCGATCCGGACCAGCATCTTGCCCAGGTTATCCCCGCGCAGCATGCCCAGGAAGGCCTCCACCGTCCGGTCAAAGCCCTGGACAACGGTGGTGTCGGTACCGATCCGGCCGCTGCGCAGATGAGGGACCAGGAAGTCCTCCAACTCGTCCTGCAGATTGGTGTGATTGCGAACCAATACCCCTTCCAGGCGAAGGGACTTGTGTACGACCTCGAAGAGGTTGCGGGGCGCGGCCGGCGAGCGGTCCCCGTTGTACATCGAGATCGCGCCCACCCAGGCGACCCGCCCGTACTCGCGCAGCGCGTCGATCGCCCCCTCCAGGTGGTCCCCGCCGACGTTGTCCACGTAGACGTCGATACCGTCCGGGGCGGCCTGCGCGAGCTGCTCGCCGACCGGCCCGTCGTGGTAGTCGAAGGCCGCGTCGAAGCCGAGTACGCCGGTGAGGTGGCGGACCTTGGCCGCCGAGCCCGCGCTGCCGATGATCCGCCGGGCGCCCAGCAGCCGGGCGATGTGGCCGGTGGCCGTGCCGACCCCGCCCGCGGCGGCGGAGACGAAGAGGTCCTCGCCGCTCCGCAGGGCCGCCGTCCGGGTGAGGGCCGCGTACGCGGTCAGGCCGGTGCCGCCCAGGATGGAGAGGTAGGCCTCCGGCGGGATGCCGTCGTGGCCCCGCAGCTTGCGCGTCCCGTCCACGCCGAGGGTGACCAGGGCGTGGGTCCGCCAGCCCGCGCGGTGGAAGACCAGGTCGCCCTCGCGCAGCCCCGGGTCGCGGGAGGCGAGCACCCGGCCCACCGAGCGGCCCTCCAGCGGGGTGTTCAGCTCGAAGCCGCCCTCGCCGCCGTCCATCAACCCCCGGTGGTACGGGTCCACCGAGAGCAGGAGGTTCTCGACGAGCGCGGTGCCGGGCGTCGGCTCCGGGACCGGGGAAGCGGCGTAGGTGAAGTCCCCGGCGGTGGGGAAGCCGGTGGGGCGGGCGATCTGGTGGACGGCGTAAGCGGTGTTCGTGGTCATGGGCCCGACGCTAGGAAGGAATGGCCGGCCCGGGCAGGGGGTTGCGTTCATGGAACCCGCAGATCCATGAATGCTGCTCATAGAACGAGGTGAGGGCCCCCGTGACCGACCTGCTGCCCCAGGAGCTGAGGATCCTGGCCGCCGTCTGCGACAGCGGAGGCTTCTCCGCCGCCGCGGCCGCGCTCGGCCTCACCCAGTCGGCCGTCTCCCACTCGGTGCGCGGCAGCGAGGCCAAGGTCGGCGCGGTGCTCTTCGAGCGCGGCCGCGCCGGGGCCACCCCCACCCCGGCGGGGGAGCGGGCCGTCGCCCTCGCCCGCCGGATCCTGCGGATGTACGAGGTCCTCGGCGCGGAGGCCCGGGGCGCGGGCCGCGGCGCGGTGGAGGGGGTACTGCGGATCGCCGCGTTCCGCAGTGCGGCCCTGCACCTGCTGCCGCCCGCGCTGGAGCGGCTGACGGCCCGGCACCCGGGCATCCGCCCCGAGGTCCGCGTGGTGCGCGAGATCGGCGCCGGCGCGGCCGGGGAAGTGGTGGCGGGCCGCGCCGACCTGGGCATCGCCACGCTGGGCGGCTCGCAGGACGTGACTCCCGGCCTGCTGACCGGGGTGCTGGCGCAGGAGGCGTACCGGCTGGTCCACCCGGCCGGGCACCCGGACCCGAAGGGCCTGCCGCTGATGGACTGGGACGAGAACTGCGGCTCCTACACCCGCTCCTGGTGGCGGGCCCAGGAGTGGATCCCGCGGGCGACGGTCAAGGCGGAGGACGACGCGATGGTGCTGACCATGGTCGGCCGCGGGCTCGGTATGGCGATCATGCCCGAGCTGTCCCTGAGGGAGGCGACCGAGGCGGTGGACATCACCGATCTGGGCCCTGGGGGGCCGGTGAGACAGGTGGGATACGTCACTACGGCGGAATCGGCCTCAACTCTCGCCGTGAGGGCTCTGATCAGGGAACTTCGTTCCGAGAAGGGCTGAAACGAACCCTCCGGACGGGGCTTTCCGGGGGGCCGCGCGTCTCAGATAGTAGGAAGCCCGAGTAATTGCCGAGACATACAACGGGACCTGGCCTAGCTTTGTAGAAGCCGAACGTCTCGCCGATCAGGCGAATGGCGGTCGAGAGCGCGCGCCCCTGGCAGGCAACCCCTGCGGCGCACCGCTCCCCGCCTCTTCCGGCGCCTTGAAGGAACCCCTCATCCGTGGCCCCGCCACGCCGTGATCTCAAGGAGTCGATCACCATGACCGCTTCCACCGCCACCCGCCGCGTCCGCCACACCTCCGCCTCGGCCGACGACCGCAAGAACGCCGCCGCCGCTCTCCAGCGCGCCCTCGACCGCCGCGACAACGGCGGATCGACCGGCCACTGACCTGCGCCGCCCGAGACGTTCTGCGTTCACATAGGTCCACATGGTGGACGCAGAATGTCTGAGGGCTGGGACACGGAGTACGGTTCCGTCATGTCGACCAGCATCAATCTCGCAGTGATCCCCGGTGATGGCATCGGCCAGGAAGTCGTGGCTCAGGGACTCAAGGTCCTTACCGCGGTCCTGCCCCAGGATGTGAAGCTGGAGACCAAGCAATACGATCTCGGCGCCCAGCGCTGGCACCGCACCGGTGAGACCCTCCCGGAAGCGGAGCTCGAAGCCCTCAAGCACCACGACGCGATCCTGCTCGGCGCCATCGGCGACCCCTCGGTCCCGTCCGGCGTGCTGGAGCGCGGTCTGCTGCTGAAGCTCCGCTTCGCCTTCGACCACTTCATCAACCTGCGCCCGTCGAAGCTGTTCCCGAACACGGCCACCCCGCTCGCCGGCCGCCCGGAGATCGACTTCGTCGTGGTCCGCGAGGGCACCGAGGGTCCGTACACCGGCAACGGCGGCAGCCTGCGCACCGGCACCCCCGCCGAGGTGGCCACCGAGGTCAGCATCAACACCGCGTACGGCGTCGAGCGCGTCGTCCGTGACGCGTACGAGCGGGCGAACGCCCGCCCCCGCAAGAAGCTGACGCTGGTCCACAAGAACAACGTCCTCGTGTACGCGGGCCACATGTGGAAGAACATCTTCGACAAGGTCGGCCAGGAGTACCCCGAGGTCACCACCGACTACCTGCACGTCGACGCCGCGACGATCTTCTTCGTCACCCAGCCCGAGCGCTTCGACGTCATCGTCACGGACAACCTCTTCGGTGACATCCTCACCGACCTGGCCGCCGCCGTGACCGGCGGGATCGGCCTCGCCGCCTCCGGGAACATCAACCCGACCGGCGCCTTCCCGTCCATGTTCGAGCCCGTCCACGGCTCGGCCCCGGACATCGCCGGCACCGGCAAGGCCGACCCGACCGCGACGATCCTCTCCGTCGCCCTCCTGCTGCGCCACCTGGGTTACGAGGCCCAGGCCGTCCGCATCGAGGACGCGGTCTCCGCCGACCTGGCGGAGCGCGACGGAACCTTCCGCTCCACCGACGTGATCGGCGACGCCCTCGCCGCCCGCGTAGCCGGCTGACCCGGCAGCTCCACCTCAGGAAGCCGCCGGGGCACAATGGGACCCGGCGGCTTCTCCTGCGCGGCCCCGGGTGCCACCATCTCCCCTGGGCCGCTCCCCGCTTCTCCGAAGCCTGCCCGCGCGCGATAATCGAACGCGAGGCCGCGGAATGCGGGGAAGCTCGGACGTCCTAGTACGCCGTGAGCGCGGTCCGCCATACACAACCGGTGAAGGACAAGCACTCATGACGACGCCCACGATCGAGCTCAAGCCCTCCTCGAACCCGCTGTCCGATGCGGAGCGCGAGGCGATCCTGGCCAGCCCCGGCTTCGGCCGCCACTTCACCGACCACATGGTGACGATCAAGTGGACCGAGGGTCGCGGCTGGCACGATGCCGAGCTGGTCCCGTACGCGCCGCTCTCGATCGACCCGGCGAACATGACCCTGCACTACGCGCAGACGATCTTCGAGGGGCTCAAGGCCTACCGGCAGCCCGACGGCACCGTGGCCACGTTCCGCCCCGAGGCCAACGCCGCCCGCTTCCAGGCCTCCGCCCGCCGCATGGCGATGCCGGAGCTGCCGGTCGAGCTGTTCATCGAGGCCTGCGACTCGCTGATCAAGCAGGACCGCGCCTGGGTGCCGGACTCCGGCGAGGCCTCCCTCTACCTGCGCCCCTTCATGTTCGCCTCCGAGGTCGGCCTCGGTGTCCGCCCGGCGAACGAGTTCCTCTTCATCGTCATCGCCTCGCCCGCCGGCGCGTACTTCCCCGGTGGCGTCAAGCCCGTCTCCGTCTGGCTCTCCGAGGACTACGTCCGCGCGGTCAAGGGCGGCACCGGTGCCGCGAAGACCGGCGGCAACTACGCGGCCTCGCTGGTCGCGCAGGCCCAGGCTGCCTCGCACGGCTGCGACCAGGTGGTCTGGCTCGACGCCGTCGAGCACCGCTGGATCGAGGAGATGGGCGGGATGAACCTGTACTTCGTGTACGGCGACCGCATCGTCACCCCGGAGCTCACCGGATCGCTCCTTCCCGGCATCACCCGCGACTCCCTCCTCACCATCGCCCGCGACCTCGGCTACACCGCCGAGGAGGGCCGCCTGACCACCGAGGACTGGCAGCGCGACAACGAGAACGGCACCCTCACCGAGGTGTTCGCCTGCGGCACCGCCGCCGTCATCACCCCGGTCGGCTCGGTCAAGTCCGAGCGCGCCAACTGGACCCAGGGCGACGGCGAGCCGGGCCAGGTCACCATGCGCCTGCGCAAGGCGCTGCTGGAACTCCAGACCGGCCACAGCGCCGACACCCACGGCTGGATGCACCCGCTGGGCTAGTCCCGGCTGACCCCCGGGTGGCCAGGAAACCGGGAAGCGCCTCCGACCGGCGAGAACGAGGACCGTCGAGATCCTCGTTCCCGCCCCGTCGGAGGCGCTTTCACGTGAAGGGGCGCACAGGGCCGATCAGACACCCACGAGAGACGTCGCCCCCGCTCAGATCCCGACCGCGTTGGAGGCGGGCAGCCAGATCTGCAGCTGGTAGACGAAGTCGCTCCACAGCCCGGTGACGAGGAGTACTCCGACCGCGATGAGGAATCCTCCGCCGATCCTGAGCACCAGCGCGTAGTGCTGTTTGACCCAGCCGAATGCCTTCATCGACCGGCGGAACGCGACGGCCGCGAGGATGAAGGGAACGCCCAGGCCCAGGCAGAAGAAGGACATGAGGAGTGCGCCCCGGCCCGCGCTCTCCTGCCCCATGGACAGGCTCATCACGGCTCCGAGGGTCGGGCCCATGCAAGGCGACCAGCCGAGTCCGAACGTGAAGCCGAGAACCGGTGCGCCGAGCAGTCCGGCTGCGGGCTTCCGGTGGATCCGGAAGTCGCGCTGTGTGAAACCCGGGAGGAATCCCATGAAGGCGAGCCCGAACAGGATCGTAAGGCTCCCCAGAATTACATCGAGCGTGTCCTTGTACGGGGAAAGGGTGAGGCCGAAGAATCCGAAGAAGGCGCCCTGGGTGACAAATGGAGCCGAGAATCCGAGCACGAAGAGGAGCGCGCCCAGAAGCATCCGGCCACGCTTTTCCTCACGTGCCTCGGGGCTCAGTGAGGAGGCGGAAAGACCGGTGACGTAGCCGAGGTATCCCGGGACGAGCGGCAGCACGCAGGGCGAGAAGAACGAGATGACGCCGGCCAGGAGGGCCACCGGCACGGCGGCGACCAGGGTGCCGCTCGTCACCACCGACGTAGTCGATGCCAGGACCACCAGGGCCTCCTTGTTCGCGGCCCGGTCGAGGCACGTACGCAGACGGTAGGGATCCCCAGTGTGGCACGCAGCGTCTGTGCGGCCGAGGTCAGGGTGAGGGTGCGCGGCCGGGTGGCCGGCCTTCGGTCAAAAGGGCCTGCCCCGCGGTAATGGGGAAAGAATTGAAGATCGGCAGGCATTCACCGGCAGGGATATGTCCCGGCACGACACGGCTACCGGGAAATACCTGACGTACGCAGGCCCGGGGGGGGGAAGGGGGGGGGGGGGGGGGGGGGGGGGGGGGGGGGGGGGGGGGGGGGGGGTGGGGGTTTCGTCGAGGGGGGGAGCAAAGGAA